>DASWEY010000016.1:0-93397 GCA_036394575.1 Usitatibacteraceae bacterium | reverse complement strand
GGTCTGCGTCCTCGCGTTTCGCCGCGGGATCGTGGGCGAGCTGGAGGCCCTCCTGCGTCGGCGCCGCAAGGGGTAGCTTCGAGGCGAGCCTGTATACTTCAAACGGTCGTTTGAATCGATCGTCCCCGCGATGAAAATCCTCGTTCCCGTCAAGCGCGTGGTCGACTTCAACGTGAAGGTGCGCGTGAAGTCCGACCAATCCGGCGTCGAGCTCGCCAACGTGAAGATGTCGATGAACCCCTTCGACGAGATCGCGATCGAGGAGGCGTTGAAGCTGAAGGAGGCGGGAAAGGCGACCGAGGTGATCGCGGTCTCGGTCGGGCCGGTGGCGTGCCAGGAAACGCTGCGCACTGCGCTGGCGATGGGCGCCGACCGCGCCATCCTGGTCGAGACCGACGTCGAGCTGCAGCCGCTCGCCGTGGCCAAGCTGCTCAAGGCGCTGGTGGCGAAGGAATCGCCCGGACTCGTGATCGCCGGCAAGCAGGCGATCGACGACGACGCCAACCAGGTGGGGCAGATGCTCGCCGCGCTTCTCGATTGGCCGCAGGCCACCTTCGCGAGCAAGGTCGAGCTGGACGCGGGCTCGGCGCGCGTCACGCGCGAGATCGACGGCGGGCTGGAAACGATCGAGGTGAAGATGCCCGCGATCGTGACCACGGACCTGCGCCTCAACACGCCGCGTTACGCGACGCTGCCCAACATCATGAAGGCGAAGAAGAAGCCGCTCGAGGTCGTGAAGCCCGCCGACCTGGGCGTCGACGTGGCGCCGCGTCTGAAGACGCTCAAGGTCGCCGAGCCCGGCAAGCGCAAGGGCGGCGTGATGGTGAAGGACGTCGACGAGCTGGTCTCGAAGCTCAAGAACGAAGCGAAGGTGATTTGACATGGCCGTCCTCGTCATCGCCGAGCACGACGGCAGTCACCTCAAGCCGGGAACGCCGAACGCCGTGACCGCCGCCGCGAAGATGGGCGGTGAGGTCCACGTGCTGGTCGCGGGGCAGGGCGCGAAGGCCGCCGCGGAGGCGGCATCGAAGCTCGCCGGCGTCGCCAAGGTACTGCTTGCCGAAGCGCCGCATTACGCCACGGGCCTTGCGGAAAACATCGCCGCGCTCGTAGCTCCGCTCGCCAAGGGTTACTCGCACGTGGTCGCACCGGCGAGCTCATTCGGCAAGAACTTCATGCCGCGCGTGGCGGCGCTCCTCGATGTCGCGCAGGTCTCGGACATCATCGGCGTCGAATCGCCCGACACCTTCGTGCGCCCGATTTACGCCGGCAATGCGTTCGCCACCGTGCAGTCGTCGGACGCGGTCAAGGTCGTCACCGTGCGGTCCACGGGATTCGATGCCGCACTCGCGTCCGGATCCGCGCCGGTCGAAACGCTCGCCGCCGGCCCCGACAAGGCGCAATCGAAGCTCGTCTCGCAGGAGCTCACCAAGTCTGCGCGCCCCGAGCTCGCGGCGGCCAAGCGCATCGTTTCCGGCGGACGCGGCCTCGCGAGCGGGGAAAACTTCAAGATCGTCGAGGCGCTCGCCGACAAGCTCGGCGCGGCGATCGGCGCCTCGCGCGCCGCGGTCGATTCGGGCTACTGCCCCAACGATTACCAGGTTGGCCAGACGGGCAAGATCGTGGCGCCCGAGCTCTACATCGCGGTGGGCATTTCGGGCGCGATCCAGCACCTGGCCGGCATGAAGGACAGCAAGGTGATCGTCGCCATCAACAAGGATCCGGAAGCGCCGATTTTCCAGGTTGCCGATTACGGCCTGGTCGGCGATCTGTTCCAGCTGGTGCCGGAGTTGACTGCCAAGTTGTAAATTCAGCGCTTTTATTTTTCCCGCAAGCCGCACCCGTATCGATTGAAAGCGACCGCCATGAGTGAATACACCGCCCCGCTGAAAGACATCAATTTCATCCTCAAGCATGTGGTCGGCCTCGACAAGATCGGCGCGTTGCCCGGCTGCGAGGAAGTGACCGCCGATCTCGCGGAAGCCATTCTTGATGAAGCGGGCAAGTTTTCGGCCAATGTGCTGTCGCCGCTCAATCGCTCCGGCGATATCGAGGGCGCCAAATGGGACCAGGGCAAGGTAACGACGCCAAAGGGTTTCAAGGAGGCGTACTGGAAATATATCGAGGGCGGCTGGAGCCTGCTGGCCGGTCCCGCTGAATACGGCGGCCAGGGTCTGCCGCATACGATCGCGATCCCGGTCAGCGAAATGCTGGGCAGCGCCAATATGGCGTTCAAGCTCTGCCCCCTGCTGACCAATGGCGCGGTCGAAGCGTTGGTGCAGCATGGCTCCAAATACCTGCAGGACACCTATTTGCCGAAGATGGTGGCGGGCGAGTGGACCGGCACCATGAACCTGACCGAGCCGCAGGCCGGTTCCGATCTGGCCCTGGTGCGGACCAAGGCGGTGCCGCAGGCCGATGGCAGTTACAAAGTATTCGGCCAGAAAATTTTCATCACTTACGGCGAGCACGACTACACCGAGAACATCATCCATCTGGTGTTGGCGCGCATCGAAGGCGCGCCCGAGGGCGTGAAGGGGATTTCGCTGTTCGTGGTGCCGAAAAATATGGTGAACGCCGACGGCTCGCTCGGGGCGCGCAACGATGTGAAGTGCGTGTCGATCGAACACAAGCTCGGCATTCACGCCAGCCCCACCTGCGTGATGGTCTACGGCGAGGACGGCGGCGCCACCGGCTATGTGGTGGGCGAGCCGAATCGCGGCCTCGAGTACATGTTCGTGATGATGAATGCCGCGCGCCTCGGCGTCGGTCTCGAAGGCGTGTCGATCGCCGAGCGTTCCTACCAGCATGCGCTGGTGTGGGCGCGCGAACGCGTGCAGGGGCGCCCGACGGTGCCGGTGCCGGCTTCGCTGGGCCCCTCGCCAAAATCCGTACCGATCATTTTTCACCCGGATGTGAAGCGCATGTTGCTGACCATGCGCGCTTACACCGAGGCCACGCGGGCGCTGATTTACTGGACCGCAAGCTGCCTCGACATCGCCGAGCGCTCGACCGATCAGGCTGAAAAGCACATGCATCAGTCCCTGGTCGACCTGATGATCCCGATCGTCAAGGGCTGGAGCACCGAAGTCGGCATCGACGTCACCTCGCTGGGCGTACAGATCCACGGCGGCATGGGCTTCATCGAGGAGACCGGCGCGGCGCAGTACTATCGCGACTCACGCATCTCGGCGATTTACGAAGGCACCACCGGCATCCAGGCGAACGACCTGGTCGGCCGCAAGGTCGGTCGCGAGGGCGGGCAGACCGCGCTGGCGCTGATCAGGGAAATGGAAAAACTGCTGCCGCAGCTTGAGGCGGCGAACGACGTGAATTTGACGGCGTTCGCCAAGGCGCTGGCTGCCGGCATCAAGGAATTCAAACGCGCGACGGAATGGATCGCCACCGTGTTCCCGGGCAATCCCGGCGCAGTCAATGCCGGTGCGGTGCACTATCTGAAACTCGCCGGCACTGTTTGCGGTGGCTGGATGATGGGGCGCGCGGCACTGGTTGCGGCCACGCAACTGGCGACGGGCGAGGGCGATACCGATTTCCTCAAAGCCAAGATCATCACCACCCGTTTTTATGGCGATCACATCATCACCCTCGCCACCGGCTTCGCCGATGCGATTACCACCGGCGCGGACAGCGTGCTGCAGATGGAAGAGGCGTACTTCTAGGTTCTTGGCGGCTGAAATTTCCTTGCCGATGGCGCCTGTAAAGCCGGATGTTGCCAATGCGCCGACCGGGCGGTACAGCTGCGATGAATTTAAAAGTCCAGCATTGGCGCGGCTTCCAGAGCATTTTTGCCCCGAAAGCCGCGCCGAATGGCGTTCTACGTTTTCTTATTGGGGCTTGCGATACCGGGCTGAGCGCGCATTCCCGGCGCCCCGCTTGAACACTCAGCCCTTTTTGTAAACGATTTTCTTGGTGCCGCCTTCGCAGCTGCCAACGACCTTGCCGTCCTTCACCTGGTCATTGGGTACGGCTTCGAGGGAGTAGCCCTTGACGCCATTGGCGTCCATTTTGGCGGCGATTTCCGCCTTCAGTTCATCGCAGGATTTTCCGGCGAATGCGGGTGCGGCAGCGAGTGACAGAACGGCGGTGGCAATTACGGCAAATGCGGTCTTCATGAATACCTCCACTGGTATGACGATTGAATGACTGGACGCCCGCCTCACAATTTCAAGTCGACTGATGATGGCGGGCGCGCCCAACGAAATCCTCTTGCCTCACCTGCGTTCTATGGGACGCCGAGGGATTTTCAGGATTTCATCATAATTTCCGGCGCAATGGGAAATTGTCATTGCTTTCCCACCTGCAGCGGTAGTCGGTGCGGAACATCGGCGATGACCCTGGCGCGATATTCCGGCTAGCGTGGGCGCTGCGCCTTCGCGGCTTTCTCCGCCGCCAGACGCGGCTGCCATTTTTTCTTCCACAAGTCCCAGGAGCGCACATACTCCTGCCAGACCACATTGGCGGCGACTTCGCTGTCGTCCATGTAGACGACGTTATCGGTGCCACCGGCCATCATCATCGCCTGGAACTGCATCTTGGCGTTGTGGTCGAGGTAGACGGTGCGGCCGACCGCGATCTGGATTTTCTCGCCGACCACCACTGAGCCATGGCCCCGCATCAATGCTGCGGGATGCTTGCCCAGCTTCCGCGCCAGCGATTCGCCGAGAAAGCTGTTGCGCACTAACATATCGGTGCCCATCTGTGCCTCGCGGATATCCCAGTTGGGAATGCCGAGGCCGATGAAGGCCGACATATGGAAGATCGGTCGCAACTGGCAGGGCGTGCAGCTGAATGGCACCACCGAGTGCGAATGGTTGTGGACGATGGCATTGATCTCGGGGCGCAGCTTGTAGATCTCGCCGTGGATATAGCGCTCGTTATAACCTGCCGGACCGCCGGCGATGACTGGATTGCTGTCGAGATCGAATTCGAGGATGTCGTCCTCGGTGATCAGTTCCGGGGCGATGGCGCGCGCCATGAAGTAGCGATCGCGGTCGCGGTCGCGGTCCGAGCGCACGCTGACGTGGCCATAGGCATCGATCACGCCGTGTTCGGCGCAGGTGCGGGAGGCGATGACGAGGTCTTCGATAATGCTCATTGGAAATTCCGGAAATAAATTGATCGGGCTATTCGGTCTTGATTTTGGCGGTGGCGACCACCCTGGTCCAGCGCGCGATTTCCAGCGCCAGCAAATCGCGCAGGCGTTCGGGCTTGCCGCCGACCGGCAGCAGGCCCTGCTTGGCGAAAGCTTCACGAATGTCCGGCAGTTGCAAGATGGAATCGAGTTCGGTATTGATCTTCGCCACAACCTCCTGCGGCGTGCCAGCCGGCGCCAGCACCCCATACCAGGTATCGACCACCAGAGTGGGCAGGCCCAGTTCCTTCAGCGTCGGCACATTGGGGAATGCCGGCGCGCGCGCTTCGCTCATCACCGCCAGCATGCGCAGTTGCCCGCTGTTGACGAAGTTGCCCGAGGTTTGCAAGGAAACGATGCTGGCCTGCACATGGCCGCCGATCACGTCCGTCAATGCGCCGGCCGTGCCCTTGTAGGGTACATGGACCAGTTCTGTGCCGGTTTCCTGCATGAACAATTCCATCGCCAGATGCTGCGGGCCGCCGGCGCCCGGGGTCGAATAATCCAGTTTGCCCGGCTGCGATTTGGCGAGGTCGATGAATTCCCTGAGGGTTGTGGCCGGCACCTTGGGCGATACCACCACGCCCATCGCACTCGTCGCCAGCAGCGATACCGGCACGAAACTCCTGATCGGATCGAACGGCAGCTTCGGTTTCAGTGCGGGTACGGTGCCATGCGCCGTGGCGGCGAACAGCAAGGTGTAGCCATTGGGCGGCGCCTTGGCGGCAGTATCGGTGCCGATGATGCCGGAAGCGCCGGCGCGGTTTTCGGTGATGGTGGCGACGCCCCAACGTTCAGTCAGCTTGGCGCCGAGCAGGCGCGCCAGCGAATCGGCCGTGGTGCCGGCGGTGTAGGGCACGATCAGGGTAATCGGTTTGTTGGGGTAGGAAGTGGGCTGCGCATCGGCGGCTCCGGATTCGATAGCGCAGATCGCCAATATGCCGGCCAGAAATGCCGATGGCGTGAATCGTCCCGCATGCGGCTGAAGCATGTTTTCTCCTCGGCGATGCGGGCGCGCATTGCAATCCATGCGCCCGCTTTAAGGGGTCATTTCCAGCGCTGTCTCATCGTTCCTTCAGAAAGAACGATGTTTCATATTCGTGGTTTTAGGTTAGCATGCGCCTAAGCAAACAACAATAAATTGCGCGGTGTTCCGGCCAGTGATGCAACAGGCAAACGGTACCGATGCAAGCCCGCAATTTGATCGCGACGAGGAGCGCTTCCCATGGAATTGGCCCGTACTTGCGAGGTGTCGCGCGGCCCGGCCCGCGATGGCTCGCGCTTCCCGCATTCAGTGCCGGTCTGCCGGCGCGAACAGTTACCTGCTCGCCACTGAGACCCAGTCAGGCATATAACAAACATGTCCCCGCAGGACTTCGTCATCAACGACCCCGCGCACCAGGACTTCCAGGTCAATCGCCGCGCCATGGTCGATCCGCGCGTGCTCGAAGCCGAGATGCGCCGTATCTTCGATACCTGCTGGATTTATGTCGGTCATGAATCCGAAGTGCGCACTGCCGGCGATTTCAAGACGCGCAATGTGTGCGGCCGGCCGATCATTTTCTGCCGCGATTCCAAAGCCGAGATCCGCATCTACCTGAATGTCTGCCGCCATCGCGGCGCCATTGTCTGCCGCGAGCCGGAGGGCAATGCCAAGGGATTTTTTTGCTTTTATCACGGCTGGAGTTATAACCGCGACGGCGAACTTGACGGCGTTCCCGGCCAGGCCAGTTACCCGCCCAGCTTTGATCGCTGCAAACTGGGACTCGCCGAACCCGCGCATGTCGACAGCTACAAGGGTTTCGTGTTTCTGTCTTTCAATCCCGGAGCGATGCCGCTGAAGGAATATCTGGCCGGCGCCTGCGCGTACATCGATCTCATCGTCGATCAATCTCCATCCGGTCAGATGGAAGTGATACGCGGCACCCAGGAATACGATATCAAGGCCAACTGGAAATTGCTGGTCGAGAATAGTTTTGACGATTACCACCTGATGACCACGCACTCGACCTGGCTCAATTACATGAAGCGTTCGGGGGTGGAGATCAAGAAGCCCGGGAAGGGTGCGCTGATGCCCTCGCACGGCGTCGGCAAGGCGCTGGGCAATGGTCATGCCGTGATCGACAATGTGAACTTCCGCGGCCGGCCGGTGGCGAAATGGATTCCGCTTTATGGCGAAGCCGCCAGGCCGGAAATCGAGCGCATCCGCGCCGAACTGGTGGCGCGCCTGGGCGAGGAACGCGCCACCCGCGTGGCCGACACCAACCGCAATCTGGTGGTGTTCCCCAACCTGGTGTTGAACGACGGTTCCTCCGTGACGATCCGCACTTTCCACCCGCTGGCGCCGGACCTGATGCAAGTGCGTGCCTGGGCACTGGGACCGGTGGAGGAAACGCCGGCGGCGCGCGCGGTGCGGCTCGACAGCTTTCTGACGTTTTACGGCCCCGGCGGATTCGCCACGCCGGATGATGTCGAGGCGCTGGAGTCGGTGCAGAAGGGCCTCGCCTCGTTCCGCGAAATTCCCTGGTCGGTGATGTCGCGCGGCATGGCCAAGGAGGGCGAGCAATTGAACACCGATGAACTGCATTTGCGCGCCTTCTGGTTGCGCTGGCGTGAATTGATGGCGGATGCGCCATGTTGAACGCCGCCACCATTACCCGCGCCGAAGTCGAAGATTTTCTGTATGAAGAAGCCGCCTTGCTGGATGCCTGGCAACTCGATGCCTGGCTGGCCCTGCTGACCGAGGACGCCATCTACCGTGTGCCGTCCAATGACGCGCCGGCTTCAACGCCGGCGGAGGCCCTGTTCATGATCGCCGACGATGCGCGGCGCATTCGTGAACGGGTGATGCGTTTGAAGGACCGCAATGCGCATGCCGAATTTCCGCATTCGCGCACCCGTCGCATGATCGGCAATGTGCGCATCGTCGGGCGCAGCGATACCGAGATCACGGTGGAAGCCAATTTTGTCGTCTATAGGCATCGCCGCAACGACGATATCCGAACTTATGTTGGCCTTTACCGTTACGTCATTCGGACGACGCCTGACGGTCTGCGCATCGCGCAACGCAGCGCCATTCTCGATGCCATGGAACTGGGCGCGATGGGGCTCGTCAGTTTCATTCTCTGAATCACGCCGCGATACTTTCATGAAATTTTTTGACACCCCACGCCGCAAAGGTTTTCCATGAGAAAAATCGACATCTTCAATCACATCTGGCCGACCGCCTATTACCAGGCGCTGAGCAAGCAGATGGGCAGCATGACCGACATCACCAAGCGCAGCGAAGCGGTGCCGATGATCGTCGATCTGGATACCCGCTTCCGGGTGATGGACAAATTCGATGACTACCAGCAAATCCTCTCGCTGGCCTCGCCGCCCCTGGAGCTGGCCGGCGGCCCCGAAATCGCGCGGCAGCTGGCGCGTATCGGCAATGAGGGCATGGCCGAGCTGTGCAAAAAATATCCGGAGCGCTTTCCCGGCTTTACCGCCACCATTGCCATGCACGACACCGAGGGCGCGGTCGAGGAGGTGCGTTATGCCATTGAAGACCTTGGCGCCTGCGGGATCCAGGTGTATACGAACGTCGGCGGCAAGCCGCTGGATGCGCCCGAGTTTCGCGGCGTTTTCAAAGCCGTACATGGCTACAACAAGCCGATCTGGATCCATCCTGCGCGCGGCGCGACATTTGCCGATTACAAATCCGAAGAACGTTCCCTGTTCGAGATCTGGTGGACCTTCGGCTGGCCCTACGAATCCAGCGTGGCACAGGCGCGCCTGGTGTTCTCGAAAATGCTCGATGAGATGCCCGGCCTCAAGGTGATCGCACACCACGGTGGCGGCATGGCGCCGTTTTTTGAAGGCCGCGTCGGCCCGGGCTGGGATCAATTGGGCGTGCGCACCTCGTTCACCGATTACAAAGTGCTGCTGAAGGAACTGAAAAAACGTCCGATCGATTACTTCAAGGATTTCTACGCCGATACCGCCACTTTCGGTTCGAAATCAGCCATTGAATGCGCGCTCAATTTCTACGGCCCCAGGCACGTGGTGTTCGCCTCGGATGCGCCCTTCGATCCGGAAAAGGGCCCCATGTACATCCGCGAAACCATCCGCTGCATCGAGGAAATCGAGATGCCGGCGGTGGATCTGGCGCGTATTTTCCACGGCAATGCCATCGAATTGATGGGCTTGAAGGCGTAATCCGCCTTCCTTGCACGCTTTCGGCTGCTGCGTAACGCCGGTAAAATTACGAGAAATGCAGCGTAAATTTGCCAATTCATATTGTATTTGTGCGTAAAAGCGGCTAAATATTGATTTTTGGTCTAATGGGCTCCGTCGGTATTCCAGAGTTTTGGTGTAAGCGCGAACCAAATCGTATCGCCGCCCTCAAATCTGTATAGGAACCATTCCTATTCTCATTTAAAATAGGATTTGGTAAACACTGAGCAGATTGTCGATTCCGATTCAAGCATCCATGGCCAACTACCTAAACAGCAATGCGCCCACCGGCGCCACGACGACGCTGGACAAACTGCCGACCGGCGTCAGCGGCGTGGTCATGGCGGTTACCCCGCATGTGGAAGAGGGCGGCACCGATTTTTCGCATCGGCTGATGGAGCTCGGCTTTGTCAGCGGCGAACCGGTGCGCATCCTGGCGCGCGGGGTGTTTGCGGATGAGCCGATCGCAGTGCGCATCGGCGGCACTACCTTTGCCTTGCGCAAATTCGAAGCCGCGCAGATTTCGGTCAGGCCATCGACGCCGGCAGCGAGCTGATCATGAACGCGCGCACCCTCGATAACTCCCTGTCCCTGATCGCCCTGGTGGGCAACCCCAACTGCGGCAAGACGGCCCTGTTCAATCGCCTTACCGGCGCGCGCCAGAAAGTGGCGAACTACGCTGGCGTCACGGTTGAGCGCAAGGAAGGCAGCTTCGTCTCGCCGCAGGGGCGCACCTGGCGCGTGCTCGACCTGCCCGGCGCCTACAGCCTGACGGCCACCACGCCGGATGAGGTCATCACCCGCGATGTGGTGTTCGGGCAACGTCGCGACGAGCCTTCGCCGGGCGGCATCATCTGTGTGGTGGATGCCACCAATCTGCGCCTGAACCTGCGCCTGGTGCTCGAACTGAAACGTCTCGGCAAGCCGATATTGCTGGCGTTGAACATGATGGACGTCGCCAACAAGCGCGGCATCAGGATCGACACTGAAAAATTGAGTCGCGAGCTGGGCATGCCGGTGGTGGAAACCGTCGCGGTGCGTTCCGGCGGCGAGGCGCAATTGCTGAAAGCGCTGGATCAATTTGATGTCGATGCCGCCGGCGCGGCCCTGCCGGTGCCGGGCGATTTCGCGCTGGCCGAAACGCAGAGCGAGGTGCGGCGCATTCTCGCCGACTGCGTCAGCGAGCCGGCCAATATGCATCGCGCCTCGGAAAAAATCGACGCCATCGTGCTGCATCCGGTGCTGGGGTTGCTGCTGCTGGCGGTGCTGATGTTCATGGTGTTCCAGGCGGTGTTCAGTTGGGCGCAGTGGCCGATGAATGCGATCAAGGATGCCATGACCTGGAGCGGGGCGCTGCTCGGCTCCATCCTTGAGCCAGGCATGCTGCGCAGCCTGCTGGCCGAAGGCATCGTTGGCGGTGTCGGCAGCGTGCTGGTTTTTTTGCCGCAGATCCTGATTCTGTTTTTGTTCATTCTCGCGCTGGAAGATTCCGGCTATCTGCCGCGCGCGGCCTTTTTGCTCGACCGCCTGATGGGCAGCGTGGGGCTGTCGGGTCGCGCCTTCATCCCCCTGCTGTCGAGTTTCGCCTGCGCGATTCCGGGCGTGATGGCAACGCGCACCATCCAGAACCCGCGCGATCGTCTGGCCACCATCATGATCGCGCCATTGATGACCTGTTCGGCGCGGTTGCCGGTGTATGCCCTGATCATCGGCGCCTTCATTCCCGATCGGACGGTGTGGGAAATTTTCAATCTGCAGGGCGTGGTGCTGTTCACGCTCTATGTCGCGGGGATTGTGTCGGCGATGGCGGTGGCCTTCGTGCTGAAGCGGTTTGCGGCGCGCAAGGTGCACCAGTCGCTGATGCTGGAATTGCCGGATTATCATTGGCCGCATTTGCACAATCTGATGATCGGCCTGTGGGAGCGTTGCAAGATTTTCATGACGCGTGTCGGTACCATCATTTTGTCGCTGATGATTTTGCTCTGGTTCCTGTCGACGTTTCCTTCACCGCCCGAAGGCGCCACGCATCCCGCCATTTACTACAGCATGGCCGGCATCATGGGCCGTGGTCTCGAAGTCGTGTTTGCGCCGATCGGTTTCAATTGGCAGATCTGCATCGCCCTGGTGCCCGGCCTGGCCGCGCGCGAAGTGGCGGTGGGCGCGCTGGGTACCGTGTACGCGCTGTCGCAGACCGGTGATGCGCTTGCCAGCCAGCTATTGCCGATCATCGCGCAGACCTGGACCCTGCCGACCGCGCTGTCGCTGCTGGCCTGGTATGTGTTCGCGCCGCAATGCGTTTCCACCCTGGTGGTGGTACGACGCGAAACCAATTCCTGGCGTTATCCGATCATCATGGCCGGCTATTTGTTCGGCCTGGCCTATATCGCCTCGTTCATAACCTATCGCATCGCGGTCGCGGTGCTGGCATGAGGAAGTATTGAAATGATGCAGAATCTTGTCGTTGCCCTGATGGTCGCTGCCGCCGCAGTTTATGTGACACGGCGCTATGCACCCAAGCGGCTGACACGCAAGACCAGCGCCTGGCTGGCGGCCATGCTGGCGGGGATCGGCTGGGGCCGCGCCGCTGAAGTGCTGAGCCGGGAATCGCCGGCAGGCAAGTCCTGCGGCAGCGGTTGCGGAAGTTGCGGGGCCTGCGGCGATGAGTCGGCGCCGGCTTCAGGCACGCCGGGGGCAACGCGGGCAGTGGTGACGTTTCATCGGCGATAGCGCGGGCGCGCTATTGCGCCGACTGGGCGCGGGTTCGTCGTCCCAGCGCGATATGCAGAATCAGCAGCGGCGCCATCGCCAGTCCGATCGCCCAATGCGCCAGGCTGGTGAATTGGCGTAATTCCTCGCCGCCGGCGTAATACAAAAGATAGCCGCTCAGCGCCAGCAGTGCCAGCAATACCACCATGCTGCCGCCGCTGCCGCGATTCTTGCGATGGCGCCAGGCGTTGCGGATATGCCCCGGCATCAGCGAGCCGAACACGATCAGCGCGAGCATCGCGGCGAGGCCATGCAGTTTCAGCCACCAGGCTTCGAGCGGATGATGCGTATCGCCAAACTCCGTTTTGAGGCTGATGAAGTAATGAAAACCGAGCCACAGCAGGCCTGTTGCGAGCAACAGGCCAAACACGGCGTAGAACATGCGGCGATGTACATTGCCGAGCCGGTTGTTGAGTTGCCGCCGGGGCTTATGCATAGGCGAGTCGCGCTTGTGCCGCGGCGTTGCGCAGCACACGGCTCTGGCGATCGATGACCATGGCGCTTGCGGCAAAAAAATCCAGGCAATGCGCGGCAATCGCGCCGCCGCTATCGAGCATCACGACCTTGGTCAGGGCATCGGCAACCATGCAGGATGATGCCAGCACGGTTGCGCCAATGAATGGCGCTGCATCCGCGGTTTGCGATTGGAATCCGGCCGGGACAAGATGGACCGGATTGCCATCCGCATAGACAGAACTGGCGATCGCGGGACAATTGCCGGCATCGATATCGAACAGTCGCGATTGATCGAGCGGATGCCGGATCTGGATGCGCTGGCCGATCTGTCCTTGTTCTTCTCCATACCGCGCCAGGTCGCCGCCGGCATTGATGCGCGCCGCGCGTAGCTGCGGCCCGGCCCGGTGGCAGACATCCAATGCCTGGTCCACTGCAAAGCCTTTGGCAATGCCGCCCAGATCAATCAACAGCGGGCGACGGAATTTTATGCGGTCGTCGCTTCCAATGACGATGTCTTTCCAGCTGGCATCTGGGTCCGGCGGCGGTGAATGATTGCCTGATGAACCCGGCGGCAAATGTCCATGCTCGCACAGCCGTGCGGCCACGGTTATATCGAACAGGCCATCGGATTGTGCGGAAATATTCTTGGCCATTTGCAGCACCTTGGCTACCTCTGCCGCGACCTTGACGGACCGCATCGCCGCTTCGCGGTTGAGTCGCGAGACATCGCTGGCGGCATCATGGAAACTCATCAGAAGATGCACACGTTCGACCGCCGCAAAGCAGGCCTCCATGGTGGCAGCCAGCAGCGCCTCTTCATCACCCTGCAGGGTGATATCGACCAGGGTTCCCAGCCAGGGGCGTGCGCGGCGCCGCGTATGGGCGGGGATCGACCTCATCAGCGAAGGTCCTTCAGCGCGGCCTCGTAAATCGCGAGTATGCGCCGCACGCCGTCGGTGACATGCCGGCAGGACAGGGTGGCGCCGCTGATATTGGCGATATCGGCATCGAGCTTCACGGTATCGCTGGCGCGCTTGCCGGCGAACTGCGCGCGCCAGCGGGCGTTGCGGATCTCGAAGCCGTGGCTCTCGCGGTAGGCGAGAATTTCCACCGTCTTCACCTTGCCTTCGGCGTCGAGAGCAACGGCATAGGTGATGTAGTCCTGCTTGCCGATGACGTCGTGCACGAAGAAATAGCCGGCCAGTTTTTCACCCTGCTTGTCACCCTCCCGCACCTGCCAGATGCGCGGTTCGATATTGCTGTTGGCGATGGCGCTGGCATTGATCTGCTGTTGCTGCGCGGGCGTGAGCGCCAGATGCAGGGGTTCGAAGCGCGCGGCGCCGAAGATCTGCTGCTGGGCCGCTTCTACCGACAGGTATTGCGCGGCATAGGCGGCAGGCATCGCGACGATGGCGGCGGTAGCCGAGGGCAGGGCGATCCAGAGAGAATTTTTCATTGCAGCGATTGCCTGTTTTTTGGGCGTTGAGCCGGGAAATAAAAAGTCAAAGTCCAGTATTGGCGTGCCTTTCCGGCCAAAAATGCCCGGAACGGCGCGCCAAATGGCGTTCTGCGATTTTATTGTTGGCTGTTCCAATCACGCTAGAACATGAAGCCCAAGCCGAGATTGAACCTGTCGCGCAGATTATCCACCTTGAACTTCTGATAGTCGGCCTTCAGCACCACATTCGGATGCAGTTTGAAGCTGGCGCCGGTGGTAATCACGCTTTCCGTGGCCGCTGCATCGGGCGTCAGGCCCGCGCCGATATCGGCGAACTTGGCGGCGGTGTTGAAGCGCTCGTAACGGACAAACGGGCTGAAGGAATAATCGCCCTGCGACCATAGTTTGTAGGCGACTTGCCCGTAGGCGCCCCAGAATTCCTTGGGCACCAGGGTCGGGTTGCCGACAAAGGTGAGATTCAGCGCCTCGGTATGGCTGATAGTGCCTTTGGCATAGAGCGCGGAAATATCCCAGGCGCCGGGCGTCCAGCGCGCATGCGATTCGACGATGGTGATGCGCGCTTCGGGCGCAGCAAAGCCCGGCGTGCCCTGCGCCGCCTTGCCGGTAAAAAATCCGCCGCCCACATTGAAGCCCGGGGTGCCGCGCCAGTTGAGCGCGCCGACGATGCTCAGATCGCGCGCCTTCGCCAGCGACAGTTCCTGGTGAATGCTGCCCAGCGGCGACTCGCGGCCCTCGCTGCTGGCGGCATCCCATTTGGAAAGATCGAAGCCGGTCGACACGCCCGCATCCCAGTGCAGCCCCTCGTCGGTATGGCCGCGCAGCAAAATGCCGCCTTCGCGCCAGGTGCTGGGGATGATGGCAGTCTCGACGAAATTGCGCTCCACGCCGTAAAACGTCGGCGGCTCATGACGTTCGTTGATCAGTCCCAGCGGCACCAGGAACAGGCCGCCGCGCACCGTCAGATTGTCGGTAGGGCGATGATCGATGTACAACTGCTCGACCGCCATTTCGCCCTTGTCGCTTGAGGAAGCAATGGCGTGCTCGTTCTCCAGTTCGGCCGCGAATTCGGTTTTTTCATTGAAGCGGTGGCCGACGCCGATCACGAAGCGGCGCACATCGGCCTGAGTTTGCGAACTGTCGCGGCGCGGCCGGTTGTAGTTGATTTCGCCATAGCCGAACAGGGTGGTTTGGCCATTGGTGAACGAGGCCAGGCCCGGCATGGTCACGCCCGGCTGCGCGGTGGCAGTCTGCGCGGGTGCCGGTATGGCGGCTGCGGGCGCCGCGATTTGCGCGGCTTTTTCCCGCTCCTTTTCTTCCTTGATGCGCTTCAATTCGGCCTTGAGGGATTCGATCTCGTTGCCGAGCTGGTCGAGGCGCTGCAGTAGTTCGGCCTCGCCGGCGAATGCGGTGGTGCTGGCTGCGCTCGCGGTGAACAGGGCGGCAATACAGAATGCAAGGGTGGTCTTTTTCATAGGCGCTCTCGAAAAATAATCAGGGTGTGTCGGGGGTATCAGGGTTATCAGAGGCATCAGGGCTGGTCAGGGTTTGAAGCCGTCGGTGAGGGTGTTCAGGAACGCCACCACATCGTCTATTTCGGCATCGCTCAGTGCCGGCGCATCGCCGGGTTTGCGGTTGTAGGGCGCCTCGGTGACGTTGACATTGCCGTGATATGCGGCGGGCAGATCGTCGAATTTATTGATGCTGCCGTCGGCGTTGCGCGGATACCATTCCTCGGGATTGGTATCGCGTCGCACATAGAACGCCACCACTTCTTTCAGCGTGGCAAAGCGGCCGTTGTGAAAATAGGGGGCAGTCTTGGCGATATTGCGCAGAGTGGGGACCTTGAAGGCGCCGCAGAGATCGCTGCGGTTCTGAAGGTCCAGGCGGTCAGGGCCGCATAGTCCGAGATCGAAGTAGGCGGGGTCGGCGGTAGCCGGGATCGCAGGATTGCGCGGCACGCCGATGTTGTCGTAGGTGAAATCCGTGAACAGCGGCGCCGATCCATCCGTGCCTTTGCCGCTGATATGGCAGGCGGCGCAATTGCCCTTGGCGGCGCTGGTGAACAGCGCCAGGCCGCGCAGCTCATCGTCGCTCAGGCGCAACCTGCCGGCGAGGAAGGCATCGTATTTGCTATCGAAAGGGCGGAAGTCCGGATCTTCTTTTTGATATTGCGCCAGCGCGAAGATGACGCGGTCAAACGCCGTCGCCGGGTCGTCGAAAATACGCTCGCCAAACGTGCGTTTGAAGTCGCCGACATAGCCGGCTCGCGACAGACGGGAAATGACGTCGGCGGGTGAGGCATTGGCCATTTCATGCGGTGCCAGGAAAGGGCGGCGCGCCTGTTCGGCCAGACTGTTGGCGCGACCATCGCGGTTGAATCCGCCAGTCGGCGTGCCGTCGTCGGCGAAGAAAAATGCCGGATTGCCCTGCAAATATTTGAGCGAGGGCGCATTGCGGAATCCCGGCTGATCCAGCGCAATGCCGCCCAATGGCACCGCCAATGTATTCGGCTGTGCATAGGCGAAGTCGGGGCTGTGGCAGCTTTCGCAGGACAGACTCCCGGAGGCGGACAGGCTGGCGTCCTTGAATATTTGTTTGCCAAGTGTTGCAGCGGCAGACAGGGACGATGCACTCGAAGTTGCGCTGTTGCTCGCATCAGAACCCCCGCCGCCGCAGCCGGTAAGAAACAGGGCAAGTAAGGCGATTGCTGCTGTTTTTTGGGTTGAGAATGCAGGTGGGTAAATGATGGCGCGCATTGACGGCATTCGTATATTTTGTAAATTAATCAATGAACTGCCGTTATTTATACGGCTGTTTCATTATTTTTTAAATAAGAATCATTCCTGTTCGTATCTTATAAGTATTGAGAATTATTCGCAACAATAATTCGCAAATTCAGGGAGCTAGAATGTGGCGATGGTGCGCCATATGGCGTGGGCGTGGGCGTTGCGGCGAGCAGGGATAGGCGTGAATCACGAGACCACCAGCTTTCCCAGCCAAGCGGGTAGATTCAAGCAAGGCCGGTCAGGGCGATCCGATCGGGCGTTGCACCGGTCTTCTTTGCTATTAGTAGCAGCAGCGCTTCAGGCAATTAAACGAATTTCAATAACTGCCAATCGGATTCCGCATCACGCCAATCCCCTGGATTTCCGTCTCCAGCAGATCGCCGTCCTTCATGAACTCCGGCGGGGTGCGCGCATAGCCCACGCCCTCGGGCGTGCCGGTGGAAATAATGTCGCCCGCTTCCAGGGTCATGCCTTCGGATAGATCGTGAATCAGGCGCGGAATCTTGAAGTACAGATGCCTGGTATTCGATTTCTGTTTGGTCACGCCGTTGACGCGGCATTCCACATCGAGACTGCTCGGATCGAGCGCATCGGCGGTGACGATGCAGGGCCCCATCGGGCAGGTGCCGTCGAGGCTTTTGCCCTTGTGCCATTGGCCGCCGTGGCGGCGCTGGATATCGCGCCAGCTCACGTCATTGATCACGGTGTAGCCGAAGATATGCTTCATCGCATCGGCTTCGGAAATGTTCTTGGCCGTCGTGCCGATGATCACGCCGAGCTCAACTTCCCAGTCGAGTTGAGTCGATACCTTGTCGTCGGTGGGGATCACATCGAAGGGGCCGTTAACCGTGGTCGGCGTCTTGGTGAAGAACACGGGGTACTTGGGCAGCTCGCGGTTGTCCTTGAGCATGGCGCCGCCTTCCTCGAAATGGTCGAGATAATTCCAGCCGACGCAGAACACATTCTTGGCGGGGCGCGGAATGGGCGCCTTCAACAGCGCCTTGGTCAGCGAGACCAGCTCGGTTTTGGGGCTGGCTTCGATCTCCCGCAACAGCGCCATGACCGGCGCGCCGCCATGGATGATATCGAGCATGGTGCCGACTTTCAGCGTGCTGCCGCATGCGCCGGCTTCCCTGGCGATATCGAGCACCTGGTCTTTGGCGATCTGGATGCCGGTAAGGAGGTCGTGGGTGTTGAGCGGCTGATAGGTGACAAGGCGCATGGATTTTCCTGAAAGAGTTTTGTGGGGCTTAGCCGAACCTGGCTTCGAGATTTTGCAGCGGATGCGTGGCAGGCGGCCATTTTGGCGCGAAGAAGGCATCGATCATCGCCGGTGTCACCGCATCAAGGGTGGCGGGATTCCAGCGCGGCCGGTTGTCCTTGTCGATCAGCAAGGCGCGAATGCCCTCGACCACATCGCGCTGCGCAAAACATTGTTCGACCAGATTGAGCTCCATGCGAAAGCAATCCGCCAGCGTCATGGTCGCGGCGGTCTCGATCTGGCGCTTGGTCACGCAGAGCAGGGTAGGCGAATGTTTTTTCAGGCGGGCGACGGTCTGCTGCGCCCATTCCAGATGTGAGGGTCGCGACTCCTGTTCCAGCGAGGCGATGATTCCCTGAACCGATTGTTTGCCGCCGAAATGCATTTCGACATCCGGGCGCAATGCCTGCAAGCCCGGCACCGGCGTGCCCTCCGCAACCGTAATCGAGAGCGAACGGGCCAATTGCGTGACGTGACCCAGGGCGTTGCCGGACCAGGTCAGATGATCGAGCGCTGCAAAAAATTGCTGCTGTGCCTCGCGCGTCATATGCAGATCCGCGAGGCTTGCGTACAGTGCATCGGCAGCCTTGATGGTCACGCCGGTCAGTCCCAGGTAGAGGCCCAGCGCGCCCGGACAGCGCGACAGGAAATAGCTGCCGCCAACATCGGGAAACAGGCCGATGGCGGTTTCCGGCATCGCCATTTTTGTGCGCTCGCCGACAATGCGCAGGGTCGCGCCCTGCGACACCCCCATGCCGCCGCCCATGACGATGCCGTCGATCATGGCGATATAGGGCTTGCCGGTATTTTTCAGGAAGCGGTGCATCTGGTAGTTGAGCGCGTACTCGACCTTGAAAAACGAATCGTGCACTTCGCCGGAAGGATCGGTGAGGCTGGCATAAAGGCCGCGCACATCGCCGCCGGCGCAATAGGCTTTTTCGCCGGCGCCCAGGGAGATGACGGCCTTGATGTTCGGGTCATTCGCCCATTGCGTGAACAGCTCGCTCATGCTTGCCAGCATGGCGGGGGTCAGGGCGTTGAGGGCGGCGGGGCGATTGAGGGTGAGGTAGGCGGCGTGGTTGCGGACTTCGACTTGGAGTTCGTTGTTGGCGAATTCATTCATGGAGGGGCTATCTTTGCCAATCATCTCGTGCAGTTCCAATGCAGCGCAAGAATTTTGCAACTGCTGATGAAGCACCTAAAGGCGTACTTTTCAAAAAAATCGTTATTTTGACCACTGGCAGAAGCGCAAACCTAACGTTTCTTCGATTAAAGATCTTCGAAGTATTTCAATCGTTCAGCCGTAAGCGCATTGTCACAACGCACAGCATTAATCGAGTTGATGCCGCCTAAAAAATACTGTTGGAACGCGCAAGTCTTATCACGATAGACGATCCACGCTCGCTGCGCCTCGACCAGCGCTTGCTTTGCTGAAGGAACTTTTGCGGCAGCATCATCCAGAAGTTTTTTGTATATCTTGTTGAGTTTCAGATCAAGCTCGGCTGTTTGTTTTGAAAGCGTGCAGCTTTCAAAAGCCGTGCTGGTGTCTGGACCGTCACATTCGCCAACAGAGGGTTTCTCAACCGCAAAGGTATTGCTAACAACGGGAAAGGACAAAAAAAGAGCAATAAACAGAGATCTAAACATGGCCGTCCCTAATATTATTTATTCTTCCACTCCGGCTTCCGCTTCTCCAGAAACGCCGTCACGCCTTCCTGCTGGTCTTCAAACCCGAACAAGTCCATGAAGCGCTCGCGTTCCAGTGCCAGGCCGGCGCGGCGTGGGATGCCGTTGCGCGCATTGTGGATCAGGGATTTGCAGAACTCGACCGACTTGGGCGACAGTGTGGCGACGCGCTCGGCCATGGTTTTGGCGGCCTCGAGGGCTTTGCCTTTCTCGACCACTTCCTCGGCGAGCCCGATGCGCAGCGCGGTTTCGGCGTTGACCTGTTCGCCGGTGAGGATGATGCGCTTGGCCCAGCCTTCGCCGACCAGCCAAGGCAGATTCTGCGTGCCGCAGCCGCCGGGCAGTAGGCCCACTTTCAGTTCGGGCAGGGCCATCACCGCGTGCGATTCGGCGATTCGCATATCGCAGGCCAGGGTGCATTCCATGCCGCCGCCCATGGCGTAGCCGTTGATCGCGGCGATGGTGACGAAGCGGGCGTTCATCCAGGCTTCGAAGGTCTCGCCGAAGATGTGGATGAAGCTGCGCGCGGCCAGCTTGTCCGCATCGCTCTTGCCGGTGAAGCGCTTCAGATCAGCGCCGGCCGAGAAGAATTTTTCGCCGGCGCCGGTGATGACGGCGGCGTAGACATTCTTGTTGGCATCCAGCTCGTGGGTGAGCTCCAGCAGGGCGCGCAGCGATTCTGGCGTCCAGGTATTGGCCGGCGGATTATTGATGGTGATGAAGCAGGTATGGCCTTCGATTTTGTGTTCGATCATTTTCTTATCCGACGGTAATTTGGAATGCCAAACGCGATGTATCGATTGCGCTTATTACGAAGTGCTTCCCCCTTTGGAAAAGGGGGATTGAGGGGGATTTAATGTCTGCGCCAAAGTGCGACTACCGAACTGCCCCCTCGCTTCGCTCTCCCCCCTGCCCCCCTTGCAAAGGGGGGACCGCATTCCTCAGTCTTTCTTGTACAACTTGATGATGCTCGAAAAATCCAGGGCGCCATTGCCATTGGCGCTGTGCATCTGATACAACTGCTGCGCGGCCGCACCCAGCATTACCGGTTGCTTGGCCGCCTTGGCCGCCTCGGTGACGAGGGTCAGATCCTTCAGCATCAGATCGGCGCCGAAGCCGCCGCTGTAGCCGCGCGATGACGGCACGTTTTCCAGTACGCCGGGGTAAGGATTGTAGGTATCCGAACTCCAGCAGCGCCCGCTCGAGGTATTGGCGATGCCCGCGAATACTTTCGGGTCCATGCCCAGTTTGGCGGCCAATGCCATGCCTTCGGCGGTGGCGATCATTTCGATGGCCAGCATCATGTTGTTGCAGATCTTGGCGACCTGGCCGTTGCCCGCGCCGCCGCAGTGCACGATGTTCTTGCCCATGGCTTGCAGCACGGGTTTTGCCTTGCCGAATTCCGCGACATCGCCGCCGACCATGAAGGTGAGCGTGCCTGCTTCCGCACCGCTGGTGCCGCCGGAGACGGGGGCATCGACCATCGGGTTGCCCTGCTTGTTCGCCGTCGTGGCGACTTCGCGCGCCGTCTGCGGGTCGATTGTCGAGGAGTCGATCAGCAACACGCCTTTGGCCACGCCTGCCAGCACGCCATTGTCGGCGGTGTACACCGAGCGCACATGCGGCGAGGAGGGCAGCATGGTGATGACCAGCTCGACGCCCTTCGCGCAATCAGCGGGCGAGATGGCCACCTGGCAGCCCAGGTCGCTAAATTGCTGGACCGAGGCGGCAACCACATCGAACACTTTCAGCGTGTGACCTGCCTTGAGCAGGTTGCGCGCCATAGGCCCGCCCATATGGCCAAGGCCGATAAAACCGATTTTCATATTATCCCCATTGAAAGCAAATGCGCGGTGCGATGAAGGATCGAGGATCGCGCCGCGCGGGTGGCTGCTGCCTGAATTACTTCAGGCTGATGGTGGTGTTCACGCCGCTGTGCATGGCATTGTCATCAAACCAGCGCGCCGTGACGGTCTTGGTCTGCGTATAAAACTGCACCGCCTGCTTGCCATAAGGACCAAGGTCGCCAAGCTTGGAGCCGCGCGAGCCGGTGAAGCTGAAGTAGGGAACCGGCACCGGGATCGGCAGGTTGATGCCGACCTGGCCGACATCGATCTCGTTCTGGAACTTGCGGGCCACAGCGCCGGATTGGGTGAAGATGCCGGTGCCATTGCCATAAGGATTGGCGTTGACCAGATCGATGGCTTCCTCGAGAGTATCAACCGAGACGATGATCAGCACCGGCCCGAAGATTTCCTCGTCGTACACCCGCATGCCGGGCTTGACGCCGGAGAACACCGTTGGCGCGATGAAGTTGCCGTTCGGGTAGCCGTCGATCTTCGGGTTGCGGCCGTCGAGATCGAGCTGGGCGCCTTCCTTGACGCCGGCCTCGATCAGGCCCTCGATGCGTGCGAGTGCGGCCTTCGAAATCACCGGGCCGACATCGGTGCCGGCGATGGTGCCGGCGTTGACCTTGAGGGTTTTGGCCTTGGCGACGATATCGGGAATCCATTGATTGGCTTCGCCGACCAGCACCGCCACCGAGGTCGCCATGCAGCGCTGGCCGGCCGCGCCGAAACCGGCGCCGACCAAGGCGTTGAGCGATTGTTCCTTGTTGGCGTCCGGCATCACCACGGCGTGGTTCTTGGCGCCCATCATGCACTGCGCGCGCTTGCCATGCGTGCTGGAGAGCTTGTAGACATGCTCGCCAACATGGCAGGACCCGACGAAAGACACGGCCTTGATGGTCGGATGCGTGCACAGCGCATCGACGGCTTCCTTGCCGCCGTGGATGACGTTCAACACGCCCGGGGGAACACCGGCTTCGATGGCCAGTTCGGCCAGCAGCATGGTGGTCATCGGGTCCTGCTCGGAGGGCTTGAGCACAAAGGTGTTGCCGGTGACAATCGCCATCGGGAACATCCACAGCGGAATCATCGCCGGGAAGTTGAAGGGGGTAATACCGGCGCAGACGCCGATCGGCTGGCGGATGAAATAAGTGTCGATGCCGGTGCCGACGTTCTCGGCCATCTCGCCGAGGCTCAGCGTGCCGATCGAGCAGGCGTGTTCCACCACTTCGAGGCCGCGGAAAATATCGCCCTCCGCATCCGGCAGGGTCTTGCCCTGTTCGGCGGTGAGCACGGCGGCAAGCTTCCTGGTGTCGCGGCGGATCAGTTCCTGCAATTTGAGCATGATCCGTGCGCGGGTGCCGATCGAGGTGTGCTTCCAGGTCTTGAAAGCCTCGGCGGCGGCGGCGATGGCGGCATTGATTTCCTCAGCCGTCGCAAAGGGCACGCGCGCGATCACTTCCTGCGTAGCCGGATTGACGATATCTTTCCAGACCTGCGATCTGGATTCGACAAACTTGCCGTTGATCAGCAGTTTGACGGTGGGGGACGATTGGGGTTGGGTTTGCAGTACGGCGGCCATGATGTGCTCCTCGGAAGCGGTTTGCGCAGTTATCGTTTATCGACAACTCTCATTATAAGTTTGGCGGGGCATCGGCGGGGATATCAGGTGCGTGCCGGATAAGTTGATTTAATAATGCAGAACAAGCATTGGCGCGGTGTTTGAGGCATTTTTGCTCCAAAAGGCGCGCCAATGCTTGTTCTACGTAATTACGACGCCAAAGAGCCTCGTCGTCCCAGCGTAGGCTGGGACCCAGTCCTTCCAAGTGTTTGACTATACGCAGGACTGGATTCCAGCCTACGCTGGAAGGACGAAATTTGAGGGTTTCGTGATTTCATCTCCCTTAACCCTATCGACGGCGCTTATTCGCCTTCGGCAAACGCAAACAGCACCGCATCCGCCGGCACCATATCCCCCACCGCGAAGGCCACGCGCTCCACCACGCCCTCGCGCGGGCTGACGATGGTGTGTTCCATTTTCATCGCCTCCATGATGATCAGGGCCTGGCCTTTTTTGACCTTGTCGCCGGCGGCGGCCATCACCTTCACCACGCGGCCCGGCATCATCGCGGTCAGGCGGCCATCATTGCTGTCGTCACTGGCTTCAAAATGGAAGGGGTCGACCAGGCGCAGGCGATGACGGCTGTGCGCCAGCAGCACCGCGAACTGCGCATCCACCGCCAGCACGGTCGCGACATGCGCCACGCCGTTGGCGGTGAAACGCACGACATCGCCGCTGACCGCCGACTGGCTCAGTTGATATTGCCGGTCGGCCATTCGTAACTGAGGCAGTTGCCGGCCGCGGCCCGCGCCGAGATTGTCGACTTGCACCGTAATGCCGGCATCGTCATCGCTACCGGCGGCATGAAACTCGAGGCTGCGGGTGGCGCCGCGATTCAGCCACCAGCCGGTCTTGCTGTCCCATATGCCGTTGCGGCCACCGCCGATAGACGCTTCCTCGCGGGCCAACTCGCGCAAGGCTGCCGCGATCAGGGCCTCGTCCGGTGTGTTGCTTTCATCGGGCATCAGCTTCGCACGATGACGGGCAATGAAACCGGTATCGGTTTCCCCGTCGATAAAAGCCTGATGCCGCACCAGCTGCTGCAAAAAACCCAAATTGGTTTTGACGCCGATCACCTCGGTTTCGGCCAGCGCGCCCTGCATGCGGCGAATCGCCTCATCGCGATCCGCGCCCCAGGTGATCAGCTTGGCGATCATCGGGTCGTAGTAGACGCTGATCTCGTCGCCTGAAATTACGCCGGTGTCGAGACGCACATCGTCATCGGCCTGGATGGCCGGCACGGCGAACACCTGCATACGGCCGGTCTCGGGCAGAAAATCGTTGGCCGGATTCTCGGCGCAGATGCGTACCTCGATGGCGTGGCCGCCGGTGATGATTTCCTTCTGCTTCAGGGGCAGGGGTTCACCCGCGGCGACGCGCAGCTGCCATTCGACGAGGTCCTCGCCGGTGATCATCTCGGTGATCGGATGCTCCACCTGCAAACGCGTGTTCATTTCCATGAAGAAAAATTCGCGATCCTCGCCGGCGATGAATTCGATGGTGCCGGCGCCGCGATAGGCGATGGCGCGCGCGGCGGCTACGGCCGCATCGCCCATTTTCTTGCGCATGTTCTCATCGAGATAGGGCGAGGGCGTCTCCTCGAGAATCTTCTGGTGGCGGCGCTGGATCGAGCATTCGCGCTCGAACAGGTGCACATAATTGCCATGGGTGTCGCCGAACACCTGGAACTCGATGTGATGCGGGCCGAGCACAAAGCGCTCGATCAGCACATCGTCATTGCCGAATGCGTTCTTGGCTTCGCGCCGCGCAGCCTCCAACTGCGGAATGAACTCCTCCGATTTTTCGACCAGACGCATGCCCTTGCCGCCGCCGCCCGCCACCGCCTTGATCAACAGCGGATAGCCGACGATATCGGCCTGCTTGGCGAGAAATTTCGGGTCCTGGTTGTCGCCGTGATAGCCGGGCACCACCGGTACCTTGGCCGTCTGCATCAGGGCCTTGGCGGCGCTCTTGGAACCCATCTTTTCGATGGCTTCCGGCGTCGGGCCGATGAAGACGACGCCGGCGTTTTCGCAGGCACGCGCGAAGTCCTCGTTTTCGGACAGAAAGCCGTAGCCGGGGTGAATGGCCTGCGCACCGCTTTGCCGCGCGATGGCGATGATGGCCTCGCCCCGGAGGTAGGAATCCGCCGGGCGCGGGCCGCCGAGCAGCCAGGCTTCGTCGGCCTGCTTGACATGCTCGGCGTGGGCGTCGGCTTCGGAAAAAACCGCGACGGTGCGGATGCCCATGCGTTTGCAGGTTTTAATGACCCTGCACGCTATTTCGCCGCGATTGGCGATGAGGATTTTATTGAACATGATTATTCTTTATCCCCGGCGATCCAGGAGGGTTTGCGTTTGTCGAGAAAGGCGCCGATGCCTTCTTTTCCGTCCGCGCTGCAGCGCACGCGCGCGATGCGCTGGGCAGTATCGGTGGCGAGGCGGCCGTCGATCGGCCGGTTGGCGACGGCCGCGATCAACTGCTTGGCCTCGCCAATCGCTGTCGGGCTGGATACCAGGATCGCATTGACCAGCTCCTCGATTTTTTCGTCCATGGCGTCTTCGGTCGGCATCAACTCGCTCAACAGGCCGAGGCGGTAGCCTTCGGCGGCATCGAAACGTTCGCCGGTCAGGAAATAGCGGTGCGCGGTGCGTTCGCCGATGGCGGCGATCACATAGGGCGAAATCGCCGCCGGAATCAGGCCGATGCGCACCTCGGACAAGGCGAAGGCCGCGTCATGCGAGCCCACCGCCATATCGCAGCAGGCAATCAGCCCCACGCCGCCGCCATAGGCTGCGCCCTGCACGCGCGCGATGGTCGGCTTGGAGAGGCCGTGCAGCGTGCGCATCAGCCCGGCGAGTGCGCTCGCGTCGCGGAAATTTTCTTCCTCGGTGTAGCCGGCCATGCGCTTCATCCAGTTCAGATCCGCGCCGGCCGAGAAGGATTTGCCGGCGGCCGACAGCACCACCACACGCACGGCACCGTTGGTATCAAGCGCCTTGAACGTGGCGGCAAGGTCGGCAATCAGGGCATCGTCGAAGGCGTTGTGCTTGTCGGCGCGATTGAGCGTAACAACGGCGATCGGGCCGTCGATATCGGTGGAAACGTAGGAAGTCATTGGACGCAGTTCTGTGGGAAGTTCAGTTGATATCGGCCGGGAAGGCGGTGCCGCGAATCCAGTTCTTGATGGCGCTGATCGTCTCCGTTTCCTTGCCAAAATAGCCATGCGCCGCCAGCGGGGCGCAGCTGTCGGATTCGGCCGGCTTGCCGCCGTGCACGGTGATCAGCGGGTAGCTGTCCGCCTGCCGCCTGGCGCCCGAATAGGGAGTGACGACACAACCGTCGTCGGCATGATGCACGAACAACAGCGGCACCTTGATCGTGCCGTAATCGAAGCCCGCCAATCCCGCGCCGCCGCGGCCGGCATTGAACAGCGTGGAACTCAGCACCACCTTGTCGACGGCCGTCGGCAGATGGCGCGCAATCGACGCCGCCGATATCGAGCCGCGACTGGTGCCGACCAGCGTCAGCTTTGCTTTCGGGAAACGCCGGCGAAGATCGGCAATAACCTTGGCGATATCGTCGGCATGGGTCTGGCTGATGCGGAAGTTGTCATCCATCCCGTCGTCCCGGTGGTCGGAAGGCACATCGACCACGGCCGCTGCAAATCCCCCGGTCGCCCAGAGATAGCGGGTGCGCACCAGAAAATTGCCGCGCTCGGCAAAGGCTGTTGTGGTGCTGATCGGGCGCAGCTTCACCCGACCACTGCTGCCGGAAAACAGCAGCACGATTTGCTCGACCGGTGCCGCGCCGTCGGCCACCAGCAGATAGGTTTCGCTGACGTTTTCGCGGACGGACAGGGTGACGAGTTCTGTCGTGGTCGCTGCGAAGGCGCCCAGAGAGTTGAATAAAAACGTTGCGAAAATAGCAACAACGATTCCGGCTGCAAGTTTTGTTTGCTTAGCCATGATTACAACTCCTCCCTTTGCAAAAGGGAGGGCGGGAGGGATTTACAACGGTCAAATCGAGACAGCATGTCCATGCATCACATCCGGAACACGCCGTAATCCGTCTTCTCGATCGGCGCATTCATCGCCGCCGCCAGGCCAAGGCCCAATACCGTGCGCGTCTGCGCCGGGTCGATCACGCCGTCGTCCCATAGCCGCGCGGTGGCGTAGTAGGGGTTGCCCTGGCGCTCGTATTGATCGCGGATCGGCGCCTTGAACTGCTCCTCCTCTTCCGCGCTCCATTTGCCGCCCTTCAATTCGATACCGTCGCGCTTGACCGTGGCGAGCACGCTGGCGGCCTGCTCGCCGCCCATCACCGAAATACGCGCATTCGGCCAGGACCACAAAAAGCGCGGGTTGAAGGCACGGCCGCACATGCCGTAATTGCCGGCGCCGAAGGAGCCGCCGATCAGCACCGTGAACTTGGGCACCTTGGCGCAGCTGACGGCCGTCACCATCTTGGCGCCGTCCTTGGCAATGCCACCGGTTTCGTATTTCTTGCCGACCATGAAGCCGGTGATGTTCTGCAAGAACACCAAGGGGATGCCGCGTTGGTTGCACAGCTCGATGAAGTGCGCGCCTTTCAGCGCCGACTCGGAAAACAGGATGCCGTTGTTGGCGACGATGCCGACCGGGTGGCCCCAGATGTGCGCGAAGCCGCACACCAGGGTCGAGCCATACAGCGCCTTGAATTCATGGAAGTCGGAGCCGTCGACGATGCGCGCAATGACTTCGCGGATATCGAAAGGCTGGCGCGGGTCCTTGGGGATGATGCCGTACAGCTCCTCGGCGGCGTATCTCGGCTCCTCGACGGCGCGCATCGCCACCGGAGAAATTTTTTTGCGGTTCAGGTGCGAGACGATTTCGCGTGCAATCCCCAGCGCATGCTTATCGTTTTCGGCCAGGTGGTCGGTCACGCCCGAGGTACGCGAATGCACATCGCCGCCACCCAGTTCCTCGGCGGTCACCACTTCGCCGGTGGCGGCCTTCACCAGCGGCGGGCCGCCCAGAAAAATCGTCCCCTGGTTTTTGACGATGATCGATTCATCGCACATCGCCGGCACATAGGCACCGCCGGCCGTGCAGGAGCCCATCACGCAGGCGATCTGGGCAATGCCCTGCGCCGACAGATTGGCCTGATTGAAGAAGATGCGGCCGAAATGTTCCTTGTCCGGAAACACCTCGTCCTGCAGCGGCAAAAACGCGCCACCGGAATCGACCAGGTAGATGCAGGGCAGATTGTTCTGCGCGGCAACTTCCTGCGCGCGCAAATGTTTTTTCACCGTCAGCGGATAGTAGGTACCGCCCTTGACGGTGGCGTCGTTGGCGACAATCACCACCTCCTGCCCCGAGACGCGGCCGATGCCGGTGATCACGCCGGCGGCGGGTGCATCTCCGGGACCGTCTTTGCCATCGCTTTTTCCATATACGCCCCATGCCGCCAGCGGCGAGAATTCGAGGAAGGGTGCGCCCTGGTCCAGCAGCGCCTTGACGCGATCGCGTGGCAACAGCTTGCCGCGCGCAGTGTGTTTGGCATTGGCGTCCGCGCCGCCGCCCTCGGCCACCTTGGCGGTATGGGCATGCAGTTCCTCGACCAGGCTACGCATTTGTGCGGCGTTGGCCGCAAAGGCGGGGGAGAGGGTATCGAGCTTTGATTTGAGTTGGGGCATTTTTGTTTTCAGTTATTGACTGCTGGTGACGCTGAGGATTGCTTCAGTGCCAAAGGGTCTCATGCCGTCGTTGCATTGCGCTCTTTGCTCGCCAGCTTCAGCCATTCGCGTTCATCGGCGAGCATGTTCCTGTTGCGCTGCCCGGCGGTGATAACGGCATCGAACAGTTCATTGGCCTGCGCCGGGCGCCCGCTGTTCTTCAGCAGCAAGGCGTAGCGGTATTTGGCTTCGAGGCCGACGTAATGGTCCTTCAGTATTTCGTAATAACGCTCGGCTTCCACCGAATTGCCCAGTGACTCGTAAGAACGTGCCAGCATCAGTTCTACTTCGTTGCGATGAAAGTCCCTGCGCTCGCCATGCAGACGCTCGAACAGGACCTTGGCGTCGGGAAAATTGCCGTTGTAGAAATAAGCGCGCGCCAGGCTGAACATCAATTTGGGGTCCTTGGCAAAGGGCCCGTTCATGGCGCTCAGGTACATGGTGATTGCCTCGTCGAACATGCCCTTGGCCAGGCATTCATCGGCCAGCGCCGTCTTGTTCTCCACCGTGTCACTGACCTGCAGCTCGGCCGCGCGCCGCTTCAGCTCGCCATCCGGGTTCAGCGATTTGGCGATATCGCGAATGCCCTCGCGTACCTTGCGCTCCTCGCGCGAATTCGGAAAGATTTCCACAAAGTAATAGGCGAGGCAGCCGATCACCGGCGCGAACATGATGATCCAGATCCACTTCTGGTCGCGGCCCGATTTGAAGACGTGGATGGCGAAGGTGATCTGGATAATGAGGATCAGCGGGGCGAGCAGTCGGATCATGGAGCAGTTATCCTTATTTTGCCTTGTGTGTAATCTTGCAACGGGACTAGTCGGCCACGAGTTCCCGCGCAATCACCATCCTCTGAATCTCGCTCGTCCCCTCGTAAATCTGCGTGATGCGCGCATCGCGGTAGTAGCGTTCAACCGGATAGTCTTCCAGATAGCCATAGCCGCCGTGGATCTGAATGGCCTTGCTGCACACCCATTCGGCCAGTTCGGAGGCGTAGAGCTTGGCCTGCGAGGCTTCACTCAAGCAGGGCAGGCCTTCGCTGCGCATGCGTGCGGCGTGATGGATGAGCATGCGCGCCGCGTTGAGGCGGGTGTGCATATCGGCCAGCATATTGGCGATCGACTGGTGCTCGGCGATTTTCTTGCCGAACTGGGTGCGGTCGTTGGCGTAGGCGAGCGCCGCATCGAAAGCGGCGCGGGCGATGCCCAGCGCTTGCGCGGCGATGCCGATGCGTCCGCCCTCGAGATTGGAGAGCGCAATGGCCAGGCCCTTGCCGCGCGGGCCGAGCAGATGATCGCCCGGGATGCTGCAATTGTCGAGCAGGATGGCGCAGGTGTCCGAGGCGCGGATGCCGAGCTTGTGTTCGGGGCGTTGCACATTGAAGCCGGGCGTATTGGTCGGCACGATGAAGGCCGAGAGGCCTTTCTTGCCGAGCTCGGGGTCGGTGACCGCGAACACGATGGCGACCTGGGCGCGCTTGCCGTTGGTGACGAATTGCTTGGTGCCGTTCAGCACCCATTTGCCATCGATCAGCTTTGCCGTGGTCTTGAGGTTGTTGGCCTCCGACCCCGCCTGCGGTTCGGTGAGGCAGAAGCAGCCGATCTTTTTGCCGGCTGCAAGGTCGCGCAGGTACATCTGCTTCTGCGCTTCGGTGCCCCAGGCCAGAATCGGCCCGCAGCCCACCGAGTTGTGCACCGACATCATGGTCGAGGTGGAAGCGTCGCCGGCGGCGATTTCTTCAATCGCCAGCGCATATGCGATGTAATCGGAAAACGAGCCGCCCCATTCCTCGGGCACCACCATACCGAGCAGGCCCAGCTCGCCCATCTGCGCGACCACCGCATCGGGAATCCATTTGTCCTTTTCCCATTGCGCGGCATGGGGCGCCAATTCATTCTGCGCAAAATCGCGCGCCATATCGCGGATCATGCGCTGGTCTTCGGTCAAAAAATCGTGGCTGGCTTTCATGAGCATGGTGACTCTCTCTGGCTGTTTTGCGCCGTTTTGGATTGTGTCCGCAGGGCGCAAGGGTGATCGGGCGGCATACGAATGCCGTCCGCCGCTATTTGCTGCTGTCTTCGATTTTTTTGCGCGCGTCTTCGGCCTGCTGGTCGACGGTGGCCTGTACGCCCTTGGCCTTGTCGAGCGCCTGCACCTGTGTTCCCCAGACCGCGTTGCCACGCACCGCTTTATCGTTGGCGGCTTTCTCGGCGGCGCGCTCCTCGGCGGTCTTGGCGGGCTCGGCCTTCTTGCCGCAGGCGCCCAGGGACAGGCCCGCAAGCGCGAGGGCCAGGAGGATTGCCGCTTGCCGCAAGATGCTCACCATGGAATGATCGCTCCGTCGTAATTGAAGAATTTGCCGTTGCCATTGCTGTCGCCGGCTGCCGCTGCCGAGGCGATCACCTGGCGCATGCCGGCGATGCTCACGGCCGGTTCCAGGTCGGCGCCGGCGCCGCCCATATCGGTCTTTACCCAACCCGGGTGCATCACGAACACGGTCACGCCCTGCGGGCCCCACTCCAGCGATGCCGATTTGACCACAGCATTGAGCGCCGCCTTGCTGGCACGGTACAGGGTGCCGCTGGTCGAGCCCATTTTGCCGATCGAGCCCATCAGGCTGGAGACAAAGGCGAAGGTACCCTTGCTGCGATGAAGATGCGGGGTAAGCGCCGGAATGGCGCGCATGGCGCCGAGCACATTGGCGTGCATCACTTCATCGAAGGCGTGGCTGGACGGTGCACTGACACCCTCGGTACGCGGGCCGTAAACGCCGGAAACATAAATGCAGACATCGATGGTCAGCGGTTCGATATGCGAACCGAGACGCGGAAAATCCTCGGCCCTGGTGACATCGAGCGGGAACACTTCGGCGCCTAGCGCCTTCGGTGCGGCGGCCTTGTCGAGATCGCGCACGGTGGCGATCACATTCCAGCCATCGGCACGATACTGGCGGACAAATTCAAGACCAAGGCCGCGCGAGGCGCTGATGATGAGTGCGGTTTTCATTGGGGCTTTCAAAAGTGCAAACTCCAGCATTGGCGCGGTGTTTGAGGCATTTTTGCCCGGAGAGCCGCGCCAGTGCTGGAGTTTCGTTTTTAGATCATTTCGACTGCGAGCGCCGTCGCTTCGCCACCGCCGATGCACAGGGAGGCGATACCACGCTTGCCGCCGCGTGCCTTCAGCGCATGCAACAGCGTCACGATCAGGCGCGCACCGGAGGCGCCGATCGGGTGGCCCAGTGCGCAGGCGCCGCCGTTCACATTCACCTTGGCGTGCGGCAGTTTCAGGTCGTGCATCGCCGCCATCGTCACCACGGCGAAGGCTTCGTTGATTTCGTAAAGATCGACATTGTCCGGACCCCAGCCCAGTTTCTTGTGCAGCTTGTCGATGGCGCCTACCGGGGCGGTGGTGAACCATTCCGGCTCATGCGCATTCGAGGCGTGGCCGACGATGCGGGCGATCGGCTTCAGGCCGCGGGCCTTGGCCTCGGATTCCTTCATCACGATCAGGATCGCGGCGCCGTCGGAAATCGACGACGACGAGGCGGCGGTGACGGTGCCGTCCTTGGCGAACGCCGGCTTCAGGGTCGGGATTTTTTCCGGCTTGCACTGGCCCGGCGGCTCATCGGTGTCGAGCACCACATCGCCCGCCTTGCCTTTGACGGTGACGCCGGCGATTTCCGCCTTGAAGGCGCCGCTGGTCACGGCGGTCTGGGCGCGCTTGACGCTCTCGGCGGCATAGGCATCCTGCATCTCGCGGGTGAAGCCGTACTTGACGGCGGTGGCATCGGCGAAAGTACCCATGGCCTTGCCGTCGTAGGCGTTTTCCAGTCCGTCGAAAGCCATATGGTCGAGGCATTTCACATGGCCGTAACGGAAGCCCTGGCGCGCTTTCGGCAACAGGTAGGGCGCGTTCGACATCGATTCCATGCCGCCGGCGACGATCACGCTGGCCGAGCCGGCCAGGATCGCGTCATAGGCGATCATCACGCTCTTCATGCCCGAGCCGCAGACCTTGTTGATGGTGGAACAGGCGGTGGACTTGAGCAGATCGGCGCCCAGCACGGCCTGGCGCGCGGGCGCCTGGCCGAGGCCGGCCGGCAATACGCAGCCGATGATGGCCTCGGTGATGTCTTCCACCCTCAGGCCGGATTGCGCTACTGCCGCCCGGATCGCGGTCGAGGCGAGCTGCGGCGAGCTGAGCGGCAGCAACTGCCCGTTCATGCTGCCGATGGGGGTGCGCTTTGCGGCGACTATTACGACAGATTCAGCAACGGACCCAGCCATGGTGAACTCCTTTTGCGCCGTCATTCCCGCGAAGGCGGGAATCCAGCGGCGTTAGGTTAATAATCAAAATAAATTTCAAAATCAAAGGCAGAGTCACTGGGTTCCCACCTGCGTGGGAACGACGAATTCAAGCCGATTCGCCAAACAACTCTCGGCCAATCAACATTCTGCGAATTTCATTTGTTCCGGCCCCAATGTCATACAGCTTCGCATCGCGCAGCAAACGACCGGCCGGGTATTCATTGATATAGCCATTGCCGCCCAGGGTTTGAATGGCTTCCAGTGCCACTTTCACAGCGGATTCCGAGGCGTACAAAATGCAGGCCGCCGCATCCTTGCGCGCGGCGCGGCCGCGGCCCTGATCGAGCATCTCGGCGACGCGATAGGTGAAGGCGCGCGAGGACTGCAGGGCCACATACATGTCCGCCACCTTGCCCTGCATCAGGCCGAAAGTGCCGATGGCCTGGCCGAACTGTTTGCGCTGGTGCAGATAGGGCAGCACGATATCCATCGCCGCCTGCATGATGCCGATCGGCCCGCCGGAAAGCACGGTGCGTTCGGTGTCAAGGCCGCTCATCAGCACCTTCGAGCCGCCGTTGACGCTGCCGAGCACGTTCTCCGCCGGGATCTCGCAGTCTTCAAATACCAGCTCGCAGGTGTCCGAGCCACGCATGCCGAGCTTGTCGAGCTTCTGTGCGGTACTGAAACCCTTCATGCCTTTTTCGATGATGAACGCGGTCATCGCTTTCGAGCCCATTTCCTTCGGCGCGGTGCGCATGTAGACAATCAGCACATCGGCGTGCGGGCCGTTGGTGATCCACATCTTGTTGCCATTGGCGATATAACGGTCGCCTTTTTTCTCGGCACGGCAGCTCATCGAGCCGACCACGTCGGAGCCGGCGCCGGGCTCGGACATCGCCAGCGCGCCGACGAAATCGCCCGAGCACAGCTTGGGCAGATATTTGTTCTTCTGCGCCTCCGTGCCGTTCAAGTAAAGATTGTTCACGCACAGATTGGAATGCGCGCCATAGGCCAGGCCCACCGAGGCCGAGGCGCGCGACACTTCTTCCATCGCCACGGTATGCGCCAGGTAGCCCATGCCGGTGCCGCCGTACTCTTCGGCCACCGAAATGCCGAGCAGGCCGAGGTCACCCAACTTTTTCCACATGTCCATCGGAAAGGCGTTGTCATGGTCGATCTGCGCGGCGCGCGGCGCCAGCTCCGCATCGCACATGCGTTTGACGGTATCGCGCAGGGCGTCGGTATCGTCGGTGATATGGGTATCGAAAATCATATTGTCTTGTCCTCAATCGCGGTGCCGCCAGCGGGCGCTTGGTATTTTTGTTGCAGACGCTATTTTGCGCCCATTCTGATGGCGCCATCCAGCCGGATCACTTCGCCGTTCAGCACCTCGTTCTCGATGATGTGTTTGGCCAGGGCCGCGTATTCATCCGGCCGGCCGAGGCGCGGCGGGAACGGCACCTGCGCGCCTAGAGAGGCGCGGATTTCCTCGGACATGCCGGCAAGCATCGGTGTATCGAAAATCCCCGGGGCGATGGTCATGACGCGGATACCGAACTTGGCCAGCTCACGGGCGATCGGCAGGGTCATGCCGTTGACGCCGGCCTTGGAGGCGGCATAACCGGCCTGGCCGATCTGGCCTTCGAACGAGGCCACCGACGAGGTATTGATGATCACGCCGCGCTCACCGGACGCGTTCGGCGCAGAAGTCGACATCGCATTGGCCGCCAGGCGAATGACGTTGAAGGTGCCGATCAGGTTGATATTGATGGTGCGCGTGAAATTGACCAGGGAATGCGGCCCGCTCTTGCCGACTACGCGTTCGCCTGGGGCCACACCCGCGCAATTGACGGCGCCATGAATGCCGCCGAAAGCCGAGATGCACAGATCAACCGTAGTCTGCACGCTGGCCTCGGACGTTACATTGGTTTCAATGAATTTGGCCTTGGCGCCGAACTCCGCCGCCATTTTTTCGCCGGCGGCCTTGTTGACATCGGCCAGCACGACATTGCCGCCATTGGCGACGAGCAGACGGGCAGTCGCCGCGCCCAAGCCCGAGCCGCCACCGGCGATGAGGAAGGTGTGATTTTGGATTTGCATGGATTTGCTTTGAATAGGAGGGTGCAGATTTGCACGAGGCCGAAATTATAGCCGGGAAGGGTGTTGGGGCCGCTTGAATAGCGATTGCGTCGGTTGGTGCGCGGAGGTGTGCAACAGCATTCAATATGTTGGGAAAGTTGCGTTGGGATACCGCGATATGCATCCTACATTTAGGGATTCGCCCTTCATTTGGTTAGGAATCAATTTTGATACCGGTCGCCTTGAACAATTGGAGCATACGTCCTACCTCGGTACCAGCGAGCGTTGTGTTCAATGCGGGATAAATGGCGCGAAGCAAATCTTTCAATTCGACAACTCGAATTGGATTGCCGTGCAGTGCGCGTGCAAAATCTTCATTTGCCTCCCAAACACTCTTTTCCCCCACAACCTTTGTTACTGCCAAGACGTAGATAAATTCTTTTTGTCCCGTTGCTGCTTCAACCGCTTCGACAAAGGCCTCAGACCATTTGGGGACAACGAGTTCTCGAAAACCTTTCCATGCATCGCGGCCACGCACGACCCGTTTTTCCCGAATATTTCGTAGTTCAGCCGCCGGCTCGAACCCGCCTTGCCAGCTCTTGCAACTCACCGCCCAGACGCGCTCCGCCCCATTGAGCATAGGGTGGTAACCGATTGCATCAATGTCACTGTGATTTGAATCTTGGTTTGAAATGAAATCTGGATGATCTTTGCGAGGGAGAAACTTAACGTTATGGCGCACAAAGTAACCCTTATGAAGGAGAAACTCCTCAACGAGTTGCTCAAGAATGTCTTCTTTGGTGGCCATAGAAAATCGAAGTTTAGAATCGCGAGAACACTTAGAGTCGGTGGATTTTTTTTTGAAATATTCGCGAACTCAGCAAAAAATCAGGCCGTCTTCACCTGAATCTTGACCCCAAGATTCTCGCGCACCGCGCCGAAAATGGCGGCCAGGTTATCCATGCTGGGGTTGCCATGTTCGGACAACATGCGGTGCAGGCTCTTGCTCGGTTTATCGGTTACCGCCGCGAGTCCCTCGAAACCAACGGTCGCATTGACCAGATCCCGAAGTATCAAGCGTGCTGTATCAGGCTCACCATTGAGGAACAGCGTAGCGGCTTCATCGAGAAGCGCTTTGCCGAAAGCCGGGTCGCGTTGCGCGCGTTCGACGACGGTTTGCTTGAAATCGCGTGTCAGTGCCATATCGATTACCTTTTTCCTTTAGATGCTTTTACTGCCTTAACTTTTGTGGCGTTCATTTCTTGCGTCGTAATCATTTTCTTGCGCGCTTTATATTCCTGATGGAGCGCTTTTGATCGATCGATATCCGCCTGCTGACCTTTTTTCGTTCCACCGCCAAATAAGATCACTAATGAATCGCCGTCTTTAGCCAGGTAAATTCGATACCCGGGGCCCCAGTCGACTCGATATTCGCCTATTCCTCCGAACCATTTCACATTGGACGTATTGCCCAGTTCCAGACGCAAGAGTGCTGTCGCGACTTTCGCCGCCGCATGCACGTCCAGATTCTCGAACCATGCACGGTACGGGTTGGATTCGTTCTCGCAAATGTACTCTTCGACCCGGATTTTCATCGTTTTAATAGTAACTTAAACGTTACCATTATGCAATCGACATATTTCCGTATCGAATATCGCAATCAGAAATTCAAACTCAAGGTAATCGACCCAAACGCCTGCGGCTTCTCCTGTCCCTTGAATTCCTTGGTGCGCAGATAGTGGGCGTAGGCGATCTTGCCGGTTTTCCAGATCCAGGCCACACCCAGCGCGGAATCGGCGACCAAGGTCTTTTTTTCGACATGCGGGCTGTCGCGGAAGGTGTTGCCGTCGAGAAAAATATTGCGCGCCACGGCGCGAGCGTCGACCGAGGCGAAAATATGCAGTCCGGTGGAGGAGCTACCGCGGCGGTCACGGTCAAAAAATGGGGCGGCATTGTCGCCCCCGGGGCGAATCGAGGAGGTGCCGAAGTCGTCGGGCAGGTAGAAGCCGATGCGCACTTCACCACCCACGTTGGCATAGGTGGCCACATTGCCGAGGCTGGCGCCGTAGTGGGTGATGGCGTCGACCGAGAGTCCGAAAAGTCCTGGCGTCGAAGTCCATTTGTCCTTGCGCTCGGAAATCAGCTGCACACCCAGTTCATTGCCGAGCTGGTGCTCCCAGCCTTCAAATCGCTTGATATCGCGCGCATCGTGGATCAGGTCCTGCGACTGGCGGCCCAGTGCAGCCGGGCCGACCACGCCGAGATTGAGTTCATAGGTGCGCATGAAATCGGCGCCGCGGGCGTTGTAGCCGAGGCCGAGATACAGCCAGCCGGCATAGGGGCGGTCCTTGGGGTCGGGCGGGTTCAGGTCGGGGTTCTTGGGCGTGAACATCGACTGGCCGAGGCTGATGCTCATATTGCGCGAGGCATAGCTGCCGCGGTCGACGAACTCGAGCGTGCGGTTGATGCCGCGCACCCATTGCGGCAGGCAGGGATCGTTCGAGTAATCCTGCACATTGGCCGACACCCAGGAGAGCTTGATGCCATTGGTATAGTCGGCGTCGGTGCCGGCGAAGAGGTCGTTCTCGAGCTTGAAGGTGAAAGTCTCAGGATAGCGCTTGATGCCGGCAATGCCGGTGCTGCCATCACACCGCGAGAGGCTGGGGGCGGCGGGCTTCACCTCCGTAGCAGAGGAATTCGGTGTCTGCGCGGCGACGCCGCCGGGCAGAAGAAATGCGCAGCAGAATGAACAGCACAGCAGTAATGAACGGCAATGGCCGCGGGCAGGCGAGGACATGGGATTCGACAATTTGAAGGTCCGGTAAGTGCGGGGAGACGGGCGGCGGCCGATGCGCGCTGTCGCTGTCATCGCCCGCAAGGTTTGGCGCTGGATTTTACCGGCAAACCGCGGCGGCGTCTGTGCTTTGTACGCCGATGATCGGGCTGTTGCGCGGGTGATACCATCAGGACAATATTGCCCATTTCATACATGCCCGCGATCTTTCATCCATTGCAGCCCGGCGTCACCGTCATCGAGCGCGGCTGGCTGAACTGCAACCAGATCGTGTTGACCGCATCTACGGGTGGTGTGCTCATTGACAGCGGTTATGGCCGCCACGCGACGCAGACGCTGGCAGCCGTCGCGCAGGCATTGAACGGTGCACCGCTGGCGCAGCTCATCAACACGCATTGCCATAGCGACCATATGGGCGGCAACCGTGCGCTGCGTGAACGCTACGGGTGTCGCGTGACCATTCCAGCGGGCGAGGTCCGCCATATCGTGCCGTGGACGGCGCAAAGCTGCTGGTCGGCGCAGATGGACCAGTACGCCGAGGAATTTCGCTTCGACGACACCATCGATGCCGGCGATATGTTTGCCGGGGCCGGGTTGCAATGGGAAGCGATCGCCGCCCCCGGTCACGATATGGATGCGCTGATGTTCTGGTGCGCCGAGCTACGCATCCTGATTACCGGCGATGCGCTGTGGGAGCGCGGCATGGGCTTTGTGTTTCCGGGCGATTCGCCCGGCGCGCATGGTGCCATCGGCTCAAACGTCTTTATCGATGCGGCTTTCAGCACCCTGGATGCGATCGAGGCATTGAATCCGCGCCTGGTCATTCCCGGCCACGGCGCGCCGTTCGGCGACGTTGCCGCCGCACTTTCTGTTGCGCGCAGCCGGCTTAAGGCGCTGGCCGCCGACCCGGCCAGGAATGCGCGCAATGTGGTGAAGGGCCTGTTCGTGTTTGCCTTGCTCGACAAGGGCAGCATGCCGGTGGACGAATTGCCGGCTTATCTCGCGCGCGTGCCGGTTTATGGCGAACTGAGCGAACGTTTTCTGCACCTTGATTTTGAGGCGCTGGCCGAGGCGATGCTGAGTGATCTGCTGAAAATTGGCGCGCTGCGAATCGATGAGGGCCGTATGCGGCCGACGATGCGGGCCTGATCGCATTCGCCGTTTTCGATTCGCCGCCTTTTTATCCTCTGAACTGCGCGCGCAAATTTTCAATCCGTTTGCGATTGACCCCGAAATCGCGAATGCCCAGCCGTGACGCGGAGCGTACCTGGACGACGCCGGCCTTGGCGTCCAGCGCGAATTCCACGTCGTCGACAAAACCGAGGCCGGCGCTTTTGAATTCGGCGTACAGATAATCGGGCTGTTCCTTGATGACGGCGGTATTGGGCTGCGCCTTCACGGTGCCGACCAGTTTCAGCCAAGCCGAGGCGGCATCGCCCGAAAAAGCCAGTGGCGCAATGTAATGCTTGGTGTCGGATTTATCGACGGTGGACGACACGCAGTTCGGCTTCCACGGCGGCGCCTTGAATTGGCCGTTGTTGAAACCGAGTCCGTCGGGGCGTGAGCCGGAAAAAAGTCCCATGGGGTGTCCTCCTGAATATTCGATGGCGATGAGTGCGCCGATGAGCGCCGCGATGGCAAACAAGCCGAGCGCGATGCGTTTGAGCGGCATGGCAATTTTCATGCGATCCAGTGTAGCAGGCGCCGCCGCAACGCGAGATGCCTAGCTCATCAGCGTTTTTACGCCTGTCGGGGTGCGAATGTAGGCGCACATGGTCATGCCGGAGTAGGGCGGCGTGGCGGTCAGCGTCAGCATGCCCGCCAATCCGAGCTCATCCAGCAGGTAACGGATTTTTGCCGGATGGGGATGCGCGGCTTCCATCCACTCGAGACGGCAGCCCTGGTCGGGCAGGCGCTGGCAGGGATGGATGGGTACGTCCCATTGAATCAGCGCCGGCAACAGGCCGGCTTCCACCGGATAACCATCTTCGGGAATGGTGATGCGCCATTTGAAATCGCCGCGTTCCATCGACTGCACGCTGCCGAGCAGGCCGGCGGTTTTCTCGCTCAAGGTATCGATGGCGTCGGTGCGAGCCGCCCAGCCCAGCAAACGCGGCTTTAGCGCGATGCGCTCCTGGACATCGCGGGTATCGAGGCCGAACCAGCGCGGCATGAAGGGCGGCACTGATGAATTGCGGCCAGCGGGGTCGATGGCGATCAGTTCCAGGTAGCAATTCGGCCCCAATGACAGCAGGCGGTTGTGCGTGCCCATGCGTACGTGCGTGCCGACATCGCTGAGGGTCACGCCGAGAAAGCGTTCCAGCCAAACCTTGCCGCGCGCCAGATCGGCGCAGCCGATTACCAGATGATCGAAAGTGGTCATGGCGCGCAAGATTAGCATGCAGGCTGGGAACCCCTTTGTGAATACAGTGAAACCGCTAGAATGGGGAAAAACAAGCCGTTAAACCCATGGAGGAAGTCATGAGATGTGCATTTGCGGCGCTGGCCGCTGCGGCCGTATTGGCCGCACCCGCTTCAATCCAGGCGCAAGCCTGGCCCGCGAAACCGGTCAAGCTGGTCGCGGTGTTCCCGCCGGGCGGCTCGGTCGATCAGGTGGCGCGTATTCTGTCGCAGCCCCTGCAACAGGTGTTGAATCAGCCGGTGGTTGTCGATAACAAAGGCGGCGCCTCGGGTTCGATCGGCACTGCCGCGGTTGCGCATTCCGAGCCGGACGGCTACACCTTCGCGGTAGTGTTTGATACGCACGGCGTGAACCCCAGCCTGATTCCGAATCTGTCCTACGACACCAAAAAAGACCTGCTGCCGGTAATGCTGATTTCGAAATCGGCGATGATGGTCGCCGCGCATCCATCCACAGGTTTCAGGAGTTTCGCCGATGTGGTGGCGGCCGCCAAAAAAGAGCCGGGCAAATACGGCTTCGGCAGCATCGGCTCGGGCAGCCTCGCGCATCTGGCGATGACGCAGTTGCAGAATCAGGGCCATTTCGAGTTGACGCACGTACCCTACAAGGGCGGCGGGCCGGCCTTGCAGGATGCGGTGGCCGGGCATGTGCCGCTGATCGCCGGCACGGTGTTCCTGATCAGCCCGCAAGTCGACGGCAAGAACCTGGTGCCGCTGGCGGTGACCTCGGCCAGACGCATTCCCAAATATCCGGAGGTGAAGACCATCGCCGAGCAGGGCTTTCCGGGTTATGAGTCGGTGGCCTGGTGGGGTGTCTTTGCGCCGGCCAAAACGCCGCCGGCCATCATCCATGCGATGAATGCGGCGCTGGTGAAAGTGCTCAACGAGCCGGCGGTACGCGACAAGCTGGTGGCGCAGGGCATGGAAATCGTCGTCTCTTCCCCCGATGAGTTGAGCACGTTTGTCGACGGCGAGATCGACCGCTGGGCCAAGGTCATCCGCGACAACAAGATCAAGGCGGGAGAATGAACATGCAGGACCGGATGCCGCCGATCGCCGATGCCGATATGAGCGCGGAGCAGCGCGAGGCCGCCAGGGAACTTGCCTCGGGCCCCAGAGGCGCGGTGTTCGGCCCCTTCGTGCCCTTGTTGCGCTCGCCGGAACTGCTGCGGCGCGTGCAGAAGACCGGCGAATACCTGCGCTACAACTCGGCGCTGCCGCCGCAGCTGTCGGAATTCACCATCCTGATCGTGTCGCGCTGGTGGACGCAGGGCTTCGAATGGCATGTGCATTCGAAGATCGCCGCCGAAGTCGGCGTCAGTGCCGACACCATTGCCGCCATTGCCGACGGACGCCGCCCGCCCGCGATGAGCGACGGCGAAGAAATGGTCTACAACTTCTGCATGGAACTGCATGTGAACCGTGCGGTGTCGGATGCGAGCTATGCGCGCATCGCCGGCAAGTTCGGCGAACGCGGCGTGATCGATCTCACCGGCATTTGCGGTTACTACGGGCTGCTGGCGATGGTGATGAACGTGGCGCGCACGCCGGTGCCGGCGGGCGGCAATACGCTAAAGCCCCTGCTTTGATCTTGCGGGACTGTCGCGCCTGGCGTTTTAGCGCCCCGGTTTTTCCGCGCGCCGCCGCATCGCGTCATCGAGATACGACAACAGCGAGCCCGCTGGGCTTTGCACCATTGCCCAGCCCAGCAGCACACCAATGCCATTGGCCACCATGTCATGCGTATCGAAGGTGCGCCAGCCGGTCCAGCCCTGAATAAATTCCACGGCGATGCCCATCAGCGTGAACACGATCGCCAATTGGAAACGCCGGCGCAGTGCAGGCCAGTATTGCCCCCACCACCACATGGTGCCGCCGTAGGCGACGGCGTGGAACAGCTTGTCTTCATTTTTCACGCCGAAGGTCGGCGGCTGCGGGATCAGCGACAGCACCCACAGCAGAAGCAGGATGGCGATGCCGCCGATCAGCCAGAGGCGGCGCAGGGTTGAGTTTTGAGCGGACATTTGTATAGCGATTTCACAGTAGAAAATTTGTTAGAACGCCATTTGGCGCGCTTTTCGGAGCAAAAATGCTCGGAAAGGCCCGCCAATGCTAGGGTTGGCTAAACGGGTTTCTTCTGCGGCGGCAAATCGGTGCAAACGCCCTCGAACAATTCCGCCGCCATGCCGACCGATTCACCGAGAGTCGGATGGGGGTGAATGGTCTTGCCGATATCGGTGGCGTCGCAGCCCATCTCGATGGCCAGGGCCAGTTCGCTGATGAGATCGCCGGCATGGGTGCCGACAATGGCGCCGCCGATGATGCGATGCGTTTCCGCATCGAAGATCAACTTGGTGAAGCCCTCATCGCGGCCATTGGCGATGGCGCGTCCTGACGCTGCCCAGGGAAAGACGGCCTTCTGGACCTTTTGCCCGCGCGCCTTGGCTTCATCTTCGGTCACGCCGACCCAGGCGACTTCCGGATCGGTATAGGCCACGCTCGGAATCACGCGCGCATCGAAGAACGATTTCTGTCCTGCGGCGGCTTCGGCGGCCACATGGCCTTCATGCACGGCCTTGTGCGCCAGCATCGGCTGGCCGACGATATCGCCGATGGCGTGAATATTGGGCACATTGGTGCGCATCTGCTTGTCGACCTCGATGAAGCCGCGATCCGTCACTGCAACCCCGGCCTTGTCGGCGCCGATCTTTTTGCCGTTCGGCGCGCGGCCCACGCTCATCAGCACCATATCGTAGCGTTGCGCTTCTTTCGGTGCGCTGTTGTTGTCCCCGGCGCCCTCGAATTTGACGTAGATGCCGTCCTTCTTCGCTTCCACCGCGACCGTCCTGGTCTTGAGCATGATGTTGTCGAAGCGCTTCTCGTTCATCTTCAGCCACACCTTGACGAGATCGCGGTCGGCGCCCTGCATCAGGCCGTCCAGCATTTCAACCACGTCGAGACGCGCGCCCAGGGTGGAATAAACGGTGCCCATTTCAAGACCGATGATGCCGCCGCCGATCACCAGCATTTTTTTCGGGATTTCTTTCAGCGCCAGCGCGCCGGTGGAATCGATGATGCGCGGGTCGTCCGGCACAAAGGGCAGACGCACGACCTGGGAGCCGGCGGCGATGATGCACTTGGCAAAGCGCACCACTTTTTTCTCACCGGACTTCTCCTGGCCGCTGCCGGTGGTGAGCTCGACCTCGATATGGTTGGCGTCCAGGAATTGCCCCACGCCGCGCACCACTTCGACCTTGCGCATTTTCGCCATGCTGCTCAGACCGCCGGTGAGCTTGCCGACGACCTTGTCTTTCCATGCGCGCAATTTGTCCAGGTCGATCACCGGCTTGCCGAAACTGATGCCGTGCTCGGCCAGCGCGCTGGTCTCGTCGGCTACCGCGGCCACATGCAATAGCGCCTTGGACGGAATGCAGCCGACGTTCAGGCACACGCCGCCGAGTTGCGCATAGCGCTCGATGATCACGGTTTTCATGCCGAGATCGGCGGCGCGGAACGCGGCCGAGTAGCCGCCGGGGCCCGCGCCGAGCACGACCATTTCGCATTCGATGTCGGCCTTGCCTTTGTACGAGCCTGCCAGCGGGGCAGGGCTGGCTGTCTTGGGGGCCGCGACGGGGGCGCCGGCTGGCGCTGGTGCGGGCGTCGCGGCTTTGGCCGGCGTCGCCGCAGCGGAATCAGCCGCTTCCACCGTCAGGATCACGCTGCCCATGGAGACCTTGTCGCCGACCCTGACCTTGATTTCAGTCACCACGCCGGCGTGGGTGGAGGGTACTTCCATGGTTGCTTTGTCGCTCTCCAGCGAGACCAGGGAGTCTTCCTTCTTGATGGTATCGCCGGCCTTGACCAGGATTTCGATGACGGGAATATCGGCGAAATCGCCGATATCGGGAACCTTGACGTCGATGAGATTTGCCATGTCGCTACCCTTACAGAACCAGCTTGCGGATATCGGACATGAGACTCGCCAGATAGGTGGAGAAGCGCGCGCCGGCGGCGCCGTCGACGACGCGATGGTCATAGGACAGCGACATCGGCAGGATCAGGCGCGGCACGAATTCCTTGCCGTTCCACACCGGCTTCATCGCCGAGCGGGAAACGCCGAGGATCGCGACTTCGGGCGCATTGATGATCGGCGTGAAGAAAGTGCCGCCGATGCCGCCCAGCGAGGAGATTGAGAAGCAGCCGCCCTGCATTTCGGTCGGCGACAGCTTGCCTTCGCGCGCCTTGGCGGCGAGTTCGCTCATTTCCTTGGCGATCTCGATGATCGATTTGCGATCGGCGTTCTTGATCACCGGCACCACCAGGCCGTTCGGCGTATCGGCCGCGAAACCGATGTTGAAATATTTTTTCAGCACCAGGTTTTCGCCGCCCGGTTCCAGCGAGGCATTGAACTCGGGGAATTTCTTCAGCGCGGCCACGCTGGCCTTGATCAGGAAGGCCAGCATCGTGAGTTTGACGCCGCTCTTGGCGATTTCTTCATTGGTGCTGACGCGGAAGGCTTCGGCCTCGGTGATGTCGGCTTCGTCCTGCTGGGTCACATGCGGGATCGTGATCCAGTTGCGATGCAGATTGGTGCCCGACAATTTCTTGATGCGCGACAGGGGACGCGCCTCGATCTCGCCGAACTTGGTGAAATCGACGAAAGGCATCTGCGGCATCGCAAACGCGCCGCCGCCGGCGACGCCGGCCGGTTTGGCGAGTTCGGCCTTGACGAAGCCCTTGACGTCTTCCTCGGTGATGCGGCCCTTGGCGCCGCTACCCTTGACCTTGCCGAGATCGACGCCGAATTCGCGCGCCAGTTTACGGATGGACGGGCTGGCGTGAACATGCGCCGGGACCACGCCATCACCGCCGGCGTGCTTTGCCGCCGGCACTGCCGGCGCGGGGGCAGCAGGGATGACAACAGGGGCGACGACAGCGGCCGGCGTAGCGGCTGGCAGCGATGCAGTCGGTGCAGCCGCCTTGGGCGCTTCGGCTTGCGCCGCCGGTGCGGCGGGCGCAGCGGCGGCAGCAGCTTCCTCAACAATCGCGACCACCGTGCCCATCGACACCTTGTCGCCGATCTTGACCTTGATTTCCTTGACCACGCCGCTCTGCGAAGATGGCACTTCCATCGTGGCCTTGTCGCTTTCCAGCGAGACCAGGGAATCTTCCTTCTTGATGGTGTCGCCCACCTTCACCAGAATTTCGATGACGGGTATGTCTGCGAAGTCGCCGATATCGGGGACCTTTACTTCAACGAGATTTGCCACGCAAATCCTCCTGTTTTTTTTTGTTAAATACGTATTGTTCGGTATGTTTATCGCGAGCGGGATTAAACGGTCCAGGGTGCCGGTTTCTCGGGATCGATCGCGTATTTCTTGATCGCTTCCGACACCGTTTTCAGCGGCACCAGGCCTTCGTCGGCGGCGGCTTTCAATGCCGCAATCACCACGTAGTAGCGGTTGACTTCGAAGAACTTGCGAAGTTGCTTGCGCGTGTCCGAGCGGCCGAAGCCGTCGGTGCCCAGCACGACGTATTTGCGGTCGTTGATGTACGGGCGCACCTGGTCGGCGAAACTGCGCATATAGTCGGTGGCAGCGATTGCCGGTCCCTTGCGGCCCTTGAGCATTTTCGTGACATGCGGCGCCTTGGCGGTCGCTTCCGGGTGCAGGAGGTTCCAGCGCTCGGCGGCCATGCCGTCGCGGCGCAACTCGTTGAACGAAGGACAGCTCCAGATATCGGCGACCACGCCCCAGTCGAGTTCGAGCAATTCGGCGGCGGCGATGACCTCGCGGAAAATGGTGCCGGAACCCATCAGCTGCACGCGCGGCTTTTTCGCCTCCTTCGATTCGCGGAACAGGTACATGCCCTTGAGAATGTCCGCCTCGGCGCCCTTGGGCATCGCCGGGTGGGTGTAGTTCTCGTTCATCACCGTGATGTAGTAGTAGATCGGTTCCATCTTCTCGTACATGCGCTTCAAACCGTCGTGCATGATCACCGCGACTTCATAGCTGAAGGTCGGGTCGTAGGAAATGCAGTTGGGGATGGTGGCGGACATCAGGTGCGAGTGGCCGTCTTCATGCTGCAGGCCTTCGCCGTTGAGCGTGGTGCGCCCCGAGGTGCCGCCCAGCAGGAAGCCGCGCGCCTGCATGTCGCCCGCCGCCCAGGCCAGATCGCCGATGCGTTGGAAGCCGAACATGGAATAGAAAATGAAGAAGGGAATCATGTGCTGGCCATGATTGGCATAGCTGGTGCCGGCCGCCATCCACGAGCAGAACGCGCCCGCTTCGTTGATGCCTTCCTGCAGAATCTGCCCGGCCTTGTCTTCCTTGTAGAACATCAGTTCGCCCGAGTCGACCGGCTCGTACAACTGGCCGACGTGCGAGTAGATGCCCAACTGGCGGAACAGGCCCTCCATGCCGAAGGTGCGCGATTCATCGGCGACGATCGGCACTAGGCGCGGACCCAGTTCCTTGTCGCGGGTGAGGGCGGTGAAGGCGCGCACAAAGGCCATGGTGGTGGAAATTTCGCGTTCTTCGCTAGATTTCAGCAGCGGTTCGAAGATTGCAAGGTCCGGCACCTTGAGCGCGGGAATATTGTGGAAGCGCACCGGCAGCGAACCGCCCAGCTTGTCGCGCGCGGCCTTGAGGTACTGGACCTCCGGCGAATTTTCCGGCGGCTTGTAGAACGGTACGTCGGCGATGACGTCGTCCGAGACGGGAATGCTGAAACGATCGCGGAAGGCCTTGAGCGACGCCACATCCATCTTCTTTTGCTGGTGGGTGGGGTTCAGTCCCTCGCCGGCCTTGCCCATGCCGTAACCCTTGATGGTCTTGGCCAGGATCACAGTCGGCTGGCCCTTGTGTTTCACGGCGGCCGAGTAGGCTGCATAAACCTTGTAGGGGTCGTGGCCGCCGCGATTGAGACGCCAGATGTCGTCGTCCGACATCGTCGACACCATTTTTTCGAGCTCGGGATATTTGCCGAAGAAATTCTTGCGCACATAGGCGCCGTCGCGGGCCTTGTAATTCTGATATTCGCCGTCGACGGCTTCCATCATGCGCTTCGACAGCAAGCCGTCGGTATCCTTGGCCAGCAGCGGATCCCAGTAGCGGCCCCAGATGACCTTGAGCACATTCCAGCCGGCGCCGCGGAAATCGGCTTCCAGTTCCTGGATGATCTTGCCGTTGCCGCGAACGGGACCGTCGAGACGCTGCAGATTGCAGTTGACGACGAAGATCAGGTTGTCGAGACCTTCGCGCGCGGCCAGGGCGATGGCGCCCAGCGATTCCGGCTCGTCCATCTCGCCGTCGCCCATGAACGCCCAGACCTTGCGGCCCTCGGTATTGAGAATACCGCGATCGTTGAGGTATTTCATGAAGCGCGCCTGGTAGATCGCCTGGATCGGGCCCAGGCCCATCGACACCGTGGGGAACTGCCAGAAATCGGGCATCAGCCAAGGATGCGGATAGCTGGAAATGCCCTTGCCGTCGACTTCCTGGCGGAAATTTTCCAGTTGCTCTTCGCTGATCCGTCCTTCCAGGAAAGCACGGGCATAAACACCGGGCGCTGAATGGCCCTGGATGAAAATCATGTCGCCGCCATGCGTTTTCGACGGTGCGTTCCAGAAGTGGTCGAAGCCGACGTCGTACAGTGTCGCCGCCGACTGGAAGCTGGCGATGTGTCCGCCGAGTTCGGAGGATTCGCGGTTGGCGCGCAGCACCATGGCGACCGCATTCCAGCGGATGATGGCGCGGATGCGATGCTCCATCTCCTGGTCGCCAGGCAGCAGGTCTTCCGCGTGCGGCGGGATGGTGTTGATATAGGCGGTATTCGCGGAATAAGGCAGATTGGCGCCGGAACGGCGGGCCTTGTCGACCAGCGATTCGAGCAGATAGTGCGCACGCGCCGGGCCTTCGGCATCGAGCACGCCTTCCAGCGCATCCAGCCATTCCCGGGTCTCCTGCGCGTCAATGTCGTTTTCGAGAAAGACGGGACGATCCATATACTTCTCCTCTGATTTTTGTCGTATTTTATGTCTCCGGTATTAGACCGCATTCCCATCAATCATGCTACTTGGCGCCGGGGAAAAGTACTTTTGCCATTTGCGTGGCAATGTGTCGAATTCGGCAGCTTGAATGCGATCGCGGGTAAAACTCTGCGGCGATGGCATTCGGGTTTCGCGGGGATTGGCGGCGGCAAGTCTAATTTTTCAATTTCCATTTAAAAATCAATGACATTGATGTCGTTCCGGAAAGGTTTATTAAAAAGAGTTTTTAAGCTATTATAAATGCGAGCATTTAATGCTATGTTCAGCATGGACAGGCATAGCGGTAGCAGAAGACCAAAACAGGCGCTAACCCACGAACGTGACCTTAAGACGTGATCGGGATAGTTGTGCAATAGCAAAAGCAGAATGAGACAGTGTTGCGGGAGGCAACGTGGCGATTACTGATGCCCTGCAAATCATAAGCATGACTGACCCCGGCAAAGTCCGTGGGCACAATGAAGACTGCGTGGAATCCAGGCCGGCTATCGGCGTGGTGGTACTTGCGGACGGCATGGGCGGCTACAACGCCGGCGAGGTGGCCAGCGGCATGGCGACTTCGCTGATTGCAACCGGCTTGGCCGAAGTGTGGACCAAGGATGCGCTAAAGAGTTTGGATCGCGAGCAGGCTTCGGCATTGTCGCAACAATTGCTGCAGCAACAGGTTACGCAGGCGAATACCGCCATTTTCGAGGCGGCGCAAAGAGACCCCCAATGCGCAGGCATGGGCACCACGCTGGTGGCTTGCATTTTTTACGACAATTTCCTGACGGTCGGTCATATCGGCGATTCGCGCCTGTACCGGATGCGCGACGATGTGCTGGAGCAGGTGACGCGCGATCACTCGCTGCTGCAGGAGCAGATCGATTCCGGTCTGATCAGCAGGGAAGATGCGCGCCAATCGCACAACAAGAACCTGGTCACCCGTGCGTTGGGTATCGATCCCGAGGTCGAGGCGGAAATTCACAGCTATGAGGTGCTCGAGGACGATATTTATCTTCTTTGCTCCGATGGCCTGAACGATATGATCGAGGACGAGGAGATCCAGATGACGCTGATTGCGCTGCGCTCCAACCTCGACCTGACGGCGCAGCAGCTGGTGCAGGCGGCAAATGATGCGGGCGGACGGGACAATATTTCCGTCATGCTGATCAGGGTTGTGTCGGACTTTGCGGTTGAACGCGGCTTCTGGGCGCGGATAAAGTCATGGTTTGCATAGCTTCAAGGACGGGCAGTCGTAAAATAACGGCTTAACGGTATGCCGCATCCGCACGGTGCGGCGATACCATCGCATCTGAAAGTAATTTCTTAGGGTTAAGACCATGGCAAAACTGATCTTGAGTGTCGATGGCACGGTGCTGAAAGAGATTTCGCTCAACAAAGAGCGAACCACGCTCGGCCGCAAGCCGCATAACGATATCCAGGTGGACAACCTCGCCGTGTCCGGCGAGCACGCGGCGATCATCACCATCCTGAACGATTCGTTCATCGAGGATCTGAACTCGACCAATGGGACGCTGGTCAACGGCAAACCCATCAAGAAACATTTTCTGCAGAACAACGATGTGATCGAAATCGGCAAGCACAAGTTGAAGTATTTCAACGACGCGCCGGCGCAGGCCAGCGCGCAGGATTTCGAACGAACGATGATTATCCGCAAGCCGCCGTCGGTGGCGGCCGAGGCGGCCAAGCCTTCATCGGATACGCAGACCAATCTGAAACCGCTCACCACACCTGCAACGGCACCTGCGCCAGTCGCTACGCCTGCAGCAACGGCGGCGCCTGCTGCAACGACGACGACAGCACCTGCCGCCGCCGCTGCATCGACGCCCGCTGCGGCTTCGCCGACCGCGCGAGAAGCCGCCATTCAGGTACTGTCCGGCGCGGCTGCCGGGCGCACCCTCGATCTGACCAAGAATCTCACCACGATCGGCAAGCCCGGCGTTCAGGTCGCCGTCATCACGCGCCGCCCCAATGGATTCTTCATCACCCATGTCGAGGGCGCAAATTTCCCGACTATCAATGGCACCGCGATGGGCGGCCAGGCGCTGCAGCTGACCGATCATGACCTGATCGAGATTGCCGGCGTGAAAATGGAATTTTTCTTCAAGCCGTAGAACGGCCTGTACGCATGAATGCGATGCGCGGCGCACTGACGTATAAGCGTGGTGCGCCGCTGTCGTTATGGAACGGCAATCCGCCGTCGAGTAGACATATCGTAAGCGCGAAACGCCAACATGTGCCGACCATGCTGTGCGGTTGAACACAGCTTTTGGCAAGCCGAACCCGCATAATCGCTGTAATATCAAGGCTGTCATCAAGATTGCGTCGTCATCCGCATGCATGTCGCGGTCAACGATCAGCAAAAGCCAAGAGTCTGCTATCCGCAAGCGCACGAGGCCTAAATGCGAATCAAAGTTCTGGGGTGCAGTGGTGGGATCGGGGGGGATCTGCGCACTACATCGATGCTGGTCGATGACGATATACTCATTGACGCAGGTACCGGTGTGGGCGATCTGTCGATCGAGCAGTTGGCGAAAATCGACCACATCTTTATCACCCACGCCCACCTCGATCACGTCACCAGCATTCCCTTCATGGTGGACACTGTGTGCTGGATGCGCGACAAGCCGGTGACCGTGCACTCCACTGCAGCCACACTGCAGGTGTTGAAAGACCATCTTTTCAATTGGAAAATCTGGCCGGATTTTTCGCAGATTCCGGATAGTGACAAGCCGTTCATGGTTTACAGCGAGCTGACGGTGGGCAGCACGGTCGATCTGGGGGGGCGCAAGTTCACCGCGGTGCCGGCCAATCATGTGGTTCCCGCCGTTGGCTATCTGGTCGATAGCGGCAAGGCGAGTTTTCTGTTCAGCGGAGATACCACCGTCAACGATGCGCTGTGGGAGGTCGCGAACGCCACCGCCAATCTGAAATACCTGGTGGTCGAGACTGCATTCTCGAACAAGGAGCGCAGCATTGCGGTGGCGTCCAAGCATTTGTGTCCCAGCATGCTGGCCAGCGAGTTGTCCAAACTCAAGCGGCCCGTCGAAGTATTCGTGACTCATCTGAAGCCGGGTGAGGTGCAGCTGACGATGAGTGAAATTGAAAAAGAGGCGGCGAAGTGGAAACCGCGCATGCTGGAAAACGGCCACGAGTTTCAGCTATAGCAACTGAGGCTGGGCTTGTCTGGAATGGGAAGCAATCCGCAAGGGTAACGAGGTGAGCGAGCTATGAGTGCAGTACTGGAACCCAAGACGGGCGGGGCCGCCAATGTGGCGGACATATCATCGAAGCTGGCGTTTTCCAAAAAACTGCAGGCGGTGATGAACCGCATCCACTCGACGGCCAATATCGACGAGATCATGCTCGACGTGACCCGCGATATTTGCCAGTTGTTCGATGCCGACCGTCTGACCATCTACACCTTGTCAGAGGACGCGCAATCGATCGTCTCCAAGGTCAAGTCCGGCCTGAATTCGTTCAAGGACATCAAGCTGCCGATCTCGGAAAATTCGATCGCCGGCTGCTGCGCGCTCAACAAGCGGTTCATGAACATCAAGGATGTCTACGACGACGCCGAGCTCAAAAGTTATTCGCCCAACCTCGCATTCCTGAAGGCGGTCGACCAGCGTACCGGCTATCGCACCAAGCAGATGATGGTCGCTTCCATCCTTGGCGGCGACAGCGGCAACGATCTGCTCGGCGTCATCCAGGTGATCAATCATTTGCCGGGCACACCGTTCCCGCAGCTCTCTGAGGAGGGCATGAACGAGCTCGCCAAGACGCTGGCGATCGCCTTCCGCGTCAGGCAGCAGATTCCCGGGCAGGTCAAGTCCAAGTTCGAATACCTGGTGGTCGATAACGTCATTTCCGAGGGTGAACTCGAACTGGCAACGCGCACGGCACGGCGCAAGAACAAGAATGTCGAGGATATCCTGATCGATGAATTCCAGGTCAAGCCGGCCTCGATCGGCGGCGCCCTGGGCAAGTTTTTCGGTGTCGAGTACGAGCCTTTCAAGGCGGATCGCATCAAGCCCATCGATTTGCTCAAGAACCTGAAGAAAGACTACGCGGAGTCTTCCAACTGGCTGCCCATCGAAGACAGCAAGGCGGGTCTGCTGGTGATGACCACCGACCCCGAACATGTAAAGAGTTCGCGCGTGGTGGAGAATATTTTTCCCAAGCTGAAGCCGGTCTACAAGGTCTGTACCGGACGCGATTTCACGCTCACCTTGAACCAGTTCTTCGGCGCAGACGGCATGACATCGGAGGATATCGGCGATCTGTTGTCGACGATGGACGACGATGCCGAGGCCGGAGAGATCGGCCCGGATGAAGTATCGGCCGCGGCGGACAATGAGCTCGTCAAACTGGTGAACAAGATCATTGTCGATGCCTATAACCAGGGTGCATCCGATATTCACATCGAACCGCTGCCCGGCAAGGGCAAGACCGGCGTGCGCTTTCGCAAGGACGGCACCCTTTCCAATTATATCGAGGTGCCTTCAAGCTACCGCAATGCCCTGACGGCGCGTCTGAAGATCATGTGCGACCTTGATATTTCGGAGAAGCGCAAGCCGCAGGACGGCAAGATCATGTTCAAGAAGTACGGCCCGCTCGATATCGAATTGCGTGTCGCCACTATTCCCACCGCTGGTGGCGTGGAAGACGTGGTGATGCGTATTCTCGCCGCCGGCGAGCCGATCCCGCTGGACAAGCTGGGGCTCACCAGCAAGAACAAGGAAAACCTGGTCAAGGCGGTGTCGAAGCCCTACGGCCTGTTCTTCGTCTGCGGTCCGACCGGCTCCGGCAAGACCACCACCCTGCACTCGGTGCTGGGTTCCCTCAATACGCCCGACACCAAGATCTGGACTGCCGAAGACCCGGTGGAGATCACGCAGAAGGGTTTGCGTCAGGTGCAGGTCAATCGCAAGGTGATCGATTTCCCGGCGGTGATGAAAGCCTTCCTGCGCGCCGACCCGGACATCATCATGGTCGGCGAGATGCGCGATGCCGAAACCACACACATCGGTATCGAAGCATCCTTGACCGGCCATCTGGTGTTCGCCACGCTGCACACCAATTCGGCGCCCGAGGCGATCACGCGGCTGCTCGATATGGGTATGGACCCGTTCAACTTCGCCGACGCGCTGATCGGCATCCTGGCGCAGCGCCTGGCCAAACGTCTGTGCAAATGCAAGGAGCCCTATACGCCCGACGCCGAGGAGCTCAAGCAGTTCATGAACGAGTACACCGCGGACTTGCGCCAAACCGAACCCTGGAAGAAAGACCCGCAGGGCGAGGCCAAGAAGCTCTACGATTATTGGCTGAAGGAGTATGGCAAGGATGGCAAGCTTACCTTCTTCCGCGCCAAAGGCTGTGATGTCTGCGGCGGTAGCGGTTACAAGGGCCGCGTCGGCCTGCATGAGCTGATGGTGGCCAGCGAGGCGGTCAAAAAGCAGGTGCAGGAAAAAGCGCGCGTTGCCGATATTTTCGTCAAAAGCGTGGAGGAGGGCATGACCACGCTGAAGATGGATGGCATGGAGAAAGTGATGATGGGCGTAACCGATATGAAACAGGTGAGGGCTGTCGCGATTAAATGACCGCGCCCGCCGACGCCACTGCGATCAGCCGCCGGTTTGTCGCGCTGCAAGGCAGCGCGCCACAGGAACGCTTATTCACTTCGCTCGAGTATCTCAACCAGGTCGGTGTGGCCCTGTCGAAGGAACGCGACATCAACCGGCTGCTGGAAACGATTCTGGGCGCCGCGAAAAACATCACCAATGCCGATGGCGGCACATTGTACCGCCTGCTTGACGACAAGCTCAAGTTCGAGATCGTGCTCAACGACAGTCTTGGCATCAAAATGGGCGGCACCAGCGGAACGCCTGTTCCCTTCTACCCCATTCCGCTGCACCAGGCCGACGGATCCGCCAACAACTCGATGATCGCGGCCTATGCCGCGCTGCATGCCGAGAGCGTAAACATCGCGGACGCGTATATCGCGGATGGCTTTGATTTTTCCGGCACGCGTAACTTCGACAAGAAAACCGGCTATCGCTCGACCTCGTTTCTGACCATTCCCATGCAGAATCACGAGGGCGAAATCATCGGCGTGCTGCAGTTGCTGAATGCGCTGGATGGCGACGGCAAGGTGGTGCCGTTTACCGTCGAGGATCAGCGCCTCGCCGAGTCACTGGCTTCGCAAGCGGCCATCGCGCTGACCAATCGCATGCTGATCACGCAGCTCGAAGCGCTGTTTGAATCGCTGATCGAACTGATCAATACCGCCATCGACGAAAAATCCCCCTACACCGGCGGGCATTGCAAGCGTGTGCCCACCCTGACGATGATGCTGGCGGAAGCCGCTGCCAAAGAAACGACGGGACCGCTGGCGGATTTCCGCATGAGCGACAAGGACCGCTATGAACTGAAAATTGCCGGCCTGTTGCATGATTGCGGCAAGATCACCACGCCGGTTCATGTGGTCGACAAGGCCACCAAGCTCGAAACCATATTTGACCGTATCGGTTTCATTTCGCAGCGCTTCGAGATCCTCAAGCGCGATGCGGAACTGGAGATGCTGCGCGCAAAAACAGCGGCCCGGGACATGGGCGATGAAGCCTCGGCACAGCGGGCCAAATCGGACTTCGAATCGCGTGTCAGGCAACTTGACGACGACCGCGAATTCCTGCGGCGCATGAATATCGGCGGCGAGCGCATGAGCGCCGAGGACCAGGCGCGGGTCAACCGTATCGCCAGCTATCCATTTCGCAATGAGCTGGGTGAAATAACCGCTTTCCTGTCAAAGGAAGAAAAAGACAATCTCAATATCCCCTACGGCACCCTCACGCAGCCGGAACGCGAAATCATCAACCACCATATCGATGCCACCATCAAGATGCTGGAAGCCCTGCCTTGGCCGAAGCATCTCAAGAACGTCCCGGAATACGCCGGCGGCCACCATGAGCGCATGGACGGCAAGGGATATCCGCGTGGACTTACGCGCGAGCAGATGAGTGTGCAGGCGCGCACCATGGGCATTGCCGATATCTTCGAGGCCCTTACCGCCAAGGATCGCCCTTACAAGGTCGGCAAGACACTGAGCGAATCACTGGCCATACTCGGCAAATTGAAGCTGAACGGCCATATCGACCCCGATTTGTTCGATACCTTTGTGCGGGAAAAGGTCTATCTCAGGTATGCGCAGCAGTTTCTGGATCCTGCGCAAATCGATCAGGTGGATGACAGCGAGATTCCTGGATATGGCGGCTAGCAACCGTGGCCGATCAGGTGTGGCCTTGGTGTGAGCTGACAATTATTGTCAGTTATTGCGGGAAATGGCATGTGGATGCTGGGCCCGCAGAGACAAATCGGCCACACCCGGTTATGAAATTTGAGAGGAGGGTCTTATTACTTTGAGATCACTTTTGTGATGCCTCGCAAATCTCATGACTTAAATCCCGGAAGATATTTTTAAGTCATTGAATATTATATATATATTAACATATGTGCTATGGATCAAGCAATATGCCGCCGTGAACGTCCGCGATGAGCCAAATACTGGCACGGCAAATGCTCATATTGATCCAGACACATCGCGATGTGTTTGTACTTCATTATTAACTAGTGAAAAGGGAACTCTAATGAAACGTATTCAACAAGGCTTTACGCTTATCGAACTGATGATCGTGGTTGCGATTATCGGTATTCTGGCCGCTATTGCCATTCCGCAGTATCAGGATTATGTGACCCGCGCCAAGTGGAAAGACTTGGATGGCACGTTGGCGTCGACGAAGACAGCCACCGCCCTGTGTATTCAGGAAAACGCTGGTGACCCAACGAACTGCTCGACCGATGTGCAGATCAGTACGACCATGCCGACAGCCGCACAAATCCTGATGAGCCCTGTAGGGATTACTATTACCCGTGGCACGTTCACGCCTGGTACCGGCGGTAGTGGCGGTACGGCAGTTTTCATCGGTACTGGTAGCACCGCTATGGGTGCTTGTACCGTAACGCTCACCGGTACGGTAGCTGCTTCAACCATTAACTGGGGTTACGCCGTTACAGGTACGAACTGCGGCAAATCCAAAACCGGTTACGGAACTTAATTTGCTGTAAACGTTTTTTTGAAAAAGGGGCTTCGGCCCCTTTTTTTCGTCTTTGTTTTGCTCTGGTTTTTCAGCAGTGACCTCTAGCTGTGCGGCTCCAGCCACCTGCTACAACGGTGCAATCTCCTATCCATTACTACTCTCAGGCAGAAAGCCAAGGCCTGAAAATTTCCCTTGTATTAAGCACGGCTGCGTATGGTTATTGTTTGTGTCCAAAGTAGCTTGATAATAAAATTAGCCAACTTCAAGCAAGGACCTTCAACTCATTTGCAACAGTCTCGAGCACGCTGTCCCAGTCGGCAAACTGGGGTTGGCGAAAGAGTTTTACCGTGGGATACCAGGGGCTGTCGCTACGATATAGCATCCATCGGAAATCGGGTGTGAAGGGGATTAGTAGCCATGTTGGCTTGCCCAGAGCGCCTGCCAGATGGGCGACAGAAGTATCGACCGTAACCACGATATCCATCAGTTCAATAAGTGCCGCTGTGTCGGCAAAATCCTTTATGGCGTTGCCGACAAAAAGTATGTCGCCGCGTGCATCCAGTGCCACCTTGTCTGATTGGCGAACTTCTACTTGCAGGCATACAAATTGTGCCCGGTCTGACACGATCCTGTTGAAGCTCGCTAGCGGAATGGAGCGGTTACGATCATTCTTGTGATCCTGGTTTCCGGACCAAACCAAGCCGACCCGGGGCCGTGTTTTGTGTCCCAGTTTTACCGCCCATTGCCTGATCCGTTCGGGGTCGCTATGCAGGTAGGGGGCACCGGCAGGTATGGTGTCAAGACGAGTACGAAGAGCAAGCGGCAGGCTGAGCAAGGGACAGTGATAGTCAAACCTGGGGATAGGCTCCCCCCGTGCCAATAGCTGCGTGACACCCTCCAGATCGCCGAGTATTGATTTAAGGGCTGGTTGCACTTCCAGGAGTACGGTGGCCCCCATTGCCGCCACGCGTTTGGCGTATCGACAAAACTGGACGGTGTCACCCAGGCCCTGTTCGGATTGCAGCAAAATGGTCTTGCCCAGCAACGATTCTTTACCCAACCAGAGGGGCTGTTTGCTCTTGACCCTGAATTCAATTAAGTAAGGGTCACGCTCGCGCCATTCATGGTCGCGCGATTCATATTTCTGCCAGCCCGCCGCGAAATTGCCAGTCAATAGCAAACCCAGGCTCTCGTTGAAACGTGCTTGGCCATAATCGGGCTTTAGCTGAATCGCCCGCTCAAAGCTTATCAATGCGTCTTCGTATCGGCCGGTTTCGTGCAGGACCAAGCCGCGGTTGTTGTGTGCCTCGGCGTAATCGGGTCTATGCACAAGGGCCAAATCAATGCTCGCAAGTGCTTCTTCCGGGCGCTTCAAGTTAATCAGCGCGAAACCGCGATTGTTTAATGCATCGGCGGAATCCGGAGCGAATTTAAGGGCCTCGTTCAAACTGGACAGGGCGTCTTCATGGCGATTGAGGAAGAGAAACGCGCTGGCGCGATTGTTATGGACGTTAGGATAATCGGGCTGAAGCTCGATCACGCGGTCATAACTAAGCAGCGCTTCTTTGTGCTGATTGATAGACTGCAATGCAAAGCCAAGATTGAAATGCCAAGTAGCAATATCCGACGCGATCGAAACAGCCCGTTGATAGCAAGGCACCGCATTTGCGTGGTCCCCATCCTCTACATACAGATTGCCTCTAAAAAAATATAGATCGGCAAATTCGGGGTGTAAGGCAATACCTTGGGCCAGGATTTCTTTGGCCTTGTCCCGCTGGCCGCTCTGGAAATAGGCGTAGCAGAGTGCGCCATAAACAGGCGCAAAGTCCGGTTGCAAACTCAGCGCTTTCTCGAATTGTTTGATGGCCTCATCGAGCTTGAGCTGCGCGTGAAATACCGTGCCAAGCAGATAATGCGCATTGGCGTTTGGCGGATTGGCTGAGAGTGCATTGTTTATAAAACGCACTGCGTCTTCATGATCGCCTTGTTCAATTGCAACGCGCCCGAGACCGATGTAGGCAGTTGCATCATTGGCATTGATTGCAAGGGCCGCGCGATAGTTTGCGACGGCGGCCTCATATTCCCCGGACTTCAGATATTCATCCCCCCTTTTTAGGGGAGATGTGTATGCGTCTTCATCTTGCGTCAACTTGGCCGGTTCCGCCTGTGGCGCGGTATTAGTCAAGTTGTATTCTGCCTGTCCCATAAACGCTACGCGCAACGCCTTGCCGACGGCATCAAGTACGCTGTCCCAATCGCCCAACCGGGGTTGGCGAAACAGTTTCGCAGAGGGGTACCAGGGGCTGTCATCACGACCAAGCAGCCAACGGAAGTCAGGATTAAAGGGAAGTAACAACCACGTCGGTTTGCCCAGAGCACCTGCCAGATGAGCGACAGAAGTATCGACCGTAACCACGATATCCATCAAGTCCACAAGCGCTGCCGTATCGGCAAAATCCAGCAAAGATGTGCTGAATTCCTCGATTCCTCCGTGCTTCTCCAAAACGGCCTTGTCCGCCGCACGGAACTCCTTTTGCAGCGACACAAATTGCGCTCGGTCAGAAGTAATGGCGGAGAATTTGCCAAGCGGTATTGAACGATTGCGATCGTTCTCGTGGTCAATGCGACCGGACCAAACCAGGCCAACCCGAGGCCGCGTTTTATGTCCGAGCCTTGCCGCCCACTGCCGGACCCTCTCAGGGTCGCTACGCAGGTATGGGACATCGGCAGGAATGGTGTCAAGGCGAGTATGCAGTGCAAGCGGCAGACTGAGCAACGGGCAGTGATAGTCGAATTTGGGAACAGTTTCGCCGCGCGCCAATAGCTGCGTAACGCCTCCCAGATCGCCAAGAATTGATTTAAGGGGGGCTTGCACTTCGAGGAGCACGGTGGCTCCCATTGCTGCCACGTATTTGGCGTATCGACAAAACTGGATGGTGTCACCCAAGCCCTGTTCAGATTGCAGCAAAATGGTCTTGCCCAGCAATGGTTCCTTGCCTAACCATAGCGGCTGCTTGTTCTTGAGTTTAAATTCAATTAAGTAAGGGTCGCGTTCGCGCCATTCATATTTCTGCCAACCGGAAATAAAGTCGCCCAATTGGAGTCGACATAAACTCTCATTGAAATATGCTTGGTCGAAGTTGGGTTTGATCTCCGATGCGCGGCCATAACTCATCAGCGCTTCCTCATGGCGATGGAGTTCCTGCAGTGCAATACCGCGATTGTTGAGAGCGTCGGTATTGTCAGGCTGAAGTTGAAGCGCCTTGCCATAACTAAGCAGTGCTGCCTCAGGCCGCCCGAGCGCTTTGAGGGTATATCCGTGATTGTTGAGCGCACTGACGAAATCGGGCCGTAGCTGAATCGCCCGCACAAAGCTTATCAATGCGTCTTCGTATCGTTTAAGGTTAAATAGGGCACTGCCACTGTTGTTGTAAGCATCTGCGTAGTCAGGCTGAAGGCGAATTGCCTGCCCATAGCTAGCTAATGCTTCTTCGTGTCGCTTGAGATCTTGTAATGCGACTCCTCGATTGAAATGCCAAGCAGCTACATCCGGAGAAATTGACAAGGCATGCTCGTAACACGCCAACGCGCTCGCGGCGTCTCCTTCTTCGCTATAAAGATTTCCTCGGTAGTAATGCAAATCTGCAAAGTTCGGATATAAGGCAATTCCTTTGCTGATGGTTTGTTTTGAATATGCAATCTGGCCGCGTTGAAAATAGGCAAAACACAGATCACGATAGGCAACGGCAAGACTTGGATCAAGTTCCAACGATTTTTTGTAGTAGCGGATTGCATCATCGAGTTTCCCCTGCTCTTGAAATACTGAACCAAGAAGGTGATGTGTTTTGCCAACTTCTGCTGCGAGGGAAATGGCGTACTGCAGGCAGCGCTCTGCCTCAGTGTGGCGGCCAAGCGCTTTCAATACGCCGCCGAGGCCGACGTTTGCGGCGACATCATCTTTGTTTATCAACAGTACCTGGTGATAACAGGCGGCAGCTTGGTCAAGTTCTCCGGCAACAAAGCAGGAATCCGCCTTGGCAAGCAGTGCGAAGCTCTCATCGGGTGCGGTCGCCATCGCGTCGTAATTCTTGTCAGCCTTGGGGACGAGTCTGACGTCAGGATTCTGTGACCGGGAAAGCAGGGCCTTGAGTCGCGTGAGCATATCGGTAGATTCAGAAATACTAGAATTTGGCTGGCATGGTGACGATGCATTGCCCTGTTGGAAGCGCGTGACTTATGTCTTGGCTGGCCCAGATAACAGCTTATCGGTCCCGCTAGACTGGTATTCACGACTACCTTCGAAAGCTTCCATGAGAGTTGCGGACACGGTATCGAGAACACTGTCCCAATCGCTTGACTTGCGCTGTCGAAAAAGTGTTGCCGTGGGATACCACGGACTGTCACCGCGCTCGAGTAGCCAGCGGAAATCCGATCTGAAGGGTAATAGTAGCCACAGCGGCTTGCCGAGCGCCCCTGCTAGATGCGCAACTGCAGTATCGACGCTAATAACGACGTCCATCAGATCAATCAGCGCGGCAGTATCCGAGAAATCATTTATTGTTCCATCGAGGAAAGTAATATCGTCCCGCATCGTGGACATCGCCGCTTGATCAGACGTGCGCAGATCCTTTTGCAGGCAAACAAATTGCGCTCTCGAGGAAATGATTTTTGCAAGACTGGCAAGTGGAATAGAACGGTTATGGTCGTTCTCGTGGGCCGCATTCCCTGACCATGCAATACCCACTCGCGGCTTGTTTTTTGCACCAAGCTTTATGCCCCAATGTCTGATGCGCTCCGGATCACTTTGCAGATACGGAATATTGGCGGGAATGCTATTGAGTTGGGTTTTGAAGGCAAAAGGCAAACTCAGCAGCTGGCAGTGATAATCATGCGCAGGACAGGCGTCACCACGCACAAAAACCTGGCTTGCTCCTTTTAGCGGCGCAAGCAGTGACTTCAGCAGGGGTTGCACTTCGAGCAACACGGTGGCGCCCAAATTCACCGCCTGGTCGACATACCGGCAGAATTGAATAGTGTCGCCCAGCCCTTGTTCTGCTTGTAAAAGGAGGGTCTTGCCAGCTAGCGGTTCCTCCCCCAGCCAAAGCGGGCTCTCATCCGGGCGCCGAAATTCGTTCTTGAAAATTGCGGTTTTGCGGCGCCATTCATATTTCGGCCAGCCTTTCGCAAAATCGCCCATCTGCAAACGACATAAGCCTTCATTGCGATGGCCTTCGGCATCGTTGGGGTTGAGCTGCAGATATTTGGCAAAGGAGTGCAGAGCTTCCTGATGGCGCTGCAAATCATGCAGGGCCAGGGCGCGAATATGCAATGCTTCGGCGCTCTTGGGGTTGATTTTGAGTGCTAAAGCGAGACTCGATAATGCCTCCTCGGATCGCTGCAGAAATCGCAGGGCCCAGCCGCGGTACTTATGCGCGTCGCTGTGGTCCGGCTTCAGTTTGATGGCCTGGTCGACGCTATCCAGCGCATCCTGGTGTCGCTTCAGTATGAGCAGGACGCTGCCGCGATTGGAGTGCGCGTCCGCGTAATCGGGATCAATGTGAAGGGCCTGTTCGTAAGATTGCAATGCCTCTTCAAATTCCTGAAGCATTTGCAATGCCACGCCTCGATTGAGAAGCCAGGCCGCATTGCGTGGTGACACTAAAACCGCGCACTCGAAGGATGACAAGGCATTCCTGAAATCGCTTCTCTCAAGGTAAAAGTTTCCGATGCAGAAATGCAATTCGCCTGCCCCCGGATTGACGGCAATCCCTTCGTTCAGGATCGTCATCGCATCGGCCATTTTGCCGCGCTCATAGTAGACAATGCCCAGGTCGCGGTACGCCAAGGCAATTTTTGGGTTTAGCGAGATGGCATGCCGGTATTCCTGAATGGCGTCGCCCAAGCGGTTTTGTGCGTGGAAAATGCCGCCAAGAAAATACCTGCTTCCCCCATGTTCCGGGTCGGCCGCAATGGCACGGCGCAGGCATCGTTCTGCTTCCCGGTAAAGCCCCTTAGCCCTGAATGTTCGACCGAGACCGATGTTGGCGTCGACATCCTCGGGATTGATGGCCAATACCCCGCTGAAGCATTCAGTCGCCTCGGCAAGTTTGCTGGCCTCTAGCAACACTTCCCCGTTTGCCTGCAGGGCCTGGCTGGCGGTCAATGGTGTCGGCGGCTTGTCCTTCGACTTGCCGGCCAAGACGGAATCCAGATTGTTTGCTGCGTCTTGCGGGCGGGAAAGAAACGCTTTGAGTCTGTTAAGCATGGGAGCGGAGTTTGTCGCTTCAGAATTTGACGGTAATAAGCTTGGTCAAGGAATCCACGAACTCGGGGTCGTATTTCGCATCGAGCAATTTCCACTTGAAGGTATTGGCCAGTTTGGCTTTCTGGTAAAAATTAAGCTGGTGCTTGCCTCTGAACACCTGTATCTGGAACAACAGCTTGTCAACGACCTCCTTGTGACGTTCCACCGATTTGTTTTTACGGGAGTCAGGATCTAGGGGGATACGCGCAATAAAATAATCGGCAAGAGATTCACCGAATTCTTTCGCTTCGCTTGCGTCTAGCCACTTGAACATTGCCTGCTCCATCTTGGTTGGGTGCCGTTTGGGATGCCTCAGGATGCGTTTAAGGGGCCTGGCGACGTTCCAAACGGGCGCAATAATTGTTGGATTTTACCGTAGCTGCCTGCGGGGCAAAAAATTTGTCTGGTGATTATGCCGATAATGCGGGCATTGCTAACATTCGGTGATCGCCCCGATATACTATCGCACCGATACAGTGATGGGTTCAGCACCAAGCTAAAAATTTAGTGGGGAAAAATGAACAGAATTCTGGTCACCGGCGGCGCCGGCTTTCTCGGCTCGCATCTATGCGAACGCCTGCTCAAGGATGGCGCGGATGTGCTGTGCGTGGACAATTTCTACACGGGTAGCAAGGCCAATATCGCGCCGCTGATGGCCAATCCCTATTTCGAGGTGATGCGCCACGATGTGACTTTTCCGCTTTATGCCGAGGTCGACCAGATCTTCAATCTGGCCTGCCCGGCAAGCCCGGTGCATTACCAGTTCGACCCGGTACAGACCACCAAGACCAATGTGCATGGCGCGATCAATATGCTGGGTCTGGCCAAGCGCCTGAAAGCGCGCATCCTGCAGGCCTCCACCTCCGAGGTATACGGCGACCCGGAAGTCCATCCGCAGACCGAGGATTACTGGGGACGCGTCAATCCCATCGGCATCCGCAGCTGCTATGACGAGGGCAAGCGCTGCGCCGAGACCCTGTTTTTCGATTACCACCGGCAACACCAGGTGGAGATCAAGGTGGTCAGGATTTTCAATACCTATGGGCCGCGCATGCACCCTAATGATGGCCGGGTGGTCAGCAACTTCATCGTGCAGGCCCTGAAGGGCGAGGACATCACCATCTACGGCAACGGCCAGCAGACGCGCAGTTTCTGCTATGTGGACGACCTGATCGACGGCCTGGTGCGGATGATGAATTCTCCTGCCGAGCTCACCGGGCCGGTAAACATGGGCAACCCGAATGAGATGACCATGCTGGAATTGGCGGAGCAGGTGCTGAAGCTGTCCGGTTCCAAGGCGAAGCTGGTTTTCAAGCCGCTGCCGCAAGACGATCCTAAGCAGCGCCAGCCGGATATTTCGGTGGCCAAGCGCGAGCTCAAATGGCAGCCAAAGGTCGCGTTAGCCGACGGCCTCAAGGAAACGATTGCCTATTTCAAGAAGATCGTTGTCTAGCCGATATGGGCTTGGTTTGAACCGCAGTGCCCGGTCGGCAATCCTCCGGACATGAAGCTTGCCGGCCCCTTTGCGTTTAGACTGCTGATCATCGCGATTTGCGCCTATATCGCGCTGGCTGCCGCCGGCGCATTGCGCTGGTACATGTACTCGCCTTCGCATGATGAGCAGCGGGCGGTTCAGCTTCTGCTTGTCTGGGCAGTAGGCGCGATATTTCTCGGCAAATTGCTTGCTGGGCGCGCGCCGGCGGGATTGGCCTGGTGCAATCAGTATCGCCGCCAAATACTTGCACTCGGAATATTCTTCGGCATCGGACTCGTTTCCGCCTCAAGGGCGATGCTTCCCGCCTGGGCATTGCTGGAATGGAGCCATCTATTGCTGCTCGCCGTTCTGTGCATTGCCCTGTCGATTGCCATTGAAAGAACCGCAGGCGCGCAGGAATGGCTATTTGTGGCGTTGGTTGCCGCAGCCGTCTTCTACATGCTGCAGGTCTTGGTCCTATATTTTGCGGCGGTATTCGTGATGCATGCTGCCGACAACAATGTGGTGGTGGTGGGATTCAGCCATCGCCGCTTTGCCGCACAGATGCAGGCGATGCTCATCCCCATGCTGGGCGCGCTTTACTTTCAGTACGATGCACGCCGAGTGCGACTGGTGCGCGTGGCATTGCTGTTGTTGGCCGGTTTCGCGTGGATGCTGTGCTTTGTCGCGGCTGCCCGCGGCGCCGGCGTGGCCTTGCTCGCCAGCGTGCTTGCCCTGGCCATTTTGGGCCGTGTGGCCTGGCTGCGATGGATGAAGTTTTACGCGGCGTCCCTGCTCATCGGCGTAGTGCTCGTTGTGCTGCTGTTTGTGCTGCTGCCCGATTGGCTGGGTGCCACCATGAGCTGGGAAAACAGACTGGCCTCGACCGCAGCGTCACCGGGCCTTGCCGATTCCCCGGGGCGCCTCTTTCTCTGGGCCAAGGCACTGGCAATGGTACGGGACTCTCCCTTGCTCGGCATCGGCCCGATGCATTTCGCCTACCAGTTTCACAATGAGGGCGCCCATCCGCACAACCTGGTGCTTCTGCTCATGGCTGAATGGGGTCCCTTGGCGATGTTGTGCTTCGTCGGCGTTTTGCTGGGCGCCTATGTCCGCTTCGGCAAATTCGCGTTTGACGGAGCAAGGCTTTCACAGGCGAACACGAAAATGCAACTCACGACGGAAGGCCTGTGGGCGGTGCTGACCATCATTGCGGTTTACTCGCTGATCGATGGCTTGTTCGTGATGCCGTACAGCCAGATACTGATTGTGTTTTTCACGGCCTGGGCCATGGCTCTTTATCGTACGGGCGCTTCTGCAAAGGTGGCGCCATCGAAAGCAATTGCATTGCGAATTTCGCTGGTACTTGTACTGCTGATCGCCTTGGCCAGCATCGCCGTGACCGGGTTTCCCGCTATCGGCAAAAGCCGCGAGCGCGAGGAAATCTACGAGCGCAGCACCAAGCTTGATTTTCTGTTTCCCCGTTTCTGGGCCCAGGGATGGATCGGTCCTTTGTCGCCCCCGGACGCATGCAATCCAGTTTACTTCCGCGCCGCACCCAGCGACTGCAGGGGCAGGCCGTTGGATAAATACGCCAGATAGAACTCAAGATCATTGAGTTCGTCGGATGCCGTCTCGAAGGGAACCGCGCCGCTGCGTTCCATGCAGCGCTGGAATTGCGCCTGCAATGTCCGTACGCCGCCGCCAGGCTGAACCCTTGGCCACGACACCGCCTGACCCACTGCCGGGGCCAATCCGCCACCGCCATAGGTGCTGCCCGCATGAAGCACATGGCATGTAGCACAGGCGAAATTTTGCTGGCCGATGCGCTGATGGAACAGGCGGTGGCCGGCGTCGAACTTGTTGCGCGCTGCCGGGTTGTTCAAGCGCACATTCAGCTTCTGCCCATCGGACAGGCTGCGTGCATAGGCCGACAGCGGGCCCATCATCGCCGCGTACTGGCCGGCATCGGCGGGGTCAATGATCGCTTGGCGATGCAATTGCAGACAGCGATTGATGGCGGCTTCAAAGGTGAGGACCTGCCTGGTGACGGCATCGTATTGCGGAAAGGTTGCGGCCACCCGGCGGCCACCGTTCGGGAAGCAATTGGCCAGCGATTTGCCATCGGCAAATTTCTGCTCCCAGCGTTTTTTTCCGATGGCGAGAATGTCGGCAAGATTGGTCGCATTGTCGGCATTCAAAGGTACGGTGGTCACATTGCGTTCGTACGCGGCACCGCCGTTGACCCAATCGGCAGGGTCGGTACCCGGCAGCTTTTGTTGCAGCGCCTGGATCATGGTGAGACGTTCCTGTTCCGGCGTAAGAGGCGCAGACCGGGTGTCGTTCGCGACCAGCGCGAGCGACAGGGCCAAAATAATGGATTCAAAGCTGGATTCAAAGCGTTTCAAGATATGCCACCAATTTGTCAATTTCCGTTTCGCTGAGGATGCGGTGCTTGCCGTATGGGGGCATGCTGGTGCCTGCTTGTTCGGCGCTCCGATCCCAGATGGTGGCGCGCAGTTTCGCGCGATCGGGAAAGCGTGCCTTCAGTGCCGAGAGCACCGGGCCCAGGGTCGATACGCTCTTGACCGCAGGGTCATTGGGCAGTTGATGGCAGGCCGCGCAATTGCCGCGGCGCGTATCGGTGAACAGATCGCGCCCTTCGCCGACCGACTGTGCCTGGCTGGCTGTGGTGAACAGGAGGAATAAGGGAATCAGGCAGGTTTTTGCGCGGCGGACACGAAGCGGGGCGCCGGAATTCATCAGTGCAAGGCTCATCGTTTTTCGGTGCTGAGGTTGAAACCCGGACGGGTGCCCGGATCGTCGCGGTCGCGCTCGCGCTTCTCGCCGGGCAGCAGGGCGCGGTTGCGGAACTCGGTTTTCAGTTCGCGCAGACGCGCCTCGGCGCTGGAGGACTCATAGAAGTCGCCATCGCGTGCCTTGATGGCAACTTCATACTGCTCGATGGCGCCGACCAGATTGCCGCGTCGGAAATAGGCCTCGCCGATCATGCGGTGCTGGGCGAGCTTTTTGTTCTTGCGTTCATAAATTTTTGCGGCGACTTCGTACAATCGGGGATCGTCCTGGATGGTCTTCAACTGCTCGTTTGCCGCCGTCAGCGCGGCATCGAGCTGGCCGGATTCATACAATGTATTCAGGTAGCCATAGAGCAGGGCACGCTGTGCCGGGAAGGCCCTCATGCCGGTCTGGTAGATCGCCAGGGCCTTGTCCCATTTGCGCTGGCCCAGCTGGATTTCAGCGGCCAGGTTTTCGATCCAGGGATGTGCGGGGCCGGCATTGCGGATGGTGGCCAACTCCCTGTCGGCGGCGTCGAATTCGCGTCCGCGCGTCAGCGCCAGGGCGAGGCCATAGACATCGGCGCGGCTGCGCAACACCGTGCGCTCGGCAATGGTATTGCGGAAAAAGCGCGCCGCCTCATTGCTGGCCATGCTCATCACGCGCAGCTTGGCGCTTACGAGGCGATACTCGATGGTGTCGGGCACATTGCGCTTGCCGTCTGCGCCCATTTGCAGCACGCGGTCCTGCATTTCGGCAATGCGTTCCGTGGTCAGCGGGTGGGTGCGCAAATAGCCCGGCGTCTTGCCGTCGTTGTGGCGGTTGGCGCGCAGCATGCGCTCGAAAAAGCTCGGCATGCCGCTGGGGTCGAAGCCGGCGCGCTGCATCACCTGCAGGCCGATACGATCGGCCTCGCGCTCGAAGTCGCGGCTGTAATTCAGCTGGTTTTGATAGGAGAGGGCGATCGAGGCGGTCAGCGCGGCCTGTGCGGTATCTCCCGAGGAAGGCGAGTTGGAACGCGCCGCCAGCACCGCCGCCACCAGCCCGAGCAGGGACAGGGGCGCGGCCTTGCGCTGCTCGTCGGCGCCGCGCGCCTGATGGCGCTGCAGCACGTGGGCGATCTCGTGGCCCATCACGCCGGCCAGTTCCGATTCATTGCTGGTTGTGAGCAGCAAGCCCGAATGCACGGCGATGAATCCGCCGGGCAGGGCGAAGGCATTGATCGAATCGTCGTTCAATACGAAAAATTCGAAATCGCGGCGGTTGTCATTGGTGGCGCCGCGACTGGCCGCGACCAGCTTGCCGCCGATACTGTTGATGTAGTCGAGGATCTCGGGGTCGTCCACGTAGGCGGGATCGGCGCGGATCTCGAACATGATGCGCTTGCCGATGGCGCGCTCCTGCGGCTCCGAAATCATCGCATCGGAAGAGTCGCCCAGATCCGGCAGGCTCTGGGCGTGTGCCGGCTGCAGCGCCAGCAACTGCGCCAACAGCACAAAGCCGCTCAGCCAGCGATGCATGCGCTGGCGCAGCGTGATGGCGCGGGCCGGTAATATTGGCGGTGCGGAAAACAAGTTCGGCAGCAAGACATGACTTTCGAGAGACAATACCGCTTGACGCAGCCTGATGCGGTTCAGATGCCCGCCGCAGGACCGAGTTCCCGACGGAATGTTCAGGGAATTCGAAGATTGTAGCAATCAGCGAGGACCATGACCGAAATGAACAAGCTGAATCACTTTGACGAGAGCGGCCGGGCCCATATGGTCGATGTCGGCGGCAAGGCCGAAACCCACCGCGTAGGGGTGGCCAGCGGCCGCATTCATATGCTGCCGGCGACTTTCGCATTGATCGAGAGCGGCGGTGCGAAGAAAGGCGATGTATTGGGGATTGCGCGCGTCGCCGCCATCCAGGGCGCCAAACGCACGCCGGACCTCATTCCCCTGTCGCATCCGCTGGCGATCACCAAGGTGGTGGTTGAATTCATCGCCGACGAAGGCGCCTCCACCATCGAGTGCCGCGCTACCGTGGAAACCATCGGCCGCACCGGCGTGGAAATGGAAGCGCTGACCGCGGTCAGCGCCGGTCTGCTGACGATCTACGATATGGTCAAGGCCGTCGATCGCGGCATGACGATTTCCGATATCCGCCTCATTGAAAAATCCGGCGGCAAATCCGGCGACTATCGCGCCGCGGGCTGATGAAGAAAACCGGCGCCTGAGACCGCCGTCGTCCCGGTGTAGGTTGGGACCCAATCCTCTGTAGGTTTTAAATATACGCAGGGCTGGATGCCAGCGCTGGAATAAGGAAATTTGTTGCTGGGGAATTTCAAAAAAATAGCGTAGAACGCCATTTGGCGCGGTGTTCGAGGCAAAAATGCCTCAAACACCGCGCCCAGGGCGGACTTTGCATTTCTCAAATGCCGGCGAAGGTTTTGATGACTCCGGCAGCCGCGCAGGCGGCAATCACCGGAATCACGCCGACCTTGAAGCGAAACAGCGCGAGGCTGGCCGCCGCGGTGAGCAGCGCCGCGAACCACTCGAAGCCGCCGGCGAATGGCGTGGCTGTGGCGCCATGCGGCCACCACACTTTCCATGCAAAGAACACCGCCAGGTTGACGATCACGCCGACCACGGCGGCAGTGATGGCCGTCAGCGGCGCGGTGAATTTCAATTGACCATGCGTGGTCTCGATCACCGGTCCGCCGATCAGGATGAACAGGAACGAGGGCAGGAAGGTAAAGAAGGTCACCACCGAGGCGGCCAGCGTGCCGGCTAAAAACAGGCCGTCCGCGCCCAGAATCTGTTTGCTCCAGCCGCCGACAAAACCGACAAAGGCCACCACCATGATCAGCGGGCCGGGCGTGGTTTCGCCGAGCGCCAGGCCATCGATCATCTGATGCGGTGTCAGCCATTGATAACCATCTACCGCACCTTGATAGACATAGGGAAGCACCGCATAGGCGCCGCCGAAGGTCAGCATCGCCGCCTTGGTGAAGAACCAGCCCATTTGCGTGAGCGTGCCCTGCCAGCCGACAGTGGCAATCAGTAACAGCAAGGCGCCGGCCCACAGACCCAATCCGGCCGCGAGATAGGCGCCAAGGCGGCTCCAGCGAAACAGTGCATGCGGTGGCGTGGGCGTATGGTCGCCGATGATGGCGTTGTCCGCGCCATCGGCCTCCGCCTTGTTTCCATGCCCACCGCCTGGAGAAAATTTTTGCGGCAGATATTTGCCGCCCAGCGCACCCAGCAGGGCGGCGGCGATGACGATAGCCGGGAACGGTGCGGCGAACACAAAGATGGCGGCGAATGCGGCGATGCAAATCGCCATCAGCCAGGCATTCTTCAGCGTGCGGCTGCCGATGCGCCAAGCAGCAAACAGCACGATCGCGGTCACCGCCGGCTTGATGCCGTACAGCATGCCGGCCACCACCGGAATGGCGCCGAAAGCGAGATAGATCCACGACAGTGCGATCAGGATGAATAGCGAAGGCAGCACGAACAAGCCGCCGGCGACGATGCCGCCCCAGGTGCCGTGCATCAGCCAGCCGATATAGGTGGCCAGCTGTTGCGCCTCGGGCCCGGGCAGCACCATGCAGTAATTCAGCGCGTGCAGGAAACGCTGTTCCGAAATCCAGCGTTTTTCTTCGACCAGTTCGCGGTGCATGATCGCGATCTGGCCTGCCGGCCCGCCGAAGCTGATGAAGCCCAGGCGCAGCCAGAAACGCAGTGCGGTGTTGAATGAGATGGGGCTGGTTTTATTCATGGGCGTTTATCATGGGCGCTTAAACAGATCGGCATTGTGGATTTCGGCGCGGGCGGACTTGAGCCAAGCGTAGAGCGCATCGTAAACGATCATGCCTTGCGTCAGCATCTCATGGTCGTCGGCATACAGCGCCGAAAGCCCCAGCGATACCGCCAGCAACCCCGGCGATTGCGGCGTGAGTTCGGGCATGCCGGTATCGGCGCCGCGGACGATGCTGGCGAGATCGCCCAGCGCCGCATCTTCCAGCGCGAAATCGGCGATCAGGGCATCGAAGCTGCAAAAATCGCCGCGATGCGTGAACTGCACGCCGGGTACATCGTAGGGAATCGCCGTTCTTTCCCCGGCAACCGAGGTCACGCTGGAAGCGGGTACATACAAAAATTCAGCCAGCGGGTCGATGAAACGGCGGATCAGCCAGGGGCAGGCGATGCGATCGATCTTCGGGCGTTCGCGCGTCACCCAGACCGTCGGCTGATTGACGCCGGACGGAATATTCAGCGCCGCCGCCTTGCGGCACAGCATGCCGCCGCCCGCGCGCCATTGTTCGATGCCGCCTTCAAGATAGCGCGCCTTGATGCCATGGGTTTCCAGGGCGGCGGCCGCATTCTTGCTGACCTCGTGCCCGTGCACGCAGTACACGACGACCTCGCGATGCCGCGGCAGGAATTTTGCCCAATCGGCGACCGTGAACGGGTCGCGCCAGGTGGCGCCGGCAATCATTTGCGCGTCGGTCTCGAATGCGGCCTGCCGGCGCACATCGATCAACAGGGGGGCGTCGGCACGGCCGAGATGCGCTTGAAGCCGGGAAACGGAAACAGGGGAAGTAAGGGTGTCCATGGTGTCCTCGTCGGTGAGAGGGAGACAGAGCTTGGACGGGACACCGTCTTGTACATCGCTGCAATGCCTGCAGCCACCGGGAGTCTGTTAAGTCCCGACGTTCACAGTGTAATGAACTTTGGCCGATTCCTGCAACCGGCGGCAAAGTGTGCCGGCGGGGTGCTGGAGATTTGCCGCGTCGTCGCCATATGCAGTCCGGCGGACAATATTTTCCGGTCTGCTCTGGTATATTTCGTGACCCGCTTTCGAATACATCTGCAAAAGGACGCATCATGACCACCGCCCATATCGACAAAGACTTGGATGTCAAAGGCCTGAATTGCCCCTTGCCGATCCTGCGCGCCAAGAAGGCGCTGGCGGATATGGAATCCGGGCAAACCCTGCGCGTGGTCGCCACCGATCCGGGCGCGGTGAAGGACTTTGCCGCCTTCTGCAAGCAGACCGGCAATCCGCTGGTGTCCTCCACCGAGACGCCCAGCGAATTTACCTTCGTCATCGCCAAGCGTTAGTTGTCGGCCGGTATTACTTCCCGGTAAAATGCGGCGCGCGCTTCTCCACGAAAGCCGTCACGCCTTCCTTGAAATCATCGGTTCCGGCGCATTCGGCAAAGAACGCAATCTCGTCGTCGAGATGCTGCTTCATCGGTGTTTCGAATGACTGGTTGAGCAGGCGCTTGGCGCGCGCATAGGCCTGGGTGGCGCCGCCGGCGAGACGCGTCGCCAGTTGCATCACTTCTTCCTCGAGTTTGTCGGCGGCGACAACCCGGCTGACCAGTCCCAGCTCCAAGGCTTTCTTGGCGTCCACCGCCTCGGCCAGCATGATCAGCTCGGTCGCCTTGCGCATGCCGACAATGCGCGGCAGGAAGAAGGTGCTGCCGCCGTCGGGCGACAGGCCGATCTTGCTGTAGGCGGAATTGAATTGCGTGCCCTCGGCGGCGACGGTGAAGTCGCAGGCCAGGGCCAGGCTGAGGCCCGCGCCGGCGACCGCGCCGTGAATCTGCGCGATCACCGGGAACGGCAGGTTGCGGATATTGATGATGCCCGTATGCAGGGCGTCGCCCAGCGGCTTGACGGTGGCGGGCAGGGTGGGATCGTCCTTGCGGGCATGGAACATGGCCACATCGCCGCCCGCCAGGAAGGCCTTGCCGGCGCCTTTGACAATCAGGACGCGCAGCGTGGTCGAGTCCAGCAGGGTGGCGGTGATGTCGCGCAGGGCCACGATCATTTCATCGTTCATCGCATTGAATACCTGCGGACGATTGAAGGTCAGCGTGCCGATGCTGTCTTGCTGCGAAAACAGGATGATGTCGCTCATTTTTGAATCTCCGTATCGGGTGCCGGGATGATACCGCGCGCGGCGTACAGCGGACGGATGTGCAGCCGTAGCGTCGGCAGCTTGAATACATAGACGATGGTGGCCAGCGCGCAGAACAGGCCGCAGGCGAGGAAGGTGCGCGGCGCGCCGATATGCTCGGCCAGCCAGCCCGCCGCCAGATGCCCCAGCGGCGCCGAGCCGATGAAGAAGGTCGAATAAATGCTGACCACGCGCCCGCGCTTGTCTTCATCGACGATGGTCTGGATGATGGTGTTGACGCAGACGGAAGTGCCCATCAGGCCCATGCCGGTCATGGCCATGAACAGGAACGAGAGCCAGATATTGCGCGAGAAGGAAAAGCCGATGATGCCCAGCGCCGCGATCGACGCGGTGTAGGCCACCCAGCGCGTCAAGCCGCGCACATTGGGGCGGCGCGCGAGGATGATGGCGCCGGTCAATGCGCCGATGCCCACGCAGCTGATGAACAGGCCGTTCAGTTCCGCGCCGCGGTTGAAAGTGCCGATCGAGATCGCCGGCATCAGGATGGTGTAGGGGCTGACCGCGAACGACACCGCGCCGACCATGATCACCAGAATGCGCACCACCGGCTGCGAAAAGCCGAAGCGCCAGCCTTCGACAAGATCCTTGAGCAGGGATTGCCCGCCGGGGTTTTTCTTCGGCTCATGCACACGAATGCGCAGCAACTGCACCAGCACCGCGAGGTAGGTGATCGCATTGATGCCGAAGCAGGCGGCCTCGCCAACGCCCGCGATCAGCAAGCCGCCGATGGCTGGGCCGATCAGGCGTGTCGAATTGATGTTGATGGAATTGAGCGCGATTGCGTTCGGCAGATCCTGCCGGTCCTCGATCAGCTGCACAAAGAATGCGTGGCGCGTCGGCACTTCCACGCCATTGAGAACGCCTTGCGTGAAGGCCAGGGTACCCAGCAGGGGAATGGTGATGTGGCCGGTCGCGGTAACGCTCGCCAGCGCCACGGCCAGCACCAGCAGCGAGCATTGCACCACGATCAGCACCTTGCGGCGGCTGACGCGGTCTGACAGCGCGCCGGCGATCGGTGTGACGAAGATGTAGGGCGCCATCGCCAGGAAGCCGATCATGCCGGTGGTCGCGGTCGAGCCGCTGAGCCGGTAGGCCAGCCAGGTGATGGCGACAGACTGCATCCAGGAACCCAGCTGCGACACCGCCTGGCCGATGTAGTAGGCACGGAAGTTGGGGGAGCGCAGGGAGCGGAGGGCGTCGGGGAGTTTCATGGCAATTTGACTTCGGGGCTTCCGCGCTCGCTGTTATGAAAGCGCTCAAGCCTTAGGAACCGTGTCATCCCGGATTTAGTCCGGGATCCAATTTTGATACCACGCGAGCGCAAACTTAGTGGGCCCCGGACTAAATCCGGGGCGACATAGTTAAGAGCTTGCAGAAATCAAACAAAAAAACGTAGAACGCCATTTGGCGCGGCGTTTGGAGCAAAAATTCCTGGAAAGCCGCGCCAATGCTGGAGTTTGGCCTTTCGATTTCAAGCCTTCAACTTCGCCAGCTGCGCTTCCGCATCCTTCAACTTCGCCTGAAAATCCGCCAGTCGAGTGACTTCCTGCTGCCGCACCGCCTCCGGCGCGCGCTGCATGAAACTCTCATTCGAAGTCTTGGCCAGCGCCTTGGTGACTTCGATTTCGAGGCGTGTTTTTTCCTTGCGCAAACGCGCCCGCTCCTCGTCCTTGTTGACTTCGATCTTCAACATCAAACGCACGCCATCGACGAGCTTGGACGGCGCATCGATATTCGGCAAAGCGCTCACAAGTTCCACATCCGAAATCCGTCCCAGCGCCTTCAGGTACGGCACCATCGCCGCCAGATCGGCCGATGCGCCTTCCATGATCAGCGGCACTTTCGCGCCCGGCGACAAATTCGATTCGCCGCGCAGATTGCGGATTTCATTGGTGAACAGTTTCAATTTTTCAACGGCGGCCTCGGCGGCGATATCGATCTTCTCCGCCTGCGATTGCGGATAGGGCGCCAGCATGATGGTGTCGCCGGTCTTGCCGGCCAGCGGCGCGACCTTTTGCCACAGCTCTTCCGTGATGAACGGGATGATCGGATGCGCGAGGCGCAGCGTGGCTTCGAGGATGCGCAGCAGGGTGCGGCGTGTGCCGCGTTGTTCCGCCTCATTGCCGTTCTGCAATTGCACCTTGGCGAGTTCGAGATACCAATCGCAATATTCTTCCCAGGCGAATTTGTAGAGGGCGCCGGCGATATTGTCGAAGCGATATTCGGCAAAGCCCTTGGCGACCTCGGCCTCGGTGCGCTGCAGGCTGCTGATGATCCATTTATCGACCATCGACAGTGAAACCGGCAGCGACTCGTCGAGGCCGACATCCTTGCCCTCGACATTCATCATCACAAAGCGCGTCGCGTTCCACAGCTTGTTGCAGAAATTGCGATAGCCTTCGCAGCGCTTGAAATCGAAATTGATATTGCGGCCGAGGCTGGCGTAGCTCGCCATGGTGAAGCGCAGCGCATCGGCGCCATAGGCCGGCATGCCCTCGGGGAATTGTTTCTTGACGCGATTGGCGATCTTGGGCGCATCCTGCGGACGGCGCAGGCCCGAGGTGGATTTCTCCACCAAGGCATCGAGGCCGATGCCCTGGATCAGATCCACCGGGTCGATGGTGTTGCCCTCGGATTTGGACATCTTCTTGCCCTCGGCGTCGCGCACGATGCCGTGGATGTAGACGTCCCTGAACGGCACCTTGCCGCAGAAATAGTTGGTCATCGCCACCATGCGCGCGACCCAGAAAAAAATGATCTCGTGGCCGGTCACCAATACTGAGGAAGGCAGGAAATGCTTCAGTTCTGGCGTCTGCTGCGGCCAGCCCAGGGTGGAAAAGGGCACCAGGGCCGAGGAGAACCAGGTGTCGAGCACATCGGGGTCGCGCGTCAGTTTCTTGCCCGGCGCCTTGGCCTGCGCCTCGGCCTCGCTGCGCGCAACGTAGTGGTTGCCATCCTCGTCGTGCCAGGCTGGGATCTGGTGGCCCCACCACAGTTGGCGCGATACGCACCAGTCCTGGATATTGTTCAGCCAGTGGTTCCAGGTATTGACCCAGTTGTCGGGAATGAAGCGCAGTTCGCCGTTGGCGGCTTGCTGCAAAGCCATTTCCGCCATCGATTTGCCGGCGTGGAAATGCCCGGCCGGCGCCGGCTTCGACATGGCCACATACCATTGCCAGGTCAGCATCGGCTCGACGATTTCGCCGGTGCGCTCGCAGCGCGGCACCATCAATTTGTGCGGCTTGACGCTTTCCAGCAGGCCAATCGCTTCCAGATCGGCGACGATTTTCTTGCGCGCGACGAAGCGGTTCAGACCGCGGTACGCAGCGGGCGCGTTGTCGTTGACGGTGGCATCGAGCGTCAGGATGCTGATCATCGGCAAGCCGTGGCGTTTGCCGACTTCGAAGTCGTTGAAGTCATGCGCCGGCGTGACCTTGACGCAGCCGGTGCCGAACTCGCGATCGACATAATCATCCGCGATGATCGGGATCTGCCGATCCGACAAGGGCAGGGCCAGCATCTTGCCGATCAAATGCTGGTAGCGCTCGTCTTCCGGATGCACCATCACGGCGGTATCGCCGAGCATGGTTTCCGGGCGCGTGGTGGCGACCGTCAGCGAACCCGAACCATCAGCCAAAGGATAGCGGATATGCCACAGCGAGCCGTCTTCTTCCTCGCTGACCACCTCCAGATCGCTCACCGCCGTCAGCAGCTTGGGATCCCAGTTCACCAGGCGGTTGCCGCGATAGATCATGCCGTCTTCATACAGCTTCACGAACACATCGGTGACGGTCCTGTTGAGGCCCTCATCCATGGTGAAGTATTCACGCGACCAATCCACCGAGGCGCCGAGGCGGCGCATTTGCTGGGTGATGGTGCCACCGGATTTCTCGCGCCATTGCCAGACGCGCTCGTTGAACCTCTCGCGGCCCAACTCCTTGCGCTTGATGCCTTGCGCTTCCAATTGGCGCTCGACCACGATCTGGGTGGCGATGCCGGCGTGGTCGGTGCCGGGAATCCAGGCGGTGTTGTCGCCGCGCATGCGGTGATAGCGCGTCAGGCCGTCCATGATGGTCTGGTTGAAGGCGTGGCCCATATGCAGCACGCCCGTGACGTTGGGCGGCGGCAGCTGGATGCTGTAGTCGGCCCTGGCTTCGTCGAAGCGCGGCGCGAAATAGCCGCGCGCTTCCCATTGCGGCGCCCAGCGGGCCTCAATGGCCTGCGGATCGAACGATTTGACGAGCTCGGCGGCGAGTGTCGTGAGAGCGGACGGGGTGGAAGCAGCTGCGGTATTCATGAGGCCTTACAAGATGAGGAGTGGCGGGATGGCTTATTTTTTGCGCAAATGATCGGCCAGCGCGGCGTTGACGGCATCGCCGACTTCATTGGCGATGTCCTGACGCAGATCGCCCAGCACACGTGTGACGACAGCATTGATCTGTGCGGCCAGTTGGGTGGTAAGGCGGTCTTCGAGCTTGTCGGCGAGCTGGCTGTCGATGCGGTCGAACACGCGCTCGAAAATCTCGTGCGACAGCGCATCGATCTCGCTGTCATCGAGTTGCTGCAGGGCCAGCGAGGCGCGCGACGGTGCCGGGCTGTTTTGCCCCAGCACCGGCAGCTTCACGGTGTCCACTTTCCAGTCGGGGCCGGTCAGCACATCGGTCAGTACCGGAATATTGCGATCGTCGCCGGCTGCCGCGCGTTTGCCGATCAGGGCATCGACCTTGCCGGCCAGTTCGCGATCCCGATCATTGTCCATGGGCCGCCTTCATGTCGTGATTCTGGATGTCGAAGCCGCGCGATTTGTAAAACTTGAGGCGCTCGCGCGCCCGTCCGCGATCGTCATCGTCCATCGACACGATCTCGCGCAAATGCTCGAAGCGGCTGAAGAAGGGCGGCGGCTCGTCGCCCAGGTTCAGCAAAGCCTCGTGATGCGGCAGCGCGGCCTCGTCGGTGGCGATGATGATCGGCGTGTCGGCAGCCAGGGCATGCGCGGCATGCACATGCGGCACGAAAGAAAGCTGCGCGAACGTCCACAGATGCCGATCGAATTCCGCGGCCAGGGCCGCATCCGGCGTATAGACCACCAGCTTGCGGCCGTCGTCGAACGCCTTTTTCGCGAGCTTGCAGGCGAAATTCAACTTGTGATCGACATTGAAAAAAAATTTTACTTCGGTCATGCCCGATGCCCCTGCCAGCATCGCCGCCGACAGGATGGGTTCGCCCTCATCTCGTCGCGCGTCGAAAGAGAAATATCGAGAGGCATCAGGGGTTCACCGGGCGGCGCGCTAAACGCCGACGCCGGCGCGCTTCATCAGGAATTTCGTCAACAACGGCACCGGACGTCCGGTCGCGCCTTTTTCGGCGCCCGATTTCCAGGCGGTGCCGGCGATATCCAGATGCGCCCATTTGTAGCTCTTGGTGAAGCGGCCGAGGAAGCAGGCGGCGGTGATCGAGCCGCCGGCGCGGCCGGCGATGTTCGGGATATCGGCGAAGTTGGATTTCAGGCCTTCATCGTATTCCGCGCCCATCGGCAGCAGCCAGGCCTTGTCGTGCACATTGCTGCCGGCCTCGACCAGTTCGGCGCCGAGCTTGTCGTCGTTGGCGAAGACGCCGGTAGTGACATGGCCCAGCGCAATCACCATCGCACCGGTGAGGGTGGCGGCGTCGACCACGCAGGCGGGCTTGAAGCGCTCGGCATAGGTCAGCGCGTCGCACAGGATCAGGCGGCCCTCGGCGTCGGTGTTGAGAATTTCCACGGTCTGGCCGGACATCGATTTGACGATGTCGCCGGGGCGCGTAGCATTGCCGCCCGGCATGTTTTCGCAGGTCGGCACCAGCATCACGATATTCATCGGCAGCTTTAGCTCGCCGACGGTTTTCATGGTGCCCAGCATTGCGCCGGCGCCGCACATGTCGTACTTCATTTCATCCATTTCCGGCGCGGGTTTCAGCGAAATGCCGCCGGTATCGAAGGTGATGCCCTTGCCGACCAGCACCACAGGGGCGTCACCTTTCTTGCCGCCCTTGTGCTCGAGCACGATGAACTTCGGCGGCAGATAGGAAGCCTTGGACACCGACAGCAGGGTGTTCATGCCCAGCTTCTCCATGTCCTTCTTCTCGAGGATGGTGCACTTGAATTTATAGGCCTTGGCGAGATCCTTGGCGGTATTGGCCAGATAGGCCGGGGTGGCGATATTCGGCGGCAGGTTGCCGAGATCCTTGGTGAGGTTCATGCCCTCGCCGATGGCCTGGCCGCGCTTGAGCGCCTGTTTGAGTGCCTTTTCGTCGGCCTTGCCGTCGAGATGGAAGGTCACTGACTTGCCGACATGCTTGTCGTCCACCTTGCTCTTCATCCGGTTGAAGCGGTAAGCGCCTTCGATCGCCAGGATGCAGGCTTGCTCGGCCTTCCAGGCGATGTCGCCGGCATGTTTGGTGTCGAGCGACAGTACAACGTCGGTTACCGCGGTGCCCTTCAGCCCCTTGAACGCGCTGCTGATGGCGCTTTTGAAGGCCACATTGCCATAGGATTTCTCATCGCCCATGCCGACCAGCAGCACGCGCTTGGCGGCGATACCGGCGAGACCGTGCAACAACAGGGTGCTGCCGACCTTGCCGGAGATGTCGCCGGAGGCGGCGGCGTGCGCGATGGCGCCCTTGGCGGCGGCATCCAGGTTCCTGGCGTCCGCGGACAGTTTCTTGGAGTCGTATACGCCGACGATGATGCAATCGGTCTTGAATTTCGAGAGGTCGCCGCCTTTTATGCTAAATTCCACGAGGTTTCTCCATGCGCGTTAAGAATCGCCTCATCAACCCGATACAGGCGGACGTCAATTTGGCGGAAACCGAAATTATCGCTGTTTAGGGGGTACGGCGTCAAAGCAAACCGCCGTCATGCCGGGTCCCGTTTCCATTTCCAGTTTCCATCAAGGTTATTGCGCGTCAAATTTTCCCGTGCACATTTTCAAACGCAGCCTTTTCCGAGAATTCACCGCCATCGGCTTGTCGGTGCTGACCGTATTGACGACGATTTTTCTGATTTTCCAGTTGGTTCGTCTTCTTGGCCGGGTGGCGGACGGTTTGCAGGAACCGGAAGCGGTGATCGCCCTGCTGGGCTTCGCGCTCTTGTCTTATTTGCCGGTGGTGCTTTCGCTTTCCCTGTTTATCGCCGTGCTGCTGACGCTATCGCGCAGCTACCGCGATAGCGAGATGCCGGTGTGGTTTTCATCGGGTTTGCCGCTGACGGCCTGGGTAAAGCCGGTGCTGGGATTTGGCTTGCCCGTTGTCGCCATCATTGCCCTGCTCAGCCTGGTGCTTACCCCCTGGGCGCTGGCGCAAAGCGTCGAATACCAGCGCATCCTCCGCAGCCGCGACGACGTTTCGCGCCTGACGCCCGGCAATTTCATGGAGACCCGCAGCGCCAACCAGGTGTTCTTCGTCGATAAAACCTCAAGCTCGACCGAGCAGGTAAATAACGTATTTGTGCAATTTAATCAGCATGGCCGCTTCGGTGTGGTGGTCGCCGAGAAGGGCCATACGGAAACGGCGCCCAATGGCGACAAATTCCTGGTCCTGATGAACGGGCGGCGCTACGAGGGAACGCCGAGCGCGCTCGACTTCCAGATCACCGATTTCGAGAGCTGGATGATCCGCCTTGAGGCCAAAGAGGTCGCGGTCAGCGATCTGCCCACCAAGGCGCTTTCGACCATTGCATTGGCAATGGATGGCACTGCCGAGAATTTCGCCGAACTGCACTGGCGCATTGCCCTGCCGATGGTGGCGATGATCCTGTCCCTGATCGCGATCCCGCTGTCGTTCGTCAACCCGAGGTCAGGCACGTCGTGGAATCTGATCTTCGCGATACTTATTTTCTTTCTTTACTACCATTCGATGGGTATTTTTCAGGCGTGGACGGCCTCGGGAAAAATACCGGCATGGATAGGGCTGGCGCCAGTGCATCTGGCCATGCTCGCGGTGCTGCTTGGACTGTTCTGGAAACAGCTTTTCGGGTTCCGCTGGTTGGTCTTGTCGAGAAAATAGCGGCCGCCTGTGGCCCTCGCCGCGGTTCACCGCCATTCCTCCGTTCATTTCGCCGCGATTCCGCACCCGGACGATTTGCCTTAACAACAGCAGTCGTTTATTATCTCGGGCTGCCTGAAAGGTCGGTTTGCCGCTTGCCGCCCCACAGGCAATTCCAGTTTAGATGCACCACCGGAGAGGTGGATGAGCGGTTTAAGTCACACGCCTGGAAAGCGTGCGTAGGTTAATCGCCTACCGCGGGTTCGAATCCCGCCCTCTCCGCCAAATTAAAACGCCACCCACCGGGTGGTGTTTTCATTTGGCGAGTGCGGTGGGTAAATAGAGCCCGCCACGGGTTCGACTAAGGGAAGTCCAGTGGACTTCCCTTGGACGCGCAAAGCGCGGTCGCGAAGCGATGACGTCATCGGCCTAAGCCGACGGCGGCACAATCCCGCCCTCTCCGCCAAATTAAAACGCCACCCACCGGGTGGTGTTTGCCGATGACAAACCAAACGGAAACCGCAAGCGAACTTCGCCCGTATGAACCTTGTCGAATCAAATCGACTCTGCGTCCAAGGTATTATTCTGGTTTGCGGTGCCGGTTTCTGTTTCCGCCCGCGCCTGGTGTCTAGTGTTTAGGCCCGCATTGTCCGATACCGTCCGCCACCATTCTGGAGAACCATCATGAACCGTCGTTCCTTCCTCAAGACTTCCGCAACGGCGCCGCTGGCCGCGGCCGTCTCCAGCGCGCTGCCCCTCGGCGCTGCGTTCGCGCAGAGCGCGCCCGGCAATGATGGCTGGCGCATTTTTGAAGTGACCAAGCGTGTCGAAGTGCTGAAGCCGGTCGGCACCACGCGTGTCTGGTTGCCGACGCCGAGCACGGTCGATACCTCGTACCAGAAGTCGCTGGGCAATACCTGGCAGGTCGAAGGCAGCCAGGTGGAACTGGTGACCGATATGCGTTACGGCGCCGGTATTGTCTCGGCGACCTTTGCCGAAGGCGCCAGGCCGGTGCTGTCCCTGACCAGCCGTTTTGCGACCCGCAATTACTCGGTCAACCCGGCCGGCGGACACGGCATGCTGGCCTCGAATGAGGAATTGAAGCGCTATCTGGCGCCGACCGAATTCATGCCTACCGACGGTATCGTGAAATCGACCGCGGACGGCATCGTCAAGGGGGCGAAGACCGATACCGACAAGGCGCGGGCGATTTACGAATGGGTGGTGGAGAACACCTATCGCGATCCCAAGGTGCGCGGCTGCGGCGTCGGCGATGTCAAATTCATGCTGGAGAACAACAGCTATGGCGGCAAATGCGGCGACCTGAATGCGCTATTCGTGGCGCTGTGCCGCGCAGTGGGTGTGCCGGCCCGCGATGTCTACGGCATCCGTGTGGCCGATTCGCAGCGCGGCTACAAATCGCTGGGCAAGTCCGGCGATATCACCAAGGCCCAGCATTGCCGCGCGGAATTCTATGCGCAGAACGTGGGCTGGATTCCGGTCGACCCGGCCGATGTACGCAAGGTCATCCTTGAAGAAGAGGGCGGCAAGAAAATCGACGACCCGAAGGTGGTCGCCGCGCGCCAGTTCCTGTGGGGCAACTGGGAAATGAACTGGCTGGCCTACAACTCCGCGCACGATGTGGCGATGCCGGGCTCGAAGAAATCGAAGCTGGTGTTCTTCATGTACCCGAATGCGGAAACCGCCGAGGGCCGCCTGGACCAGCTCGATCCGGACAGCTTCAAGTACACCATCAGCTCGCGCGAGATCGTTTGAGCGTGCTTGGCCACGGCAAGCGCATGGGATATATTCGCACAGGGTTGATCGCGGCCCTGGTCGCCGTCGGCAGTCCGCTCGCGCAGACGCAGGCGGGGCCAGCCGGTGCGAGTCCGGATGCGGCAATATTGCAGAAATGGAAACAACCGATTCCCCCGCTGGCGCTGAAGGATTTGCAGGGCCGGCCGCGCAGCCTGAAGGAGTGGCGCGGCAAGGTGCTGGTGGTGCATTTCTGGGCGACCTGGTGCGAGCCCTGCGTGGCCGAGATGCCGACCCTGATGCGCCTCAAGACCGAAATGCGCGACGAACCTTTCGAGGTGGTGACGGTGAACCTGGGTGAGGCCGATGCGCGCATCCGGGATTTCTACGGCAAACTGGGCGTGGATTTCGTGACCCTGCTGGACCGCGACGGCGATGCGAAAAAACAATGGCGGGTGGGCGGGGTGCCGATGAGCTTCGTGCTTGGCGCGGACGGTCGTGCCCGCTATCGCTACTTCGGCGAAATCGACTGGACCTCGGCCGAGATCGGCGCAAAATTCGCGCCGCTGATGCGCGAGGCCCGGCGTCTCCAGAAACCGGCGGTGACCTCGGCCACAAAATCCGAACCCGGCACGGCAACCGCGCCGCGCAATACCGGCTAACCAAGTTTCGCGATTTGCCAACGACGGAAACAGTCATGGATCGATACGCCGGCCGCGGGGTACACCGCATCATCGACAGATTGCAGACCAATGAGGCCGCCGAGCGCACCGCGCTGATCGCGGGCTTGCGCGCGTCGCCCGCGCATATCGAGCCCAAGTATTTCTACGACGAGCTGGGCTGCGCCTTGTACGGCGCCATCTGCCAGCTCGACGAGTATTACCCCACGCGCACCGAGCGCGGCATTTTTCAGCAACACCGCGCCGAGATCGCGGCGGCCATGGGTAACGTCGGCACCTTCGTCGATCTGGGCGCGGGCGACTGCTGCAAGGCGCTGTCCTGGCTGCCCATCATCGAGCCGCAGCGCTATCTGGCGGTCGACATCGCCGGGCCGGCGCTGGATGTGGCCCTGGCCAATATGGCGCCGGACTTCCCCGAGATCGACATGGTCGGCCTAGTCACCGATTTCTCGCGCCAGCTCTTGATCCCGACGGAATTGCTGCACGGGCGTGCGACCATGTTTTATCCGGGCTCCAGCATCGGCAATTTCGATCCCGCGCAAGCCGTCGGTTTTTTGCGCGAGATTCGCCGCCTTGCCAGCGGCGGCCTGCTGATCGGCGTCGACGCCAAGAAGGACAAGGCATTGCTCGATGCGGCCTATGACGATGCGCTGGGCGTCACCGCCGCCTTCAACCTGAATGCGCTGCGCCATATCAACCGCGTGCTCGGCACGCAGTTCGATGAATCGCGCTGGCGCCATGTCGGCGGCTACAACGCGGCGCTCGGCCGCGTCGAGATGCATCTCGAGGCGACCGAGGACCAGATCGTCACCATCGACGGCGTCGCGCGCCGCTTCACGCGCGGCGAACGCATTCACTCCGAAAGCTCGTACAAATACGCGCGCGATGAATTCGAGGTTTTGCTGCGCAGCGCCGGCTTCAACGATATCCGCTGCTGGAGCGATGCGGCGCAGGCGTTCTGGGTGTTTTACGCGCAGTGAGAGTCGCCGCCGTTTGAAAATTCAAAGTCCAGCATTGACGCGCCTTCCAGGCCAGAAATGCTTGGAAAACCGCGCCAAATGGCGATCTACGCGTTATCCAATTTCGGGCAATCAGCCTAAAACGCCCTCGAACAAATAGCGGCTGCCCGGCACCGTCACGCGCACTTTATGCTGCGCGCAAAGCGCGGCCAGCAAGGTCCAGGGACGATCGAAGCTGTCGAAATCGGTGATGGTGGCGCGGTGCGTATGGCGCAGATACCAGTTGCCCGGCGCAAACCATTGCGGAAACAGCTTGGTGCCGCAGGCGACGATGCGGGTGCCGGTGCGCGACTGGCGAAAAATGTTCTGCAACGACGCGCGCGAGCGAATCAGGTCATGGGTGTAGCTGAACAGGATGGCATCCGGCGGGCGTTGCAAGGCCGCCGTTTCACCGCAGGCGTGTTGCAGTTCGACCTGGGCCAGGTCGAGGGCGCGCACGCGTTGCCGCGCGATGCCGAGCATATCCGGCGAGGGTTCAAAGCCGATCACGCGCCCGCCAACGCCGACCCCCGCAGCCAGTGCGGGCAGGCACCAGCCGGTGCCGCAGCCGGCATCGAGCACGGTTTCACCCGCTTGCAACCGGAGTGCGGCGATCGCCTGTTTGCGGATGCCGGTGATGTAGCGCGTTTCAGCGTCGTATTGCGGCGCCAGATTGGCGTAAAGCGCGATCGCCCGCGACACCTGGGCGCTCATGCCACGGTTTTTTCCAGGTCGCGCGCCAGCCGCAGCCCGCTGAATTGCCAGCGCGCATCCGGCGGGAAGAAATTGCGATAGCTGGCGCGGATATGGCGCTGCGGCGTGACGCAGGAGCCGCCGCGCAACACAAACTGGTTGCACATGAACTTGCCGTTGTATTCACCGACCGCGCCGGCCTCGGGCCGATAGCGCGGATAGGGCAGGTAGGCGCTCTGTGTCCATTCCCAGACATCGCCGAACATCTGCGCCGGCGCGTCCGCCGGCAGTTCTTCGCGCGGAGCCAGGGGATGCAGGGCGCCGCCTTCGAGAAAGTTGCCGCGAATGCCGCCGGACTGCGCGAGTCCGGCGGCGGCGTACTCCCATTCCGCCTCGGTGGGCAGGCGCGCGCCAGCCCAGCGCGCATAAGCGTCGGCTTCGAAATAATTGATGTGGCAGATCGGCGTATTGGTGTCGATCTCGACCATGCCGTGCAGCGTGTACGTCTTCCAGCCCTCGCCATGCGATGCCCAGTACAGCGGTGCTTCGATCGCATTGTTCTGCACCCAGTCCCAGCCCATCGACAGCCACAGTTCCGGACGGCGGTAACCACCGGCGGCAATGAAGGCGGCGAACTCGCCATGCGTGACCGGATGCGAAGCCAGCTCGTAAGGCAGCAGGAAAACCTGGTGGCGCGGGCCTTCGTTGTCGAAGGAAAAACCGTTGCCCTGGTGACCGATTTCGACCAGGCCGCCGGCATGGCGCAGCCAGCGCGATTGCTGTCTTTCGATCGGCGTCAGCGGCCAGCGCGTCTGGTAGGCCGGTTTCAGGGGACTTTGGGCCAGCAGATGCTTCAAGTCGGTCAGGATCAGTTCCTGGTGCTGTTCCTCATGATTGCAGCCCAGCCACATCAGCCGGATGAAGTCCGCATTGCGCACCGCCGGTCCGCGCAACAGCGTGAGGATGCCCTCGGTCACATGGCGGCGATAGCTCAGCACGGTGTCGAGAATCGGCCGCGAAATCAGGCCGCGCTGATGGCGCGGATGCTTGTCGCCGACAGCGTTGTAATAGGAATTGAACAGCGTGCGAAAGGCCGGGTGAAAGGGCTTGAAATCCGCGGCGAAGCGCTCAAGCACAAAGGTTTCAAAAAACCAGCTGGTATGGGCCAGATGCCATTTGGTCGGGCTGGCATCGGGCATCGATTGCAGATTGCAGTCTTCGGGCGACAGGGGCGCGACCAATTTTTCGGTGGTGGTGCGTATCTGGGTGAAACGCGCTTCCAGTGCCACCAGGCTGCCCGATGGCGCCACCTTGGTGCTGGGGCTTGTCGTCAACTGCGGATTGCCTTGAGCCATTGCCGCCTCCTCGGAAATTTCTTGTCAGTCAGCGCGAATCCAGTCGCATCGCGCGGATGATCCTTACGATCCTGCTGCCGTTTGATTCGCTGCCTCAGCGTCGGACGGTGCGGAAAAAATATAAAACCCAAGCATCCATGCGCTTTTCCAGCCTTTTTTGCCTCGAAAGCCGCATGGATGCTGGGGTTTGCTTATTGGGTGGCGGCTCAGCGAACCGTCACCCGCGCCGGGCCGGCATCGATCTCGCCGATCACGGACGCGTGCGCAAATCCTTCCGCGCGGAAAATGGCCAGCACTTCGTCGACGCTCGCCGGGTCGCAGGCCACCAGCAGGCCGCCGCTGGTTTGCGGATCGGTCAGCAGGTTGCGATGTTCGTCGCCGTATTTCGCGTCGATGCGCACATCGTGGCCGTAACCCGACCAGTTGCGCCCCGAGGCGCCGGTGACAAAACCCTCGCGCGCCAGATCGAGCACGCCGTCGATCAATGGCAGCTTGTCGAAGCCGATGGTCGCGCCGGCTTTCGAACCGCGGCAGATTTCCAGCAAGTGGCCCAGCAGGGCAAAGCCGGTGACATCGGTCAGTGCGTTGACGCCGGGCAACTGGCCGAGCTTGATGCCGGGCGTATTGAGCTGCGTGGTGGTGGCGATCATCGCTGCATAGCCGGCATCGCCGAGTTTTTCCTTTTTCAGCGCGGCCGAGAGGATGCCCACCCCCAGCGGCTTGCTGAGAATCAATTTGTCGCCGGGTTTGGCGCCGGCATTGCGTTTCAGGTTCTTCGGGTTGACCAGGCCGATGGCCACCAGGCCGTAAATCGGCTCGACCGAATCGATGGTGTGTCCGCCGGCGATGGGAATGCCCGCCTGTTTGCAGATCGACTCGCCGCCGTCGAGGATTTTCTTGATCGTTGCCAGCGGCAGGGTGTTGATCGGCATGCCGACCAGGGCTAGCGCGAACAGCGGGGTGCCGCCCATGGCGTATACATCGGAAATGGCGTTGGTCGCGGCGATGCGGCCGAAGTCGTAGGGATCATCGACGATCGGCATGAAAAAATCGGTGGTGGCGACAATCGCCTGGGTCTCATTGATCTGGTACACCGCCGCATCGTCGGCGGTTTCGATGCCGACCAGCAATTGCCTGGGCAGGAACGAGACGTCCGCCTTGGAAATGATTTGCTGCAATACCGCGGGCGCGATCTTGCAGCCGCAGCCGCCGCCATGCGAAAGCGAAGTGAGGCGCGGGATGTTCTTCAGTTCGGTCAGATCGTTCATGCGAATTTCCGTTTAGGTATCCGTATCCGTTTGCGTGCAGAAAGGGATTGTACGACTTTGCCGCCGAATCGGATTTGGCTTTGACGTCAGCGGTTTTGTTCGAGCAGGCCATTAACGATGCGGGCCAGCGATATCTGCTCGGTGGACGGCAGGAACAGCTTGGCCCGCGCCCGGCATGCGACATTGAGTCGCGACAAAAAGTTCGCATCCTGCGCGCAACGCAGCAGCAGTTGCGCCAGCGCCGCATGATCGCCCACCGGGAAATAACCCGGATAGTCGGCGCCCAGCATGCCGACATTGCCCGACATGCGCGAGGCCAGCACGGCCGTCCCTGAGGACAGCGCCTCGACAATCACATTGGCGCCGCCTTCCATGATCGAGGGGTGGATGAGCAGATGCGCGCGCTTGATGGCGGCGCGTGTCAGGCCATGCGCCATGGCGCCGGCGTAATGATAGTTTTGCCCTCGATGGCTGAGGCCATGCGCCTTGGCCGCGAGCCCGGTGTCGAGGGCGGCGCCGATGTGCAGGATGTGAATGGGCACGGTTGCCTGCAGCGATTCAATCGCGCGAAAAACGGTCTCGGGATCTTTCTCGGGCCGCAGATGGCCGACCACCACGCCATTCAGCCGGTCATGCGGCTTGTCCGCCGGCACCAGCGTTTTGGCGGATTGGTAGACGATATGGGTTTTGCGGCGGCATTCCCGCGGCACGTGCTGGATCGCGTCTTCCTGCAATACGATCAGGGCATCCGCGAGTTCCAGCGAGCGCTGTGCTTCATTGTCGGTGGCAAGGTCCTTGTACAGATCGGTGCCGGTCAGCACCACCACCAGCGGGGTTTGCGGGCGGTCCTGGCGAAAACGCCGGATCGCCGCAGCGCTACGGCGGGCATGCAGCGCGATCAGCAGATCGCAGGCTTCGCCCTGCCAGCCGCCTTGTACAATCACCCTGAAATCACCCGACAGCAGCGACTGCCAGCGATGCGCCGTGCGCCAGTTGCCGTTGTTGGCGCCGGCAAGATAGGGCGTGACGATGATGATCTGCGGTGGCGAAGGAGGCATGAGTGCAGGCTGAAAAGAGATCGAGTTTTCCTTCAGATGTCGCGGGGCTGACCGCAGCCTTGCAAGCCCAACGCGATTATACGCTGGGGCTGTACCGCGACCTGCCTGGGCCGCTGTGGGAACCCGCCCGCGTTCCTTACCTGCCGACCATCAATCCACCGTTGTGGGAACTCGCGCATATCGCCTGGTTCGCCGAATATTTTTGCCTGCGCTACCCGTATCGCGAGCCGCAGTTGCCGCCGTCACGGCTGGCGGTTGCGGATAGCCTGTTCGATTCCGCCAAGGTGGTGCATGACACGCGCTGGCGCAACGTCTATCCGGATCGCGAAGCCTGTTTTGACTATATGCGCGATGTCCTGTCAGCGGTGTTGCTTGCCCTTGCGGGCAGCACCTCTTCGCAGCGATATTATTTCCAGCTGGCGCTGGCGCATGAAGATATGCACGCCGAGGCGCTGGCGATGACCCTGGTCACACTGGGGTTGCCGCTGCCGGCCAGCGTTGCCTCGCGTCAGGTATTGCCTGCCGTGAACAGCGATATTGTCTTCGACGGCGGCGAGCTGCCGCTGGGCGACGGCAGCGGGCGTTCATTCGTGTTCGACAACGAGAAGCCCGCTCATCGCATCGCGATCGCGCCGTTTTCGATTTCCGCGCGCGTCGTGTCGGCGGCGGAGTTCGCCGAATTCCAGGCCAGCGATGCCTATCGCGACCGGCGCCTATGGTCGGCAGCAGGCTGGGACTGGCAGGCGCGCAATGCGAGCCGCCCGCAGCGCCAAGATGCCGGTCTCGCTGCCATGCATATCAACGCCTGGCAGGCCGAGGCGTATTGCGCAGCGGCCAATCGCCGCTTGCCGACCGAGGTGGAATGGGAATTTGCGGCGGTGCAATCGACGGCTTATCGGACGTCGACAGGCCATGTCTGGGAGTGGACCGCGAGCCCGTTCGCACCTTACCCCGGCTTTGTGCCGGACGCCTACCAGGAGTATTCGCAACCCTGGTTCCATAACCACCGCGTGCTGCGGGGCGGATCGTTCGCGACCCATGCGCGCCTGCGCTACCCGCAGTACCGCAATTTCTATCTCCCGGGGCGCGACGATATGTTCGCCGGCTTCCGCACTTGCGCCATATAAAGAAATAATCGAAAAAAGAGTCGACGATTTGTTCACCCCGCGCGTGATAAAATTCAACTGGCGGGTCTCCTCGCATTCAGCCTTTGTGAACCTGGTCAGGTCGGGAACGAAGCAGCCACAGCGAAGTAGTTGAAGTGCCGAGGGTCAGGCTCGCCACCTTCTTTTCAGGATCCCCGTTCGATGAGTCATCAAGTCCTCGCGCGCAAATGGCGGCCACGCAATTTTGTCGACGTGGTCGGCCAAGAGCATGTGGTGCGCGCGCTGGCGAATGCGCTCGATACGGGACGCATCCACCATGCCTATCTGTTCACCGGCACCCGGGGCGTGGGCAAGACCACCTTGGCGCGGATTCTCGCCAAAGCCCTTAACTGCATCGGCCCGGACGGCGCGGGGGGCATCACTTCGAAGCCTTGCGGCGTATGCAAGGCCTGCACCGATATCGACGCCGGGCGTTTCGTGGACCTGCTTGAGGTCGACGCGGCGACCAATACCAAGGTCGATGAAATGCGCGAGTTGCTCGAAACCGCGCAGTACGCGCCGGTGTCGGGGCGCTACAAGGTCTACATCATCGACGAAGTGCATATGCTGTCGAAGTCGGCATTCAACGCCATGCTGAAAACGCTGGAAGAGCCGCCGGCGCATGTGGAGTTCATCCTCGCGACCACCGATCCGCAGAAGCTGCCGATCACGGTGCTGTCGCGCTGCCTGCAGTTCAATCTCAAGAACCTGCCCCCATCCCTGCTGGCGGGTCATCTGGCGACGATCCTCGATACCGAAAAAATTCCCTACGAGCAGCCGGCGCTGGAAATGATCGGTCGTGCCGGCGAGGGCAGTGCGCGCGATTCGCTGTCCCTGCTCGATCAGGCGATCGCTTACGGGGCCGGCGAAGTCAAAGCAGACCAGGTCGCGACCATGCTGGGTGTGCTCGATCAGACCTATCTGTTTTCGCTGCTGGAGCATCTCGCCGGCCGCGACGCAAAGGCGTTGCTGGCCGAGATCGCGCGGCTGGGCGAGCGTAGCGTATCGTTTGACATGATTCTCAAGGACCTCGCCGGCGTGCTGGCACAGGTGGCGCTGGTGCAGAGCGCCGGACCGGATGCCGTCGAGGGCCCGGAGGCCGCCAAGATCGCGAGTATCGCCGGACAGCTGTCACGCGACGATGTGCAGTTGTTCTATCAGATCGCCCTGCTGGGTCGCCGCGACCTGGCGCTGGCACCCGATGAGCAGTCCGGCATCACCATGACCCTGCTGCGCATGCTGGCATTCCGACAGGATGCGCCCGGCGGTCCATCGATAAGGTATGAGGAGCAGCCCGCCAAGACATTGGCGCCGAAGACGCGCGTTGCGGCCGCACCGGCAGGTGCCAGCGAGCCTGCCGCCGCCTTTGTGGTGCCGGCACCGGCTGCCCAATCCGGCGGCGCGGGCTTTGCGGGCGACTGGCCCGCATTTGTCGCCCAGCAGAACATGTCGGGCATGGCCGGCATGCTGGCCAGGCAATGCGAATACCTCGGCTTCGATAACGGCGTATTACATTTGACGGTGCCGGATGCGCATAAACATCTGGTCAGCAAGGCTTACCAGGACAAGCTCAAGGAAGCGCTCTCGCCCCATTTTGGCGATAACCTCAGGCTCAGCATCAAGGTCGGCCCCGCCGCCGGTGCCAGCCTTGCGGCGCATGAGGATCGCGCGCGCTCGGCGCAGCAGGCCGCCGCCGAAGCGGCGATCGCCCAGGATCCATTCATCAAAAACCTGCAGCAGGATTTCGGCGCTGAAGTGAATGCCGCCTCGATTCGACCTGCGCATTCATAGACGGAGAAGACAAGCATGATCCCCAAAGGCGGACTCGGCGCGCTGATGAAACAGGCGCAGCAGATGCAGGACAATATGAAGCGCGCCCAGGACGAACTGGCCCTGGTCGAGGTCGAAGGCGCGGCCGGCGGCGGCATGGTCAAGATCACCATGACCTGTCGCAACAGCGTCAAGCGTGTGGCGATCGATGCCAGCGTGATGGACGACAAGGAAATGCTGGAAGACCTGATCGCCGCCGCGATGAATGATGCGGTGCGCAAGGCCGAAACCACGTCCGCCGAAAAGATGGCCGGCTTCACCGCAGGCATGCAATTGCCGCCCGGCTTCAAGATGCCGTTCTGACGGCGTTTCATGGGTTCACCTTCGAGTCTAGATGCGCTGATCCAGGCGCTGCGTTGTCTGCCGGGCGTCGGGCCCAAGTCGGCGCAGCGCATGGCCTATCATCTGCTGCAGCGCGACCAGCAAGGCGCGTCCCGGCTGGCCGATGCGATGCGCATCGCCATCGAGCGCGTGCGCCATTGCATGATGTGCAATACCTTCACCGAAAGCGAAATCTGCGAGATTTGTGCGTCGCAAAAACGCGATCGCGGTGTGCTGTGCGTGGTCGAGACGCCCGGCGATTTGCTGATGATGGAACAGACCCAGACCTATCGCGGACTGTATTTCGTGTTGATGGGTAGGTTGTCGCCGCTGGACGGTATCGGTCCCAAGGAAATACATCTTGAGCGGCTGGTGCGCCGTGCGCTGGATGGCCTGGTAAAAGAGGTGATTCTCGCCACCAATTTCACGGTGGAAGGCGAGGCCACCGCGCATTACATCGGCGAGCTGCTGGGCGAGCAGGGCATCCGGGTGTCGCGCATCGCGCGCGGCTTGCCGGTGGGCGGGGAGCTCGAGCACGTCGACAGCGGCACGCTGGCGCAGGCGCTGATCGAACGACGCAGCGTTTCCTGAAAAATAATCGGCGAACGGTTTCCCGGCGCCCACCCTGTCGGCACGGTTTGCGCAAAATTTCAGACGCTTCAATCATTTAGCAAACCCAGTCGCGCCGGCGTCCCGATTCCCTGCGCAAAAGATGAAATGGGTGTTGACGGGATTTTCCACATATGTGTATAATCGCCGTCTTTCGCAGTTCGAAGTTTCGGGCGCGGGGTGGAGCAGTCTGGCAGCTCGTCGGGCTCATAACCCGAAGGTCGCAGGTTCAAATCCTGCCCCCGCAACCAAGTCGAATTTGCATCGTTCTTTAAAAACACAAACAATCGATTAAGGTGGGTACTGTGTATTGGGGTGCCGCTTGATTGCGCGGGGTGGTGGGGGTTAAACCTTGCTGTTCTGATTGGCAATCGAGTTGGTTTGAACTCGAAACATTGAAGTAC
>DASWEY010000015.1:0-23136 GCA_036394575.1 Usitatibacteraceae bacterium | reverse complement strand
CTAGGCCAGCTCGATATTGGCGGCGTAATCGGATTGCGGGCTATAGGCGATGGCATCTTCACCGGCATCGGCGATTACCTGGAATTCATGCGAGCGCGAGCCGCCGATGGCGCCGGTATCGGCCTTGACCGCGCGGAAGGTCAACCCCAGACGCGTGAAGATACGGGTGTAGGCCGCGTACATGGTGTCGTAGCTGCGCGCGGCGCCGGCTTCGTCGCGGTCGAAGGAATAGGCGTCCTTCATGGTGAATTCGCGGCCGCGCATCACGCCGAAACGCGGGCGGCGCTCGTCGCGGAATTTGGTTTGAATGTGGTAAAAATTTACCGGCAGCTGGCGATAGCTCTTGATCTCGGCGCGCACGATGTCAGTGATCGCTTCCTCGGAGGTCGGCTGGACGATGAAGTCGCGGCCATGGCGGTCCTTGATGCGCATCAGCTCGGCACCGTATTTTTGCCAGCGCCCGGTCTCCATCCACAGTTCGGCCGGTTGTATCACCGGCATCAGCAGCTCGATGGCGCCGGCGGCGTTCATTTCCTCACGGATGATGTTCTCGACCTTGCGGATGGTGCGCAAACCCATCGGCATATAGTTGTAGATGCCGGCGGCCAGCTTTTTGATCATGCCGGCGCGCAGCATCAGTTTTTGCGAGGTGATATCCGCATCGGCAGGGGCTTCTTTGAGGGTCGAGAGGAAAAACCGGGTTGCGCGCATTTTCTTTTGATATTCAGTGGGTTGGACGTTTGTGCAGAGTGCATTTTACACTGCCGGGAACCGCCAACCCTACCCAATGCCAAAGTTTTGTGAAAGAATCGATGCAACTTTGGATTTGGAAGGGCAACCATGATTGATCGTGATGGTTATCGCCCGAACGTCGCTATTGTTCTTTGCAATGCGAAGAACGAGGTGTTTTGGGGCAAACGCATCAAGGAGCACGCGTGGCAGTTCCCGCAAGGCGGCATCAAGATGGGCGAAAGCCCGGAAGACGCCATGTACCGGGAGCTGGAAGAAGAGACCGGTCTACTGCGTCAGCACGTCAAGATTCTGGGCCGCACCAAGGGCTGGTTGCATTATCACGTGCCCACGCACTGGATCAAGCGCGAATGGCGCGGCACCTATAAAGGCCAGAAGCAGATCTGGTACCTGCTGCGCCTCACCGGGCGCGACCACGACATCCGCCTGCGCGCCAGCACCCATCCGGAATTCGATGCCTGGCGCTGGCACGATTACTGGGTGCCGCTGGAGAACGTGATCGAGTTCAAGCGCGATGTCTACCGGCAGGCGCTGCAGCAATTGGTGCGTTATCTGGACCAGTCCCCGCGCGGTCAGCATGGCGCAAATCGGGGCGCTTCGCGCACCAGCCTGTCCAGTACCGGCGCCTACCCCATCATTGGCGCCGATGCGGCAGCCGTGGGCGGGGAGTTGACGAGCGATTCACCGTCGGTGCAGGCCGGCTGACGCCGGCGCATGCCCAGTCCTGTATGGGAGCGCGACGCGACATCGCGCCGGCGTCGATTGCCGCCTGCCGCTAGGCGGGGATGTCCGGCGTCAGCTGGCCTTCAAGAAAGGAAATCTGGTCTTTCAACAGCAGTTTGCGTTTCTTGAGACGGCGCAGCTGCAATTGATCGTGCACCGGTGTGGCCATCAGCGCGCTGATGGCCAGATCGAGATCGCGATGCTCTTCCTTGAGCTCGATAATACGGCGTTCGATCGTTGGGCTGCTGTCGTTGGCGGCGGTGGTCATTGGGAGTGGGCTGTACGGGTCAATCGAATATACCGCGTTGCCCAGGCATTTGCACGGACTGGCGGCCGGTCCATGCGGAGGCCGTGGGCAAGGGGCGAAGTTACAATTAAGACACAGTTGATTTTTGTCATTATTCGGAGTGAAATGAGCCAGATTCGTTCCGTCGGCGGGGCCGTCAGGAATGCAAAACAGCGGCGAGCGCCAAGCCGGCAAGTCAGACCGCGACGGGAATTTTCATGCAAATTCGACGTAACGATTTCGATGTCACCAACCGCATTCAGACAACTGATCCGGCTGTTGTAGAGCGAGAGATAAACCGCCTGTCGCGACTGCTTTACCCGGGCGTTTCCCAACAGGCGATGGTGCGCGCGTTTGCCGATATCGTGCGTCTGTACAACGGCAGCTACCCCGGTTACATGGCCTGCGATACCTCTTATCACGATCTGCAGCATGTGATGGAAGTCACCTTGGCCATGGCGCGCCTGATGGACGGCTATGAACGTTCGCGCCGCGATACGCCGGCGCTGGGGGCGCGGCTGTTCCAGCTCGGCATCATCGCCGGTTTGTTCCACGATATGGGCTATTTGCGCAAGCCCAGCGATGTCGAGGCAAAGACCGGCGCGGCATTCACCATCAATCATGTGTCGCGCGGCGCGGCGTTCCTGCGCGATTACCTGCCGCAGATCGGCATGAGCGAATACGCGGAAGCCGGGGCCGAGCTGATCCACTTCACGGGCTATGAAAAGCGCGTGAGCGATATCCTGATCGCGGAGCCTTTGCTGCGCATGCTCGGCAGCCTGCTCGGTTCCTCGGACATCATCGCGCAGATGGCAGACCGTTGCTACCTCGAGAAGTGCCGCGACCGTCTGTATCCCGAGTTTGTCGAAGGCGGGGTGGCGATCAAGCAGACGCCGACCGGTGAGCAGATCATCTTTTCTTCGGGCGAGGATCTGGTTAAAAAAACGCCGGCATTTTTCGATACGGCGGTGCAACGCCTTGAGCAGGATCTGGGTGGTGCCTATAACTATGCGGCAACGCATTTCGGCGGCTTTAATCTTTATCTGCATGCCGCCAGCAAAAATGTTCACTTCGCCAAGCAGGTGGGCGCCAGTAGCCGCTTTTCCTTGCGCCGTACGCCGCCCGACGCGCGGCCGGAGCCGGACGCGATTCATTAGCCCGTACGCGCGATCTTGCGCCAGGGTCATTTCGCGGAAGCCGGGATCAAGCATTGGCGCGGCGTTTGGGGCAAAAATGTCCGGGAAAGCGCGCCGATAGGCGATGCGCACTGAATTCTTCAGGAAAAAAGGCAACGTCGGGTCAAGCAAAAAAGCGCGCCGGCTATCGCTGGTTGTCGCTTCCTGTAAAGTCGTGGCATGAAAACGAAAAAAACCGAGGCGACAGCGCCTGAAACGGCGCAAGCCGCGAATGCAACCAGGCGATCACGCGGACCCAAGGTGCCCAAAGCGCCGTCAGCGCTGCAATTGCACCTGAAGGCACAGGTCGCCAAAGCGGCGTCCGCGCCAATCTTGCCCCAACAATCGCCCGCGCCGATTTCCCCGGCGTCGGTTTCGTTGCTGACTTATTGCCGCGCCGGCTTCGAGCCGGATCTGGTGACTGAACTGCTGACACGCATTGGTGCACAACCGACCGCAACGGCGGCGATTGCCGGCAGCGGCTTCGTGCGCCTGACTTTCCCGCCGAGTGCGGCCAAGCGCATCGCGCCGATCCTGCGCGAGTCGTCCATTTTTGCGCGGCAGTTGATGCTTTCGCAAGCCGCCCCGGCAGCGCTCGGCAGCCGCGATCGGGTCACGCCGATCATGGCTGCGGCGACGGCGTTCCTGTCCGCGCAAAAGGTCAAGGCGGTGTGTGCGGTATGGATGGAGCATCCTGATACCAATGACGGCAAGGCCTTGTCCAAGCTGGGCATGGCGCTGCAAACGCTGGTGGCGGCGAAGCTGGACGAATCCGGGCTGATCGATGAGAAATCGCCGCATCGTCTGCATGTTTTTCTGACAGGCAAGGATGAAGCCTGGCTGGGTCTCACCGATGTGCGGCACTCGTCGGCATGGCCGATGGGCATCCCGCGCCTGCGCATGCCCGCGGATGCGCCGAGCCGCTCGACCCTGAAGCTGGCCGAAGCGATCCATGTATTCCTGGGCGATGCCGACGAGCGCCTGTTCCAGCCCGATATGCGCGCCGTGGACCTGGGCGCCGCACCCGGCGGCTGGACCTGGCAACTGATCCATCGCGGTCTGCACGTGACCGCCATCGACAACGGCAATCTGCGCGGCGAACTGATCGACAACGCCATGGTGCGCCATCTGCGTGAAGACGGCTTTCGTTTCCGCCCGAAGAAACCGGTGGACTGGCTGGTATGCGATATGGTCGAAAGCCCCTCGCGCATCGCCAAGCTGGTGGGCCTGTGGCTGAGCGAAGGCTGGGCACGGCACGCGATCTTCAATCTCAAACTGCCGATGAAAAAACGCTTCGAGGAAGTCGAGCGTTGCAGCCTGATCATCGACGAGGCACTGGGCGATCGCGCCGGCCGCGCGGTGCTGCGCATCAAGCAGCTTTACCATGACCGCGAGGAAGTGACCGGATATTGCGGCTTCCCGCCGCGCGAGCGCTAGGACGCGCAAACGTCCGCCCGCGATGAAGCCGGCGCGGCAGTCATGGCAAAAGAACGCAAATAAAAACGGCACCATGCGGTGCCGTTTTTATGCTCAGGCGGGTGCGGCGTTTACTGCAGTTTGAAAGAGATTTCGGTTTCGTAACTGCGGCCGTCCGCGCCGGGATTGAATTTCCAGCGCGCCAGCGAGGTCTTGACCGAGCGGTCAAACAGGCGTGCCGGTTTGGCCTGCAGGATGGTGACGGCGGTGACATTGCCGGCGGCATTGATGGTCATCCTTGCCAGTATGGTTGCCGATTCCACCCCCTGCTGCATGGCTTCTCTCGGAAACTCGGGCTGTTCGCGCGTTAGCACCTTGACCATGGTTGGGTCTTCGGGGGCCGGACGTGCCGTAGGCGCCGCGCTGGCCACCTGAACCGGCGGCTCGGCGACGCGCGTGGGCGTGCTGGCAGCGGGTGCTGGCGGTGGCGCGACGGGCGCGGCGGCGACACGCGTCTCAGTCTTCGCCGGGACTGGCGCCGGCGCCGATTTGGACGGTTCCGGCCTTGCCGCTGCTTCCTTGATGGCTTTCATGTCCGACATGTAGTCGACCGATTTGCGCGGTACATAGAAATCGGGCTGGGTTTCCTGCTTTTGCTGGACGGCTTTCAGGCGTTCTTCGGTCGTCGGTATGGTTTCGGTTTTCTGGCAACCCGCCGCAATTGCACAGAAAGCGGTAATGACCAGCAATTGCCGCGATTGCGCCCATCGATGCCGGAGGCGCGCGCTATCCTGTTCCGTCGCTTCGAAATTTGACATATATGTCCCTGGGAATGAGTGGCGTGGGTGATGATGATCTTTCTTGTTGGCGGTACCCCCTCGCATACCTGTCATCATTTTGACTAAATGTAGCATGATTATTTTCAGGTTTCGAGGGCATCGAATGCTTGGGGAGGAACGACCGACGAGCGGTAGCCTGCTTAACGCTATGGCTTGGCGAGGATGGTGAAGCTGGCGAACAGATTGGCATCCAGATCGTCGATCAGTTCGCCCTTGTCGTTGCGCTCCCATTTCAAGGCGCGCCCCACTTCCCGGGCGCGATCATGGTCGGGCGTGTCCAGGGCCAGGACCCTTAGTCCGGCCTTTTCATACTGCTGGCGGCTGAACGGAGAGCGCCCATCGGCCCAGGGCTTATAGGCTTCGTTGGGGCCTGCGGGTCGCGGGTACAGATTGTAAATAATGATTTTGCCGCCCGGATTCAGTGCCGCCGACAGGGTTTTCAGGAACACCTCGTCGCTCACGCCCAGCTCGATCAACAGGCGCTTTTCGACTTTGCGCTCGGGCTTGAGATAACCGCGCTTCAGAGTGTTCTTGGAGATAATCAGGTCGTAGCCTTGGCCGACGCGCGCGGCTATGGCAGGGTCCTTGGGATAGCTGCCATGAACCAGGGTGATATCGCCGCCACCCAACCAGAGCAGGTGTCCAGCCAGCGCCACCGACCCCTGGTCGCGCGACTCGCTGTAAAGCGCATCCAGATAACTGTCGGTATCGATACCGGTCACGCGCGCGCCCAGGCTGGCCAGCAGGCGCAGCTGGCCGATCGAGCCGTAACCGAAGTCCATCACGCGCTTGCGCGCAACATCGCTGATGCCATTTTCCGCGGCAAGGTCGAGCACGCGCAGATAGGCCAGGGGCGAGCCGTATTTGGAATAGTAGTAGCGAAATTCATCCAGTTCGGTCTGCAACAGCTTGTTGCGGCGCGCCTCGGGCAGGGCGGCGGCTTTGACCGACGAAAAATATTCGCGGGACTGCGGATCCTGGAATACGGTGCGCGGCGCCACCGCGGGCAGACTTTCGGTAGCCGCCAGGAAGCGCCGCGACAGTTCCGAGCGTGCCAGGGGGGAGAGGGCACTGGCTTCAGCCACCAGTTTCTGCACGGCAGGCGATCTGGGGCCGGCGGCCGGGACGGCGACGCTGCCCGGGGTCGGGCTGCGATTGCCCGGGCTTGTGCCGCAGCCTGTAAACAGCGCGCTTGCCGCAAACAGCAACGGCAGCAGCAGATGGCGGCGATGCAGCGGTGGACTAATCATGGGGAAGGTGCCGGCGGCGCATGGCGATGATTCATCATAAAGCAGATTGCTCCCGCACCCGGGCGGATGGCGGCCGCGCCCTCAGTGCAGTTTCGGGGCGCCGCCCGACCGTCCGCTTTTGGGCTGCGGGCGCTCGCGCAAGGCCAGAAAATACTGGTGGATCTCGATCACCATCAGCGGCAGATCCTCGCGGCACTCGAGCAGCAGCTGCGCCATATCGCGGGGCTTGATCTGCTTGAGAACCTTCGGTTCGATTTCTCCCGCGAGCAGCGCGATCGGGAACAGCATTTCGTTGATTTCCTCGGCGTCGCCGGCTTCTTCCCAGGGCGTGGCTGAAAAATCGACACCATCGAGATAAGCCTGGCACCAGGTTTCATAGTCGTAATCATTTTCGGCGGCACCCTCATCGCGTTGCAACAGCAGGCCCAGCGTTTCTCCTTCGACGAGGTCGGCGGCAATTTCGTTGTAGAAGCGCTGCACCAGATCGCCGACTTCTTTTTCCTGTTCAGCCGAAAGGTATTGCGGATTGCCCAGTACCGCCGGCATCCATAACGAGGGTCCGATCAGGTCGGGACCGCTGATCACAGCGGCCAGAAAGCCCTGCATTTCATCGAGACCCATCGCCTGCTTGGCAAATACCGGCGAGGCCAGCAGGTCTTCAAGATGCTCGATTTCAGCGTCGCTGAGAGGGGTACTGGCGGGTGCTGTGCTCATGATGCTTCCGGATAGTGAATGCCAGCGACGATTGTATGCCCTGCAGCCGGCAAATAAAAAAGCCGGGGGGAATCCCCGGCTTTTTTATTGCACGCTATGTGCCGTGGTCGCTTCAGGCGGCCTTGGCGATGAGCTCGCGCAGCACATAGGGCAGGATACCGCCGTGCAGGAAGTAATCGACTTCAATCGGGGTGTCGATGCGCAACAGTACCGGCACTTCGCGGCGCGAGCCGTCTTTGCGGGTGATCACCAGGGTGACATCCATCTGCGGCGTGATGCCCTTGGCCACGCCGACGATATCGAAGGTTTCGTCGCCCTTGATGCCCAGTGATTCGGCGCTGTCGCTGCCCTTGAACTGGCAGGCCAGAACGCCCATGCCGATGAGATTGGAGCGATGGATACGCTCGAAACTCTTGGCGATCACCGCCTTCACGCCCAGCAGCTGCGTGCCCTTGGCCGCCCAGTCGCGCGAGGAGCCGGAGCCGTATTCCTCGCCGCCGAAAATGACAGTCGGCGTACCGGCCGCGATATAGCTCATGGCCGCATCGTAGATCGGCTGCTGTGCGCCCGAAGGCTGCATCAGTGTCAGTCCGCCCTCGACGCGCGAGCCATCCGCCTTGGGCGGCAGCATCAGGTTCTTGACGCGCACATTGGCGAAGGTGCCGCGCATCATCACCTCATGATTGCCGCGCCGCGCGCCATAGCTGTTGAAATCGGGCTTCAGCACTTTGTGGTCGATCAGGTATTTGCCGGCGGGCGAGGTGTCCTTGATCGAGCCGGCCGGCGAGATGTGGTCGGTGGTGATCGAATCGCCGAACAAGCCCAGGGCGCGCGCGCCCTTGATGTCCTTGGCGGTGCCGGCGTTCATGCCGAAATTGCTGCCGAAGAAGGGTGGCTCGGCGATATAGGTCGAGGTCGGCCAGTCGTACACCTGACCCGGCGTGCCTTTGATGCTCTGCCACAGCGGATTGTCCGCGCCGAGATTGGAGTAGAGGCGTTTGAAGGTGGCGGGATCCTTGGCGAAACTCATCACCGCGGCCACTTCCTTGCTGCTCGGCCAGATGTCCTTGAGGAACACCGGACCATCCTTGCCCATGCCGACCGGCTCGGTTTCCAGATCGCGCAACACGCTCCCGGCGATGGCATAGGCGACCACCAATGGCGGGGAGGCCAGGAAGTTGGCGCGCAGGTTCGGATGAATGCGGGCCTCGAAGTTGCGATTGCCGGAAAGTACGGCGGCCGCGACCAGATCGTTGCCGGTGATGGCTTCGTTGATTTCCGGCGTCAGATCGCCGGCATTGCCGATACAGGTGGTACAGCCGTAACCCGCCAGATAGAAGCCCAGTTTTTCCAGATAGGGCAGCAGGCCGGCCTTGGTCAGATAGTCGGTGACCACGCGAGAGCCCGGGGCCAGCGAGGTCTTGATATGCGGCTTGACGGTGAGACCCTTTTCAACCGCTTTCTTGGCGAGCAGGCCAGCCGCCAGCAAGACACCGGGATTTGAAGTATTGGTGCAGGAGGTGATGGCCGCGATCAGCACATCGCCCGAGCCGATATCCAGGCCGTCCTTGGTCTTGAAGCGCTTGTTCAGATCTTCCGGCAGTTTGCTGAAACCGTTTTCGGCCGGCGGCTTGGAGAACAGTGCGGTGAATTGCGATTTCATCTTGCCGAGTTCGATCCGGTCCTGCGGGCGCTTGGGACCGGCCAGCGAGGTGGTGACGGTGGAAAGATCGAGTTCGAGCACTTGCGAATAATCGAGTTCGCCTTTTTTCGACACGCCGTACATGCCTTGCGCCTTGAAGTAGGCGGACAGCGCCTCAAGCTCATCCTGGCTGCGGCCGGTCGATTGCATATAGTCCATGGTCGCATCGTCGACCGGGAAGAAGCCCATGGTGGCGCCGTATTCCGGGGCCATATTGGCGATGGTGGCGCGATCCGGTACCGCCAGCGAGGCGGTGCCTTCGCCGAAGAATTCGACGAACTTGCCGACCACCTTGGCCTTGCGCAGCATCTCGGTCACCACCAGCACCAGATCGGTGGCGGTAACGCCTTCGCGCAGCTTGCCGGTGAGGTTGACACCCACCACATCCGGCGTCAGGAAATAGACCGGCTGACCGAGCATGCCGGCTTCCGCTTCAATGCCGCCTACACCCCAGCCCACCACGCCGATACCGTTGATCATGGTGGTGTGGCTGTCGGTGCCCACGAGGGTATCCGGATAGTAGATGCCGTCCTTCTTGTGCACACCAGGCGCCAGATATTCGAGGTTGACCTGGTGCACGATGCCGATGCCGGGGGGCACGACCTTGAAGGTGTCGAAGGCCTGCATGCCCCATTTCATGAACTCATAGCGCTCCTGATTGCGCTGGAATTCGAGTTTCATGTTGATGTCGAGCGAATCCTTGTTGCCGTAGCTGTCGACCTGCACCGAATGGTCGACCACCAGGTCGACCGGTACCAGGGGCTCGATGATCTTCGGGTTCTTGCCCATCTTCTTGGCCACGCCGCGCATCGCGGCCAGGTCGGCCAGAAGAGGCACGCCGGTGAAATCCTGCAGCACGATGCGCGCCAGTACAAACGGGATTTCGTCGGTGCGAGTGCCGTTGGCTTGCCAGTTGGCCAGTTGCTTGACGTGCTCCTCGGAGACTTTCTTGCCGTCGCAATTGCGCAGCACGCTCTCGAGAACGATGCGGATCGACACCGGCAGGCGCTTTATATTCGGATAGGTTTTGGCCAGCTCGGGCAGGGAATAGAACTTGCCGGTTTTGCCTGAGGCAGTTTTGAATTCCTGCAGGGTGTTGTGGAGGTTATGCGGCATGGTGGTGTCCTCAGGGTGAGATCAGCTTGAAAATCGGTAGAGAATGGTGGCGATGGGGAATGGCGAAAATCGACGGCGATTCAGGCAGCAGGATTGATGATTTTAAGGCCTTTGAAATAATCGCGGAAAAAACCTTGATCGCGAGTGACAAGCGTGCCGCATTGCAGCAGGGCATGGGCGCCGACCAGGAAGTCGGATACCACGCGTTCAGTGCGCTTGCCGCCGCGTTCGCGAAAGCGCCGCTGCATCAGCCCGGCACGCAGCGCGGCTTGTTCATTGATAGGTGAAAAATTGATGCCCAGCTCGGCGAGGGCATCGAGGAGATCGTCGGCGGGCTCGATTTTGGTCGCGACTTCGGCCAGCACCACTTCGCAAATAACCACGTCCTCGCGTTCCATCGCGCTCTCGAGCTTGGCGGCGGATACCTCGCCATGGACCGGATCGTTGGTCAGCACGTCGATCAGCACCGAGGAATCAATGGCGATCATGGCTCGACCGGGTCTCCGGGCGCGCGGCCGCGCAAATCGCGCATCGCCTCATCCGCGGTCTCGCCTTCGGGCAATTTGAAGCGACCGCGAATCCGGCTGATGGCCTCGCGCACATTTTTGCGCAAGATCAATTTACCGTGATCGACCTCGATGGTCAGGATCGCGCCCTTCGACAGGCCAAGCTCATCGCGTACCGCTTTGGGTAGCGTGATCTGGCCGCGCTCGCCGAGAGTAACTTCCATGGCTGACCTCGCAACAGGGATAAGGGGGAGAGGGACGATTCCTTAAGGGTTTAATTGTACCGAATGCAATTTTCATACGCAATAAGTATGCATAAAAAATACATACTTATTTTTACGGATAACGGAAAGTAAAAGTGGCACAGAATCTGTGCCATTTTTATGCTAACTATTTGATTTTAAAATTAAATAATCATCATATCGACAAATTCATGCACGGCTGTGGTTTCCAATTTTTTCTGGTCGAGACAGAGCTCCAGAATTGCTTTCTGTTGTTTTTCCGGAAATTGACGGGCCAGATTGGTCTTGAATTTCTCGACCAGGACCGGCATGCCTTCCTTGCGACGACGTTTGTGGCCGATCGGGTATTCGACGACGATTTCCTTCATTTTCTTGCCGTCGAGGAACTCCACCGTCAGGGCGTTGGCGATCGAGCGCTTTTTCGGATCGTGGTAATCCTTGGTGAAGGCCGGATCCTCCACACAGACGATCTTGTCGCGCAGCTTGTCGATGCGCGGATCCTTCGCGATCTGGTCTTCATAATCCGCGGCGGTCAAACGACCGAACAGGATCGGTACCGCCACCATGTACTGCACGCAGTGGTCGCGGTCGGCCGGATTGTTCAGCGGGCCCTTCTTGTCGATGATGCGGATGCAGGCCTCGTGGGTGCGGATGGTGATTTTCTTGATGTCTTCCGGCTTCTTGCCGAGCTTGGCCAGTTCCTTGTGAATCGTCATGGCGACTTCGACTGCGGTCTGTGAATGGAATTCGGCCGGAAAGGAAATCTTGAACAGCACCTGCTCCATCACATACGAGCCATAGGGGCGCTGGAATTTGAAGGTATTGCCCTTGAACAGCACATCGTAAAACCCCCAGGTCTTGGCCGACAGCACGGACGGGTAACCCATCTCGCCTGTCTTGGCGATCAAGGCGAGGCGCACCGCGCGCGAGGTGGCGTCACCCGCCGCCCAGGATTTGCGCGAGCCGGTGTTCGGCGCATGGCGGTAGGTGCGCAACGATTGGCCGTCAACCCAGGCGAGCGATACCGCATTCAGGATTTCCTCGCGTGAGAGGCCCATCATTTCGGCCACGACCGCGGTCGAGGCAACTTTCACCAGCACCACATGGTCGAGACCAACCTTGTTGAACGAGTTTTCCAGCGCGATGCAGCCCTGGATTTCATGCGCCTTGATCATGCCGGTGAGCACATCGTGCACGGTCAGCGGCTTTTTGCCGGCGGCGACGGCGTTGCGCGACAGCCAGTCGGCAGTGGCCAGAATGCCGCCGAGGTTGTCCGAGGGGTGGCCCCATTCCGCGGCCAGCCAGGTGTCGTTGAAATCCAGCCAGCGAATCATCGCGCCGATATTGAAGGCGGCCTGGATCGGGTCAAGCTGGAATTGCGTCCCCGGTACTTTCGCGCCATTCGGCACCACCGTGCCCGGCACTACCGGCCCCAGCAATTTGGTGCAGGCCGGGTATTCGAGCGCCTCGAAACCGCAGCCCAGGGTATCCATCAGGCAGTAGCGCGCGGTCTCGTAGGCTTCCTTGGATTTGATCTTGTATTTGGTGACGTAGTCGACGATATCGGTCAGGACTTTGTCGGGTTTGGGACGGACGTTCGAGATATGAGCGGACATTTCTTTACCTTCGTTGATGAATTTTATTTAGTGGTCATCGCGCGGATGCGCGATGCGGACTTCGCCGCGGCACAGCGGGCGCAACTGCGCCAGGGCGAGGCCGATGGCGGACCGTTCGGCCAGGAGCGCGTTGAAATCCGCATCGCAGGCCGCCGTCGGCCGCGCGCAGGCGTTGATTTCCTCGCACACCGTCTGCCGGCGTGCTTCCAGCAATTCCACGCAATTGAGCAGGCTGACTTCGCTTGCCTGCGATGCGATATGCGGATATTCGCCGGCCATGGCGTTTTGGTCGATGCGGTTCATGGCAATTTCCTTCGGAAATGACGGGGCGGACTGTTACTTGCGGTCCTTGAGCGGCACAAACTTGAGATCATCCGGCCCGATGTAATTCGCCGAGGGGCGGATGATCTTGCCGTCGATGCGCTGCTCCATGATGTGCGCCGACCAGCCCGAGGTGCGCGAGATCACGAACAGCGGGGTGAACATGGCGGTCGGCACCCCCATCATGTGATAGCTGACCGCGCTGAACCAATCGAGGTTGGGAAACATCTTTTTCTCGCGCCACATCACGGCTTCAAGACGCTCGGCGATGTCGAACAATTTGGTGTTGCCGGCTTCCTTCGACAGGCGGCGCGCCACTTCCTTGATGACCACATTGCGCGGATCGGAGACGGTATACACCGGGTGGCCGAAACCGATGATGACCTGCTTTTCGGCGACGCGTCTGACCACATCGGCTTCCGCTTCATCGGCATTGCTGTAACGCGACTGGATATCGAAAGCGACCTCGTTGGCGCCGCCGTGCTTGGGACCGCGCAGCGCGCCGATGGCGCCGGCTATGGCCGAGAACATATCGCTGCCGGTGCCGGCGATCACGCGCGCGGTGAAAGTCGAGGCATTGAACTCGTGCTCGGCGTAAAGGATCAGCGAGGTATGCATGGCGCGCACCCAGGTCGCGGACGGCGGTTTGCCATGCAGCAAGTGCAGGAAATGCCCGCCGATGCTGTCGTCATCGGTTTCCACTTCGATGCGCCTGCCGTTGACCGCGAAGTGATACCAGTACAGCAGGATCGAGCCGAAGCTTGCCATCAGGCGGTCGGCGATATCGCGCGCGCCGGTCAGGTTGTGATCGTCCTTTTCAGGCAGGGTGCAGCCCAGCGCCGAGGCGGCGGTGCGCAGTACATCCATCGGGTGCGCCGAGGCGGGCAGGGATTCCAGCACATCCTGTACGGCCATCGGGATGCCGCGCATCGATTTCAGCTTGGTCTTGTAGGTGGCGAGTTCCGCTGCGTTGGGCAGTTTGCCGTGAACCAGCAGGTGGGCGATCTCCTCAAATTCACAGGCATCGGCGACATCGAGAATATCGTAACCGCAGTAGTGAAGATCATTGCCGGTAAGGCCGACGGTGCAGAGCGCAGTATTGCCGGCGACCACGCCGGACAGGGCGACTGATTTCTTCGGTTTGGGGCCGGTGGCTGCGGGGGCAGGAACGGTGGTGCTGGTTGTGCTCACAAATTTCTCCTTGTCGAAGCGTCGTTACATGCTGCCGTTTATAGTTTTTGCATCAATTCAATGCGATTGCCGAAGGGATCGAACACCGAGGCGCGCTTGTAGCCGGCCGGGCCGTCGTGGGCGCGCTGTCCGTATCCACCTTGTGCCGCGTTATTCAGCAACTGGTCGATATTGTCGACCAGCAGAGCGGGGTGGGCGTCAGGCGCGGCGGCGAATTTTTCTTCTTCGCCAAGATGCAGATTCACCGCGCCCTGTACCAGCCAGGCGCCGTCCTGGTCCAGTTCGGCAGGCTTGGGCACGCGCACAAACCCGAGCACGTTCGCATAAAACTTCAGCGCCTCGTCCACTTTGCCGCGTGGGATCGACACCTGGAAATGATCGACTTTGAGTACGCCCATTTATTTATCCGCCCGCCGGCAAATATTCGAGGCCATAAATTCGAAGTCATATGGCTGGAACGCCAATACCCGCGCGGCTTCCGGGCCGGTATGCCTGAAGAAGCGCATGGATGCTGGCTTGCGGGCCGGTGCCATGTGCCGAATTACTTCTTGCCCGCGAACAATTTGTCGAGACGCGATTCGAATTCGTGATAGCCGATGCGGTCGTAGAGCTCGTCGCGTGTCTGCATGATGTCGATCACGTTTTTCTGCGAACCGTCGCGGCGGATTGCTGTATAGACCGTTTCGGCTGCCTTGTTCATGGCGCGGAACGCCGACAGCGGATAGAGCACCATCGCTACATCGACACTACGCAATTCCTCGACGGTGAACAGCGGCGTCTGGCCGAATTCGGTGATATTGGCCAGCACGGGCACCTTCACCGCATCGACGAATTTCCGGTAGGTCGGCAAATCGTAGGCCGCTTCGGCGAAGATGCCATCGGCGCCTGCTTCCACGCAGGCGATGGCGCGTTCGATTGCCGAATCGAGTCCCTCCACCGCGATTGCATCGGTACGCGCGATCAGGAAAAAATCGGCATCGGTTTTGGCGTCGGCGGCCGCCTTGACGCGATCGGCCATTTCGCCTTTGCTGACGATTTCTTTGCCGGGGCGATGGCCGCAGCGCTTGGCGCCGACCTGGTCTTCGATATGGCAGGCAGCGGCGCCGAACTTGATCAGCGATTTGACGGTGCGCGCGATATTGAAGGCCGAAGGGCCAAAGCCGGTGTCGATGTCGACCATCAGCGGCAGATCGCAAACATCGGTGATGCGGCGGATATCGGTCAGCACGTCGTCCAGATTATTGATGCCGAGATCGGGCAAGCCCAGCGAACCCGCCGCGACGCCGCCGCCGGACAAATAGATGGCGCGGTAACCGGCGCGTTTGGCCAGGTGCGCGTGATTGGCATTGATTGCGCCGATGATCTGCAACGGTTTTTCGTCTTTGAGGGCCTGGCGGAATTTTGCGCCGGAGGAAGGAATGGTCATGGGAGCCTAGGAAAAAAATGCTTGAAGTGCCGGGGCCGGTATTTTAACGCCAGTCACCCGTGCTTTTTGCAACAGCTCCCAGAAATATCGGTAAGTCGCACGGTCGTGCAGTTCGCCCTGATACTGGATCGGGCCCCAGGCATTGGCCTGGGCCGCCAGCAGGATATTGCCCGCGTCCTCGACTTCGGACAGATCGGGTTTCATCGCATCGACGATGGCGGTGATTTGCGTCGGATAGATCGACCACATGCGCTGAAAGCCGAACTCGTGGCTAGCCTGCCAGGCATCGCGGAACACGTTATAGGTGTTCTTGAGATCCAGCGAAACGTTATGTGCCGGCACCACGCCATTGGCCAGCGCGGCGGCCACCACCTCGGTCTTGGCGCGTACCAGCAGCTTGTGCTCGAACTGCCCGGGTGAGCGCATCGCCGACGCGGGAATGGCGCCATGATGCGCCGAGACAAAATCCATCAGGCCGAAGTCGAGCACCTCGACATTGGGCAGGGCCGCGATCTGGTGGATATCGCGCAGCGATCCATGGGTTTCGATCAGCACATGCACCGGGATTTCGCGCCCGAGCTGATTCTTTTTGGCGACCTGTCGCACATAATCGATCATCTCGGCAGTGTCGGCCAGGGAGGTGCTTTTGGGGATGGTGATATAGCGCAACACCTTGCCGGCGCCGCCAACCAGGATGTCGATATCGGCTCGCCAGTGCGGATGCGAATGATCATGAATGCGCGCCCCGGCCATGCGGTGTTTGTTGGCGGAACTGTTGAGCAGGCCGACGATCATTTCGGCATGCGCCTTCTCCTGACCGGCCGGTGCGCCGTCCTCGCAGTCGCAGGTAATATCGAACACCGGACCGAGTTTGTCCTGCAACTCGAAGGCCTTGACGATAAGTTTTTCGCTGCCCGCAAAGTGCTCGCAGCTCGGGATGACCGGGAACGGTTTTTCGCCGGCGAACAGCGCGTCTTTGGGGTGCACCAGGGTGGTCATGCTCTCTCCTTTGTGTCGGGGCGCTAATGGCGCGGCATCAGCAGGGTGTAATCGAGGCTCAGTACGGCGTGTTCGCTGCTGGCCGGCAAGCTGTTGCCGGGTACCCGGTTCTTGAAGCCGTCAAGCTGAATGCGCAGCGCGCCGAAATTTTCGTTCAGCGTCCATTTGTCGATGATTTTCGATCGCGCGTAGACGGTGTCGCCGGCGAAGGTCGGTGCGGTATGCGTGCCGCCATTGATGGCCAGCACCGACAGCGCATTCTCGAGTCCGTCGTAACTCAAGGCGCGGCAGAGGGAAATGATATGGCCGCCGTAAATGAGGCGCTGCTGGAATCGCGAATCCCGCATATGCAGATGGTCGAAATGTACGCGCGCGGTGTTTTGATAGAGCTTGGTCGCCAGCGTGTGATCGGAACTGTCGATCGTCATGCCGGCAGGATGATGGATGAATTCGCCCGCCTGGTAATCGGCCCAAAGCCGCCGACTGCCGGTGTCGCGCATCAGGGTGGACGAGGGCTTCAGGAATGCGGGCCAGACAATTTGCTCTTTTGAAACAGCCGCCGGGAATTCAGGGGTGGCCGCCGATCCAAGACTGGCGGCACCTGCGGCACGTTTGTTGATCATCACCCAGCGCGCCCAGGCCAGCACCTTTTCTGCGCGCTGGTTGTAGGCGATGGAACGGACGTAGATCACGCCGGTTTTGCCGCTGGAGTTTTCGCGCATGCCAAGGATTTCCGTTTCCGCGCGTATCGTGTCGCCGGCGTAGACCGGCTGCAGGAAACGGCAGTCGGCGTAGCCCAGGTTGGCCACCGCGTTATAGGAAATATCCGGAACGGTCTTGCCAAAAGCGATGTGAAACAGCAATAAGTCGTCGACCGGCGATTGCGGATAGCCAAGTTCTTGCGCAAAACTGTCTGCGCAGTACAGGGGCTGGCGCGCGCCGGTCAGCGCGATATACAGAGCGCTATCGCCAAGTGTGAGAGTGCGCGGCGTTGCGTGCAAATAGCGCTGCCCAGGCCGGTAGTCTTCGAAAAAATAGCCGTCCAGGGGACGCGCCGGAGCCGCTGAGGAGGGGGCGCTCATGCTGACTCCAGCTCGCGAATCATCTCGGCCAGCGCCAGGGTACGCCGCGAGGCGCTGACATGATGCTGCTCGACCAGGCGGCCATTGAGCATGATGGTGCCGCGACCCTCGCGGTGCGCGTGCTCCAGCGCCTCGATCACTTCATTGGCGTGGCCGACATCGGCGAGCTTGGGACTGAAAGCGTCGTTGCAATAGGGAAGCTGGTTGGGATGCACCAGGGATTTGCCGTCGAAGCCGAGATCGCGCGAGACCCTGCAGGCCAGTTCGAAGGACTGCATGTCCTTGATGTCGACACTGATGCCGTCCACCACGGCGCGCCGGTAAGCGCGCGCCACCAGCAGTACATGCGACAGCGAGTAATGCAGCGCGATGCGGTCGGGGGTTTTGCGTCCATGCAGCTGGGTCAGCAGATCGCTGGTCGCCATGATCAGGCAGGCGATGCGGTCGGAGGCGGCGGCGATTTCCTCGGCGCGCAGCACCGCAATCGGACTTTCGATCATCACCATGATCGGCATATCGCTGCCGCCTGCGGCGTCCAGCGCCGCCAATGCGGCCAGCACGTCGTCGCGGCTCTCGATATTGGGAAACAGGATGGCATCGGCGTCCACGCCGGCGACCGCTTTGACGTCGTCAGGGCCCCATGGGGAATCGAGGTCATTGACCCGCACCACGCGCTCGCGGCGTCCGTAGCCGCCGGCCAGCAGCGCCTCGACTACCTGCTGGCGCGAAGACACCTTGTTCTCCACCAGTACCGAGTCGCCGAGGTCGAAGATCAGGGAATCCACCTTGAGAGTGCGCGCCTTGTGCAGAAAGCGCGGCGCGCAGCCCGGCACATACAGCATCGAACGGCGGGGACGAAGGAATGGGGTCATGGTTTTCCGCGGCAGGATTGAACGTCCGGTATCGGCGATGAAAATGGGCAATGACGAACGTCTGGGGCGAAACTTATTGCGACGCAGCAATGCTAGTGGAGATGTCACGCAAAGTCAATGACACTTATATCTTATATAAGACATAGGATAGAATGTCTCCAGCGTACCGCTGTGCTAGCATCGCCACCACCAACTTTGCGAGTCTCCATGCCCAAACCTGCCGCTGCCGCCTTGCCCGGCCCGAGTTTCCGGCCGCTATACGACCAGATCAAGATCCTGCTGACGCAGAGCCTAATCGCCGGCGAGTGGAAACCGGGTGAGGCGATTCCTTCCGAGATGGAACTGGCGGCGCGTTATCGCGTCAGCCAGGGAACGGTGCGCAAGGCGATCGACGCGCTGGCTTCGGAAAGCATCCTGGTGCGCCGGCAAGGCAAGGGAACCTATGTTGCCACCCATACCGAGCCCAATTACCAATACCGCTTCCTGCGCATCATTTCCAACAGCGGTGAGAAGCATCATCCGGTTACCAGTTTCATCGACGTCAAGCGCGGCAAGGCCGGCGCCGAAATCGCCCGCGCGCTGGCACTGAAAACCGGCGCGCCGGTCATCACTATCCATCGTGTGCTGGCTTTCGCCGGCAGGCCGCTGATACTCGATGAAATCGTGCTGTCCTCGGCGTTGTTTCCCGGTCTCGATATGGACAAGATCGAGCAGTCGCGCGGCTCGATCTACAGTTTTCTCGAAACCGCCTATGGCTTGCGCATGATCCGCGCCGAAGAGCGGCTGCGGGCGGTGTCCGCCGATGCCTTTGCCGCCAAGCAGCTGAAGATCAAGACCGGTACCCCGCTGCTGAGCGTGGATCGTATCGCCTTCACCTATGGCGACAAACCGGTCGAATGGCGCCGCGGCCTATGCCTGACCGACGGCTATTCCTATTATAACGAACTGGCGTAGCGGTCTGACCTGGCTCAGTCTGCGCGCAAACGGCTTGTCAGGGTCTCGGCAATCCACTGGTTGAGGCTTTTGCCTTCGGCCGCGGCTCTCACGCCGGCCGCAGCGTGGATATCCGGTGGAATGCGAATCAGCAATTTGCCTGAGGCTTGCCGTTCCGGTTTTTGTCCGGCGGCCGCACAGGCGGCCAGATAGTGGTCGACGGCAAACTCGAAATCGCCGCGCAACTCATCGACGCTGGCGCCGTGAAAGGTCAGGCGCTCGCTCATGCCGACGATATCGCCGGCAAAGACATTGTCGCGTTCATCGAAGTCGATACGGGCGGTATAGCCCCGATACTTCATGGTATTCATGCCAACCATCCCAATATAGCCATTCAGGCAGCAAAGCTTGATGATATTAATAAATAGTATCACACGAATTTGGATGTGTCGAAGCAGACGGCCTGGGGGCCGAAGCAACCAATAGTGTTGGAATATATTTATATTTATTAAATAGTTAGATGATGATAGCGGCGTTATACCGAGCCGCAGGGCAAGGTGTCCGACACAGCAATATTCCTCTATTCAGCCCTGGAAGAATGGGATTAAAATTGCGGGCATTGTTGCCTCGCCCAGGGGCGCCATGCGAAGTCCGACAGCGGATTTTGGCGTGCGCGGCCACTGCCATCCGTCTGCTTCAAGACGAATTCACACGGGTCCAAACATGTCGACGTCAGTCAAGAATCGTCCCAAGTACTACGATCTCAACCTGCTGCACCTGCCCATCCCGGGAATGCTTTCCATCTTTCACCGGATTACCGGCATCGTGATGTTCCTGTTCCTGATTCCCCTGATGTTGTTCCTGCTACAGGGGACCCTGAAGTCGGAGTCCGGGTTCAACTTCTGGCGCAACGTCATCAATTTCCCGCTGGTCAAGCTGGTGATTGTCGGTTTCGTCTGGGCGTTCATGCACCACTTCTTCGCCGGCATTCGCTTTTTGCTGCTGGATCTGCATATCGGCGTCGCCAAAGCCCCGGCGCGTACTTCAGCCATCTGGGTCTTCCTGCTCGGCGCCTTGGCGACCCTTCTGCTCGCGGTGCGCATATGGTGAACAAACAACCGGTAGGCGCCCACTACGGCTGGCGCGAGTGGCTGGCGCAACGCGTGACGGCGCTCATCATGGCGGTGTTTTCGATCGTCTTTTTTGCCTTTTTCCTGATCAAGGGCAGCGTCGGCTATGCCGACTGGAGGGAACTTTTTGCTTCGCAGCTGTTCCGTATCCTCGCATTGCTGTTCCTGCTGTCCCTGTATTACCACGCCTGGATCGGCATCCGCGATGTGCTGATGGATTATGTCAAACCGCTGGCGATCCGCCTGGGCCTGCAGGTGATCGTGCTGCTGGCCCTGTTCGGTTTCACCATTTGGTCGGTTGCGATTCTATGGGCGCCGGCGGCACAGGCAGCAGTCTGAGCGGGCTGCGCCCGATGAACGATTTTTGATGCTGCTCATTCAGCAATTTTCGAGAAGGCAATATTGAGATGGCAATCCCGGTTCGCAAATATGACGCAGTGGTGGTGGGTGCAGGGGGCTCCGGCCTGCGCGCCGCGCTGCAACTGTCCACGGCTGGCCTGAAAGTCGCGGTGCTCTCCAAGGTGTTTCCCACCCGCTCGCATACGGTGGCGGCGCAGGGCGGCGTCGGCGCCTCCCTGGGCAATATGGGCGAGGACAACTGGCACTGGCATATGTACGACACCATCAAGGGCTCCGACTGGCTCGGCGACCAGGATGCGATCGAGTTCATGTGCCGCAAGGCGCCGGAAGCGGTGATCGAGCTGGAACATTTCGGCATGCCCTTCGACCGCAACGACAACGGCACCATTTATCAGCGCCCCTTCGGCGGGCACTCGCAAAACTTCGGCGAGAAACCGGTGCAGCGTTCCTGCTGTGCGGCCGACCGTACCGGTCATGCCATGCTGCACACCCTGTATCAGCGCAATGTATTCGCCAATACCCAGTTCTTTGTCGAGTGGATGGCGCTGGACCTGATCCGCGACGCCTCGGGCCATGTGCTCGGCGTCACCGCGCTGGAAATGGAAACCGGCGAAACCATGATCTTCCACGCCAAGGCGACCGTGTTCGCCACCGGCGGCGCCGGACGCATCTTCGCAAGCTCCACCAATGCCTTCATCAATACCGGCGATGGTCTCGGCATGGCGGCGCGTGCCGGCATCCCGCTGGAAGACATGGAATTCTGGCAATTCCACCCGACCGGCGTGGCCGGCGCCGGCGTGCTCATCACCGAAGGCGTGCGCGGCGAGGGCGGCATTTTGCTCAACAAGGACGGCGAGCGTTTCATGGAGCGCTATGCGCCGACCATGAAGGATCTGGCTTCGCGCGATGTGGTGTCGCGCGCCATGGCCACCGAGATCAAGGACGGCCGCGGCGCCGGCCCCAATGGCGACTACATCCTGCTCAAGCTCGACCACCTCGGCCCGGAGGTGATCAACAAGCGCCTGCCCGGCATTCGCGAAATCGCCATCAAGTTCGCCAATGTCGACCCGGTGAAGGAGCCGATCCCGGTGGTGCCGACCTGCCACTACCAGATGGGCGGCATTCCCACCAATTACCATGGCGAGGTCGTGGTGCCGATGAATGGCAATCCGAATTCGGTCGTACCGGGCTTCTACGCCGCCGGCGAAGTCGGCTGCGCCTCGATCCACGGCGCCAACCGGCTGGGCACCAATTCGCTGACCGATCTGCTGGTGATGGGCAAGGCGGCGGGGGAATCGATGATCGAATTCATCAAGCAGAACCCGGTGCACAAGGATTTACCCGCAGATGCAGGTGAAGTGTCGCTGGCACGTCTGGCGCGCCTCGAAGGCCAGAAAAATGGCGAGAGCGTGCACGAGGTCGGTAACGCCATGCGCCAGACCATGCAGGCGCACTGCGGCGTGTTCCGCTTCCCGGACATGCTGGAAAAGGGTGTCGCCAAGATCAAGGAAGTGGCCCAACGCGCCGAGCGTCTGGAAGTGAAAGACAAGAGCAAGGTATTCAATACCGCGCGCATCGAAGCGCTTGAATTGCAGAACCTGATCGAGGTCGCCGTCTCGACGATGATTTCCGCCGAGAACCGCAAGGAAAGCCGCGGCGCACATGACCGCGCCGACTGCCATGATCGCCCGGGCTATCCGAACGGACGCGACGATGCCGTGTGGCTCAAACATTCGCTCTGGTACAAAGGCAGCGACAAGATCGAATACAAGCCGGTCAACCTGACGCCGCTGACGGTTGAATCGTTTGCGCCCAAAGCGCGCACCTACTAAGACGACTGACGGACGAACCCATGAAATTCCAGATCCTCCGCTACGACCCGGACCAGGACCAGAAACCGTATTTCAAGGAATACGATATCGCACTGGAGCCATCCGACCGCATGCTGCTGGACGCGTTGATCCGCATCAAATCGGTCGATGACTCCCTGGCGCTGCGCCGCTCCTGCCGCGAAGGCGTGTGCGGCTCGGACGCGATGAACATCAACGGCAAGAACGGTCTCGCCTGCGTGACCAAGATTGCCGACCTGAAGGAACCGGTGGTGCTGAAACCGCTGCCCGGCCTGCCGATCATCCGCGACCTGATCGTCGACATGACGCAGTTCTTCAAGCAGTACCACTCGATCAAGCCCTTCGTCATCAACGACGAGCCGGCGCCGGAAAAAGAGCGTCTGCAGAGTCCCGCCGATCGCCTTGAGCTCGACGGCCTCTACGAGTGCATCCTGTGCGCCTGCTGCTCGACCGCCTGCCCCTCGTTCTGGTGGAACCCGGACAAATTCGTCGGCCCGGCCGGTTTGCTGGCGGCCTACCGCTTCATCGCCGATACGCGCGATCAGGCGGCCAATGAACGCCTCGACAATCTCGAGGACCCCTATCGCCTGTTCCGCTGCCATACGATCATGAATTGCGTCGATGTCTGCCCGAAGGG
>DASWEY010000014.1:0-45113 GCA_036394575.1 Usitatibacteraceae bacterium | reverse complement strand
GGTCGGCTGCTTGATGATGCCCTGGTCGGTCAGCCAGTAATCGTTGTACATCTTCGACAGGTATTTGCCGCCGACGTCGCAGACGATGGTGATGACGCGCTTGGGCGTGGTCTGTTCGCGGCAGTAGCGCAGCGCGGTGGCCAGCAGAGTGCCGGTGGAAGAGCCGCCCATGATGCCTTCCTTCTGCAGCAGCTCGCGTGCGGCCAAAAGGGCTTCGCTGTCGGGAATGGCATAAGCCTTGTGCGTCAGCTTGATGTCGAGATTGGCCGGCACATAATCGCCGCCGATGCCTTCGACCAGCCAGGAGCCCGGCGTGCCGTGCGTGCCGGTGTTGACGATCTCGTTCAGGATCGAGCCCTTGGGGTCGGCCAGCACCATCTCGACTTGCGGTGCGACGCGCTTGAAGTAACGGCCCATGCCGGTGAGGGTGCCGCCGCTGCCGACGCCGCAGACGATGGCGTCGAGCCGGTGCTCCATCTGCTCCCAGATTTCCGGCGCGGTCCATTGCTCGTGCGTGGCCGGGTTGGCGGGGTTCGAGAATTGATCGATGTAGTGCGCGCTTTCGCCCGCGGACAGCAGCTCGCCGGCGATGCGTTTGGCCATGTCCTGGTAATACTCGGGGTGACCCTTGCTCACGTCCGAGCGGGTCATGATGATGTTCACGCCCATGGCGCGCAGGTGGAAGATTTTTTCCTGGCTCATCTTGTCCGGGATCACCAGAGTCAGCTTGTAGCCCTTGTGAATCGCCGCGAGGGCGAGGCCCAGGCCGGTGTTGCCGGCGGTGGCTTCGATGATGGTGCCGCCCGGTTTCAGTTTGCCCGAGGCTTCAGCGGCCTCGATCATGCGCAGGCCGATGCGATCCTTGATCGAGCCGGCGGGGTTATTGCACTCGAGCTTGGCATACAGCTCGCAGGGACCGGTATCGAGATTATTCAGACGGACCAGCGGGGTGTCGCCGATCAGGTCGAGGACATTGTTGTAGCGCTTCATAGACTCCCTTCGTTGCATGGCCACGGCGCGGATAGCGTTGTGGGGGCGAGGTTTCGGCGCAAGGCCTTGTGGGCCTGCGCGTGACGCCGCTATGTTACGCGTTTCCGGGGCTTGTATATGCAGGTGGTGGGTCTGGAAATGCGGCCGCTATGGAGGTGCCGGTAGCTATTTCACTGTCGCCCCGGACTAAATCCGGGGCGACACGTCTTCTATCAATTTGCGTTCATCTCCAGCGTTGGTCTCAAGGGGAAAAATCGCAGAACGCCATTTGACGCGCATTTCGGGGCAAAAATGCTCCAAAAGCCGCGCCAGTGCTTGACTTTGAGTTTTGGATTCTTGCCCTTTCGCATAGGCCTTGAAGCACGAAAACCATCCGCGCCGTCGCCTGTTCATGCGAAAATGCGCCTCCCCCAGCTTCTCGCAAAACCGTCGTGAGCAACACACCCATTTTCCACACCGCCTTCTACAAATTCGTGGCCCTCGATGACGTCGATGCCATGGTCGAAGGCCTGCGCGCGCTGACGGCGCATTTGCACGGCAGCATCCTGGTCGCGCCGGAGGGCATCAACGGCATGCTGGCCGGCGGCGAGGCGGAGCTGGACGGCATTGAACAGGCGCTGCTGGCGATGCCGCCCTTCGCCGGCATGGTGTTCAAGCGCAGCGAATGCAAGACGGTGCCATTCCGCAAAATGAAGGTGCACAAGAAAGCCGAGATTGTCCCCCTGGGCATTGAAGGCGTGGATGCCACCAGCAAGACCGGCATCAATGTCAGCCCGGAAGAATGGCGCGAACTGATTGCCGCCGACGATGTGGTGCTGCTCGATAACCGCAACAGTTTTGAATATCGCCTGGGACGGTTCAGGAATGCGATCGATCCGCAAGTCGCCAACTTCCGCGATTTTCCGAAGTACGTCGAGGCCCATGTCGATGAATGGAAAGCCGCGGGCAAGCGCGTGGCGATGTATTGCACCGGCGGCATTCGCTGTGAAAAGACCAGCGCCTGGATGCTCGATATGGGCGTGCCGGTGTTTCAACTGGAAGGCGGCATCCTGAATTATTTCCGGCAGATGGGCGATGCCGGGCGCGACTGGGAAGGCGAATGTTTTGTGTTCGACAACCGCATCGCGCTCGATACCGGATTGCAGGAAACCGAGACCACGCTCGAGGACGTCTACGCCGGCGAGCCGGACGGCGAGTGGCGCCTGCGCCGCGCCAGGCAGCTGGATGGCGGCGAGCAGTGAACAGCGGCGCCGTGCAATTGCCCACCCGCGACGGCGTCGGCCCCAGCTGCATCGCGCTGCCGGTCGGGCCCTGGCTGCGGGTGATCGATTTTCTGGCGCAGCGTTTTCCGAATGTGTCGCGCGACGAGATCGCGGCACGCATGGCGCGCGGCGATGTGATCGACGAACTGGGCGACTATGTCCTGCCCGAGCGTGTCTATACCGCACACCTCAAACTGTTCTACTACCGCTCGATCGAGATCGAAGAGCGCATCCCCTTCGACGAGGCGGTGCTGTTCCAGGACGATTACCTGCTGGCGGTCGACAAGCCGCACTTTCTGCCGGTGACGCCGGGCGGCCGCTATCTGCAGGAGACCCTGCTGGTGCGCCTCAAACGCAAACTGGGCATCGATACGCTGGCGCCGATGCATCGTCTCGACCGCGAAACCGCCGGCGTGATGCTGTTCAGCATCCAGCCCGCGCAGCGCTGCAAATATCACGCGCTGTTTGAATGCCGGGCGGTGATGAAGCGCTACCAGGCGATTGCCCCTTACCGCGCCGATCTGACCTTTCCCTTGACGCGCCGCAGCCGCCTGGTGGAAGGCGATTCCTTCATGCGCATGCGCGAAGCGGATGGCGACGGCGATGCCGGCGAACCGAATACGGAGACGCGCATCGAGCTGCTGGAAACCATGGGCGAACTGGCGCGCTACCGGTTGACGCCGCTGAGCGGCAAGAAGCACCAGTTGCGCGTGCACATGGCCGCGCTGGGCATGCCGATCGTCAACGATAAAATCTATCCGGTGCATCACAGCATTGCGCAGATCGAGGATGGCGATTACAGCAAGCCCCTGCAACTGCTGGCCGAATATATCGCGTTTACCGACCCCGTCACCGGCGAAGCGCGCGAATTCACCAGCCGGTTGCAACTGACAGGCGCTTGATGCGCGCGGTGAAATTTTTGCACGGGCTGGCCTTGGCAGTAACGCTGTTCGCGGCGGCATCGGCCCATGCCTGGAACCGCGCCGGGCATCGTGTCGCGGGAATCATCGCTTACCGGCAGTTGATGGCGTCCAGTCCGCAGACGGTGGCGCGCATTGTCGAGATCATGCAGTCGCACCCCGAGGCGGCCACCTTTGCCAGGCGCATGCGCGATGCAGGCAGCTTGGCAGGCAACAGCGCCAATGCACAGCATGAACGCCTGTTCGCGGAGATGGCGCAATGGCCCGATGAAATCCGCCTGCTGCCCTTGCATACGCACAATCATAATGCCTGGCATGTCATCGGCATTCCCTGGGTGCCGGAGGGCGTTTCCCTCTCGACGCCGCCAACGCCGCCGCCGCCGGAAAATCTGCTGTGGGCGTTCCGCGAAAACCTGCGCATCGTCCAGGACCCGGCGGCAAGCGATGCGGAGCGCGCCGTCGCGCTGTGCTGGATATTTCACCTGGCCGGCGATCTGCATCAGCCCCTGCACACCATTTCCCTGTTCAGCCCCGTCTTTCCGCGCGGCGACCGCTATGGCACCCGCTTCTGGGTGCGCGAGGATCGGGTGCAGAACGCGATCACCCTGCATGTGTTCTGGGACCGGCTCATCATCCTGTCATCAACAACAGACAAAACGCGGGCGGCGGCGAGCCGCCTGATGGCGGCGAACAGCATTGAATCCTTCGCGCAAATGCGGCAGCGTCCGTTCGTGAACGCCGATTCCATCGAACGCTGGGGGCGCGAGGAAAGCCATGAGCTGGCCATCAGCGATGCCTATCTCTCGGGTAAATTGCCGGGCAGCGAACGGCCCGAGGATGCACCGATTCTTGACGAAAGCTACATCCAGCATGCGCGGGTAGTCGCCGAGCGGCAGTTCACGCTATCGGCATACCGGCTCGCGGAAATCCTGAAAAACGTTGTGCCCCGATAACGACCATTCAAGCCAAAGGAAGAGCATGAACATCACCCCCGCCGGTTTTCGCAAGTCTGTACACCGCACCCTCGGCATTGCCGCGATACTTGCTGTAGCCGGGCTCGCTTCGCCGGCCGGCGCCGCCCCGGACGAACGGGTGCAGGCACTGGCGCGTCAGGAAAAAGAGCCGCTGCTGGGCACGCTGAAGGAACTGGTCGCCATCGAGTCCGGCAGTGGCGACCGTGAAGGCCTGGACAAAATTTCAGCGCTGATTGCGGCACGTCTCGCCGCGCTCGGCGGCAAGGTGGAATACATCGAGCCGGGCGCCGATGCCTACCGCATGCAGGACACGCCCAAGCAGATCGGGCGCATGGTCAAGGCCAGCTTCACCGGCACGGGCAGCAAAAAAATCCTGCTGATCGCGCATATGGATACAGTCTATCTGCGCGGCATGGGCGAGAAACAGCCGTTCCGTATCGATGGCAACCAGGCCTTTGGCCTGGGCATCGCCGACGACAAGCAGGGCGTGGCGGTGATCCTGCATACGCTGACGATGCTCAAGGCGATGAACTTCAGGGACTATGGCCTGATCACGGTGCTGATCAACGGCGACGAGGAAATCAGCTCGCCCGCGGCCCGCGGGCCGCTGGGAAAATTCGGCGGCGAACACGATGTGGTGATGTCTTTCGAAGGCACGCGCGCCGGTTCCGATCAGTTGTCGCTGGCCACGGCCGGCATTGCCGGGGTCACGCTGAAAGTGAAGGGCAAGGCCTCCCATGCCGGCTCGGCGCCGCAACTGGGCCGCAATGCGCTTTATGAACTGGCGCACCAGATTCTGCAGACCAGCGATTTCTCCGATCCCGTCACCGGCACCAAGATGAACTGGACCACGGCGCAGGCCGGCACCAACCGCAACGTCATTCCGGCCGATGCCGAGGCGATGGCCGATGTGCGCGTGTTGCGCGTCGCCGATTACGACGGGATCGAAAACAAGGTGCGCGAAAAGATCAAGAACAAATTGATCCCCGACACCACGGTGGAAATGATCTTCGAACGCCGCCGTCCGCCGCTGGAAGCCACCGACGCCTCACGCGCGCTGGCCAAATACGCGCAGGGCATCTACAGCGAGATCGGCAAGAACCTGAAGGTGCTGGATACGGCCGAGGGCGGCGGCACCGATGCGGCCTTCGCCGCGCTCAAGACCAGCGCCCCGGTGATCGAACGCTTCGGCCTGATGGGCTTCGGCGCCCATTCCAACGACGCCGAATATATCTTTATCGATTCCATCGAACCGCGCTTGTATCTGGCCACGCGGATGATCGTGGATATCGCACAGGGCAGGGCGCGCTAGGACATTGCTGGAAATCAGTGCTGGCTATAACGGCAACCGTAGATCAAATGCCGTCATCCCGGCTCATTTTTCCCGCCGGTCCGGGATCCAATTTTGCAACTACGCGAGTGCAAACTAAATTGCGCCCCGGACTGAATCCGGGGCCCAATTTTTACTTCGTTGGCAGTGTGTTATCGCTGCAATCGAAATCGATCAGCCCACCGCGTACGCCGGCTTGATGTTCTTTTCCGCCGCATGCTCCACGATGCGCGCAATCACCTCATGCGCTTCCTTGAGGCTGCCTTCCTTGCTGGCGTCGCCCATCGCCAGGCCTTCGGCGTAGATGAATTCCACGTCCGCGATGCCCAGGAAGTTCAGAAAGGCGCGCACATAATCGGATTGCGAGTCGAGCGGGGTGCCGGCGTATTTGCCGCCGCGCGCCGCGAATATATAGGCGCGTTTGCCCTTGAGCAGACCTTCCGGTCCCTTCTCGGAGTAGCGGAAGGTGACGCCGACGCGCGCGATATGGTCGAAGTAGGCCTTGAGTATCGAGGGCACGCCGAAGTTGTACATGGGCAGGCCCAGTACGATGGTGTCCGCTTCGCGCAATTCGGCGATCAGTGTGTCGGAAAAATCCACCACTGCGGCTTGTTCGGCGCTGCGCGCTGCGGGTTGCGCGAGGAAGGCCTGGAAACGTTCCGCGCTCAGGTGCGGCACCGGGTCTTTCGCCAGGTCGCGAACGGTCAATTGACCTTGCGGATTCTGCTTGCGCCAGGCGGCGACGAAGTGATTGGCCAGCTGGCTGGACTGTCCACCGTTGGAAAACAGGCTGCTGTTGATCTGAAGTAGCTTTTTCATGGGGCACCTCCGTTGGGATGTGAAAAGAAAAGGGGTGCACCATTAAACTATTTACATATTCGATTAAAAAGATCAATATTTAAGGGTTATTTATCGATTAAATAGATTATGGCGAATTCTCCCCACAGCCCGGCATTTGCGCACATCACCCTCGAGCAGTGGCGCGCCCTGATCGCCGTGGTCGACGCCGGCGGTTATGCCCAGGCGGCGGAACTGCTGCACAAGAGCCAGTCTTCGGTGACCTATGCAGTGCAGAAGATCGCCGCGCAGCTGGGCGTGAAGATCTTCGATATCAAGGGGCGCAAGGCGGTGTTGACCGAAGCCGGCGAAGTCCTGCAGCGCCGCGCCCGAACCCTGGTCGAAGAGGCATTGGCGCTGGAGCGCGGCGCCGGCGCGATGGCGGCCGACTGGAAGCCGGAGATCCGGCTCGCGGTGGAAATCATTTTTCCGACGTGGTTATTGCTGGAGTGCCTGGCGACGTTTGCAAAAGAGCGGCCGGATACGCATATCGAGCTGTACGAAACGGTGATCGGCGGCACCGACGAGGCCCTGCTGCAGGGCAAGGTGGATCTGGTCATCACGGCGCGCGTGCCGGAAGGCTATCTGGGCGATCCCGTGGCAAGCGAGCGCTTTATCCCGGTAGCCCATCCCGGCCATCCCCTGCATCAATTGGGCCGCAAACTCAGCCATCGCGACCTGCGCCGCCATCGTCATCTTTACATCCGCGACACCAGCAGCCAGCGACAGCGCGAAACCTCCTGGCAGGGGGAGGAACAGCGCTGGACGGTCAGCACCAAGGCGACTTCGATTCATGCCGTGTGCATGGGGCTGGGCTTCGCCTGGTTTCCCGAAGACAGCATCCGCAACGAACTGGCGCAAGGCTTGTTGAAACCCCTGCCGCTGAAGGAGGGCGCGGAACGCTCGGTGCAGCTTTACCTGGTGTTCGCCGAGCGCGACTATGTGGATCGCGACACCTTGCGCCTCGCCGACATCATCCGCGCGGGCGTCAGGGCGGCCTGTTCAAAAATCGCCGGCGGCAGGCATCCGCAAGGCGGGGCGGTCGGCAAGCCCCGCGCAACGCCGCGAAAAAAAACAGGGCCGGGATGATCGCCATCCCGGCCCAAACAGCCCAATGGGCCGTCAGCGCTATGCGGCGCAGACGGCCAACGGGGCCGGGGAGGAAGCTTTTTGCAACTCGGGCGTGATTCGCCATACACCCTGGGCGGCGGCGACGCCGCTGCCGAGCGTGATGGGGATGCCGACGTCGACCATGGCCATTTCGGCGCCGGCGATGGCGCCCAGCAACATCAGTTCGTTCAGATCGCCCAGATGGCCGATGCGGAAGACTTTTCCCGCGACTTTGGACAGGCCGGCACCCAGGGAAAGGTTATAGCGATGGTAGGCGATCTCGATGACCCTGGCGGCGTCGAAGCCGGGCGGCACCACCACGGCGCTGACGGTATTGGAACGCCAATGGGCTTTTTTCGCGCACAGCGATAATTTCCACCCCGCCACCGCGGCGCGCGTACCGGCCGCCAGGCGCTGATGGCGTGCGAACACCGCTTCCAGTCCCTCGTCGAACAGCATGCGCAGGGATTCGCGCAGGCCGTACAGCAGGGGCAGGGATGGCGTGTACGGAAAATAGCCGGTGGCGTTGGCGCGCCGCATATCGGCGAAATCGAAGAATACGCGGCGCAGCTGCGCCGATGCGCCGGCCTCTACCGCGCGCGGACTGGCGCAGACAATGCCCAGGCCGGCCGGCAGCATCAGGCCTTTCTGCGAGCCGCTGATGGCCAGGTCCACGCGCCATTCGTCGAAGCGGAAATCGATGCTGCCCAACGAACTGACTGCGTCGACATAGAGCATTGCCGGATGGCCGGCGGCATCGAGCGCGCGGCGCACCGCGCCGATGTCGCTGGTCACGCCGGTGGCGGTTTCGTTATGCACGATCATGACGCCCTTGATGCGCCGCGCCGTATCGTCGCGCAGGGCCTGCTCGATCTGCGCGATCGGCGCGCCTTCGCCCCACTCGACCTCCAGCACCTGCACGTTCAATCCCAGGCGCTGCATCATGTCGATCCACAAATGGCTGAATTGTCCGAAGCGCGGCGCCAGCACTATGTCGCCGGGCGAAAGGGTGTTGCTGAGAGCCGCCTCCCAGGCGCCGGTGCCGGATGCGGGGAAGATGAAGGTTTCGCCCGCTTCGGTCTTGAACAGCTTCTTCAGACCCTGGAACAATTCACGCGGCAGTTCAGGAAAACCCGGCGCGCGATGATCCTCCATCGGCACCATCATCGAGCGCAGGATGCGGTCCGGCACATTGGTGGGTCCGGGTACAAAAAGAAAATTTCTGCCAGCCATGGTCGGTCTCGCTTTCTGGGTCATGCTGCCGTTGATTTGAAGTAAACCGGGAATTCCTCGCACAGCGCCTTGACGCGCACGCCGATATTGGCGAGCCGTCGCTCGTCGTCGCGCGCTTCCAGCGCCGCGGCGATCCAGGCCGCGACCTGCTGCGCCTGCTCTTCGGCGAAACCGCGCGTGGTCATGGCCGCGCTGCCGATGCGAATGCCGCTGGTCACCATCGGTTTCTGCGGGTCATTGGGAATGGCATTCTTGTTGACCGTGATGTGCGCGCGGCCCAGCAGGGCCTCGGCCTCCTTGCCGGTCACGCCCATGGCGCGCAGATCGAGCAGAAACATATGCGATTCGGTGCCGCCGGAAATGACGCGCAAGCCGCGCTCTTCCAGGCTTTGCGCCATCACCACGGCGTTGCGCAGCACCTGCTGCTGGTAAGTCTTGAACTCGGCGGTTGCCGCTTCCTTGAGCGCCACCGCCTTGGCGGCGACCACATGCATCAACGGCCCGCCCTGCAGGCTCGGGAAGATCGAGGAATTGAGTGCCTTTTCATGTTGCGCGCCGGCCAGGATCAGCCCGCCGCGCGGACCGCGCAGGGTCTTGTGCGTGGTGGTGGTCACAAAATCCGCGATGCCGACCGGGCTGGGATACAGGCCGGCCGCCACCAGTCCCGCGTAATGGGCCATGTCCACCATCAGCCAGGCGCCATGGCGATCGGCGATCTCGCGAAAACGCCGCCAGTCGATGACGCGGCTGTAGGCCGATGCGCCGGCCACGATCATTTTCGGCCGGTGCTGCGCCGCCAGCTGTTCCACCTGATCGTAGTCGATGCGCTCATTCGCATCCAGTCCATAAGCCACTGCGTTGAACAGCTTGCCGCTCAGGTTGACCGCGGCGCCATGGGTCAGGTGGCCGCCATGGGCAAGCGACATGCCGAGAATCGTGTCGCCGGGTTTGAGGACGGCAAGATAGACGGCCTGGTTGGCCTGCGACCCGGAGTGCGGCTGCACGTTGACGTATTCGGCGCCGAACAACGATTTGGCGCGCTCGATGGCGAGCTGCTCGGCCACGTCGACGTGCTCGCAGCCGCCGTAATAGCGCTTGCCGGGATAGCCCTCCGCATATTTGTTGGTCAGCACCGAGCCCTGCGCCTCGAGGACCGCACGGCTCACATAGTTTTCGGAAGCGATCAGCTCGATGTGATCTTCCTGCCGGCGATACTCGGCCTCGATGGCTTCCCACAAAGCCGGATCGGTGTGGGCGAGCACGGAAAGTCCTTTGTCCACGCGCAACTCCTGCAGATAAGCGTGAGTCAGGCACTCGGCCCGAGTCACAGGATTGGAGGCAGGATCGATGTCGCGATCGCGCCCTTGTACCCGCTGCCGGCGTGCGTAGCTGCCGCCGTGCGCGAGCGATGTTTGGCCGCGTGTTTTGTCACGCGTTTGCTGATAGCGCTCAGGCGATGGATTCGGTGCTGTGCATGGCCGGGGTCCAGCCGCGCGCCGGGGCAAAATCCGCCGCTGCCGCGGCGGTCTGCAATACGCGTTTCTGCGTGTCGCAGATCAGATTGACGAGGAAATCGATCGGATAGGCGGCAAGGATGCCCGGACGTTCCGTTTCCAGGTAGCGGCGCAGGCGTTCGCGCTGATCTTCGATGCACAGCAGGGTGAGATAGGTGCCGGTGTCCCAGTACCAGGCAAACGCCAGTTCGCGAAACGCCTGATTGAACGCCCGGCGCTCGAGTTCTTCCTGCGGCGGGATGGCTGCGGCCTTGGTATCGCCATGATTGCCCATGTTTTTGCTCCTCGTCATCGTTGTGAAATCGATTTTGTGGCAGCGGATCGTGGTCCGCGCTCGTTGACAAGACGATGCTAGGCTGGCACATTCATAAATGAAAGTTAAAGTTTTTTATCATTTGTATAAGTAATTACTATTTCCATGCGCAATCGGGAGATTGACCCGTGAAGAATGCAACCCTGCGCCAGTTGCGCGTGTTCGAATGCGTCGCGCGCCACCTGAGTTTTTCGCGCGCCGCTGAAGAGCTGCATTTGACGCAACCGGCCATATCCACCGCCGTCAGCCAACTCGAATCGCATGCCGGCCTGGCGCTGTTCGAGCATCTCGGCCGCCGCGTGTTTCTGTCCGAAGCCGGTCGCACCCTGCTGATCCACGCGCGCGCCATCATGCAGCAGGTGCGCGTCGCCGAAGAAGCGCTGGGCGGCCTGGGCGGCGCCTCGGGCGGTACCCTGAACGTGGCCGTGATCAGCGCCGGCGATCATTTCTTTCCCGGCCTGCTGGCGGCATTTCAGCGCCGCCATCCGCAGGTGTCCGTCTCGCTCAAGGTCAACAAGCGCGACGAGCTGTTGCGCAATCTGGTCGATAACGTCATCGACATGGCCATCATGGGGCGTCCGCCGAAAAACGCCGACCTGGTCAATCTGCCGTTCGCGCCGCATCCCTACGTCATCGTTGCGCATCCCCGCCATGCGTTGGCCGGCAAGCGGCACATTTCCTGGCGGCAACTGGCCGCGGAGCAGTTGATCCTGCGCGAGCGCGGATCGGACAATCGCCATACCTTTGAAGAGGCCACCGCGAAAAACCCGGCGAGCTTCGCATCCCTGATGGAGATATCGAGCAACGAGACCATCAAGCAGAGCGTGATCGCCGGCATGGGCGTCGGTTTTCTCTCGCTTCACACCATCGAACCGGAACTGCGCCTCGGGCGCCTCGCCATCCTCGATGTGGCCGGGTTTCCGGTGGTGCGTCACTGGCATGTGGTGCATCACCGGCAAAAGCAGCTGCCGCCGGTGGCGCAGGCGTTCACCGCATTCCTGCTGGCTGAAGGCGCGGCGCTGATCGAACAACTGGTGAGTGTTCCCGGAACGGAAAAGGCGCGGGCGCCGCGAAAAAAAACGGCGAAGTCGCCGTCACAACACCCCAAAAAAGCCGGAGCACTGTAAAAAGGAAAACAAAGAAAAACGCCGCGGGGAAACCCACGGCGTTTTTGATGCCTGCAACCGTGGCCGATTTACCAGCCGATATCCGTGAAGAATGGCCGAGTCAGGTCGTTCGGCGGCACCACGCTATGCGTCAGATCGCCATTGATGGCGGGTTCCATCAGCAGGTTCTTGAACGCGCTGGTGTCCCAGTGCGAAACCGATGATCCGCTCTGGAAGGGGTTCGGGGTGAACAGCATCACGCGGCCCAGTTTGTCGGCGCCGGCCAGCTGGCCGTTGTCGACATTGAGGCGCGCCACCACGCCCGAACTGCGGCCGGAGGGGCCGAGGTTCAGCGCGGTTTTGAGCTTCGTACCATCTGCCTTGCTGACGCGAACAGCCGGAATGGTGATGGTGGGATCGGCGCCGCCAAGACCGGCCGGCGGCGAACCGGCGACATTGTCGACGATGATTACGCCTACCGCGCCGGCATCCTGCGCGTTTTTCACCTTGACCACAAAACCGCAAACGCCGCGATCGATCAGGGCGATGCGGTTTTTTACCGCACGGATATTCGTTTCATCCAATGGGTTGCAGGCAAGTCCGGTGCCGTTGGCCTGATCGACGACCGGCATGATCTGCTTGGTCAGACCGGGAGTGTCGAGCAAGGGGCCGAAGGAGGCCGTGCCGACCAGATAGGTGCCCGCAACTTCACCGGGTTCGAGGATTTGCAACTGCGGCGTTCCCGGCAGCAGCACCGTCGGTGCGGCACCGGTGACATTGGCACCCGTCCACACCACATTGCGACCATTCACCGCCGAGATCTGACGTTCGGCATTGCTCATCTGATCCCAGGTTTTGCCGAGAGTATTGTCGAAGGTGTACTTGTCGTAAATGCTGGGGAAGCCGGCCAGGTAAGCACCGGTGATGCCGCTGGTGACGGTCGAAAAGCCGAGGCCGTGGCCGAACTCGTGCAGCAGTACCGTCGACAAATCGATCAGATTGCCGTGATTATTGTCGAGGCCGAGATAGAACGGCGAGCCAGTCAGGCAACCGGGATTGCCCAGGTTGGAATTGAAGTTCGCGGTAATTTCGGAGCCTGCGGTGGCCGGATCGGACGCCGCCGGCAACAAATCGTCGCCGAATAGTTTATTGGCCAGCGCGACGTGATACCAGTGAGCTGGTTCCGGCGCGCCCGGAAAATCGCGGAACACCGAGCGGGGACCGGCTGAACCCAGCACGGCCGAGGTGGCGGTGCAGGTCAGCGGCGTCATGCGCGCGAAGATGCGCACATCGGCCGCGCTGTTCAGCTGCGCACCCCAGATCGAGGCGGCATAGGCGAACGCGTTGAGCCGTTGCTGGCCCAGCGTGGTGCCCGGGTTGCCGCCGATCGGTGCGGCCGGGGTCGGGTCATTGAAGCCGACGCCGGCGGCATTGGCATTGACGATGATGATGTTGGCGGCGGAAGCCGATTGCATGAATCCGGCTGCAGTGACACCGGCAGCCAACAACATCGAGACGAGGGTGCGTTTAGCGGTCATGACGATGCTCCTTCACGGCCTTGCCGTTGACCAGGGTTTTGGCGGCATCCTTGCCGGTGACGCATTCCATGTGCAGATTGCCCGCGGCGTCCTTGGTGACGACGGCATTGGTCATGAAATTCTCGTCGAGCAGGGCGGCAACACCGCCTTTGGGCCCATCGATGATGGCCAGCGGCTCGCTGGGTGCGGCGGCAGCCGAGGCAATACCGTCCTCAACCATTTCTTCCGGAGTCTGATCGCGCAGGCGGCCGGTTTCCTTGTCCTTGAAGGCGCGTACCGCGGCCTTGGTTGAAGTCGATTTTTGATTGGCCGCCTGAATCTGCTGCGGTGTGGCGTTTTGAATCTTCACATTCGGCAACTTCAGAAGCCCGGTCTCCGCCGGTTGCGCGGCGGGGGCGGCGAACGCAACTTGCGCGCCGGCCGCCAGAATCAATCCCTGCAAAAGCACTGACAACGAAATGCCGGATCGCGGCACGTTGACTTTCTTTTTCATTTGGATCTCCTCAAATGTGCTGACAAAAATGCTGCCATCGGCGATGGATACACCGTGGCGGCCGGTAATACGGGAACTCTCCCTTGGTCGAACCCCGAACCCAAGTTTAGGCAGATTTGGGCGAAAATGTGAAAAAAGTCACACTTTGAGAATCCCTCGAATGAGGGGTATCCGGCCGCCGTTGGCGGCGGGGGGAATGGACAGTCCGGCCGCCAGGCCGGTTGACCATGGTGCGAGAGGCTGGTTCGGCGGCAGGCGCTCAGTCCTGCATGCGCATTCGCCGTGCCTGCTCTTCCAGCCTGGTGTCCTCGATCTCGCGCAGTACGCTATCCATATCGACTTCCTTCTGGTTGCGTACAAAGTGCCCGGTGAGCACGGCGTCGGGCGTGAGCTTGCCGGCCTCGTAGAGCGCCCAGATTTCGCGGCCGTAGTCGGTGGTCAGCAGTTCAGGCGCGAAGCGGCCGAAATAATTGCGCAGGTTCTCCACATCGCGCAGCAGCATCGCGGCGGCGTGGTTGTTGCCGGCCGCGTCGACCGCCTGCGGCAAATCGATGATGACGGGCCCGTCTGTGCCGATCAGGATATTGAATTCGCTCAGGTCGCCATGGATGACGCCGGCACTGAGCATGCGCAGCACCTCGCGGATCAGGGCGTGATGGTATTTAACGGCAATCTCGGGCGTGAACTCGACATCATTGAGGCGCGGCGCGGCATTGCCCTCGGCGTCGGTCACCAGTTCCATCAGCAGCACGCCCTCGTAAAAATTGTAGGGCCTGGGCACGCGCACGCCGGCGGCGGCCAGCCGATACAGGGCATCGACCTCGGCGTTTTGCCATGCCGCCTCCTGCGACTGGCGGCCGAAGCGCGTGCCCTTGGCCATGGCGCGCGCCTGGCGGCTGTTCTTGGTCTTGCGGTTCTCGGTGTAATCGACGGCCTGGCGGAAAGCGCGCTTGTTGGCTTCCTTGTAGACCTTGGCGCAGCGCGTCTCGGTGCCGCAGCGCACCACGAACACCATCGCCTCCTTGCCGCTCATGAGTTGGCGCACCACGCTGTCGATGAGGCCGTCCTCGAGCAGGGGCTGGAGGCGTTTGGGAATTTTCATGGGGGGAGTTTACGCGTTTAAGGTGTCGTCCCCCGGCGCCCGTTTTGTGAATTTCTGACTGAAGCAAAAAAACGCAGAACGCCATTTGGCGCGGTGTTTGAGGCAAAAGTGCCTGGAAATGCGCGTCAAATGGCGTTCTGCGTTTTTCGATCGCACATCTCCTGGAGGTGAACTCGAATCTTGAGTTGTCATCCCGGATTCAGTCCGGGATCCAATTTTGCAACCACGCAAGTACCCAAAAAATTGGGTCCCGGACTAAATCCGGGGCGACACTTCTTCTCAGCTGTGAGTTTTCCTTTCAAGCAGGCCGGATTGTTGGCCCCCTCAATCCACCGAAACCTTGGCCTCTTTCACCAGCGCCGCAAAACGCTCCGTATCCGCTTTGATCTGCGCGGCCATCTGCGCCGGCGTATTGCCGATCGGATTGGCGCCGATCTCGTCCATGCGCTTTTTGAAATCCGCCGACTGGATGATCTTGCTCATTTCGCCGTACAGGCGGCTGATGATTTCCGGCGGGGTGCCGGTGGGGGCCAGCACCCCGAACCAGGTGCCGATGTCGAAACCGGTGAGTCCCGATTCCGCCAATGTGGGCACATCCGGCAGGGCCGGCGAGCGATTGGCCGTGGTGACCGCCAGGGCGCGCATCTTGCCGGCCTTGATATGCGGCAGCACCGGGGTGATGGTGTCGAACGACATATTGATCTGCCCGCCGAGCAGGTCGGTGGCCAGCGGGCCGCTGCCCTTGTAGGGAACATGCAGCATGCTCACGCCCGCCATCTGCTCAAACTGCGCGCCGATCAAATGTTGCGCGGTGCCGAGGCCGTTCGAGCCATAAGTCAGCCTGCCCGGCGCGGCCTTGGCCAGCGCGATCAATTCCTTGACGTTGTTTGCCGGCACCTGCGGATTGACCACGAGCACATTCGGCACCAGGGCGACGATGGTGATCGGCGTCAGGTCCTTCTGGAAATCATAGGGCAGCTTGCGATACACCGAGGTGGCGATGGTGTGATGCACCGCACCCATCAGCAGGGTGTAGCCGTCGGCCTTGGACTTGGCGACATAGTCCGCGCCGAGCGTGGCGCCGGCGCCGGGTTTGCTTTCGATGATCACCTGTTGCCCCAGGCTTTTACCGAGCTCGAAGCTCAGCGCCCGCGCCAGCACATCGGTGGTGCCGCCGGGCGGGAAGGGTACGATCAGGGTGATGGGCTTTTGCGGATAAGCCTGTGCCAGCGCATGGTCGGCGCCTAAGGCTAGAGTCAATCCCAGTGCGAGTGCAGTGGCTATTCTGGTGGTGCCGAACATATTGATCTCCTCGGTAACGTAATTTTTATTCCGCAAGCTTGCGGTGTGGCTATCTGCATCAAACTCAAATCCCGTCATTCCAGCGCAGGCTGGAATCCAGCCCATCGTATTTCAAATCCTGTTTCGGACGTGGGGTGAAGGCATGCCTTCACGCCTGCAATGGAACGACGAGTTAATAGGCTTGATAGCACTATTACGTTCAGGCGGCTTTGGACTGGCTTCCGGATTTCACTACCAGTTCGCAGACGGCGCGGGTGACGTCCACCGTCTTCGCCTTGCCGCCCAGGTCGCCGGTATGCAGGGCCGGGTTGGCGGTGACGGTTTCGATGGCGCGCATCAACACCGTGGCGGCGGCGTTCTCGCCGAGGTGCTCAAGCATCATCACGCAGGACCAGAAGGTGCCGATCGGATTGGCGAGGCCCTTGCCCATGATGTCGAAAGCCGAGCCGTGGATCGGTTCGAACATGGAAGGATAGCGACGCTCGGGGTCGATATTGCCGGTGGGGGCGATGCCGAGGCTGCCGGCCAGGGCAGCGGCGAGATCGGAAAGAATGTCGGCATGCAGATTGGTGGCAACGAGCGTATCGAGCGAGGCCGGGCGATTGACCATGCGCGCGGTGGCGGCATCGACCAGTTCCTTGTCCCAGGTGACGTCGGGGAATTCGCGGCTCACTTCCAGCGCGATTTCGTCCCACATCACCATGGCATGGCGCTGCGCGTTCGATTTGGTGATCACGGTCAGGTGCTTGCGCGGTCGCGACTGCGCCAGCTTGAAGGCGAAGCGCTGGATGCGCGCCACACCGACGCGCGTCATCATCGACACATCGGTGGCAACCTCGATCGGATGACCCTGATGCGCCCGCCCGCCGATGCCGGAATATTCGCCTTCGGAATTTTCGCGGACGATCACCCAGTTGAGGTCATTCGGCCCCAGGCGTGCCAGCGGCGAGGTGATGCCGGGCAGGACGCGCGTCGGGCGCACATTGGCATATTGGTCGAAGCCCTGGCAGATTTTCAGGCGCAGGCCCCAGAGCGTGATGTGGTCGGGGATATGCGGGTCGCCCGCCGAGCCGAACAGGATCGCGTCGACCTTGCGCAGCGGCTCGAGGCCGTCGGCCGGCATCATCACGCCATGCTTGCGATAGTAGTCGCCACCCCAGTCGAAACTTTCGAATTCGAATTTGAATCCGGATTGCGCGGCGGCCAATGCCTGCAGCACTTCGCGTCCGGCCGGAATCACTTCCTTGCCGATGCCGTCGCCGGGGATGCAGGCGATTCGATAGGGTTTCATGGTGCGGTCACTTTCGCTGAGTGGGGGTTGGGAATAGCGAAAAGTCTAGCACCGCGACTGGACTGGAGTACTTGTCCTGGGTCGTCTGCGGTACCTTCGCTAAGATGGAAGGGGCACTGAAACCTAAGAAAAACTGTCATCCCGGATTTAGTCCGGGATCCAATTTTTGTTCCCACGCGAGTGCAAACGAAATTAGGCCCCGGACTGAATCCGGGGCGACACTTCTTCTTGAATTCTGAATTCGTCTCGAACTTGGAGGCTGTTGACCGGGAAAACGGTGCTAACCCGTCTGCGCCACGAGGGCGGAAAGATCGTAACCATCATGCGCCATTTACACGCAGGTCGGGTTAGCGGGTTCATCTCGTAACCCGGCAAACCCACTGGCCTTAATCCAGCTTGACCCCCGCCGCTTTCACCACCTTTTCCCAACGCTCGCTCTCCACTTTCAGGAACGCGGCGAAGGCATCGCTGCCCAGGTACGCCGGGTCGGCGCCCAGTTGTACCATGCGCGTATTGACCTCGGGGGATTCGATGGCGGCGCGAAACGCTTCGCTCAGCCTGGCGACGATTTCTTTCGGCGTTTTTGCCGGTGCGAGGATGCCGTAGAAGCCCACGACTTCAAAATTTTTCACGCCGGCTTCGGCCATGGTCGGTACCTCCGGCAGGGTGTTGCTGCGTTGCGGCGAGGTGATGGCCAGGGCGCGCACCTTGCCCTGCTTCACATACTGCGACACCTGCGGGATCGATTCCGCCATAAACTGCACCTGGCCGCCGAGCAGATCGGTGAAGGCCGGCGCGGTACCCTTGTACGGGACGTGCAGCATATTGATGCCGGTCGCTTGCTTGAGCATTTCCGGTACCAGGTGCGAAATGCCGCCATTGCCGGCCGAACCGTAATTGAGTTTGCCTGGATTGCTCTTGGCATAGGTAATCAGCTCGCCGAGCGTTTTCACCGGCACGTCGTTGTTGACCACCATCACCAGCGGTTGCTGTGCGGTGCGCGCAATCGGCACGAAATCGCGCAGGGTGTCATAGGGCAGGGCGGCATACAGCGGCGGGTTGATGACCATGGTGCCGGTGTTCGCCACCAGCAGCGTGTAGCCGTCTGGCGCCGACTTGGCGACGAATTCCGCGCCCATCGAGCCGCCGGCGCCGGCCTTGTAATCGACGATCACCGGCACGCCCAGGGCCTGCTGCAATTTATCGACCAGCAGGCGCGCATGGGTATCGAGAGGGCCGCCGGCGGGGAAGCCGATCATCAACTTGATGGGTTTGTCCGGGAACGCGGCATGCGCCAGGGACGCGAAGGCAAGGGCGAGCGCAAATGCGAACGCCGAAGCCAGCAGGCGCGGCGCGAAGTTGCGAATGCAGTAAAGGAAGGATCGTGAGCACGGTGAATGCATGTTCATTGTTATGTCCCTGTAATGGATGTTTTAAGAACGTTGCGGCGCACTTTCCAACGGCGCGGCTATTCTGTCGGTATCGATGATGAGGCACGCGGGGCAGATTCGGTCGAATATTCGTTTGACCATCTCGCCGGGCTTGCGACAGAATGCAGAATGCGCGATGAAAAATGCGGATGCACAGCCCGCGCAAAAAAATCGCTGAACATCAGGGAGCCGTAAATGCCGGTCAAAAGCAAGGTGGTGGTCCCCACCGTCAAGAAACTCAATCGGCTATCCGAATCCAGCGGCGAGCTGCGCCGGGGCAGCGGCCTCATTACCGGCGTGATCGCGCTGTCGCTGGCGGTCCTGTGTTTCCTCGGCGTGCTGGCGTTTCATTTTCCGGCCTATCTGACCACGCCGGAATTGCGCAAATCCTACGATGTGCAGGTGCTGCGGCAGGTGCTGTTGGCCGCCATGGTCATCGCCGGTGGGCTGTCGCTGGCGAACGTGATCTTCAATCGTTCGCGCTGGCTGGCCGCTTCGGCCTTTGCCCTGGTCACCTTGAGCGCATTGCTGGGCGGCCACAAGGTGCCGGTCGGTGACTTCGCCGACAACACGCCCTACATCGGGCTCGACTGGTTCATCCTCGATCTGCTCGGCTCGACGCTGATTTTCATTTTCATCGAAAAACTGTTCCCGCTGAAAAAATCGCAGCCGGTGTTCCGCCCCGAGTGGCAGACCGATTTTCATCACTTCATCGTCAACCACCTGATCGTCGGGTTCATTTTGCTGGCGACCAACAAGCTGGTGCACAGCGGTTTCGACTGGGCCATCAATGCAAAACTGCAAGGCTGGATTCAGGGCCTGCCCTTCGTGCTGGAGTTGCTGCTGATCGTGCTGGTCGCCGATCTGGTGCAATACTGGACGCACCGCGCCTATCACGAGGTACCCTTGCTGTGGCGCCTGCATGCCGTGCATCACAGCGCCAAGAGCATGGACTGGCTGGCCGGTTCGCGCCAGCATGTGCTCGAACTCATCATCACCCGCACCCTGATCCTCGCGCCGATTTACGTGCTGGGTTTTTCCAAGGGCGTGATCGACGCCTACATCATCATTGTCGGCTTCCAGGCGGTGTTCAATCACTGCAATGTCGATGTGCGACTGGGGCCGCTGCGCTACCTCATCGTCACGCCGAATTTCCACCACTGGCACCACTCTCAGGACCAGGAAGCGCTGGACCGCAACTACGCCGCGCAATTCGCCTTCATCGATTATATGTTCGGCACCGCCGTAAACGCCGAGCGCAAGTGGCCGGATCAATACGGCGTGCTCGGCGACTATGTGCCGAATGGGTTCTGGAAGCAGGTGGGGTTTCCGTTTACGTGGCGGAACAGGCCGGCGCCGGAAAATGTTGATAGCGCTTGAGATGCGCCGCAAATTTTTGAAGAAGTGTCGCCCCGGGTTTAGTCCGGGGCCCAATTTAATTCGCGCTCGCGTGCTTGCAAAATTGGATCCCGGACTAAATCCGGGATGACAGTGATGGTTTGGCGAGGGCCGCAATAGTTGGCGTATTGCTGCCTTAAGCAAGCAGAAAAAATCGTAGAACGCCATTCGGCGCGTCTTTCAAGCCAAAAAGGCTCCAAAAGGCGCGCCAATGCTGGAGTTTCATTTCCTGAAAAGCGCTATTCGATCTTGCCAATCTTCCGCACCACCTCGATCAAACGCTTGGCATCTTCATCCCAGAATTTCTTGAATTCCGGCGCATCGAGATAAAAAATCGGCGTCTCGATCTTGGCCATGCTGGCCTTGAACTCTTCATCGTTCACGGTCGCGCGCACGCCCTCGCGCAGGATTTTCATCACCGACTCCGGCGTGCCGGCCGGTGCGAATAATCCCGACCAGATGGTGTACTCGACGTTGTAGCCCAACTCTTTTAGCGTCGGCAGATCGGGGAATGCTGCCAGGCGTTTGCCGCCCCAGCTGGCGAGCGGGCGCAGCTTGCCGGCCTTGATTTGCGCGCTGGCAATCGAGGGGCCGAGCAGGCCGACATCGACCTGGCCGCTCAACAGCGCGATCAGCGCCGGGCCGCCGCCGGAATAAGGGATGTGCTTCATTTGAATGCCGGCGGCATTGGTGAACATCTCGGTGGCGACGTGATAGGTGCCGTAGTTGCCCGATGAGGAATAGTTGATCGCACCCGGGCGTTTCTTCGCGTCGTCGACCAGGTCTTTCAATGTTTTGTAGGGGCTGTCGCTGCGCACCATCAGGATCACCGGGTCGGCGGTGAGCAGCGCGATCGGCGCGAGTTGATCAAGCTGGAACGCAGCGGGACGCCCGGCCATCTTGTCGGCTTCGGGATTGGTCGATACGCTGGCCAGCGCCAGCAGCAGGGTGTAGCCATCCGGCTTGGCGGTGGCGACCGCCGCCGCGCCGATCGAGCCGCCGGCGCCGGGCTTGTTGATCAGGATGAATTGCTGCTTGAGCTGTTTGGACAACACGTAAAGCGCAGGTCGACCGGTGAGTTCGGCCACGCCGCCGGGTGGGAAGGGCACGATCACATTGACCGGGTGATTGGGGTAGGGCTCGTCGGCGGCAGCCTGACCTGCGATCAGCAATGCGCTGACCAACAACGTTTTAATAATTTTTTTCATTTTGCGTTCCTCCAATTGCATAACATTTGTATTTATATTCGCGCCACATTCATCGCGGAGTACTTCCCCCTTTTCCAAAAGGGGATTGAGAGGGATTTTGGACGTTCACCATAGCGCGACCACCAAAAATCCCTCCGATCCCCCTTTACAAAGGGGGGGCCAAGTCTGGAAATCAGGCGACCGGATTTTCCAGCGTGCCAATCGGTTCGATGGTGATGGCGCAAACGTCACCCTTCTTCATGTACTTCGGCGGCTTGAAGCCGATGCCGACGCCGGCGCAGGTGCCGGTGGCAATCAGATCGCCGGGTTCCAGGGTCATGGTTGCGGATAAACATTCGATCAGGGTCGGGATGTCGAAAATCAAATCCGACACCATCGCGTCCTGGCGCTTCTCGCCGTTCATATGCGTGAGCAGATGCAGCTTGGTGGGATCGGGCACTTCATCGGCGGTGACGATGCTCGGGCCCATCGGGCAGAAGCCGTCGATGCTCTTGCCGAGGAACCACTGCTTGTGGCGATGCTGCAAGGTGCGCGCGGTGGCGTCGTTGATGATGGTGTAGCCGTAGACATGCTTGAGCGCATCGGCTTTGCTGATGCCGCGGCCGCCTTTGCCGATTACCACGGTCAGTTCGCCTTCGTAATCGAGCGAATCGGTCGGATCGAGATAGCTGGGGATCGGTTCGCCCGGGCCGATCACCGAGGTCGGCGCCTTGGTGAAGATGATCGGCACATCGGGCACCGCATTGGCGCCGGCGCTGGCGTCGAAGCCGCTGTTGTGAAATTCCCTGGCGTGCTCGTGATAATTCTTGCCGACGCACAGTACATTCTTGCCCGGGCGCGGAATCGGCGCATCGAGCTTGACGGATTTCAGGTCGATTGTCCCTTTGCCGGAAGCGAAGGCGTCGCGTGCGCGTTTCACGCCGGCGTCGCCGAGGGCAATGAAGGCCAGCATATCGTGCGGCAGATCGGGTGCGGCGGCGGCCAGATCGACGACCTTGCCGGCCTTGCGGTTGAGCACGCCGATGCGGCGGCTATTGTTCTGGGTGAAGGTGACTAGATGCATGACAGTTCTCGCGGTATGGATTGGGATTTCAAAGGACGGAAAATTCGTAGCCGTGTTTGGTGCGCAAGACGATGGAGGCCTCATTGGTCAGCATGTCGGCAAAGCGCCGCGCGACCGCCATCGACGCTGCATCGGCACAGACGCCGACCGAGTAAACGGTGGCCAGCTCGAACTCCTGGGGCAGCACCCCGGCCAGCACCGCGCCGGGGGTGTTGTTGATCTCGGTAACCTGGGTGCAGCCGATCAGATGGCTGTCGAGGTCGAAGGCGTTTTCATTGACCATGGCGCGCATCGCGGTGGCGCCGTTCGGGAACGTGCGCAAGCGCGTCGCCACCGCGTGGCGAATGCCGAGGCTGTCGATGACCTTGGCGAAATGAATGCCGGCAGTGGATTTGGTCGCGTCGGGAAAATAAATACCGTCGGAACCAATCAAGGCGGCGCGCAGGCCCGCGGCCGTCGAGACGTCGGGTAGCGGGTCGCCGGTACGCACCGCGATGCCGGTGCGCACCGTGCCGAGATCGGCAGCGGTGCCGGAGAGCACGCGGCCATGCACCGCCAGTTCGGCGATCAGGGCCTGGGTGAGGATGATGAGGTCGCAGGGTTCGCCGGCCATCAGCCTGTCGTATATTGTGCCGACCGCGCCGAAGCCGGCCTTCAGTTCGGTCCCGGTTTCCGCCTTGAGCTGCGCGGCCAGCGCCATCACCACGCCCTGGGCGGCGCCGGCACTCAGAATATTCAATTGCATTGCTGTTGATCTCCTAGTCCACAGTGGCGCCGGAAATTTTGACGACCTTCGCCCATTTATCGATGTCCTCGCGCATGTATTTGGCGAACTGCTCGGGACTCATGTTCATCGGTACCGCGCCTTGCCTGGCCCAGACGTCCTTGATCGCGGGCGTGCTGATGATCCGGTTGATCTCGGCATTCAGCTTGTCGATGATGGCTTTCGGCGTGCCGGCCGGCGCCATGATGCCCAGCCAGATGGTGGCCTCATAGCCGGGCACGCCGGCCTCGGCCACCGTCGGCACATTGGGCAATACGGAGGAACGCGCGGCGCCGGTGGTGCCAAGCGCTTTCAACTGGCCGCTTTTGACCATCGGCGCCATGGTGGTGACGGCATCGAACATCATCTGCACCTGGCCGCCCATCACATCGGTGCGCGCGCCGGTGCTGCCTTTGTAGGGCACATGAATGATCTCTACCGCGGCCATCGACTTGAACAACTCGCCGGCCATATGGTAGGGGGTGCCGGGACCGGAGGAAGCGTAATTGAGCGCATTGGGTTTGGCCCTGGCGAGATCCAGCAGCTCCTTGATATTGTTCGCCGGCACCGAGGGATGCACCACCAGCACCAGGTCGGAATAGTTCACCGGCGCCACCGGCACGAAATCGCGCATCAGTTCATAAGGCTTTTTGCGGAACAACGATTCGTTGACGGTATGCGTGTTCGACATCATCAGCAGGGTATAACCGTCGGCCGGCGATTTGGCCGCCGCCTCGGTACCGACGATGGCGCCGCCGCCGGGGCGATCATCGACCACAAAGGCCTGCCCCAGGGCGTCCTGCAATTTCTGTCCCAGCACCCGCGCGTACACATCGGCCGGGCCGCCGGCGGCGAAAGGCACGATGATGCGCACCGGCTTGTCCGGCCAGGTTTGCGCAATGGCCGGCAGCGCGAACGACAGGGACAGCAACGACAGCAGCAATATGGCGGCGATGGAAGCCGCGCGAACGCACATCCGGATCGGTGCCATCTGGATCGGCCCCATATATCGCTCCTCCATGGTTTATTGATATTGTTGATATTGCGGAATCTCGGGTTCCGTCGTGTTGATTCGCAGCATGCATTACGGCAGAAAAATTGCCATTGATGTTCATCACGCGGACGGCATGGACGCGGTGTGCAAGCAGCATACGCGCCTTTTTTCTGCGACACTGGCAGTCCGATTCTACGGAGAGGAACAACCATGAAGAATATAGGCTCTCGCTTCACCGCCTGGACGCCGCAAATTCACGGTGTGCTGCGCATTGTGGTCGGTTTTCTGTACTTGCAGCATGGCACCGCCAAACTATTGGGTGTGCCGCATATCGCCGCGTTCGACGGGCTGCAGCTCATGTCCCTGGCGGGGCTTGCCGGCATCCTGGAAATCGTCGGCGGTATGCTGGTGATGCTGGGCCTGTTCACGCGGCCGGCGGCGTTCATACTCTCCGGCGAAATGGCGGTCGCCTATTTCATGGCGCATGCGCCCGCCGGCTATCTGCCGATCCTCAATCACGGTGAAGTCGCGGTGCTGTACTGCTTCATATTCCTGTATTTCGCGGCGGCGGGCGGCGGTGCATTCAGTATCGATGGCACACGGCGCAAGGCCTGAGTCCAGGCGTTGAGTTGAAAAAAGCCCCGCCGGCCGGGGCTTTTTCATGTTCGCGATGGCGTCACGCGGCGAGGGCGCCCAGCGCAACAGGGGCATTCCGGGGATCGGCAGTTACTGATCCATGCAGGAAAGCTTCCTCTCGGGCTGCCCGTGCCGCCGCCGGGAGCGATGAGATTTGTCGGTATCATTCCTGTGCTTTCCGGGGCCAGTGCCCGGCCGTATTTTTTGCAGTGGATGGACATCATCGATATCGGCATTGAATTTTGTGTGGCCCAAGGCCGCGGGAGCGCCAGCCGATGAGCGAGGCCGCCATCCTGCAATGGGAAGAAGCCGGCGAATCCTGTCGCGCGCGCTGGCGCTCCGAGGCCGGGGTAAATCCGGCGCGGCGCGTCATGGTTGTCGATGAAACCATCGCGGCGGATGCCGCCTATCGCCTTGCCAGCGAGGGCACCGCCCTGCTGTGGCGCGGCGACTTCCAGAATGCGCGGCAGATACTGAATGCGCTGGCACGGCGGGCGGACCGGCGCAACGACCGGCGCGCCGATAAAAAAAACGTCAAGGCTCGCACGCCGGCCGCGGATGCCGGCGCGGCGGAAATGCGCGATGTCTTCAACCGTCACCGTTTGGCGCAGGCGCAACGCGCCCGTACTCTCGGCATGCTGCTGATTCCGCTGGACGCGGATTACGGCATTCCCCTGCGCCGCGCCCCCGATCTGCGCGCGGCGTGCGCTGAAGCCTGGGGCCCGGGCGGCGCATCGCCGTCGGTGGTTTCCCTGCGCGAATTGCTCGGCCTGGTCGGCGCGCATGAATGGCGCAAGAAGGGCGTGGAGGTTGCGGCACTGGACGCACGCATCCGTCCGCACTACGGCGTGTTCGCGCCGGTGCGCGGCGAATATGTGGATCTGGTGGCCCAGGCGCCTTTACCGGCCGCCATGCAGGGCAACTCGCTGGCCTTCGATGTCGGCACCGGCACCGGGGTGCTGGCGGCGGTGCTGGCCAGGCGCGGGGTGGCGCGCATCATCGCCACCGATCAGGATGCGCGCGCCTTGGCTTGCGCGCGCGAGAATCTGTCGCGCCTGGGACTTGCCGCGCAGGTGGACATCACCGCGGCCGATCTGTTCCCCGCCGGCCGGGCGCCGCTCATCGTCTGCAATCCGCCATGGATTCCGGCGCGCCCCAGCGCGCCGATCGAATACGCGATCTACGACCCGGACAGCCGCATGCTGCGCGGCTTCGTCAGCGGTCTTGCCGCGCATCTGGAATCCGATGGCGAAGCCTGGCTGATACTGTCGGACATCGCCGAACACCTCGGCCTGCGCAGCCGCGCGGAGTTGCTGCAGATTTTCGGGGCGGGCGGCGTGAAGGTGATCGCGCGCAGCGATGTACGGCCGCATCATCCGCGCGTCGCGGATACGGATGATCCCCTGCACGCGGTGCGGGCGGCGGAAGTGACCTCGCTATGGCGGCTGGGGTTGCGCTGAAGGGATCAGGCATCCGCAGGCTTGACGATCGTTACCGGCACCCTGGAAGCATGCAGCACCTCATGCGACACCGAGCCCAGCAGGGCGCTGCGCATGGTGCCGACGCCGCGCGAGCCCATCATGATGCTGTCGCAGTCGTAGCGTTCGAGGATATCGATGATGCTGTGGGCCGGGTCGCCGGTGACGATTTCTTCTTCGACCTCGATGCCGGCAATCTGCAGCAAGGCCGCGCCGGCCTCCAGTACCGTGGTGCCGGCCGTCACGCTGACTTTCTCCAACACCTCGGGGTCGGGCGCCATCACCATCTCGTAAAGATGCGTCGGCTCCTGCACATTGGCCAGCACCACGCTGGCGTCCAACCCGGCTTTGCTGAGGCGAATGACAAAACGCACCGCCTCCAGCGCGGCATCGGAACCATCGAGGGGGATCAGGATTTTGATCATGTCATTCTCCGGTTGGGGTGCAGGTGACGACAAGGCGGCGTGACCCCAGCTTATGCCGATTGCGCGGCGTCGTACAGGCGAATGCGTGCGTGCGGCAGCATACAGACGGTGCCGGCATCGATACGTATGCCGTACAAATTGAGGTACTGCTATTTACCGTAAACGCGGTAAAGCAAAGCCGCGTTTGGCCGAAGGGGCCAAATCTGCAAATTGGTTCCATACGTTGTCCTTGCAGCGTTAATGGTTCGGGGTTCGCTTAATTCAATCACGATTGTTGCGTGCCTAGCAGACGATAAATTTATCCCAGTTCTTATTCCCGGTAAGCAAGCATCATTACATTTGCAGGCCACCGCCTCGCGTAAAATCCCTGATCGAAAAACCAATTTCATGCCGCGATGGGCAAAACGCTCCCGCTTGAAATCGATATACCGACATCGGGATGAACCGATGCGCGCCACAGGAATGATGAAAATTTCATAACTGGATTGATACCAATATGACGCAAGCAAACGCCATTCGCATCCACGAATTCGGCGACCCCGAGGTGATGCGCCTCGAAATTATCGAGCTGCCCGCACCGGCTGCCGGTGAGGTGCGCGTCCGGCAGCATGCCATTGGTTTCAACTTCATCGATACCTACCAGCGCCGCGGCGTGTATCCGCTACCGCTGCCCTCGGGCCTGGGCCATGAGGCGGCTGGCGTGGTTGAGGCGCTCGGGACGGGCGTCGCCGATTTGCGCGTCGGCGATCGCGTGGTGTACATGAATGCCGGCATCGGCGCCTATGCCGATCTGCGCAATGCGCCGGCCACCAAGCTGGTGAAGCTGCCGGAGTCGATTTCCTTCGACGATGCCGCCGCGGTGTTTTTCAAGGGCATGACCGCGCAATACCTGTTGCGCAAAACCCATGCGGTGCAGGCCGGCGAGATCGTGCTGGTGCATGCCGCTGCCGGCGGGATGGGGCAGATTTTGAGCGGCTGGGCCAAGGCCTTGGGCGCGTTCGTGGTCGGTACCGCCGGCTCGGCGGCCAAATGCGAGATTGCGCGTGCGGCGGGCTGCGATGTGGCGCTGGATTACTCGAATGACGATTGGCCGGCAAAGTTTCTCGACGCTACCGGCGGCAGAAAGGCGCGCGTGGTCTATGACGCGGTGGGCCAGCATACTTTTCTGAAATCGCTGGACTGTGTGGCGCCCTTCGGTCTGGCGGTGCTGTATGGCGCGTCTTCGGGCCCGGCGCCGGCGATCGATCCGGAACTGCTGAACAAAAAGGGCTGCCTGTTCCTGACACGGCCTTCGGTGTTTCCGCATAATGCCGATGTCGATGTTTTTCGCGCCAATGCGGCCGAGCTGTTTGCGGCCATCGCCGGCGGTGCGGTGCGTGCCCGTATTGGCGCCCGCTTCAAACTGGCCGATGTTGCGGCCGCGCACCGGATGGCGGAAAGCCGTGCCAATACCGGCGCGATCCTGATCGCACCCTGATCAATCTTTCCCATCTTTCGTTCTGTTTTCAACCATGCCAGGAGAAGTGAACTTGAAGAAGCAACTGATACCGGTTTCCGCCGTGCTGATGTCCCTGCTGTCGCTCGCGGTGCATGCTGACCCGCTGCCGATCGTGCCGGGAAAATATGAAGTCGTCACCACTGCTGGCGTCCTCAACGGCAAGCCCGGCGAGCCGAAGAAAACCACGCGCTGCCTGCGCGCCGCCGAGATGAGCAACCCGGATTATGTGTTCAACGCGCGCGTGATCAATGCCTATAAACCGGACGCGACCTGCAAGGTCGGCGAGCCCGAAATCAAGGATGGCAAGCTCAAATACGTTTCCGACTGCCAGGTCGAAAAAGTGACGGTCGAAGGCAGCGTGTCCGAGACGGCTTATGCGGTGACGCGCACCGCCAAGTCAAAGGCGTCCGGCGGCGTATCGCTGGTCTCGACCCTGGAGGGCAAGCGCATCGGCGAGTGCCAGTAGCCCGTAGCAACGATTCAGCCGGCCGGCGCTTGCTGGCCGCGCCGCCAGCGCAGGATGCCGATGGCATAGGCCGCGAAGTACGCGGCCATCATGCCGAAGATCAGCAGGGTGATGGGACTGTTGGCGAAATCGCCGGGATTGGGTTGCGCCTGATTGGGTTGCGCCAATACGGCGCCCGCGTCGTACAGCTGGAAAAAACGATAAAGGATGCGGCCGGTGAACAGCAGGGACAGGGCGATGCCGATATGCGCATTGGGCGTATAGAACAGCCCATCCGCCGCGTTTTCAAACCTGGTCAGCTTCAGGCCCCAAAGGGCGAGGCCGATGCCCGCCGCCATACCCCCGGCCAGGCAGGCCAGCGACAGCGGATGCGCCATGCTGATCGCGGCCAGCAGGACCAGCAATAGCGGAAACAGGATCGCCGCCATCCAGCTGCGCCAGGGCCGCACCGGTTGTCGGCCGATCAGGCGCCGCATGCGTGAATAAAGACGCCACACCATCAGGGGGGCGGCAACGACGAGTACGGTGGCGGTCGGGGTCATTGAAATTTCTCGGGTTGCCGGCATCTGCATCAAAGTGCCGATTAAATAATGGGCAGGCGGGAATGATAATGGCGAAAGCCCGCCGCCGCCGTATTTTTTTGTCAGCAAATATTGCCTTTGCTTGTCACCTTTGATAAGGACTGCTCCCCATGCCCATTGACCCCGTCATCAACGTCAAAAAACTCGGTTTCCCCTGGGAGACGATCGATCCCTTTCTGTTCTGCGTCTATCACGACGACGCCTATCCGGCCGGCAACGCGCAGATGGGGCCGGCGGCCTCGCTGGACGGGCGCAACCTTGGCCAGGATTTTGCCGGCAAGGACGGCTGGCGCATGTATCACGGCCAGACCGTACCGGGGTTCCCCTCGCATCCGCATCGCGGCTTTGAAACCGTCACCATCGTCCGCCGCGGCCTGATCGACCATGCCGATTCGCTGGGCGCCACCGCGCGCTTCGGCGGCGGCGATGTGCAATGGCTGACGGCGGGGCAGGGCATCGTTCATTCGGAAATGTTTCCGCTGGTGCATCAGGCCCGGCCGAATCCGCTGGAATTGTTCCAGATCTGGCTGAACCTGCCGGCGAAAAACAAGATGGTCGCCCCGCATTTCACCATGCTGTGGTCGCAGGACATTCCGCAACAGCGCTTTACCGATGAACAGGGCGCCGCTACCGAGGTGGTGTGCATCGCCGGACGCCTGGCGCAGATGCAGCCGCTGGCGCCGCCGCCGAATTCCTGGGCGGCGCAGGCTGAAGCGGATCTCGCCATCTGGACCCTGAAAATGGAACCGGGTGCGCGCTGGACCCTGCCGGCAGCGGCAGGAGCAGACACGCGCCGCGCCCTGTATTTTTTCAAGGGCGGCGAGATCACGGTGGGCGCGCACAGCATCGATGGTGCAGCGATGATCGAGCTGCGTGGCGATGCGGAAGTAGCGCTGGTCAACGGCGCAGAACCCGCCGAGTTGTTGCTGCTGCAAGGCCGCCCGATCGGCGAGCCAGTGGCGCAGTACGGGCCGTTCGTGATGAACACCCAGGCCGAGATCCAGCAGGCGTTCGCCGATTACCGCCGCACCCAGTTCGGCGGCTGGCCCTGGCCCGACGATGCGCCGGTGCATGCGCGCGAGCAGGGCCGCTTCGCGAAGCACGCCGATGGACAGCTGGAGGCACAGGCAGCGGAGTGAAAATTTCGCGCGCCCTGTTCGGTGCGTGTCGAACTGCGGTGAATCTTGGCGTTATAGTATCGATGTGATGATCGCTGCCGGTGCAGCGGTCGGACGCGCAAATTCATCATCCACCTTTCACGACAAGGAGCGACGCCATGGGTAAAAGTCAGGACCAGAAGAAAATGACCAAGAAAGAACCCGCCAAAACGCCCAAGGAAAAGAAAGAGGCGAAGAAGCTGAAGAAGGAAGAAAAAAAGCGGGGCTAGTCTTGGGGTGCCATAACGGCGCTCGAGCAGAAACCGAAACCCCAGTATTGGCGCGGTGCCTGGAGCAAAAATGCTCCGAAAGCCGCGTCAATACTGGGGTTTAATCATTTGCGCCGCGCATAAAAAAGCCCCCGTGTTTTGCACGGGGGCTGAATCCATACCTTATGAAGGCATGGAGGAGGAGACGTTAGCGGCTTAAAGCCAGCGATGCGGCAGCACTACCGTTGGCAGCGAGGCAGTATTCGGGTGCTTCAGCGCGGAAAATAGTTTGCCGATCGACTTGAACAGACGTCCGGCGGCCAGGTAATAATCGGCAGCGACGAGGCCGAGGACTTCACCCTTGGCGGCGGTTTGCGTCAGATAATCACGCCGAAGTTGTGTGGCGATCGCTTTGTAGTCGTTCATGTGAGTACCTCTTTCTTGAGTCGTGTAACCGCCATTGCAGGGCACCATGTCCTGTGCACGGCGGGCGCCCAAACCCGGGACGCGCGGGTGTAAAGTTACTGTCCTGACAACATCCAGATCAGCGCGACGGCAGCCAGAACCACCGCAGTCAGCCACGCACCGTTATAGGTGAGTGCGCTGGCGGCATTGTTTAGCCCACCGGCGGGCACGGCTGCTGTGAAGCGCTGTACTAAATCCCGTTCGATCTGGTCGGTAAATTTCATCTCTGTCTGCCTGATATTCATTTCAGCCCGCCTTTCAGGCCCGCCATTGCTGCTCTGGGCCGTAAATGCTGCTTTGCACAAAACAGAAGATAGGCGCGTCAACTGCAAATATCCAATCGCAAATTTGTATGCCAGCCATAGGAATTTTGGATATCGTCGTAAGCATTTGTTGCGGCGCAACATTTGGGCTTAGAATGGCCCATTGCCGCTTTATAAGAAGAATTTTCTGATGGAGCTATACCAACTACGCAGTTTTGCCGCCATCGCCGAGCTGGGCCAGCTCACGCGTGCCGCTGAAAAGCTGCATATCAGCCAGCCGGCGCTGTCCGCCCAGTTGCGGGCGCTGGAGGATGAGTTCGACTTGGTGTTGTTCGAGCGCAGCCCCAATGGCATGGTGCTGACCGCGACCGGCCAGCGCTTTCTGCTGGAAGCGGAGAAAATCCTCGCCGCCGCACAGGAGCTGAAGAATGTGGCGCGCGTGCTCAAGGGCGAACTGGTCGGCAAGGTGAGCATCGGCACCCTGAGCGACCCGGGTCTGACGCGGGTGGGCGAATTCATGAGCGCGGCGGTGATGCGCTACCCCCTGCTGCAGCTGGAGCTTCACCAGGGCGTTACCGGCGTGTCGTTCGACCAGGTGCGCGACGGCAGCCTGGACGCGGGTTTTTTCTACGGCGAGCTGCATCATCCGGCGGTCGCTGGTCTGCTGCTGCGCAAGCTGGTGTTCCGTGTCGCCGCGCCGGCCGCCTGGCAGGAGCGCATTGCCAATGCCGACTGGCAGCAGATCGCCAGGCTGCCCTGGGTGATCCCGCCCGAGATCAGTACCCATCATCATCTGGCCCATGCCCTGTTCGACGCGCATGGCGTCAAACCCGAGCGCGTGTTCGAGGCCGATCAGGAGGCGGTGATCGCTTCCCTGGTGGTATCGGGTATCGGCATCGCCCTGATGCGCGAGGAAATCGCCCTGGAAAAAGCCGCGCATGGCGAGGTCTGCCTGTGGGGCGATGTGCAGATCGTCACGCCGCTCTGGTTCATCTACCAGCGTGAACGCGAAAACGATCCGGCGATTCGCGCCATGCTGGATCTGCAAGCCGATATCTGGGAGCTGCGCGAATCCGATGGCAAGGGCGCCGTCATGGCGGCCAATGTGAAACCGGCCTCGCGCGCCCGCGAATCGGCCTAAGTTCTACCTACCTACCTACCTTTCTTCCTTCCGGCCGTGCCCGCAGGGGGATTCCCGCCGCCACGGTCGACGCGCAGTGCGACTGAACAAGCCCGTCAAACTCCGCTACAGTACGCGCTGGCGTTTTGGGGTTTGGGGGTGCCCGTCCGGGCACCGGCTGAATAATGAGGAGGGCTTGATGAAAAAAACGGTCTCGTACGCGATGTCGTTCCTGTCGTCGCTGGTGTTTCCATTGACGGCATGCGCCTTGTTGCTGACCAGTGCGGCGGCACAGGCGGTCACGCCCGTGGCCGGCGCCAAGTACTACGACAATACCGGCCGCGACGATGTGTTGAGCGGCGGCGTGAAGATGATCCCGATCACCACGTCCAAAGGCACCTTCAAGGTCTGGACCAAGCGCACCGGCAACAATCCGGCCATCAAGGTGCTGCTGCTGCACGGCGGTCCCGGCGTCACCCATGAATACCTGGAAGCTTTCGACAGCTATTTTCCCGGCGCAGGCGTCGAGTATTACTACTACGACCAGCTCGGCTCCTACTACAGCGACCAGCCGGATGCGCCCGAGCTCGTGGACCTGCCGCGCTTTGTCGAGGAAGTCGAGCAGGTGCGCAAGGCCCTCAAGCTCGACAAGAACAATTTTTATCTGTTCGGTCATTCCTGGGGCGGGGTGCTGGCGATGGAATACGCGCTCAAGTACCAGCAGAACCTGAAAGGCCTGATCATCTCGAACATGATGGCCAGCATCCCGGCATACAACGAGTACGCCGAGAAAGTGCTGATGCCGGCCATGGACCAGAAAGCGCTGGCCGAGATCAAGGCGATCGAAGCGAAGGGCGATTACCAAAATCCGCGCTACATGGAACTGCTGATCCCGAATCACTACGTTTATCACCTGCTGCGCATGCCGCCCGATCAATGGCCCGACGGCGTGAACCGCGCCTTCAAGCATCTGAATCCGGCGATATACATCCCCATGCAAGGTCCGAGTGAACTGGGCGCCAGCGGCAAGCTGGTGAAATGGGACCGTACCGCCGATCTGCCGAAAATAAAAGTGCCGACGCTCGTGATCGGCGCCGAGTACGACACCATGGATCCCAGGCATATGAAATGGATGGCCGGCGTCCTGCCGCGCGGCCGTTATCTGTATTGCGCCAAGGGCAGCCATATGGCCCTGTACGACGACCAGAAAACCTATACCGACGGGGTGATGAAGTTCCTGTTCGACGTCGATGCGCATCGCTTCTAGCCGCAACTAAAAATTATTCGAGGAGAGCAAAACATGCAACGCAAAACCGTCAGTGATTTCGCCCCGGAAGTGATGCAACTGTTCGACCAGTTCGTGCACGGTCTCATCGACCGTCGCGGTTTCCTCAACGGCGCCGCCAAATACGCGGTCGGCGGTGTGACCGCCGCCGGATTGCTGGAAGCGCTGAGCCCGCAATTCGCGGCCGCGCAGCAGGTGGCGAAGGACGACAAGCGCATTTCCGCGCGCGTCGTGGAATACGATTCCCCGCAGGGCTATGGCAGGATGCGTGGCTACTTGGTGGCCCCGGCCAAGGTCGGCGGCAAGCTGCCGGCGATTCTGGTGGTGCATGAGAATCGCGGGCTGAATCCGCATATCGAGGACATCGCCCGCCGGCTGGCGCTGGATGGTTTTCTCGCATTCGCGCCCGACGCCCTGTTCCCGCTGGGCGGCTATCCGGGTGATGAAGACAAGGCGCGCGACCTGTTCGCCAAACTCGATCAGGCCAAGTGCCGCACCGATTTCATCGCCGGCGCCGGCTTCCTGAAATCATTGCCGGAATGCAACGGCAAGGTCGGCACTGTCGGCTTCTGCTACGGCGGCGGCATCGCCAATATGCTGGCCACACGCATCCCCGATCTCGCCGCCGCCGTACCGTTCTACGGCGCTGCGCCGAGCGCCGAGGACGCCGCCAAAATCAAGGCGTCCCTGCTGATCCACTACGCCGAAACCGATGAACGCATCAACGGCATGTGGCCGGCGTATGAAACCGCATTGAAGGTCGCCGGCGTGAAATACGAGATGTTCAAGTACCCAGGCACCCAGCACGGCTTCAATAACGACACGACGCCGCGCTATGACGAGGTGCAGGCGAAGATTGCCTGGCAGCGGACGGTGGCGTTTTTCAGGAAAAATCTGGCGGGATAGGGCCGGGAATTTTTGTAGAACGCCATTCCGCGCGCCTTCCCGGGTAAAAATGCCGCAAACACCGCGCCAATACTGGGGTTTGCAAATTTACCGGCGCGGCAGGAATCCCTACCTGCCAAGGTTGGGTCACAAGTCCGATGAACTGATATATTCCTTGCGTTTATTTGCGAGCTGGCATCAGGCGCCCGCGACAAAACGCTTCGGCACGCCGGTCGGTCCCGATCGGAAAATTTTGTCGAAATAACATCACCAATAGGGAGAAAAAAATTGTCGATCCTCAAATCAGGAGTTGCTGTTGTCGGTATTTCATTGGCGTTATTGCTGGGTGCCTGCACCTCGAAGGCGATTGTCAATGTCAGGGACGCCCAGGTATCTGCGGGCAAAACGCTGCAGCCCGCCGACGTGCGCAAGGCGATCGGTGCGGCCGGCGCCACCCTCGGCTGGCAGATCGTCGATTTGAAGCCCGGTCTGGCGCAGGGAACGCTGAATCTGCGCAATCATACGGCAGTCGTCGAGATTCCCTACACCGCCACGAGCTATAGCATTCTGTACAAGAGCAGCGTGAATCTGGGCGAGGGCGGCGGCGAAATCCACCGCAACTACAACGGCTGGATCCAGTTTCTCGACAACGGCATCAAGGCCGAACTGACACGGCTGTAATTACCGGGTAAAAGGAACTGGACGAACATGTTTGCCGGCACTGCATCCACACATCGATCGCGTATCCTGATCGGCATCGTCGCCGGCGGTTTTCTGGCCGGCGCGTTCGATATTGCCTATGCCTTCATCTGGTTCGGCATGAAGAATCTATCCCCGCTTTGGGTGCTGCAATCGGTGGCGACCGGCATTATGGGAGCCGGCGCCTTCAAGGCCGGCTGGACAAGCGGCGCGCTGGGTCTGGCCGCGCATCTATTGATCACTATTGTGGCCGCGGCGATCTACTTTCTGGCGAGCCTGCAGCTGCGTTTCCTGGTCACGCGGCCTTGGCTGAATGGCGCGCTGTTCGGGGTGATGGTGTACCTGTTCATGAATTTCGTGGTGCTGCCGCTGTCCGCCATTCCGTTCAAGATGTCCTATCCACCCGGTGCATTGCTGCAGGGCTTTGTATCGCACGCGGTCCTGGTGGGCATGCCGATTGCCTGGTGTATTCGCTGGGCGGGCATGAAGACAGAAGCCAGGTAACCGAGCTGCCTGGCCGCGCGGGTTGTGACTGCGGCGCCCTGGCGCCGCGATGAAGATGGACCGGGGCGGCGCGGTTTCCCAAGTTTTGCGCAAGTATCAGGCGCTATCGGGCGCCGCATTCAGCGGCGCCACTGTCTTGTCTTTCCCGCCAAGCCCATACCAATCCACCCGCCGCGTCAGCACCATGATCGCCGCGAGCACGCCGAACAGCAGCAGCGAACCCAGCATCAGGGCGTTGTCCTCCGACAGCAGCAATCCGTAAAGCACCGCATAGAGCAGGGCCAGCTTGGCGGCGAAGGCGAGGCCGCGGCGCCAAGCGCCGAGCACATGGGCGAGGTAATAGCCGATCAGGACCACGCAGGCGCTGCCGGCGGTGAGATAGGCGTACACAAATGCGATATGTTCCGAGAGACTCACCAGCAGCAGGAAAAACAAGGCCAGCGCCAAGCCCACCAGGCCGTATTGCAGGGGATGGATACGCAGCTCCTTGAGCACCTCGAACAGAAAGAACGCGGCGAAGGTCAGGGCGACAAATAAAATGCCGTACTTCACGGCGCGTTCGGCCTGCAGATAAATATTGACCGGCTCGATGAAGCCCACGTCGAAGGTTTCCAATGCGCTCGCGTCCCGTCCCTTCGAGGCGGATTCCAGTCTGATCAATTCGGCATTCTTGCTGGCCAGGTGCGACACCTCCCAGCGTGCGGTAAAGCCGTTGTCGTCGATGCGCTTGGTCTGCGGCAGGAAACGCCCGCCGAAATTCGGATGCGGCCATGAGGCCTTCATCTGCACCGTGGTGATCTTGCCCAATGGCGCAAAAGCCAGCGCACTGGTACCGGCGTAGTTGATGCTGATATCCAGCGCATGACTGCTGGGCTTGCGCAAATCCGGCAGGGGTACCGCGGCGTTGAAACCGTCGCCGAGATTGTCCAGCTGGGTGCCATTGGCGATCAGCAAATCCTTCTGATCCCACATCATGGCCGGCGCGCCGCGCAACCCGCGCACATCGCTCAGGCCCAGGGCCAGCCACGGCCGCCCGACGGTGAAGGTGGCGGGGTCGAGATCGAGACCGAGGTTGGCGGGGATATCGAAACGTGCCTGCAGCTTCGCCTGCGATTGAAACACCAGCGCCTTGTACAAGCCCTTGTAGCGCGATTCCACGCCGGTGTTGACGTCGATCGTTACCTGCTCGGCCATGAATAGCGCCCGCCGGTCGTGAAGCAGGGTTTTCTTTGTCTCGCGACCCTTGTCGTCGGTGCTGATGATGACTTCGGGGGCGATATACGGCACCACCAGCACCGGCCCGGCTAGCCGCTGGCGCCCGGCCAGGGTGGTGGCGATGGTGTTTTCCACCTGGAATTGCAGGCCCTGCCGCTCGGCGACCACGCCGCGAATCATTTCCAGGGGAATGAGCAATATCACCATCAGCAGTGCGATGGTCGCGGCGCGAAAAAACAGTTTTTTCTGCAAAGGGAACTCCTGTCGGTCGATCATCCTCTGGCCCAGAGGACGCCTGCGGCCGCAGGGAAATTTGGCGATGAGATCAGGCCGCAGACGTCAGGCTCCGAGGTTCGTCAATCGCCGCCGGGGCGATAATTTGTATTGGTGTTGATGGTGCCGACGTCGGGCATGGGGTCGTCGGCTTCGGTGCCGATGGCGATCAGCAGAGCCAGGCCGGCGGCGACGATGCCGATGGCGAGCCCGAGCAGGATGGCGGCGGCCAGCATCTTCAGGAAGTCGCGGGCGATGAGATGCATCGGCGCTAGATTGTTTTGGGTGGATGTTGCCTGCCATGCCCGGATGGTTTTCATTGCCGCCTCCATGCTGTTGTCGATGACAGCATTGGGCGCCCCGATTCGGGCCGGCGGCTGCGCGAAAAATGGCGCGGCCGGGAAGGAATATGGCGGAAAAAAGCGTTGGCGGGACGGCTGCGCCTGAATTACCCGGGCCCTGGCCGGATTTTCACCTTGTCGCACATTTTGCCGCGCATTTTGCTTACCTCACTTGCGACCCAGGCACTATCATCCAGCGGGATATCGTGTCCGGCGCTGGGGTGCCAGGCGATGGCGCAGTGCCATTGCGCCGCCAGCGTCTGCGAGCAGCTTGGGTCCACCAGTCCGTCTTGTGTGGATGCCATCAGCAGTACCGGACAGCGCGGCGCCTGGGGCGGGGCAGGAAATCGCGCCGCCGCGATCAGTTGGCGCAGCGCATTGCGGCTCGAGACGGGATGTTCGATGCGCCAGCGAGTCCAGTCAGCAAGCAACTGATTCGGCATGGGGGGATGACGGGTCGTCAGGCGCAGGATGGTCCGCTCCCATTGTTGCGGACTGGCACGCAGCAGGACGAGCTTCAGCAAGACCGCATAGTTGGCGACCCGCAGCCGCCGGTAGAACGGGCTCAGTCCGCGCAGGCTGGTGTTGATCAGCGCCGCGCACTCGATGTCCTCGGGATAGCGCGTGGCCCAGTCGATGGCCGCCATGGCGCCCAGCGACATCGCCAGCAAGCGGACGGGCGCGGCGACTCCGCGGCGCTGCAATTCCGCGCGGCAATGCGCCGTCATCGCGGCGACCTCAACGGGGCTGTCCAGATGATTCAGGATGCCGTTGCCGGGCAAGTCGATCGTCACGACGACATCGCCGGGAAGAGCGGTCCGCAGCTGCCCGGGGAAGGCGCCCCAATGGCAGCTGTCCCTCGTCAGTCCGCGCAGCAGCACCCAGGTGCTCACGGCGGCGCCCCGGCATACCAGTGCAGCATCGCCCGCTCAAGGTGTTGCTGCCGCGCGGCGCCGGTGGGGATCCACAAGTCGTGACTGCAGGCGGCACGCGAAAAAAAATCGAGCAGGGGCAGATGACGGCGCAATACGCGCTGGCGGCGATGCTCGATCAGCGGATTGAACATGCCCTGCCGGGAAAACAACTGCCGCGGGTTCTTCTTTACCCAGATCCATGAACCCATTTCCAGCGTCAGGGGCAGAAAGATGCGTTGCGCATTCTCGTGCCCGCGCTGGTAAAGATGGTCCCAGAGATCGCCATGCGCCAGGTATTGGCGGCTTTGCGGTTCGAAAATATAGCGGTGGTGGTTATGCGTCTGCAGGAAGATTTCCTTGAGCGCGTGCACTTCCGGCAAATGCGCGATCGGCCGGGCCGTATGCGCAAACGGAAACCACAGCCGGTCGCTGATGCCGAAGCCGGAATGGCAATCGATGGCGATGCTGAAGTCGCGTGACAGCAACTCCTTTTCAACGATCCGGCATACGGTCTGGTTTTCAATTTCCATCGGTGCCTGCGCGGCGCCGCGATACCAGGGCAGGCGTGCGCTGATACGCTGGCCGCCGAGCAGATAGGGTACTTTCTCGGCCGATTCGACCGGCGCATTGCGCATCAGGTCCACGCCGTTGGGGTTGGCGCGTGTACCCAGCGCAATGCCGCCCGGGTTCACCAGGGGCATGAACACCAGACGCACCGACTCCAGCTGGCGATGCAGGGTGCTGTCCCATTGCAGGCGCATCACCAGGCTTTGCAGATAGGCGATGACGACCTCGGCACCGATGCGCTCCAGACCATGGATGCCGCCGAAGAATCCCACAGCGGGCACATCGGGGCTGTCGTTGCCGAGCGAGATGGCATAGACCGGAAGTCGCTGTCCGTGCAGGGAAATCTCGCATGCCCGCTCGACCTGCAGATGCGATCTTCCCGCTTCGATGATGCGTTCGATTTCGAGCAGTTGCACGGGAGAAGATGCAATGCGGGGCGGGGGTGCGTTCAACGGCGGGCGGCCTGCGCAGGGAGATAGGGGAACGCCGAGCATACCGGACTGCCGCGGCACTTCAAATCGTCATCTTTCCGCAACATAAGCTTCACACCGGCTTGCTAAGGTGCGTGCATGTCAATCACATCGGGGCCTGCCACCATGCGCGACAAATTCAACCCGCGAAAATTCATCGACGCCTTGTTCGCCGACGACTGGCTTTCGCCCTGGCAACTGCACTGATTCTCCGGGAGACAGCATCATGCGAACAATGGGTTCCCGCGGCTTTAACCGCGCCGCACTGATGGTCTTTAGCACGATGCTGTGGGGCGTGCTGGAGTTCATCGCCTTGCAGGTGTCCACCTTGCGCGATCTCTTCATGCGCAAGCGCTAGGCGCCACGGGTGCGGCGCGCGAAAGGGCCGGCATTGCCGGCCCTGTTCATTTTCAGCCCTGGAAAATCTTTTCCACCTTCAACAGGGTCAGCACGCCCATCACCAGGAAAATGCCCGCAGCAATGGCATGAACCAGCTTCATGGGAATTTTCGCGGCGAATTTATTGCCGACGAAAACCGCGGGCACATCGGCAATAAGCATTCCCAGGGTGGTGCCGGCGATTACCGACAGCGGTGCGGCATAGTGCGCCGCCAGTGCTACCGTGGCCAGCTGCGTCTTGTCGCCCATCTCGGCGAGGAAGAAGGTGATAAGGGTGGCGCCAAACACGCCCATGCGTTGCGCGACCCGGGTTTCCTCTTCCTCGATCTTGTCGGGAATCATCGTCCATGCCGCCATGCCGATGAACGACAGCCCCAGTACCCAACGCAGCATTTCCGGATTGACTGCCGTGGTGATCCACGCGCCGAGCGCACCGGCGAGGCCATGATTGACGATCGTGGCGCAAAAAATGCCGGCAATGATCGGCAGGGGTTTCTTGAATCGCGCGGCGAGGATGAATGCGAGCAGCTGGGTTTTGTCGCCGATTTCGGCAAGAGCCACGGCGCCGGTCGATATGAGCAGGGATTCCATTTGATCTCCGTGGCCGGGCGAACGCGATGACCGCACAGCTCCCCGGCCATTCCGGAGGTTGCGCGGTCAAAGGTCTTGCCAAGTGATACGGGACCGCTTGCACCATGGCCGAACGGCCAAGTATGTTGATGCAAGCCTCTTCTGCTGAAGAGCGGCTACTCCCCAATGACGGTGGCATTTTAACGTATCGGGGTTGATCGGTCGAGCACTGCGTTCGTCATGCGGCATGGCGCAGATGAAATCAAGGGCGCCGTTAGCGGACGATTGTGTTCATCGGAAAGCGTTTGGCGGACTGGCATGGAAAATAAACCGGCACTGCCCCGCGTGTCCTGCCTCTCATGTCCCTCTATGCGGGATACGGGCCGTTGTCAAACGCTTCGGCGTGATAACCCTTCGATCCAACCGTGCGTGCCAGCGGGCTGAGCGGATTGTCTCCAGCCCGTAGGCGATCAAGGACGTGATCGAAATCGAACTGTGGCAGCCAACCCAGGTGCAGCCTCGCGCGCTGATTGACATAGACGCGGTCAATGCCGGGGAACATCCGCCAGCCCCGCTTTGCGTATTCCTCCTCGTAGGCGGGCGCCCGCCGCCTGGTGGCCGCGGGCGCGTCCGTGCGCAAATCCATCAGGTCATCCGGCGTGAACGGTGTTGTCGCGCTGATGATGTAACGCTCAAAGCCGATCGTCGGAGCGCGGTCAAGCGCAAGCAAATGGGCGCTGACGACGTCATCGAGCGCCACGCGCCGGTAGAGGTATTCATTGGCCTTGATATTTTCGTCGGGATACGATTCACGGGTCTGTGCGTGATCGTCCGCTTCCGGAAAGAAACGGGAGGTTCTCAGCACAAGACCGGCAAGGCCATGGTTGCGATGAAAAAGCTGGCACAGGTTTTCCGCGGCGAGTTTCGTCATGCCATAAATATTTTTGGCGACGGGCGTTACGTCTTCCGTTATCCAGGCGGCGGGAGCGCCCGCCGGTGGGATCAACGCGTCGCCGAAGACGCTGGTCGTGCTCGTGAAAACAAACGCCCCCACCCCGGCCGACACCGCTTCCTCGAGAAGGTTGAGCGTTCCGGTGATATTGGTGTCGACGAATTCCTGCCGGCTGTGCGTGCCGACGTGGGGCTTGTGCAGCGTCGCCGTGTGCAAAACGGCATTGACACCCCGCATGCATTGTTTGACATGGCCGCGGTCTGTGAGGGAACCAACGGCGTGCGTGAACGGCGATGGCAGAATGTCGAGACCGATTACTTCATGATCCGTTTTCTGCAAAGTGCGAACCAATGCTTCGCCCAAATGCCCTGAACTGCCCGTAACTAATATGCGCATAGCCGTTTCAACTCCGTCTGGCGGCCCGCCATTCTGCCAGTGGAACAATTAAAGAAGCCAGCGGTAATTGGCGAGTCATGCGCGCTGTCGAATTTCCGAACTGAAAATGGGAGAAAAAATACGTAGAACGCCATTTGGCGCGCTTTTTGAGCCAAAAATGCTTCAAACGCCGCGCCAGTGCTCGAGTTTCAAAAAACAATCGGGCGCCGCAGCGCCCGATTGTTTTCAGCCGATATCGCCTTGAAGCTTCAGAACCGCTTCCACAAGCGCACAAAATACGCCGTGCCGTTCAGGCCGAACTGCACGCTGTCGTACTTGAAACCGTTGTCGGTTTCATTCGGGTCCTGCGGGGTTGGCTTGGCGTTGAAGATATTGGTGCTGCCGATGGTCAGCTTGGTGTTCTTGTCGAAGCTGTAGGTGAAGCTCAGGTCGGCAGAGGTCTTGGGCTCATAGCGGGCGTTGGGCACGCCGTTGGCGGTACCCGAGAATGTGCCCAGCGTTTGCGCGCCGAAGTGGATGAACTTGAGATCGGTTTCCACCGGGCCGGTGACATAGTCGAAGCCGAGCACCACCTTGCTGCGCGGGCCGCCCTGCTCGATGAACAGGCGCTCGCGTTCCGACAGCAGGGTGTCTTCGAACCCGACCAGCGCAGGCGGCGCTTTCACCTTGGTCACTTCGGTCTTGCTGTAATTGGCGGCGAGAAAGGTGGTGAGCTTGCCGGGACCGGCCTCGCTGCGGTGCGATACCGTCAGGTCCACGCCCGAAGTGCGGGTGTCGACCGAGTTGACGAAGAACTGCGCCTGGCCGACGCCGAGCGCGGCCAGGGTCGGTCCCAGCCCGGGGAAGGTCTGATCGAAGCGGCCCGACAGCACGATGCGGTCCTGGATGTTGATGCGGTACACATCCGTGGTCACCGCGAATTTATCGCTTGGCGACCAGGTGAAGCCGAGGGTGTAGTTCTTCGATTTTTCTTCCTTCAGCTTCGGGATGCCGACCGCATTGGCGACCGGTCCGCCATTGGGCGCCAGCACCACGTCGACCGGCGTGCCGCTGATGAAATCGGTGAAGGTCGACGAGAAGTAAACCTGCTGCAGCGAGGGCGCACGGAAACCGGTGCTGGCCGAGCCGCGCAGCAGGAAGGTGTCGGTGGCCTTGAAGCTCGCCGCCAGCTTGGCGGTGGTGGTGGAGCCGAAGTCGCTGTATTTTTCAAAGCGCACCGCGGCATCGGTTTTCAGGCGGGCGGTGATGTCGGTCTCGACGTCGATATAGGCGGCCACGCTGTTGCGGCTTTTGTTGGTGGCATCATTGGGTGTGAAACCGGGGAAGCCTTGGCTGCCGGCATTGCCGCCGAAACCGACGCCGTCGGCATCGATATAGGAGCCGGGTTCGCCGGCGAAGATGGAATAGCTTTCGTGGCGGTATTCGCCGCCGAAGGCCAGGTTCAGGCCGCTCATCACGCCGGGAAAGAAGCGGCTGAAATCGAGATTGGTGGTGGCCTGATCGAACCAGAAACCGCCGGCATCGAAGCGGTCGGCGCTGATGCCGGGGCCGCCGCTGAGCAGGTTCTGGTTGGCGATCGAGGCATTCAGGGTATGGCTGATGTTGTAGTGCAGGCGGTTGTAGCCATAGGTCTGCGATAGATCGGCATTCCAGTCGCCGAAACTGGTGCGGAAGCCGCCGATGGCATAGCGGTCGTCGACGATGCCGTTGATGAAGGGCACGAAGCCGGTCGGGTACATGGCCGCCGAGTTGCGCGTGGGGATATCGCTGGAGCCGTCGCGCGCAAACGCGGCCGAGGACGCGTCGCGGCGCTGGTTGCCGAGGGTGAAATACAGCGCCGATACCGCGCTGAGCGGTTTCTCGCCGTTGATATAGATGGTCGAATTCTGCGTTTTGGTGTCGCCGATGATGCGCGGGTTGCCGGCTTCGGCACGATTGGAACGGCCGCGATCCAGATATTCCGCGGTCAGGCCGATGATGCCGTCCTCGCCCATCCTGAAGCCGCAGTAAGCCGAGCCCAGGTAGTTCTTGCCGTCGCCGGAAGAGTACTGGCCGTAGCCCGCCACCGCCTCGCAGCCGAGGCGTTTCTTGAGAGTGATATTGATGACGCCGGCAATGGCGTCCGATCCATATTGCGCCGCGGCGCCATCGCGCAGCACCTGCACATTGTCGATCGCCAGCAGCGGGATCGCGTTCATGTCGGTGCCGGTGTTGCCGCGGTTGCGCGCACCGAACAGGTTGACCAGGGCCGTGGTATGACGGCGCTTGCCGTTGACCAGCACCAGGGTCTGGTCGGAACCGAGCCCGCGCAGCGCAGCGGAGTCGATCAGGTCGGCGCCGTCGGCGCCGTTCTGGCGCGTGGAGTTGAACGAGGGCGAGAGGAAGGTCAGCGATTGCGCCAAGTCGAACTGGCCGCCTTGCTCACTGGCCTTGGTCATGGGAATGAAATCGACCGGCACCGTCGTGTCGGTCGACGAGGCATTGACGCGGCGCGAGCCCACCACACTGACGCCTTCGATCGCGACCGGCTCTTCTTTCTTGTCCTTTGCCGCCGTCTGCGCAAAGGCAGCGGGGCCCGGGACTGCGGAAGCCAGCGCGGCGGCTCCGTACAACGCAAACAAGACGGCTCTACGTAAGTTGGTCATGAGACTTCCCCCTGTCCGAGAATGTTTTTTTGGATTAGTTTGGTTTTTGGCAAGCCTGGCCGAGCGTGAGGCCGCACAAATCATGATTCATGGGCCGGTGATTGGCAATATGAATTTGCGACGCAAATTTGCGTCGCTTATCCGCGCGGTGGCGCGCGGTGGGCGCAGGCTGCGCCCGCAGGAGGACGACAGCGGGGAAAGATGCGGGAAGAAGGGGTGCAGCCGATTGCGCGGCTGCAAATGACAGGCAAAACCGGAAATGGGCTGTTTACTCTTCCGGTTTCGGCTGATTGCGGCGGCCCAGCAAGGCGCCGATCGAGCGCGGCATCTGGCGGCGATTGGTCACCGTGGCGGTGGCCGTCTCGGTGCCGGCTTCGTCGTCTTTCACGGTCGGCTCATAGGGTTTGCTGAAGTCGAATCCCGCGGTCGCGCCAGCCAGCGCGGGTTGCGGCGCGGGCGTGGTGTAGTCGCGACGGGGGCGGCCGGAGTCGTGTTCTTCGCGGGGGCCCGAACGGCGGGCGCCGCGCTCG
>DASWEY010000013.1:0-2403 GCA_036394575.1 Usitatibacteraceae bacterium | reverse complement strand
CGGGTTGATTACAGGCCGATCTGGCCGGTCGGGTAGAATGCGGTCAGCCAGGCCACGATCTGCGTGTCGTATTGAAAATAGGATGCGATCGCGAAGGCGATCACCACGACGCCGAATCCCTGCTGCAGTTTTGGGGAGATGCGCGCGATGCTGCGCACGCGGGTGGTGACGGCCTGCCCGCCATAGGCGATCGCCAGCATCGGAAGCGCAGCGCCGATGGTATAGACCACAAGCAGCACACTCGCCCATGCGGTGTCCCTGGATGTCGCGACCACGGTGAGGATTGAACCGAGCACCGGGCCGGCGCAGGGCGTCCAGACCAGACCAAGCGTGGTGCCGAGCACAAAGCCGCCGATGGTGCCTTGACGGGATGCGGCGCCGGCGGAGCCGACATTCGTCAGTCCGCTGATGCGGATCGACAGCCACTTAAATGGCGTCGGCCAGATCATCAGGAGTCCAAACCCGAGCAGCAGGATCGCCGCGCCGGTCCGCAGGCTGTTGGGGTCAAAGTCGAACACGCGGGTGATCGCGCTCAGAGCCAATGCGGCGGCGGAAAATGATATGACAAAACCGAGCGCGATCATCGCCGGTCGTATTTTGCCGGTCTGTCCGACCGATGCGCCAAGCAGAATAGGCAGCATCGGCAGCGTACAGGGCGCCGCCACGGTGACCACGCCGGCCAGCAGTGCAAGAACCAGGTTGAGCATTAGGTAGGGTCCATTGAACCACGGGCTTTCGCGGGCATGCGCGAGCTCTCCATCGTCCTTCGGTACGCGAGGGCCAGCGTTACTTGGCCGGTATCTGGGCTGCGTCACGTGTTCGTGAGGCTGCTCAATGCAACGGCGACAAAAACAGAGCGACCCGGAGGGGGGCATCCCGTCCGGGTCGTTGGAGGCGCTTGGGAGGAAAACTAAATCAGCGGGCGCTGGTCTCGCTGTCGAAGGAGATCACGCAGACCTCCGATGGACTCTTGCTGCTGCAATCGACCACCTGCTGGCGCGCAAAGCTTGGGCCGGAGTCGCGTTGAACGCGCGGCGTTACGTTCTGGCTGGACAGCGAGGCGAGCGTGCAGATCGCGCCGAGCGGAATGATGAAAAGGCGAAAAGACGGCTTCAGCATTTCTCCCACTCCTGTTCGGCTTCGTTGGTGATTGTCTGTATAATCAGAGAGTTTTTCCGCGTGATGTCGCCAATTGTTTCAATTGTTTCGCCGGAATTAATATTCCGGCAGAAACTTATGCGAGTTTTGCGGCCCACAATACGTGCAACCAATTGAATTGATTGCCGTTTGCCTCACGCCGCCAGACTGTCGACACCGGCTCCCTTAAGTAGATCGGAGAGTTGCTTGCGGGCATAGAACATCCGGGTCTTCACCGTGCTCTGGGGAATGCCGATGATGGCGCCGACCTCTTCCACAGACTTCTCATCGTAATAGACGAGGTTGATGATCTCGCGATGCGCCGGCGACAGTTTGGCGACGCAGGCGCGCAGAATGGCGCTGGTGTTGCTGCGGTCGAGCGAGGCCTCGGGCGTGTCGGCCTCGTCGGCGATTTCAAGCACGTCCTCCTGGTCGACGTCCTCGTACTTGCGCTGACGCAGCGCGGTCAGCGCCTTGAAGCGCGCGATCGACAACAGCCAGGTGGAAACCTGGGAACGGCCTTCGAACTGCCGGGCGGTGCGCCACACGTCCAGGAAAACTTGGCTGACGAGGTCTTCCGCCATCGTGGAATCGCGCACGATGCGGAGGATGAAGCGGTAAACCCGCACATTGTGGCGGGAGTAAAGGATATGCATCGCGGCCCGGCCGCCGTCGGCAATGCTTTCCAGCAGCATTTCATCCGAGGTCGCCTGGGCAGCGATGATGCCTTGGCGGGCTGCGGCGTTGATGGCGATGACGTTCTGCATGACAGGCTCCCGGTGATTGCGCTTTGGCGCTTCGTTGGGCGAATTGATAGCCAGCGAACGTTTCGGGATGTCTGCACGCCAAGCGGAAAATGGTTTCAAACGTAAGAGAATTGTTTCGTCGCGGCGCCCGCGACGAAACATTCGGGGCCGAAATGGGAGTAGTTTCAATGCCTGTAAGATTGGACGGGTTGCTGAAAGGCGCTGATTTTATCGGTCATGGCCGGGCTTCGTCCCGGCCATCCATGTCTTTAAGAAAGACGTGGATGCCCGGCGCAAGGCCGGGCATGACGATGCATCGCGAAAAGAAACTTTACGCGCGATAACACATCAATTTGGACAATCAGGCCTTTTCGCCGGCGGGCGAGAACAGATATCCGCCGCCCCTGATGGTGCGGATCACCGCGGGCTTGCTCGGGTCAGGTTCGATCTTGCGCCGGATTCGCATGATCCGCAGATCGACCGCGCGATCGAAGGCCTCGCTGTCGCGCGCATTGGCCAA
>DASWEY010000012.1:0-10108 GCA_036394575.1 Usitatibacteraceae bacterium | reverse complement strand
TGGGCGGCAAACTGGATGCCTTCATCATGCGCGTGGCCGATGTGCAGCTGTCCTTCCCCGCCATCCTCATCGCCCTGCTGATCGACGGTGCGGCGCGCGCGGTGCTCGGTCGCGAGCACCATGAAGAGATCGCCGTCTATGTGCTGATCTTCGCCATCGCCGCCTCCGGCTGGGTGCAGTATGCGCGCACCGTACGCGGCTCGACCCTGGTGGAGCGCCGCAAGGAATATGTGCAGGCCGCGCGGGTGATCGGCCGCAAGCCGCTGGCGATCATGTTCTCGCATGTGCTGCCCAATGTGCTCGGGCCGGTAATGGTGCTGGCCACCCTGCATGTCGGCACCGCCATCATCACCGAGGCGACCCTGTCCTTTCTCGGCGTGGGCGTACCGCCGACCAAGCCCTCGCTCGGCACCCTGATTCGCATCGGCAATGATTTCCTGTTTTCCGGCGAATGGTGGATCACGGTGTTTCCCGGCGCGGCATTGGTGGTGATCGTGCTGTCGATCAATATCATCGGCGATTGGCTGCGCGATGCGCTCAATCCCAAACTGCGCTGAGACCCTGATGAATACGCCTCTGCTGCAAGTCAAAAACCTGCGCATCGAATTTCCGACCCGCCGCGGCACGCTGGTCGCGGTGGACGACATCAGTTTCGAGATCGCCGCCGGCGAAGTGCTGGGTGTGGTCGGTGAATCGGGGGCCGGCAAATCCTTGACAGGCGCCGCCGTGATCGGCCTGCTGGAACCGCCGGGGCGCATCGCCGGCGGCGAGATCCTGCTCAATGGACAGCGCATCGACAACCTGCCCTTCGCGGACATGCGCAAGATTCGCGGCCGCGAAATCGGCGCAATTTTCCAGGACCCGCTGACATCCTTGAATCCACTGTACACCATCGGCCGGCAGATCACCGAGACTATCGAGACCCATCTGGATTTGAGCCACGCGCAGGCGCGCGCGCGCGCCATCGAGTTGCTGCAGGAGGTCGGCATCCCGGCCGCCGACCGGCGCATCGATCATTTCCCGCATCAATTCTCCGGCGGCATGCGCCAGCGCGTGGTGATTTCACTGGCGCTCGCCGCGAATCCGAAACTGATCATCGCCGACGAGCCGACCACGGCGCTCGATGTCTCGATCCAGGCGCAGATCATCACGCTGCTGAAGAAACTCGGCCGCGAGCATGGCACTGCCGTGATGCTGGTGACGCACGATATGGGCGTGATCGCCGAAACCGCCGATCGGGTCGCGGTGATGTATGCCGGGCGCATCGCCGAAATCGGCCCGGTGGCCGAAGTCATCCACCATCCGCAGCATCCCTACACCATCGGTCTGATGGGCGCGATTCCGAATGTCGGCGACCAGAATGAACGCCTCGCGCAGATCGATGGCGCGATGCCGCGACTCACGGCCATCCCCAGGGGTTGCGCCTTCAATCCGCGTTGCACCCGGGTTAACGATGTCGGCAATGATCGCTGTCGCCGCGAACGCCCGGAACTGTTGCCGGCGGGCAGCACCCAGGCGGCATGCTGGCTGCACGCCAAGAATACGCAAGCGGTGGATGCATGAGCGAGTCCCGAATGCTCCTTGAGGTCAACGACGTCGCCATGGAATTCGACGTTTCCAAACCCTGGCTGAATCGCGTCATCGAAGGCCAGGGCCGGCAAATTCTGAAAGCGGTCGACGGCGTCAGCTTCAGCATCCGGCGCGGCGAGACCTTGTCCCTGGTGGGCGAATCCGGTTGCGGCAAATCGACCATGGCGCGCCTGATCTGCGGGCTGTACACGCCTTCACGCGGCACGATCATCTTCGACGGCGTCGATATGGCCACGGCCGGTGCCGGCGAGTTGCAGCAATTGCGCAAACGCTTCCAGATGATTTTCCAGGACCCCTATGCCAGCCTCAATCCGCGTTGGCGGGTCGGCAAGATCGTCGCCGAGCCGATCGTCTCGCATGGCCTGGCGGCGGACAAGACCGCGCTGAAAAAACGCGTCGACCAACTGCTCACCCAGGTGGGGCTGTCGCCGCTCGATGCCGAAAAATTCCCGCATGAATTCTCCGGCGGCCAGCGCCAGCGCATCTCGATCGCGCGCGCCCTGTCGTCGAATCCGGAGTTTCTGGTCTGCGACGAGCCCACTTCCGCCCTCGACGTTTCGGTGCAGGCACAGATTCTCAACCTGATGAAAGACCTGCAACGGGAATTCGGTCTGACCTATCTGTTCATCTCGCACAACCTCGCCGTGGTCTCGCATATCTCCACGCGCGTCGGCGTGATGTACCTGGGCCGTGTGGTCGAAATCGCCGACACCAAACGTATTTTCAGCCTGCCCCTGCACCCGTATACGCAGATGCTGCAATCGGCGATCCCGGATCTGAAGATGACCGGCAAGCCGCGCATTCCGGTCGCCGGCGAAGTGCCGAACCCGCTCGACCCGCCCGGCGGTTGCGCCTTCCATCCGCGCTGCCCGCATGCCTTCGCGCGCTGCAAGGTCGAGCGCCCCGAGATGATCGAACATGCCGAAGGCGGCCAGGTGGCCTGCCATGCGGTGGCGGAAAAACGCATTCCGATCCGATTGGCCGCCTGATCATGGCAATTGGAACCTATAAGAAACGGTGAGACCGTGAAGCTTTTTTTTGCCATCTGGCCCGATGCCGATACACGCGAGCAACTGCACGCCATGCAGACGCGGCTGCTGCCGCTCACCGGCGGACGCGGCACCGTGCCGGCCACCTTCCATCTCACCCTGTGCTTCCTGGGCGAGGTCGCCTCCGCGCGCCTCGATGAGCTGCTGGCCATCGGCGGCGCCGTCAAGGCGCGCGCCTTCGACATCCGCATCAACAAGGTCAGCTGCTTTGACAGCGCCAAGGTCGGCTGGGCGGGTTCCAAACTGGTCGCGCCGGCATTGATGAACCTGCAGGCGGCTATTCAGCAAGGTGTAAGCCAGGCCGGCTTCAATGTCGATCCACGGCCTTTTCGCCCGCATCTCACCCTGGTACGCCATCTGCCGCAGTCTTTCGAGACCATGTCCACGCAGGAGCTGCAATGGCCGGTCAGCGGTTTTTCACTGGTGGTGTCGCGAGCGGATGCAGCCGGGGTGCGCTACGAGTTGCTGAAAACCTGGCTGCTGGGCGCATGAACCGCAGGGACAAAGTGCCGCTGCTCCGCAAGCCAGCCTGGATGCGGCTTCCGGGATAGCATGCCCTGGAAAGCGCGTGTAGACTGGCGTCCGCGGCAGTGCCTTTCCGAAAACCAATAACGGCATAACAAAAACCATGCGCCTGTTCTTCGCTCTGTGGCCTGACGACAACACTCGCATCAAACTGGCACAGCGGCGCATCGAAGTCGTGCGCCTGTCCGGCGGCCGCCCGCTGATGCCGGCCTCCCTGCACATGACTCTGGTGTATATCGGTGAAGTATCGGAAGCACGCATTCGCGATGTGAACGCCATCGGCGATGGCATCGTGCACGCGGGCTTCGACTACCCGGTGGATACCGCCGCGTGTTTTAGCGAGGCCGGGGTCAGCTGGCTCGGCGCCGCCAATCCGCCGCTGGGCCTGTTCTCGCTGCAAATGCAATTGCGCGTGGCGGTGAACAGCCAGCAGAATGCGGACGGCTTCGCCATCGACAAGCGCCGCTTCCGTCCGCACATCACGGTGGTGCGCGAAATCGAGCAGCCGTTTGACACCTCGTCGATTGAACCGGTGATCTGGTCTGTCAGATCGTTCAGCCTGGTGAATTCCCGCATCGACGGCGGCAGTGCGCAGCATGAGGTGCTGCGCACCTGGCCGCTGCGGGATGCCTACGAGCGTTGAATCGCCGGCCAAACCTATTTTTTGGCGGCGCCGGCCTTGGCGGCTGAGGCCTTCGCAGCGGAAGCCTTGAGTTGCGAGAGCCAGGGCTTCCAGTCCACTGGGCCGTCGTCGAAGCGTTTTTTCAGATTTTTCAGCACACTGGGCCAGGCCTTGGAAAAGTAAGCATAAGCCTTGTCCCATTCACCGCCCTCGCCCCAGCCGACATGATGGATGGTGACATCGGTAAGATCATCACCGCGCGAGATGAAGCGCACGATCACCACGCTGCGCTGCTTGCGCGCTTCCGGCAGGGAGGGCGGCGCATTCCAGGTAAAGCTCAGCATTTTCTGCTCCTGGAAACCGATGATGCGCATATCGTCGGCGCCCCGCATGCCCGGCTCGGCCAGCGGATTGATGTAAATCTGGAAGGGCCCGTCGACGCGCAGCTCCACTTTCGCATCCGGTGCGAAGAAGGTCTTGATGCCCTCGGTCGTGGTCCAGGCCTTCCATACTTCCGCCACGCCGGACTTGACGGTGACTTTCTCGTCGATGGCTCGTTCCTGCGCCTGCGCCAAATTGACCAGGAAGACGGCGGCCAGCACGAAGCCGATGGTGGAGAGAAATTTCATGGGACCTCCTCGTTTATTTTTTCAACACCACCGCAATGCGGCGGACCGCTTCCTGCAGCCGCTCGATGGTGTCAGTGTAGGCGATGCGCAAATGTTTTTCCGGTTGGTTCGTGCCAAAATCGCGGCCCGGGGTCAGGGCCACTTGGGCTTCCTGCAGCAGCCGCTGCGAGAGCGCGAAGCTGTCGTCGGCCACGGCCGAGCAATCGGCGTAAATATAAAACGCGCCTTCCGGCTCCACCGCAATCTTGAAGCCCAGTTCGCGCAACGCCGGCATCAGATAATCGCGCCGCGCCTTGAACTCGCGGCGCCGTTCTTCCACGATCTCGATGGTGCGCGCATCGAACGCGGCGAGCGCCGCGTACTGCGCCGGTGCGGAGGGCGAGATGAACAGATGCTGCGCCAGGGTTTCGAACTCGCGCACATAGGCCGCCGGCACCACCGCCCAGCCGAGACGCCAGCCGGTCATCTGGAAATATTTGGAGAAACTGCTGGTGACAAAAATATCGTCGGCGATCGCCAGCGCCGTCGACGGCTCGACGCCGTAGGTAAGACCCTGGTAAATCTCGTCGACGATCAGGGCGCCGCCGCGCGCCGTCACGGCCTTATGAATGGCACGCAATTCGGCATCGGAGACCAAGGTGCCGGTGGGATTGGACGGCGTCGCCACCAGCGCGGCCGCACTGCGCGGCCCCCAGTACGCCTCGATATGCGAGGCCGCCAATTGATAGGCATGTTCCGGGCCGACCGGAATCGACTTCGGCACGCCGTCCATGGCGTGCACATAGTGGCGGTTGCAGGGATAGCCGGGATCGGCCATCAGCACTTCGTCACCGCTATTCAGCAATACGCCCATGGTCATCAGCAGGGCCGCACTGGAGCCGGAGGTGACCAGAATGCGATCCGGAGACACCGTCACACCGTATTTGCTTTGGTAAAAATCGGCGATGGCCTCGCGCAGCGGGCGCATGCCGATCGCCGAGGAGTAGTACATCGGCTGCGAATTCAGCGCGGCGATGGCGGCGTCGATGATGGGCTGCGGCGTGCGGAAATCCGGCTCGCCGACTTCCATATGGATGACGTCATGCCCTTCGCGTTCCAGCTTGCGTGCGGCGCTGGAGATTTCCATCACCTCGAAGGGGACGATATTGGCCATGCGATTGGCGAGGCGGTGGAACGATTCGGGTTTCATTGACGCCTCAGAGTGATTTGTTTTACTGACCGCCGTAATCGAGGCTACAGCGATTTATTGGGTGATGTGTCGCCCCGGATTCAGTCCGGGGCCCAATTTTGTTTGCACTCGCGTGGTAACAAAATTGGATCCCGGACTGAATCCGGGATGACAGTGATTGTTTAGCGAATACCAAAATAGCGAACAGGTCCATCACTGAATGATTGCCGCCCCGCTATGCGTTCAACTCCTCCCAAGCCCGGCCCACCCGCTTCAAACTCACCGGGTACGGCGTGCGCAATTCCTGCGCAAACAGGCTGACGCGCAACTCTTCCACCATCCAGCGGTACTCGCGAATCTCCGGCTCAAGCTGATTGCGCACGCCCAGCCAATTCTGCCACAGCGGACGGATCGACTTGAAGTTTTCCAGGTCGCGCTCCATCGCGCCGGCTCGGGCCTTGTTGATGCGCATGGCAATCGCCTTCAGGTAGCGCGGGTAATGCAGCAATTGCGCGCCACGCGTCTCGCGCAGGAATTCCTTGCCGAACAGGTGCTTCAACTGCTCCTCGACATCGGGACCGATATGTTCCCAGCCTTTCACATAGCGCTCGCCCAGCAGCTTCTTGATCTCGGCCACCAGCACCAAGGATTCATCGATCGCTGACGCCAGCGCCTGCGCATTGGCCACCACTTTGGCTTTCATCGCATCGCGTTTTGCATTGAATGCCGCCGCATCGCGAATCAACTCGCCCTTGCCATCATCAGAATCGACAAAGGTCATCGCAAACGCGGCAAAGGTCAGCTCAGCACTCAGTGCGGTCTGCGCATGGTTCTTGGCTTCCGGAAAGAAGCTCGCAAATTGAAATGCCGCCAACGGCGAGACCTTGATGGCGCGGTCGGCGAACTTGGCCTGCTCGGCCAGTTCGAGCATGAAGAGCCGTGTCAATCCACGACGATGATTGTGCAGAGCCAGCAGGGGCTCATCCATGATGCGGATCGCCACACTGCTGCCGCCATCGCTCATGGCGGGATAGCCGTCATAGCGAATGCCGGACTTCTCGAAGTTGATGGTCGGCGGCAGTTCGGCCAGATCGGCCGGCCAGCGCGTGAGGTCGTCGCGCTCCATGCGATTGCTGTGCAGGGTCGAGAACACAGTGCGCGAGGCGTCGGCGAATTGCGCCTTCAGGGCGGCGAAGTCGCGCGACATGGCGAGCTCCTTGCCGTCGGCATCGACAATGCGGAAGTTCATCAGCAAATGCGGCGGCAGTCGCATCAGGTCCCAGGCATCCTTGGGCGGCTCGATGCTGCGCGCGCGTTTCAGGAATGACGTAATCGCGTCCGTCAGCGGCGACTCGGCGGCGGACAGATCGCGCATGCCGTCCATCTTCATCAGATAGTCGATGAACTCGCTGACCGTATCCGGCACCGGCACCAAGGGGCTGCGCAGGCGCTGCGGCAGGGTCTTGATCAGGGCCGCGACCTTCTCGCGCAGCATGCCCATTACCAGCCATTCGAAACGCGCCGCCGGCACCTGGTTCAACACCGCCACCGGCAGGGTGATGGTAACACCGTCCATCGGATGCGTCGGTTCAAAGCGGTAAGCGAGCGGATAGGTCGCGCCGCGCGTCTTCAGCGATTTGGGGAAAAGGTCATAGGTAATTTCGCTGGCGGCGCGGCGCATCAATTGCTCGCGCGAAAATTCCAGTGCCAGCGGATTGGCCTTTTCGGCGTCCTTGCGCCAGCGCTCGAAGCCGGCCATGTTGACGATATCGGCGGGAATCAACGCATCGTAAAGCGCGAACATGTCCTCATCATCGATCAGCACATCCTGGCGGCGCGCCTTGGCCTCGATGTCTTCGATTTCTTTCACATGGCGCAGATTGTTGCGCAGGAATTTGCCTTGTGTATCCACTTCGCCGGCCACCAGTCCCTGGCGGATAAAAATCTCGCGCGCCTCGACCGGATTGATGGCGCCGTAATGCACGCGTTTGCGCGGATTCACCACCAGGCCGTAAAGCGACACCTGCTCGAAGGCAGTGACCTGCCCGCTCTTGCGCTCCCAATGCGGCTCGAACCAGGTGCGCGTGACCAGATGACTCGCGAGTGATTCAATCCACTCCGGCTCGATCGAGGCCACGGTGCGCGCGTAGACGCGCGTGGTCTCGGTCAGCTCGGCCGCCATCAGCCATTTCATGCGCGTGGCTTTTTGCGCGGCATGCTGCTGCATGGCGCGGGGCAGCTGGAACTTGATGCCGCGCGTGCCCAGATAGTGATCGCCTTCCAGCCCCTTGGTGCCGACGTTGGCCAGCAAGCCGGTGAGCAGGGCGCGGTGCACGTTCTCGTAGCGCGTCGCGTTGTTACCCAAACCCGTGTTCAAATGCATGCCCTGCGCCGTGACCATTTCGGAGAGCTGCGAATGCACATCGCGCCACTCGCGCATGCGTAGCGGCGAGAGGAAGGTTTCGATCAGCATCTGGTCGAATTTGCGGTTCGACTTCTTGTGCTTCAGCTGCTCTTCGTAAAACGCCCAGATGTTCACAAAGGCCATGAACTCGGATTGCGGATGCGCGAATTTTTCATGCGCCAGCGCTGCTTCCTGCTGCTTGTCGTGCGGGCGATTGCGCGGGTCCTGCACCGAGAGGGCCGAGGCGATGATCAGCACTTCACTGAGCGAAGCTTCCTTCTCGGCCGCGACCAGCATGCGCGCCAACGCCGGATCGACCGGGAACTTGGCTAGGGTGGAACCCAGCGGCGTCAGCGCCTTCTCGGCATCGACCGCACCGAGCTCGAACAGCTGCCGGTAACCATCCTCGATCATGCGCGCCGAGGGCGGCTCGATAAACGGGAAGGCGGCGATGTCGCCGAGGTTCAGCGCCTTCATGCGCAGGATGACGGCGGCCAGCGAGGTGCGCAGGATTTCCGGCGTGGTGAAAGCCGGGCGTCCGTCGTGGTCTTCTTCCGAATACAGGCGGATGGCGATGCCTTCGGCGACGCGCCCGCAACGCCCGGCGCGCTGCTTGGCCGAGGCCTGCGAGATCGGCTCGATCTGCAACAGATTGATTTTGGAGCGCGGCGAATAGCGATTGATGCGCGCCACACCGGCGTCGATCACATAACGAATGCCCGGCACCGTCAGCGAGGTTTCGGCCACATTGGTGGCGAGCACGATGCGCCGCCGTCCGCTCAACTGGAACACGCGGTCCTGCTCGGCATTGGTCAGGCGCGAATACAGCGGCAAAATTTCCAGATGCGCACGCCCGCCCGCGCCCGGCGCATTCACGGTGTGCTTGCGTAGCGCCTCGGCGCAATCGCGAATCTCGCGCTCGCCCGGCAGGAACACCAGCACATCACCGTTCTGGCTTTCGTGCAGCAGCTCGTCGACGGCGCGCACCACGGCATCTTCGATATCCACTGCGTCTTCCGCTTCATCGAGAAAATGCTCGGGGCGATAGCGTACTTCGACCGGATAAGTGCGGCCTGAGACTTCAATGATCGGCGCACCGTCGAAATGCTCGGAGAAGCGCGCCGGGTCAATGGTCGCCGAGGTGATGATCACTTTCAGGTCCGGCCGGCGCGGCAACAGCTGCTTCACATAGCCCAGCAGGAAATCGATGTTCAGCGAACGCTCATGCGCCTCGTCAATGATCAGGGTGTCGTAATGGCGCAGGGCATGGTCGCTATGCGTTTCGGCCAGCAAGATACCGTCGGTCATCACCTTCACGAAGGTGTTCTCGTCGGTGCGGTCGTTAAAGCGAATCTTGTAGCCGACCGCATGCGCACCGGACTGCTTCAGCTCCTGCGCCAGACGCGTGGCCAGGCTGCGCGCGGCGATGCGGCGCGGCTGGGTGCAACCGATCATGCCGTTCATGCCGCGCCCCAGCTCCAGGCAAATCTTCGGCAGTTGCGTGGTCTTGCCCGAACCGGTCTCGCCGCAGAGGATCACCACCTGATGCTTGCGGATCAGATCGGCGATTTCATGACGCCGCTCGGCGATCGGCAAGGCGTCGTCGAACTCGGGGCCGTTGCTGCCAATCACCAGCGCATGCCGCGCCTTGCGCGCCGCGAACCGTTCCTGCGCGGCCTTCAGATCGGCGTCGAATTTTTGATCAAGCTGGTCATGCGCCTTGCCTTGCTTGGCAAAGTCGCGACGTTTGCGGTCGAGCGTGATCAGCCGGCCGCGGTCGGCGAGCAGGAGGTCTTCGGGGAGGGCCGTAAAACGGGGCGCGGCAGGAATGGGAGTCGGAACTTGAGACATGGGAACCGCATTTTACGCGGGGTGCGGGGGCGGTTCGGAATAGGGGGAAAATGGCTAGAACGCCTATTGATGCGGCGTTTGAGGCATTTTTGCTCCGAATGGCTCGTGGATACTGGAGTTTGGCTCTCATGTCAAATCGCATCCAATATTGACCCACTTTTCGCGTCCAAATTTGACCCACTAAAAAACGCGATTTTTGCCTGATTTCAGAGCGAAATCGGCCGTTTTTTCTTATTCAGACCCACCTCGCGATTCCATCCCCCAGGTGGG
>DASWEY010000011.1:0-14345 GCA_036394575.1 Usitatibacteraceae bacterium | reverse complement strand
CCCGCTCATGAACCTGCCGGTAATCGATGATCGACGCTTCGACCGCCTGCGCTGGAAGGCGCGGCGCGGATTGCTGGAGAACGATTTGTTGTTGAGCCGTTTCCTCGACAAGCATCTGGAATCGCTGGATGACGCGGGGTTGACGGCGCTGGACCAGTTACTGCAGTTGGGCGACAACGATTTGCTGGATTTGCTGATGGGCCGCAAGCTGAGTGGGGACGCCGCCGAGGCTGACCTTGTGAACAAAATTCAAGCGGCGTGAAGCGAGGCGGTTTTCCGCAGCGACGCGCCGGTAATCTGGGAGAGCAGAACATGGATGCAAAAGGCAAGGCAACCCTGTCGTACGGCGAAGGCAAATCGGTGGATTTGCCGGTGTACAGCGGCGCGCACGGTCCTGACGTCATCGACATCCGCAAGCTTTACGGACAGACGGGAATGTTCACCTACGACCCGGGCTTCCTGTCGACCGCCTCCTGCAATTCCTCGATCACCTATATCGACGGCGACAAGGGCGAACTGCTGTATCGCGGATACCCGATCGAGCAGCTGGCCGCCAAATGCGATTTCCTGCAAGTCTGCCATCTGCTGCTCAACGGCGAATTGCCCAATCCGACCGAGCGCAAGGATTTCGTCGATCTGGTCACGCGCCACACCATGGTGCACGAGCAGATGCAGTTCTTCCTGCGCGGCTTCCGCCGCGACGCGCATCCGATGGCGGTGCTGACCGGCCTGGTCAGCGCCTTGTCCGCGTTCTACCCGGATTCGATCAATCTGCACGACGAAGGGCAGCGCAATATCTCCGCCATTCGTCTGATCGCGAAGATGCCGACCCTGGTGGCGATGGCCTACAAATACACCGTCGGCCAGCCGCTGATCTATCCGCGCAACGATCTTTCCTACGCGGCCAATTTCACCAGCATGATGTTCGCGGTGCCGGCCGAGCAGTACAAGGTCAACGATGTACTGGTGCGCGCACTGGACCGCATCTTCATCCTGCATGCCGACCATGAGCAGAATGCCTCGACCTCGACGGTGCGCCTGTGTGCCTCCAGCGGCACCAACCCCTTCGCGGCCATTGCGGCCGGCGTGGCCTGTTTGTGGGGTCCGGCGCACGGTGGCGCCAACGAAGCTGCGCTGAACATGCTCTACGATATCCAGCGCGCCGGCGGCGTCGACAAAATCGGCGGCTTCATCAAGCAGGTCAAGGACAAGGATTCCGGCGTGCGCCTGATGGGTTTTGGCCATCGCGTCTACAAGAACTACGATCCGCGCGCCAAGCTGATGCGCGAAACCTGCTACGAAGTGCTGAATGAACTTGGCCTGCAGGACGACCCCCTGTTCAAGCTGGCGATGGCGCTGGAGAAAATCGCACTCGAGGACGAATACTTCGTCAGCCGCAAGCTTTACCCGAATGTCGACTTCTATTCGGGCATCGTGCAAAAAGCGATCGGCATTCCGGTGCCGCTGTTCACCGCGATTTTCGCGCTGGCCCGTACCGTGGGCTGGATCGCCCAGCTGAACGAGATGATCGCCGATCCGGAATACAAGATCGGCCGTCCGCGCCAGCTCTACGTCGGCGCCAAGCGCCGCGATATCAAGTAAAAAGCGCAAGTAAAAATCGCAAAAAATCGCAAAAATCGCAAGTAAACAGCCCGGATAATTTTCAACAGCAGATTACAGTCGCCGCAAACCGCAGCAACGGCCAAACGAGGTACTCATCATGATGCGCGAATACCAGCAGTCCTCCCTTTTCTTCGGCGCCAATGCGCCCTATGTCGAAGAACTTTACGAACAGTATCTGGCCGATCCCGCATCGGTGCCCGAAGGCTGGCGCAAGCAATTCGATTCGCTGCCGAATGTGGCCGGCAATGCCAACAAGGATGTGGCCCATACTCCCGTCATCCAGGCCTTTGCCGAGCGCGCGAAGCTGGGCGGCGCCACGCGTATCGCCTATGTGAATGTCGGCGGGGCCGGCAGCGACGAAAAGAAATCGTTCAAGGTTTTGCAGTTCATCCGCGCGCATCGCGTGCTCGGTTCGCGCCATTCCTCGCTGGATCCCTTGAAACGCAACCAGCGCATGCCGGTGCCGGAACTCGAACTGGATTATTACGGCCTGACGCAGGCCGATCTGGAAACCGAGTTCGCCTTCGGCTCCTGGCAGGGCAGCATTGCCGGCAGCGCCGAAAAGGCCAAGCTCAAGGACATTGTCGAAGCGGTCAACCGGACCTATAGCGGGAACGTCGGCGTCGAGTATATGTACATTTCGTCGACGGTGGAAAAGCGCTGGATCCAGGGCCAGTTTGAATCGACCCAGTCGCAGCCGCGCCTCAGCAAGGACGAAAAACAGTTCCTGCTGGAACGCCTGAGCGCCGCCGAAACGCTGGAGAAATACCTGCATACGCGCTATGTCGGCCAGAAGCGTTTTTCGCTGGAAGGCGGCGAGACCCTGATCCCGCTGCTCGACGACGTAATCCAGAGCGCCGGCGAAAACGGCACCAAGGAAGTGGTGCTGGGCATGGCCCATCGCGGCCGTCTGAATGTCCTGGTCAACAGCCTCGGCAAATTGCCGGCCGACCTGTTCAGCGAATTCGAGGGCAAGCACGCCAAGGAACTCGGCTCGGGCGACGTCAAATATCACCAGGGTTTCTCCAGCGACATCCAGACCAAGGGCGGCGGCGTACATCTGACGCTGGCCTTCAACCCCTCGCATCTGGAAATCGTCAACCCGGTGGTGGAAGGGTCGGTGCGCGCGCGCCAGCATCGCCGCCACGATGTCGAGGGCAAGGAAGTGGTGCCCATCCTGATCCACGGCGACGCGGCCTTTGCCGGCCAGGGCGTGGTGATGGAAACCATGGCGCTGTCGCAGACGCGCGGCTTCAAGACCGGCGGCACGGTGCATATCGTGGTCAATAACCAGGTCGGTTTCACCACCTCGGATACCCGCGACACCCGCTCGTCCCTGTATTGCACCGACATCGCCAAGATGATCGAGGCGCCGGTGTTCCACGTCAATGCGGACGATCCGGAATCGGTGTTGATGGTCGGGCGCATCGCGCTCGAATACCGCATGAAATTCGGCAAGGACGTGGTCATCGACATGGTCTGCTTCCGCAAGCTCGGCCACAACGAGCAGGACGAACCGTTCGTGACGCAGCCGCTGATGTACAAAAAGATTGCGCAGCATCCGGGCACGCGCAAACTGTATGCCGACAAGCTGGCCGCCGAGGGCACCGTGAGCGCGAACTACGGCGACGACCTAGTCACCAACATCCGCGCGCGCCTCGACGCCGGCAAGAGCACCAACACCAAGATTCTCTATGGCATCAAGCCGCCGCTGGCGGTGGACTGGGCGCCGTATCTGGGCAAGGACTGGCGTGAAAAGGCCGACACCCGCGTGCCCATGGACAAGCTCAAGCACTATGCCGAGCGTCTTACCGAAATCCCCTCGGACTTCAAATGCCATATGTCGGTGGAGAAGCTGCTCGAAGCCCGTCGCAAGATGGGCCGCGGCGAGCAACTGCTCGACTGGGGCATGGCCGAGAACCTCGCCTATGCCTCCCTGGTCGCGACCAATAATCCGGTGCGCATGAGCGGCCAGGATTGCGGCCGCGGCACCTTCTCGCATCGCCATGCGGTGTTGCATGACCAGAATCGCGAAAAATGGGATTCCGGCATCTATATTCCGCTGCAGAACATCCAGGAAAAACAGGCCAATTTTGTCGTCATCGATTCGCTGCTGTCCGAAGAAGCGGTGCTGGGTTTCGAGTACGGCTACTCCAGCGCCCAGCCTTTCGAGCTGGTGATCTGGGAAGCGCAGTTCGGCGATTTCGCCAATGGCGCGCAGGTGGTGATCGACCAGTTCATCTCCTCCGGCGAATCCAAGTGGGCGCGCCTCTGCGGCCTGGTGATGATGCTGCCGCACGGCTATGAAGGGCAGGGCCCGGAGCATTCTTCCGCGCGCCTCGAACGCTATCTGCAGCTTTGCGCCGAACACAATATCCAGGTGGTGGTGCCGTCGACCGCTGCGCAGTTGTTCCACATGATTCGCCGTCAGGCGCTGCGGCAGATGCGCAAACCGCTGATCGTGATGATGCCGAAATCGCTGCTGCGCAGAAAGGAGGCAACGTCGCCGCTGGAAGAACTGGCAAACGGCAAGTTTGAAGTCGTGATTGGCGAAGTCGAGAAAATCAACGCGAAGAAGGTCAAGCGCGTGATCGCCTGCTCGGGCAAGGTGTACTTCGATATCGTCGCCGAGCGCCAGAAACGCGCGATCGACGATATCGCCGTGATCCGCATCGAACAGCTGTACCCCTTCCCGCATGAAGAATTCGCCGCGCAGATCGCCGCCTATCCCAACGCCAAATCGGTGGTGTGGGCGCAGGAAGAACCGGGCAACCAGGGCGCCTGGCATCGCATCCAGCATTATCTGCAGCGCCATCTGCGCCCCGAGCAAACACTCAGCTATGCACTGCGTCCTTCCTCGGCCTCGCCGGCGGTGGGTTATCTGGCCAAGCACAACGAGCAGCAGAAAGAGCTGATCGATGCCGCATTGACCTGGGAAGTGGCCGGCAAGAAATAAGACCCGGACACCGTTGCCCTGCAAGGCGCAACCGGGTCATCACGAATAACAAGGAATACAAACATGCAAATCGAAGTCAAAGTCCCCGTCCTGTCCGAATCTGTTTCCGAAGCCACGCTCGTGTCCTGGCACAAGAAGGCCGGCGAGGCGGTCAAGCGCGATGAAAACCTGATCGACCTCGAAACCGACAAGGTGGTGATGGAACTGCCGGCGCCGGCTGACGGCGTGCTGGTGAAGATCATCAAGACCGACGGCAGCACCGTGGTTGCGGGCGAAGTGATTGCGACCATCGATACCGAGGCCAAAGCCACTGCCGGCGCCGCACCCGCTGCTGCAGCTCCGGCGCCAGTCAAGGCCGCTGCACCTGCCGCAGTTGCTGCGGCACCGGCTGCCGCCGGCAGCGGCGCGGCCATGAGTCCTGCCGCCGCCAAGATCGCCGCCGAAAACAATGTCAATGCGGCCGATGTCGCCGGCAGCGGCCGTGGCGGCCGCATCACCAAGGAAGACGTGGTCAACAAGGTGGCTGGCGTCCCCGCGGCCGCTACGCCGGCTGCGGCCAAACCGGCCGCCCCGGCGGTGGTGATTCCAATGGGCGATCGCAGCGAGCAGCGTGTGCCGATGTCGCGCCTGCGCGCCCGCATCGCCGAGCGCCTGCTGCAGTCGCAGGCGACCGCCGCCATCCTCACCACCTTCAATGAAGTGAACATGGGTCCGGTGATCGCCCTGCGCAACACCTACAAGGACAAGTTCGAGAAAGAGCATGGCGTGAAGCTGGGCTTCATGAGCTTCTTCGTCAAGGCGGTTGTGCATGCGCTGAAAAAATATCCGATCGTCAATGCCTCGGTCGACGGCAATGATATCGTCTATCACGGCTACTACGACATCGGCATTGCCGTCGGCACCGAGCGCGGTCTGGTGGTGCCGATTCTGCGCGATGCCGACCAGATGTCGATTGCCGGCATCGAAAAGAAAATCGCCGAGTTCGGGCAGAAGGCCAAGGACGGCAAGCTGACGATTGAAGATCTGTCCGGCGGCACCTTCTCGATCTCCAATGGCGGCGTGTTCGGCTCGATGCTGTCGACGCCGATCATCAACCCACCGCAATCGGCGATCCTCGGCGTGCACGCCACCAGGGAGCGTCCGGTAGTGGAGAACGGGCAGATCGTGATTCGCCCGATCAACTATCTGGCGATGAGCTACGACCATCGCATCATCGATGGTCGCGAAGCGGTGCTGGCGCTGGTGGCGATGAAAGAGGCGCTGGAAGACCCGGCGCGCCTCCTGCTCGATATCTGATCAACCGCACGATTTCATGGCGAGAAAAAAATGGAAACCTGCCAAACTCTTCCGGCAGGTTTTCTTCTTCATTGCAGGCGCCTTGCTCACCGGTTTCCTGACGGTGTTTTTTGCCAAGTTCCTCGAGCATTTCATCAACAGGCATTTTTCGGTGGTGATCGGTGTCGGGCTGGCGGTGGCGATCACGCTGTGGATCACGCAACTGATCAAGCACCCGCCGTTTCTGCTCAAGGGCACCTCGCCGCTGGTGGCGGGGTTCTGCGCGGCGCTGGGCGTGCATGTGGCGAAGGTGTGGCTGTCCTGAGGTGCGCCGCGAAGCTTTGCCGAATGAAGGATGGCGCGAATAATGCACTTGGAACCGTTGGGGGCGCCCCAATTTGCTGCACAGGAGCCGATCATGATCGCTGACGAAATCGAAAAGCTGAAACGCCTGCACGATTCGGGCGCCTTGACCCAGGATGAGTACGAAAAAGCCAAGCAGCGGGTTCTGTCCGGCGGCGGCGCCAGCAACGCGGGAGAGCAGACGGCCGCCGCGATCAACCGTTTTCGCCTGTCCAATACCGACCGCTGGCTGGGCGGCATTTGCGGCGGCCTGGGTGCGTTGACCGGCGTGGAGAGCTGGATCTGGCGCCTGATCTGGGTCGCGCTGCTGCTCGCCGGCGGCTTCGGCTTGTTTCTTTACCTTCTGCTGTGGATCTTCGTGCCGCGGGCAGGGTAGTTCAAACATTAATTTTGACTGTTACTGGAATTCATCATGTCCCAACAATTTGATGTCGTGGTAATCGGTGCCGGTCCCGGCGGTTATATCGCCGCGGTGCGCGCGGCCCAGCTCGGGTTCAAGGTGGCCTGTATCGAGGGCTGGAAAAACCCCAAGGGCGAGCTGGCGCTGGGCGGTACCTGCCTCAACGTGGGCTGCATTCCGTCCAAGGCCCTGCTGGAGTCCTCGGAAAACGTCGAGAAGCTCGAGCATAAATTTGCCGATCACGGCATCACCGTGGCCGGCGTCAAGGTCGACATCGCCAAGATGCAGGCGCGCAAAGACGTCGTCGTCGGCAAGATGACCAAGGGCGTGGAATTCCTGTTCCGCAAGAACAAGATCACCTGGCTGAAGGGTTTCGGCAAATTCGTTTCCGGCGGCGAGGTGTATGCCATTGAAGTTGCCAGCGGAGACAGCAAGGAAGTGGTCGAGGCCAAACATGTGATCATCGCGACGGGTTCGAAGGCGCGGCATCTGCCCGGCATCACCGTCGACAACGTCAGCATCTGCGATAACGAAGGCGCGCTGATGTTCGACGAGGTGCCGAAGCGCCTCGGCGTGATCGGCGCCGGCGTGGTCGGGCTGGAGCTCGGCAGCGTGTGGCGCCGACTCGGCGCGGAAGTGACCGTGCTGGAGGCCTTGCCCGTATTTCTTGGCGTGGCCGATGAGTCGCTGCAGAAGGAAGCCTGGAAGGCCTTCACCAAGGAGCAGGGGTTGAATATCAAGCTCGGTGTGAAAATCGGCAAGGTCACGCAGAAAAAATCCGGCATCTCCATCGAATACACCGACGACAAGGGGCTGGAACAGAAGCTCGATTGCGACAAGCTGATCGTCTCGGTGGGACGCGTGCCCAACACCGACAACCTCGGCGCTGCCAATGTCGGCCTGAAGGTCAACGAGCGCGGCTTCATCGAGGTCGACGATCATTGCAAGACCAATCTGCCGAATGTCTATGCCATCGGCGATGTGGTGCGCGGTCCGATGCTGGCGCACAAGGCGGAAGACGAGGGCGTGGCGGTGGCCGAAACCATCGCCGGGCAAAAGCCGCATATCGATTTCAACACCATTCCCTGGATCATCTACACCTCGCCGGAAGTAGCCTGGGTGGGCAAGACCGAACAGCAACTGAAGGCCGAAGGCGTGGCGGTCAAGACCGGCCAGTTCCCGTTCCTGGCCAATGGCCGCGCGCAGGGCCAGGGCGAAATCGGCGGCTTCGTCAAGATCGTCGCCGACGCCAATACCGATCGCATCCTCGGCGCGCACATCATCCATGCCCATGCTTCCGAGCTGATCCAGGAACTGGTGACGGCGATGGAATTCAAGGCCGCCGCCGAGGACATCGCGCGCATCGTGCACGGCCATCCGACGCTGTCGGAAGTGGTCAAGGAAGCCGCGCTGGCGGTCGACAAACGCACCCTGAACATGTGATGGGCGTCCGTCCGGATGCGCGCGGGACAGGCCGGCTTGCCGACAATGCATCTCACGCTGAGTAGTCAAACTCCAGCATTGGCGCGGCTTTCCAGGCATTTATGCTTGGAGAAGCGCGCCAATTGGCGTTCTGCACTTTTTTGGCACTTCTCGAAACCTCAAGTATTCGTCATTCCGGCGAAGGCCGGAATCCAGTCCTTCGTATGTTCAAATACTTGGACGGACTGGGTCCCAGCCTTCGCTGGGACGACACGGTTTTTTGAAGTTCCCTGTTCATCGTAACCGCATGAGCCCGACACCAAGCAGCACGCTGCCCAATATCTCCGGCGAAACCGGCGATGCCGAGTCGATCGAGGCCTCCAACCCGCTCGAGTGGTACTGGAAATTTTCGCAGGCCAGCGATTTCGAATCTGACCCGGCGCAACTGGCCGTGCTGCAGCATCTTGAGCGCCTGCACGACGACCTGGAAAAATATCGGCAGTATCGCGCCGGGCCGGTGAACCGTCTCGTCACCAATTTCGGCGGCGGCAAGAAACCGCCGCGCGGACTTTATATCTGGGGCGGGGTGGGGCGCGGCAAATCGCTGATGATGGACGCGTTCTACAACGTCTGCACCCTGAAGCGCAAACGGCGCGTGCATTTCCACGAGTTCATGCGCGAGATTCATGTGCAGATGCAGGCCCTGTCCGGCACCGAGGATCCGCTGGAAGATATTTCCGACCAGATCGCGCGCAAGCTGCGCCTGCTGTGCTTCGATGAATTCCACGTCAGCGATATCGCCGACGCCATGATCCTCGGCCGCCTGCTGGAACTGCTCACCGACAAGGGGGTGGTGCTGGTGATGACCTCGAACTACCAGCCAGACGATCTGTATCCCAACGGCCTGCAGCGCGCGCGTTTCCTGCCCGCCATCGAGATCCTGAAACGCGAACTCGAGGTGATCGAAATCGCCGGCAATCGCGATCACCGTCGCCGCATCCTCGAATCCACCCCCGTCTACCATGCGCCGCTGACCAAGGCCGCCGAGCACGCCCTGGCGCGCGCTTTCGAGGCCATGTCCAAGGCAAGCCACAAGGCCAATGGCACGATCACCCTGGGCAATCGCGAGATCGCCTATCTGCGCCGCGCCAAGGGCGTGATCTGGTTCAAGTTCGACGAGCTGTGCGTGAAGCCGCGTTCGCAGGTCGATTACCTCGCCATCGCCAGCCAGTACCACACGGTGCTCATCTCCGGCATTCCGCAACTGCACGCCAAAAACCGCGCCGACGTGGTGCGACGCTTCACCTGGCTGGTCGATGTGTTCTACGATCAGCGCGTGAAGCTGATCTGCAGTGCCGAGACCGAACCCGAACTACTGGTGGTCGATGATCGCGTCGGCAGCGCCACCGCCGCTGCGGTGAGCAGCAAGAGCGGCGGTGATGCCAGCATGATGGTGTCGGCCGAATTCGCGCGCACCGCTTCAAGACTGCGCGAAATGCAGTCGCGCGAATATTTCTCGCGCAAGCACGCCTCGGCGGATAATCCGGCAGTGCTGGAAATAAACTGAGCAATTGCTGCCTGGCATTACCAATCGTGATTCCTGAAGCGGCGCGAACGATCCGGAATCGAATGCGCCGCGGGTGCCAAAAACCTGAACGGAAGCGACCATGACCACTTTCAAAGGCTTGCTGCTTTCCAAATCCGATGCGGGCTTCCACGCCGCCGTTGAGACCATCGACGACAGCCGCCTGCCGGCCGAAGGCGAGGTGGTTGTACGCATCGACTACTCCACTCTCAATTACAAGGATGCGTTGGCGATCTGCAATAAATCGCCGATCGTGCGCAGCTGGCCGCTGGTGGCCGGCATCGATGGCGCCGGCACGGTCGAGGCGAGCGGCGACGCGCGCTGGAAACCCGGCGACAAGGTCATCCTCAATGGCTGGGGCGTGGGCGAATCGCACTGGGGCTGCCTGGCGCAGCGCGCCAAACTGAAGGCGGACTGGCTGGTGCCCCTGCCTGCCGCCTTCAGCAGCAAGCAGGCGATGGCGATCGGCACTGCCGGCTATACCGCAATGCTGTGCTGCATAGCCTTGGAACGTCATGGCGTGGAAAAAAGAAAAGGCCAGGGCGAAATTCTGGTCACCGGCGCGTCCGGCGGCGTCGGCAGCGTGGCGATTTCCATACTCTCGTCATGGGGCTACGAGGTGGTCGCCTCGACCGGCAAAATGAACGAGGCCGACTACCTCAAGGCGCTGGGGGCGAAGGAAGTCATCGACCGCAATGTGCTGTCCACGCCCGGCAAGCCGCTGCAAAAGGAGCGCTGGGCCGGGGTGGTCGATTCGGTCGGCTCGCATACCCTGGTCAATGCCTGCGCGCAAACCAGATACCGCGGCGTGGTGGCGGCCTGCGGCCTCGCCCAAGGTTTCGATCTGCCGGCCACGGTGATGCCCTTCATCCTGCGCGGTGTGGTGCTGGCGGGCGTGGACAGCGTTTACCAGCCGATGCCGACGCGGCGGGAAGCCTGGCGCAAGCTGGCCGCCGATCTCGACCCCGCCAAACTGGACCGTATTACCACCGTCATCGGCCTTGGCGATGCCATCGGCCGCGCGGCCGAGGTGCTGGCCGGCAGCGTGCGCGGGCGCCTGGTGGTGGATGTCAATCGCTGACCCGGGCATTGGCGACAGCGGCGCCGGAACAAGCCATCGGCAAACCGCCGCCATGCCGGGTAAACTACTGTTCGCTCTTGTGTACCGACTTCTCTGCGGATACAACCATGCCCAAAAAGACAAATGACGATCAAGACCCGTTCGATCTTGATTTCACCAAGCTCTTCAATCCTGCCACCCCGGTCAAGGAACCCCAGCCCACCGCGCAGGAAGAAAAAGCGCTGACCGAGGAAGCAGTGATCGGCGAATCGAAACTCACCAGCAACGGCTATTTCGTGCGCATCAACGAGGCCGCGCCCAAGCGCAAGCCGCACAGCGCGCCGCCCTCGGTGTTGGTGGTCGAGGACGACGAGGTGACCTCCACCCTGCTGGGACGCATCCTGCAGGCCAATGGCTTCAGGGTGAACTACGCCGCCACCCGCGCCGCCATCATCAGCGGGCTTAAGCTGTTCCCCGATATCGTCATCATGGACGTGATGATGCCCGACGCCAACGGCTTCGACATCCTCAACCGCATCCGCACCCATGCCACGCTCAAGGACATGCCGGTGCTGATGCTCACCAGCCTGGGCTCGCTGGACGACATTCTCAAAGGCCTCAAGCTCGGCGCCAACGGTTACCTCACCAAGCCGGCCAAATCCAAGGCCCTGCTGGACGCGATCAAGCAGGTTCTGTCCTAAAAAACCGGAAGGGCGTCATGGCTTCGTATCAACAGTTTTACGAACGCTCCATCAATGAACGCGACGCCTTCTGGACCGAGCAGGCGGCGCTCATCGACTGGGTGAAACCGTTCCGCAAGGTCTGCGATTTTTCCAAGCCGCCGTTTTCGAAATGGTTCGTCGGCGGCGAAACCAATCTCTGCTACAACGCCATCGACCGGCACCTGACCGCGCGCGCCGAACAGAACGCCCTGGTGTGGATTTCCTCCGAGGTCGAGCAGACGCGCACCTTCACCTACCGGCAGCTGTTCGACGAGGTGAATCGCTTCGCCGCCATCCTGAAATCGCTGGGGGTAGGCAAGGGCGATCGCGTGCTGATCTACATGCCGATGATTCCCGAGGCGGTATTCGCGATGCTGGCGACGGTGCGCATCGGCGCCATTCATTCTGTGGTGTTCGGCGGATTTGCCGCGGCCTCGCTGGCGGCGCGCATCGACGACGCCACGCCCAAGGTCATGATCACCGCCGACGCCGGCTCGCGCATGGGCAAGGTGATTCCCTTGAAGCCGCTCACGGATGAGGCGATATCGCTGGCGCAGCACCCGCCCAAGCACGTCATCATCGTCAATCGCGGCCTCGACAAGAGTATGCATACCCTGCCGGGCCGCGATATGGAATACCTGGCGTTGTGTCACCGCCACGACAAGGAAGTGGTGCCCTGCGAATGGGTGGAGTCCTCGCATCCCAGCTACATCCTCTACACCAGCGGTACCACCGGCAAGCCCAAGGGCGTGCAGCGCGATACCGGCGGCTACGCGGTCGCGCTGGCCGCGTCGATGCGCCATATCTTCGCCACCCAGCCCGGCGAAACGCATTTCTGCACCTCGGACATCGGCTGGGTGGTGGGCCATTGCTATATCGTCTACGGGCCACTGATCAACGGCTCCACCAGCATCATGTACGAGGGCGTGCCGATTCGTCCCGACGCCGGCATCTGGTGGAAGATCGTCGAGCAATACAAGGTCTCGACCATGTTCTCCTCGCCGACCGCGGTGCGGGTGCTCAAAAAACAGGACCCGGCGTTCCTCAAGCAATTCGATACCTCGAGCCTGCGCTATCTCTATCTCGCCGGCGAGCCGCTCGACCAGCCGACTTCCGACTGGATCGAAAGCGGCCTCGGCGTGAAGGTGATCGACAACTACTGGCAGACCGAATCCGGTTGGCCGATCCTCTCCGCCGAACCCGGCATCGAAGAAACGCCGCGCAAACTCGGCTCACCCAGCTTTCCCTCCTATGGCTACCAGATGAAGCTGAAGCATGAAGTCACCGGCGCGCCGGTGGCGGCCAATGAAAAAGGCGTGCTCTGCATCCAGCCGCCGCTGCCGCCGGGCTTCATGAGCACCATCTGGGGCGACGACGCGCGCTTCGTCAAAACCTATTTCAGCAGCTTCCGCGACGAACAGGTCTACACCACCTTCGACTGGGCCACGCGCGACGAGGACGGCTACTATTTCATCATGGGCCGCACCGACGACGTCATCAATGTCGCCGGCCATCGTCTCGGCACCCGCGAGATCGAGGAAGCCATCCAGGCGCACAGCAATATCGCCGAAGTCGCCGTGGTCGGCGTCGCCGATGCGCTCAAGGGCCAGGTGCCGGTCGCGTTCGCGGTGGTGAAAGACACGAGCAGGGTCGCCACGCCGGCGCTCGCCGCCGCGCACGAAAAGGAAGTGATGGCCACTGTCGACAAGGAACTCGGCGCCATCGGCCGTCCTGCACGTGTGCACTTCGTCACGATGCTGCCGAAGACGCGTTCGGGCAAATTGCTGCGGCGTTTGATTCAGGCGATCTGCGAGGGACGCGAGGCGGGGGATACGACGACGATTGAAGACCCATCGGCGCTGGAGCAGATTCGGGGGGCGGTGGGGAGGTAATTTTTAAGAATTAGCCGCTATTATTTCGCAGAATCCCCTGCCAAATTCGGGGCGAATCGACACGATTCGCCCCATGACAATCTATAGATCAATGTTCCTAGCACGGACAAGAGTCTATCTAGATAAAAGAACAAAAATATTTTTGCCTTCGCTGGTCCATGCAAATGTCAAGTCGTGACTTCATTTCCCACCTGCACAGGTAGGTAAGAAAAATGCTTGTGGCGAAATTGTCACGCCCAATAAAAAATTACCTTGCCCATCAATTTGGAAAATGGTTACTGTCCGTTCGGCGCAAAAAAATCAATTTGCGAGAATCGCGCGCTAACGGGCGCAGAGATTTGAAAATGCTTATTTGGGAGCTGCTTTTGGAACGGAAATACGCGCAGAACGAATTAAAAAAATTGACCTCGCTTTTAGAAGCAATTTCCGTTCAGAAACGGGCCGCGATTAAATTTATTAGTCAGGCTTTTTCTTTGAATCCGCCTCGGATTTTACTTATTGCGTTCGTGTTGCAATGGAATTGTTTATGGGCCGATACAATTGTTGTGCCTGCAACCGTTGTTTATCGAGGTAATGTAGGTGTTAATGATTGCTCCGGGTCGCATCAATTAAATTACACCTTTCCGACGATAGAGCAAGCCATACAAGCCACGGACAATAAAGTCGTATGCGCAATTAATTGTTCAATGGGGCAAGTTTGGCGCTACGATTTCGTCAGGGCGGAAGTGGCCCCCTCTGGCTCTACATTTGCAATTTATGGGCGTTGTCAATATAACGGTTCAATTGGCCAAATTGGGGGTGGCGTCGTTCAACATGACTGCCTGCCTCAAACGAATATTGGAGGCACAACCTGCACTTTGGTCAGCCCGGGAGACCAGCTCAACATAAATGGCGTTTCGCAAAAGTCCAAGCTTGATATCTGCCCTAATTGTGGCAATCCGATTGTCCTGGCAACAGGTAATAAATTTCAGACGGAGACGGACTATCGTCCTTCCGCCATTTCGCCGCTCAGTTTTAGCCGCTATTACAACAGCGTCCGACTCGCTG
>DASWEY010000010.1:0-2065 GCA_036394575.1 Usitatibacteraceae bacterium | reverse complement strand
CGCAACGACCTCCCATTTATGATCGCCCGGTAAAGTGCTTCTGGCAACGTTAGTCCGTCGCATCGCGGGACGCATTGATCTACATCAAGGGTCGACCTCCTTTTCCTTTCGGCGTCGTCCTCGCGCTTTCATGGGCAAGCGTTTCTTGACGGAAGGCAAGCAACGCTACGAAAGCGAAGAGAATGGGCGATGCTGCTCCTCGGCGGCTTCGCTGGCATCGGCTTCATGGCGTACTGTCCGACACCCAGAATTGAAATCAGGACACTGTACCTCAGGACATTGTGCTTCAGGACAACTGTCCCAGCCTGGGTTTTAGATGGCTGGGTACCGGCCCCATCGGTACGGCAAGGCCCCCCACGGCCTCAATCTCTCAGACTGGGGCCGTCCCTTTTTGACAACCTGCGCGTGCCAATCAACGCGGCGTGGCGGGAGTGGCCGCAGGTTGCTGGGCCGCAGGTCGCGCCGCGCCAGAGGCGGCGGCAGGTCGCGCGCGCGGTTCACAGCGGCCGTTCACCATGCGCATTTTTCGAGAACTGCACTTGCGGACCGCGGCACGCAGCCTGCTGTTAGATACGCAGAGACCATCGACCAGTTGACGTCCCAGGCCACATCCTTGGCGAACTGGAATGACCGAATTGTTCGGCTGCTGAAGTGGGACGTACGGCATACTCTGTGCTGAGACACAACGCATAGCGCGAGCGCAACGACGGTGGGTCTGATCATTGCTTCTCTCCAGTTGTCACAGAAAGGCGCGGGCTATCACTCGCCGGTTGTCGGCCACTTGATATAGGTCAATCGAGCGAGCCGAGCGGCAAGAACTTGCGGCTCGGAAAGCGCCGCTGAACGTCCGCGATCGTGCCGGCGTCGCGGGTTCGATCAACCATCAGCAGAGCGTGGCGCTGGTCGCTTAGTGATCGGCATTGGCGGCGAGGATAGCACCGATCGGAATGTGACGGCAGGCTCTCGCTTGCACTCTCGCGGCGTATCGGCAACCTCCGCTGAGATCGCCGCGCGGCGCTATCTGTTCACTCAGGCCCAGCGGGCTCTAAGCGCAGATGGCATAGCAAGCCCGGTCGCAATGTCCGGGGGATCAGCGGACCTTGCTCAGGCGCGCCGCAAGCGGATATGCCGGCCGGCGCCCCCGAGGTCCGATTTTACCCCAGCTCACCTTTTGGCGAGCCGAAAGCACTTAAGCCGCATCTGGTCGCTCAAACTCGGGAAAACATCGGCAAGCCCGTATTGTACCTTGGTTCAATCCGAGCCCACCGCCGGGGTCGTCTGGCTTCAGCGCCACTGCGCGCAACGCAATTTCATTGATCCATGTCAAAACTCTCTCCAGCAAACGGCCATTACCGTGAGGCTTGGATTCGGCCACCATCCAGGCAACGAAGCGGCCTTGCGGATTTAAACGAGCAATTCACGACAGCCTCTCGGCTGACCGAAATAAAACGCTGCTTCGCATATTCTGAGGAGAGCAGTCGTGGCGGACAAATCGAGCTTTACAAAGGAACAATGGACGCTGCTCCTCGAGAGCCCGATGATGGCCGGCATGGCTATCACCGCGGCCGATCCAAGCGGCCTTTGGGGTGCCAGCCTGCAGACGACCAAATCGATCGAAGCTCTACGCCAGGTTTCGGCGGTGTTGGCGGCAAAGGCCCCTGGCGATGCTGCAGCCTTCAAGAGCTGGCTTCGTCAGATCAGCCAAGGTACCGCCGAAGCCGCGAGCGAGGGCGGCGGCTTGCTCGGCATCGGCGGCGTTCAGGTTAGCGATGCCGAGAAAGCGACCCTCGCCGAAATTTCCGCCGCCCTCGGTATTTGAAAGGGCTGGCGAGCCTGGAAGAGCGTGAAGACACCGGAGGAGGCGAAAATGAGCCGTGGAATGCCATCGATGACTGGACTCCTTGGAATGCTTGCCCTTGCGGGGTATCAAAATCGGGACAAGCTCATCGAAATGTTCAACAGCGTGGCGGGGTCCGCTTCCAGGCCTGATGGCAGCGGACAACCGCGAGCGCAGGGCGATCTGCCAGGTAGTTTGAGCAGCATTCTGGGCGGCGCAGGCGTCGGC
>DASWEY010000009.1:0-3222 GCA_036394575.1 Usitatibacteraceae bacterium | reverse complement strand
GGCGTGCGCGCCGGCAGGGCGGTGGCAAACGGCGCCAGACGCTGCACGGTGAGACTGTCGAAGCCGCGCACCCGCGCCAGTTCCTGCCATTGCACCAGCGGCTGGTTGGCGGCGCGATAGGGCGTGGCCAGGTTCATGTAATAACTGTCTTCGGCGCCGGCGGGGCCCGGCTCGCTGTCCGTGTCGATCCAGTCGATCACCGCATCGGCCAGCACCGGATCGAGCTTCAGATTGGTGAGCAGGCGCTTGAACAGCAGCACATCGGGCACGCTGCGGGTCTGGCCGTTCAGTACCAGGTTATTGAGATTGAATTTGGCGGTCTCGTCATGCACGATGCCCGTAGCGATGGCGTTGTCGAGCGGATAGGAAATACCCTGCGCCCAGGCTTGCTGATCGCTGACATAGGTACTTTTCGACAGCGCTTCCGACAGCAGGGCGCGGGCGAAGTCCATGGTCGGGGCCGCGTATAGGCCCGCCTGCGCCCGCGCGGTGGCGCGTTCGGTGCGCGTCAGGGCATGCGACTGCTGCGCCAGCAAATAGGTGGCGATGCCGGCCGCCAGTACCACCACGAGGAGGGCGGTGATGATGGCGACGCCACGTTGGCGCAGACTGTGGTTTCGCCTCATGATTTTTGCCCGCTGCCGCCGGTGGTGCCGGTGCCTCCCGTGCCGCCGGTCGTGCCGGGCACGGCGCCGTTGCCTGCGCGCAAGGCGATCTGCCGCGTGACGGTCTCGCCGCTGGACAGAGTGATGCTGAGTTCCATCGCCAGCGGATAGGCGGGCGCCGATTTGTCCGGGTTGTTGCAACTGGCGGGTGCGGGCGGCCAGTCGCTGCGCCAGTTGCCGGTGCGGTCCAGCACGCGCCATTGCACGCTGCGAATATTGTTCAGCGCCGCATAGGTCTGCGGCGCGGCGCGCGGCGCCTGGTCGAGCCCGCTCCACAGCAACATCTCCACTTTGCCCTCGGCTGGATTGCCGCGATAGCCGATGCGCTGCGGCGCGGCCGCACTGCCACTGGCATCGACAAAACCGAGCCGCGTGAAGGCGAGCTGCGCCTCATTGGGGCCGACAGGAAATCCGCTCAGGCAAAATGCGGCGGCATTGATGTCGTCGACGGTGCGGATCGGGCGATTGACCAGGGCGCCCATATCGTTCTCCACGCGCGCAAAAAACAGGGCGAGGTCGCGCCACTTGACCGTTTCCGCATTGAGCTGCTCGCGCGTCTGGAAGACCGAGCCCAAGGTGCGGTAAGCGATCAATGAAAGGATGGCGAAAATCGCCAGTGCGATCAGCAACTCGATCAGGGTAAAACCGACTTGCTTTGCCGAAGGCAAAGCAAGTCGCCCCTGCGCAGGCAGGGGCCCAGTTTTCATATTGCGTCCGGCACTCATGGGCTCGGGCGCACCAGCCAGGCGTTGAGCGACACCAGCACTTGGGTGCTGCCGGGTCGCAGTACCTTGATCTCGGCCTTGCGGAAACCAGGATTGGGCGTGTCGGAAATTTTCTGCGTCCACGCCAGCGCGATGCCGCCCTGGGTGCTGCTGCCCTCGTTGTCGCCGATGCCCGGCAGGGTGTTTGTCAACGTCACTTGCGTGGTCAATTCGCTGATGCGGTTTTGCGCGACCCAGGTGGCGAGGGTGCGCAATTTGCTGTCGTAGGCGGAATCGGTCGCCACACTGGCGGCGCGTACCGCCGCGCTCAAGGCGATGGCGAGGATGGCCAGGGCCACCAGCACTTCGATCAAGGTGAACGCACCCTGCCTTGTCGATGGCGGCGGCGCGAAATGATTATTGCGGCGTCGCATCGCTCACGTACGAAAGATTACCCAGCGGATCGCTGCGGATGATGCGCATGTTCTGCGCGGTCGCCAGGCGCAGGGTGAAGGGCGCAGCAACACCGGCCGGCAAAAAGGCGGCGATGGCGTCGGCCTCGTTGTGCGCGTTGGTGGCATTGGTGCTATTGGCGGTGTCGGCGCCGATGCGCAACTCGGCGCTGACGCCGTCGGCAAAGGGCTTGTTGGCGAACAGCTTCGCCGATAGTGGCCGCCAGGCATTGTTCAGCGATTGCGGGTCGTGCTCGACAAATTCGAGCTGGTTGTCCTTCAGATACATGCCGATGGTGCGCCCACCCAGCGCCGCCTCGTCGCGCACATTTTCCAGCAGGGCGAAGGTGCGCTCGCTTTCCTGTCGCAGGCGTTCGTTGTCGTCGGGAAACAGATTGGCGACGGCCAGCGACAGGGCAATGCCGACGATCACGATCACGATCATGATTTCGATGAGGGTAAAGGCGCGCTGTACGCGCAGGAACGCATGGCGGGGCGATGGCATTACCCTATTGGGGATTTCCAAGAATCTTGTCGTCCCGGCGAAGGCTGGAATGACGACTATTTGAGGTTTTGAGAGTTGCCCATTTTCAGGATCCAGCATTGGCGCGCTTTTCAAGCCATTTTTGCCCCGAAAGCCGCGTGGATGCTGGAGTTTCATTTTTGCCTACAGATTCCAGGAGCCGATATCGGCGTTCACGCCTTCACCGCCGGCCTGTCCATCGGCGCCCAGGCTGAATACATCGATCTCGCCTTTGACGCCGGGATTCAAATATTGGTAAGGCCGGCCCCAGGGATCATTCGGCAGTTTCTCCAGATAGCCGCCGGTCTTCCAGTTGGCGGGAATCGGCTGGGTGGAGGGCTTGACGATCAGCGCCTGCAAGCCCTGGTCGGTGGAGGGATAGAAGGTGTTGTCGAGACGATACAGTTTCAGCTGCTGCATGATCACCGCGATATCCGATTTGGCGGCGGTGACGCGCGCCTGGTCGGGACGGTCGAGCAATTTGGGGATCACCACGGCGGCGAGGATGCCGAGGATGACCACCACGATCATCACTTCGATCAATGTGAATCCGGACTGGCGTTTGCGTTTGGGCGTGAAACCTGAAATTAACGTCGTCATGTTTTTCCTTACTTGGCTACCAACTGGTTCAATTCAAAAATCGGCAACAGCACCGCCAGCACGATCGCAAGCACGATGACGCCCATGATCAGGATCATCGCCGGCTCGATGATGGCGGCGAAGGCGGCGGTACGGGTTTCGACATCGCGCTGCTGCTGGCGCGCCGCGGCATCAAGGGTTTGCGTGAGGCGGCCGCTGGCTTCGCCCGAAGCGATCAGGTGCACCATCACCGGCGGGAACAGGGCGGGGCGGCTTTTGCTGCTGGCTTGCGGCGTCTG
>DASWEY010000008.1:0-2121 GCA_036394575.1 Usitatibacteraceae bacterium | reverse complement strand
GGGGCACTCATCAGCCGTTCAGATTTCATCCGGCAGAGTGCCACGTCGCGCCTCAGGTGTCATGAAACCAACACAGCCGGCATGGCAACTGGCGCAGGTCCCGAAGTAATCCCAATGCGCGCAAGTCCGACCATTGCTAGCAGCTGCATTTTGGCTTCGCTGACAGGCCTGCTGGGTTTTTTGTGTTTCGGCTTCACGCAGAGTCCGGCCGCGCCCGAAATACGGCCACCGATCGCGATCCTGTTTTCCCTCGATCGTCCGATCGATGCGAGCGCAGCGCCTTTCGTGCTGGCGTCGAGCCGCGGTTTGTTTGGCTCGGAGGGTCTCGCGGTTACGACCAATATCGCCAGCGGATGGCCGGACGCGATTGCGCGCGTCGCCAGAGGCGACAGCGATTTTGCACTGGTGGACATCAACGTGCTGATCCGCTTTCGCGACAAATCAGGCGCGCCGCCGGTCAAAGCGGTGTTCGTATTATTCAACAAAGCACCCTACGCCATCATCGCGCGCAAGAGCCGCGGTATCCATTCGCTCTCCGACATCGAAGGCAAGACCCTTGGCGTCGCGGAAGGCGACTTCTCGATTTGGTTTTGGCCGGCGCTGGCGCATCAAAACGGAATTAAAATCGCTAGCGTGAAGGAGGCTAAATTCAGCCCGGCGGTGCGGGAGCCAATGCTGTCGGCAGGCCAGGTCGATGCCGTGAACGGATTTTCATATTTGGCAGGGGTTAATCTGAGGGACCGCGGCGTGCCGGCTGATGACCTTGCAGTGTTTCCATACGCCGATTATGGCTGCGAGGCCTACGGGTTCGCGCTGATCGTCAATCCGGCGTTCGCGGCCGCCAGGCCCGAGGCGGTGAAGGGCTTCCTGCGCGCGGTGATTGCCGGCACGCATCTGGCGATCAAGGAGCCCGGACGCGCGGTGGACGAGGTTATCAGCCGGATGGACGGCGGATCGCGGGATCTCGAGCTGGAACGGCTGCGCAGCGTGATCAGCAACAACATCCTCACCGGCGAAGTGAAACGCAATGGCATCGGCGCCGCCGATCCGGCCCGCCTCGAGCGGTCGATCGATCAAATCGCCGAGGATTTCAAGTTCCAGAAACGCCCTTCCGCGGCGGATATTTTCGACGATGCCTTCCTGCCTCCCCTCGGCGGCCGCCTGATCAATTGAGCAAAACATCAGCGGACGCTGTATCTCGGCGACGATCCCTGATTAGAATGCAGCTCCGAACGATCGTCCCGCCCACCGACCCCTGAGCCCCCTAACGGCATGTCGCTAATTCGTCTTTATATCCGCGTCCTTGGGCTACTCGGCAAAGAGGCCCGGCTAGGCTGGATCCTCGCCGGCGCCAACCTGCTGCTGGCCGCTGCGCAATTCGCCGAGCCTGTGCTGTTCGGCCGGATCGTCGATGTTCTCTCCGGCAAGGCAGCCGCAAGCCCGCTCGGGTCCTCGCCGGCGTGGCCGCTGCTCGCGGCCTGGGCGGCATTCGGCCTGTTCACCATTGGATGCAGTGCCGCGGTGGCGCTGCATGCCGATCGGCTGGCGCACCGCCAGCGCCAGGCTGTGCTGACGGATTATTTCGAACACATCATGCAATTGCCGCTGACCTTCCACACCGGCACCCATTCCGGCCGCCTGATGAAAGTGATGCTGAACGGCACCGACTCGCTGTGGCGGCTGTGGCTGGCATTTTTCCGCGAGCACTTCGCCGCGATCATGTCGCTGGTGGTGCTGCTGCCGCTGGCGCTTTACATCAATTGGCGGCTGGCAATCCTGCTGTTCATTCTGTGCGTGGTATTCACCGCGCTAACCACGCTGGTGGTGCGCAAGACCTACGGCATGCAGAGCGAGGTCGAGGAGCATTACAGCGACCTCTCCGCGCGCGCTTCCGACGCGCTCGGCAATGTCGCGCTGGTGCAAAGCTTCGTGCGCATCGATGCAGAGGTGCAGGGACTGCGCTTCGTCGCCGACAAGCTGTTGGCGGTGCAAATGCCGGTGCTGTCGTGGTGGGCGCTGGTCACCGTCATCACCCGGGCATCGACCACCATCACGGTGCTGGCGATCTTCACCGTCGGCATCGTGCTGCACGAACAGGGCCTCACCACCGTCGGCGAAATC
>DASWEY010000007.1:0-48819 GCA_036394575.1 Usitatibacteraceae bacterium | reverse complement strand
ACGCCTGTTTGCGCAGCGTGGGCACCATGTGGATGCGGTTGATCGGGATATTGAGGCATTACGCGAAGCTTCAAGAAGCTTTCCGGGCATAACGGCCATACAGGCCGATATCGAAGCCGGGCCATGGCCGTTCCCGGGGGCACACTATGATGCGGTGGTCGTGACCAACTATCTGCATCGCCCCCTGTTCCCCGCGCTGCTGGCCGCTGTGGAGCCGGGCGGTCTGCTGATCTATGAAACATTCGCCTTGGGCAATGAACGCTATGGACGTCCCGCAAAGGCCGAGTTCTTGCTCAAGCCAGGCGAACTGCTGAATGTCGTGCATGGGCAATTCGAGGTGCTGGCCTATGAAAGCGGCTATGTCGATACACCCAAGCCGGCGATGATCCAGCGGATCGCCGCCAGGCGCATCCTGCCGCCCGCCGCCCAGCGCTGAGGGTGTCCGCACTCCGCTGTGAGCAAATGTAAACCGGGATCCGGCCCGTTTCGTAGGGTAAAATGCGCGATTATCGAATTTACCTGTGCAAATTATGTTGACCGGAAGTTTGGTGGCGATCGTCACCCCGATGTTGCCGGATGGTTCGCTTGATTATCCGCGTTTGAAATCGCTGATCGATTGGCATGTCGGCGAAGGCACAGATGGCATTGTGATCGTTGGCACCACGGGTGAGTCGCCGACGGTCGATTTTGACGAGCACGGCGCCTTGATCAAGGCGGCGGTCGAATATGCCGGCAAGAGGATCCCGGTCATTGCCGGCGCAGGCGGCAACTCCACCAAGGAAGCAATCCATCTCACCGCGTTCGCCAAGCGTGCGGGCGCGGATTTTGCCCTCTCGGTCGTGCCGTATTACAACAAGCCGACCCAGGAGGGCCTGTACCGACACTTCCGTGCCATCGCCGAGGCGGTGGACCTGCCCATCATCCTGTATAACGTTCCGGGCCGCACGGTTGCCGATCTGGGCAATGACACCGCATTGCGCCTGGCCGAAATCCCGAATATCGTCGGCATCAAGGACGCCACCGGCAGCATGGCGCGCGGCGCCGATCTGCTGCTCCGCATACCCGCCGGCCGCAGGAGCAATTTTGCCGTCTACAGCGGCGATGACGTTACCACCCTGGCATTGATGCAACTTGGGGCACATGGCGCCATCTCGGTCACCGCCAATGTTGCGCCGCGGCTGATGCATGAAATGTGCGTGGCTGCCCTCAACAACGAGCGCGCCAAGGCCATCGACATCAATAACCGCCTGCTGGGACTGCACAACCAGCTGTTTTTGGAGTCCAACCCCATTCCGGTCAAGTGGGCGCTGCAGCAGATGGGGCATATCGAGTCGGGTATTCGTCTGCCGCTGACGCCTTTTCAACCGCAATTTCATGCTCCCCTGCGTGCCGCGATGCACCAGGCGGGCATTCTCGATCTCACAAAGGAAACGGCTTAATGTTGACGTTCAAATCAGTTACCACCGCTGTGGTGGCGGGCTTGCTGCTGGCTGGTTGCAGCGCATTCGGCCCGAACAAGAATGCCGACTACCGCTCGCAGGGAAACAAGATCCCTTCACTGGAAATTCCGCCCGATCTGACCTCGCCGCTGGTTGATGACCGCTACACCGTACCGGACGGCAAGGCCACCACCTTCTCTGCCTACAACCGCGAACGTGGTGCCGCACCGGCCAGCGGCACCACGGCGGTGCTGCCGAAAATCGACAGTGCGTACATCGTGCGCGCCGGGGATCAGCGCTGGTTGGTGGTCAAGGCAACGCCGGAGAAATTATGGCCGATGGTCAAGGATTTCTGGAAGGAAACCGGTTTCACGATCAAGCGCGAAACGCCGGAAGTGGGCATCATCGATACCGACTGGGCCGAGAACCGTTCGAAGATCCCGGACGATTTCATTCGCAGCACCATCGGGCGCGTGTTCGACGGGCTGTATTCCTCGGGCGAGCGCGACCGGTTCCGTACCCGTCTGGAAGCCGGCGCAGAGCCGGGCACTACCGAAATCTATGTCAGCCATCGTGGCGTGGAGGAGGTTTATACCGGCACTGATAAATTGTCCACAGCCTGGCAGAACCGTCCCGCGGATCACGAGCTGGAAGCCGAAATGATGGCGCGCATGATGGTCAAGTTCGGCTATGCGCCCGACCAGAAGGCCGCCATCGCCGGCACTACCGCCGCCCCGGCAAGCGCAACGCCGCCACGCGCGAGCTATGACAAGGACAAGGGTGGTTCGCTGCAGATCGCCGAGGCGTTTGACCGCGCGTGGCGTCGCATCGGCTTGGCGCTGGATCGTACCGGCTTCACGGTCGAGGATCGTGATCGCTCCAAGGGCCTGTTCTTTGTGCGCTATATCGATCCGGATGCCGAAGTCCAGTCCAGCGGCTTCCTCGACAAGTTGGCGTTCTGGCGCAAGGATGAGCCGCCCAAGCCGCAATACCGCATTTATGTCGCCGAAGCGGCAGGCGTCACCAATGTGGATGTGCAGACGGCGGACGGCAAGACGGATAATTCATCCACCGCCAAGCGCATCCTGTCCCTCTTGCTCGAGCAATTGAAATAGCGGCAGGCATGAAGGCGCGCTCAACGGCCGGCAGTTGATCCAACACGGGCCCGCCCTGGAGGCGGGCCTGTTTCATTTTCGATGGGGCGGGTACGCAAATGAGATTCACCTCGCTCGGGAGCGGCAGTGAAGGCAATGCGCTGGTGGTGGAAGTCGGCGCGGGCATGTCATCGACGCGGCTGATGATGGATTGCGGCTTCGGTCTTGCCGAAACCGAAACACGGCTCGCCCGAGCCGGTTTGACCCCCGCAGATCTGGACGGCATTGTTGTCACCCATGAGCATTCCGACCATATCGGCGGGGTCGCGCGGTTTGCGCGCAAACATTCACTGCCGGTGTGGCTGACGCACGGCACTGCCAAGGTGCTGCGCGAAAACTCGCTGCCGGCGGCACTGCTTCATTATGTCGATCCGCATGGGATGTTTGCGATCGGCGATATTGCCGTGACCCCGTATTATGTGCCGCACGATGCTTATGAGCCGGTGCAGTATGTGTTTTCGGATGGTGCGGTTCGGCTTGGGGTGCTGACCGACACGGGCACCCTGACCGCACACATCGAGGAAACCCTGTCGGGTTGCGATGCGCTGGTGCTTGAGTGCAATCACGATCTCGATATGCTGATGAATGGCCCCTACCCGGCCAGCCTCAAAAAACGGGTGGCAGGAAAGTTCGGGCATCTCGACAACGCGACGGCCGCCCTGCTGTTGCGGCGTATCGATTGCTCGAAGCTCAGGCATGTGATTGCCGCACATCTTTCGCAATCGAACAATTTGCCGGAGCTTGCCTGTGCGGCGCTGGCGGCAGCGCTGGGCTGCGAAACAAATTGGATCGGCATTGCCGCGCAGGACACGGGGTTCGACTGGCGCACTCTTTGAGACCTACAAGTAGCGGCTGAATTGCCAAACAAAAACGCCGACCATGAGGTCGGCGTTTTCGACTGCGAAAGCGTCGGAAGAATTACTTCTTCGGGGCTTCTTTGGCAGGCGCTGCGGGTGCAGCGGCTTTAGCAGCGTCAACCGATTTGGCGGCGGCGTCTTTGGCAGCATCGACAGTCTTGCCAGCAGCGTCCTTGGCAGCGTCAACGGTCTTGCCGGCAGCATCCTTGGCGGCGTCAACGGCGGTGCCGGCAGCATCTTTGGCGGCTTCTACGGCCGGAGCGGCAGCAGCAGGAACAGCGGCTTCGACTTTCGGGGCTTCAACTTTCGGTGCTTCGACTTTCGGTGCTTCTTTGCTGCAAGCGGCCAAGCCGACTGCAACCATTGCTGCGATGAGGATAGACTTGTTCATGTAACTTCCCTTGGAAAATAATTTGAAAAAATTTTGATCAAAAATTTTTATCGGCTAGACGACTTGCCAGCTCTCGTAGAACCCCAAGCACACACAGGCCCTTTGAACTCGCCATCAAGCAGGTTGACCGACCATCAAGTATAGCATCGAATTGTCGCGGTGCACAATAATTGCTCACGCGTAAATGCATGTCATGTGTCCGGATTACAGACCTGCTGTATCACCGCTGACCGCCGGCTCGGAGTTTTGCCAGATTTCCTCGAATCGGTCGATAAAGGGCTGCGCTGCCGCGGGATCATGCAGCGTCAGAATGGAGCGCGGATGCTCAAAATGCGGTTTGCGCCAGAAATGCGCATCGTCAGCAATCACCATCACGTCGCGGGCATCGCGTGCCGAGGCGGTGGTGCGGTGAATCTGGATTTGCGCCGACAGCAGAGCCAGCAATTTGAGCAGACGCGGCAATTCGCTTTCGATGCCGCCGGTTTCATGCAACACGATGCGCAGGCGGTGATTGTGATTGGTGATCAGCATCTGCCTTAACTGCTCGATGCGCGCCGGACGGCCAAAATCGCGATCGTGCAAAGCGGCTGGCGTGGCGTCGAAGATACGGAGTTCGCTCCGCGCGCAGGCCAGAAGCTCCTCGACGGCGCTGGCGGCCTCGGTCTTGCCGTCGATTATCCGGTAGATCGTATCCGCGCCGGGTTTGATGTCCATATGTTCCTCCATAATCATGCCCGTCAGCCGGGATGCAGATAGCCGTCGCAATAGGCGGCATGCAGGTTCGCGGTGACGGCGGCGGTGGCGGCCTTAAGTTGGAGCGGCGGCAGCGCCCGTTCATCTGCAAGCATCTGCCATAGCGAGAAGTCGGCCCTATTGCAATCCGTCATATCGACGCTTTCGCCATTGAGGAAGAACTGTCTGCCGGCGGCGTCGTAGAGCAGACGGCTGCGCAAATCCAACTCGATGCCGCGTTTCTGCATGGCACTGCGGAACGCGCGCATGCCAAGGGGCGTCGCCGGTGGGTCGAAAAACACATGCGCCTTCGGCTCGGTGAAATGGCGGCCGATAAACCGTCGCAGGTTCCCGGCGTCACTCGCGGCTGCACGCAACTCGCCCAGCAGGCCGGCGACGCGTTTTTCGGTCAGGCGGTCGATTTGTCCTGGATGAACGGTAGCGGCCAGGTCCGGGTCGGCATAGTGGCCTTCGAGTGCGAGCTCGTCGCGCAAAAAATCCAGAAACGCAACCGACAGCTCCTGTCGGGACGGCGCACGAAAGCCGATTGACCAGGTGGTGCAATCGCTCTCGGCAATCCCGTTATGCGCATAGCCGGGCGGCAGATACAGCATGTCGCCAGACTCCAGCACCCACTCGGCCTCGGCCCTGAAGCGGGCAAGAATCTTCAGGGGCATGCCGGGCTTCAGGCCGAGATCGGTCTGGGCGGAAATCTGCCAGCGCCGACGGCCGCTGCCCTGCAGCAGGAACACATCGTAGGAATCGAAGTGCGGGCCCACGCCGCCGCCCTTGACCGCATAGCTCACCATCAGGTCATCGATGCGCGCATGGGGAATAAAGGCGAATGCCTTCAGCAATTGATGCGCCTCGCGCGAAAAATGCTGCGTGTCCTGCACCAGCACCGTCCATCGCGCATCATCGGAGGCCGCACGCAGGACCTTGCGCGAGAATGGGCCGTGCTGAAGGCCCCAATCGCGGCCGCGTCGCGAAACAAGGCGGCTTTCGGCTTCTTCGCGGCCGGCGAGCTCGAATATTTCAGCGACACTCAGCGGTTCCACAAAACCGCTGATGGCGCCACGCACCAGCAGGGGTTTTTTTTGCCAATAGTCGCGCAGAAACTGTTGCGCGTTGAAGCCGTTCAGGATGGCCAGGGGCTGATTAATTTTCATGCGCAGGGACAGTTGCAAAACAAAAATGGAAATGAGATATGATTCGGTCAAACCGGACCTGCAACAACCCGGCATCGCAATTGTTGAAATTGTTTATCCCAATCTCCAACGATGAATTAAACGACAATGTTACAGGTAGGTTCAACAGCGCCTTCATTTGAACTCCCTGACGCAAGCATGGAAATGATCCAGCTTTCCAGCTTTCGCGGCAAGAAAAACGTTGTCCTCTATTTCTATCCCAAAGACGGCACTCCCGTATGCACCCGCGAGGCCCTGGATTTTTCGGATCATGAGACGGATTTCGACGACTGCGACACCGTGGTGATGGGCGTATCCCGCGACGATTGCATGGTGCACGAGGAGTTTTGCGACAAGCATGGCATCTCGGTGCGTTTGCTGTCCGATATGGACTGCGAGGTGTCGCGCAAGTATGAAGTGATGATGGAGCAGGCGATAAACGGTGGTGTGCGGGCAGGCGTCCAGCGCTGCACATTCGTGATTGATAAAAAGGGCGTACTGCGACACATCCTCCGCGACATGAATCCCCGCGAGCATGTTGCGGAAGTCCTGAAAATAGTGCGACAAATACATGGTCATTAGCGACAACGCAGTAGTTACTCTCTCGTATCAACTTTCAGACAGCGATGGCAACGTACTTGAAGAGGCAGGCACGCAGCTCGCCTACATTCAAGGCGGCCATGGCGGCATTTTCCCGCTGGTCGAAGCCGGTCTTGCCGGCAAATCGGTGGGCGAGGAATTGAAAATCTCGCTGGAGCCTGAAGATGCGTTCGGCGAGTATGACGAGAACCTGATCCGCATCGAACCCAAGGCCGTGTTTCCCGCCAATGTGGAAGTGGGCATGCAGTTTGAAGGCCTGCCCCCGGGCGAGGACGACGACCGCTGGGTGGTCTATACCGTCACCAATATCGCCGACGGGCAGGTGGTGATCGACGGCAATCATCCTCTCGCCGGCGAGCGCCTCATCTTCAGTTGCAAGGTCGAGGATGTGCGCGCCGCCACGGCTGAAGAGCTGTCACACGGCCATGTGCATGGCGCCCACGGCGTCCATCATTAAGCGTTAGTTGCCGCCCGGGATAAAGTTGCCCGATTCGATGATGAACGGCTGCGCATGGTTGCGACCGTCGACGGTGATGCGCACCCAGTTCACAAACGGGCTGCCATAACATTCGACACGTGTGATATTGGTCAGCGGCCGCTTGTCCAGAGGGCTGCGGTAAGGGCGGTCGATGCGGAACCGGTGGGTATCGCCGTGTGCAAACAGGATCGGTTTTCCGAACGCCACCGCGGCGGCCTCGAAAGCTTCGAGAAATTCCCGATAGCCGCTTTTTTGCACCGATCTGGGGTCTTCCTCGAAGCCGGGATTGGCCTGCAGAAAAATTGCCAGGCCTACAAAATCCTTGCCGGCAGCACGCTGCATGGCCAGCTTCAGCCAGGCGATATTGGCGCGGGTGCGCTCGGCATGTTCGCGATCGCTGGCGGCGTCGAAACCCAGGTTGTCATTGCTACCCTGGATGTTGACGGTGAGGAATACCACGCCAGCACCGTAATTTTCGCCCTCGGTCCACATGGTGTTTTCGCGATAGCGCGACAGCACCGGATCGGCGGCAAACGCATCGGCCTCGCGCGCCAGGGCCAACCGCTCGCGACCCAGCGACTGCGGCTGGGCGAAAAAAATATCGCGCAGTCTTTCCAGCCGCTCAAGCGGATCGAAGGCGCCATTGCCGGGACGCCGGCAATCCACCCAGTCATTATCGCCGGGAGTGTAGACGAAGGCGTGGCGCGACCGGTCGAATTCGGCATGCCTTTTTTCAAACAGCGCCGTGGTGCAGGGCGCCTTGCTGCCCGCCTTGAAATCACCCACGTGCACGACGAATTTGAGATCCTCGCGATCGATGGCATTCAACAAATCGGGAAATTGCTGTTCCTCGATCGCCGTGTATTGCTGATCGCCGATGAAGGCGAAGGAAAAACGCCTGGCATCCGGCGGCGGTGCGGCGCAGCCGGCGAAAATGCAGCAGCTGAGAATGCCGGCAAGGGTGGTGGTGAGTTTCTGTATGGGCATGTCAATTCTGCGATAAATTTTTCAGGCGATAGAGGGCGTCCAGCGCCTCCTTGGGCGACATTTCGTCGGGGTTCAATTCGGCCAGCTCCGCGATCGCCGGATGGGCGGCATCCGGCACTGGCGCGGCGTTTGAGAACAAATCGCCCTGCGGATGGCGTCCCGCCTGGCTCTGCTCCAATTCGCCCAGTTGCTTCCGGGCGATGCGCACGATCGATTTCGGCACACCGGCGAGTTGCGCGACCTGCAATCCATAGCTCTGGTTGGCGGGACCCGGTTCCAGCTTGTGCAGGAATACGATCTTGTCCTTCATCTCCACCGCGTCCAGATGCACATTGGCAAGATTGGACAACTCGGCATTGAGCCGGGTAAGTTCGAAATAGTGGGTGGCGAACAGGCAATAGCAGCGGGTGGATTCCGCCAAGTGGCGGGCGATGGCATAAGCCAGCGACAGGCCGTCGAAGGTCGAGGTGCCGCGGCCGATCTCATCGATCAGCACCAGACTGTTCTTGCTGGCGTTGTTGAGAATGGCGGCGGCTTCGGTCATTTCGACCATGAAGGTGGAGCGGCCACCGGCGAGATCGTCGGAGGCGCCAATGCGCGTCATGATCGCGTCGATCGGCCCGATCTCCGCCGCCTTTGCCGGTACCAATGAGCCGGTATGCGCCAGCAGTGCGATCTGCGCGACCTGGCGCATATAGGTCGATTTGCCGCCCATATTGGGGCCGGTGATCAGCAGCAACTGGCGGGAGCGGGACAGTTCGCAGTCGTTGGCGATAAAACTCTGCACCTGGCTTTCCACCACCAAGTGGCGCCCGCCTTCGATGTGGATGCGGTCTTCGGTGAGGAACCGCGGCGCCACCAGATTGAATTCGCGCGCATTGGCGGCATTGGCGCAGAGCACATCGAGTTCGGCGGCCGCGCGTGCCAGCGCATGCAGTTCGCCGACCGCCGGCATCAAGGCATCGAGAATTTCTTCATACAGCTGTTTTTCACGGGCCAGCGCGCGCTCGCCTGCCGACAAGGCCTTGTCCTCGAACGCCTTTAATTCGGGTGTGATGAAGCGCTCCGCATTTTTTAGCGTCTGCCGGCGCCGGTAATCGTCCGGTGCCTTGTCGAGCTGACCCTGGGTGATCTCGATATAGAAGCCGTGAACCTTGTTGTATTCCACGCGCAGATTGGCGATGCCGGTGCGCGCCCGCTCGCGCGCTTCGAGCTCCAGCAAAAAGCCGCTGGCATTGGATTGCAGGCCGCGCAGCTCATCGAGTTCGGCATTGAAGCCCTCGCGAATCACGCCGCCATCGCGCAGCGTGATCGAGGGCTCGTCCTTGATCGATGCCTGAAGAAGCGCATGGATAGGCACTTTCGGGGCACATGCTTCCAGAAGGCGCGCCAGTATTGGGGCTGTAGCTGGCATTGAAGCCGATGCCACTTTGGCGTGCAGGGCCGGCAAGGTGGAGAGCGCATGGCGCAGCGCGGACAGATCGCGCGGCCGCGCGGTGCGCAGGGCGATGCGGGTGACGATGCGTTCGATATCCGCCCAGTCGCCGATGGTGCTGCGGATATCGCCGATCAAGGGGGCCAGCGCCAGGCCGGCCTCAATGCGCTCGACGATGACCCTGCGATCGCGCAGGGGATGGTGCAGCCAGTCGCGCAGCAGGCGCGCCCCCATGCTGGTAACGGTGCTATTGAGCAGGGAGAACAGGGTGGGCGCGGCATCGCGATTGATGGTTTCCGAGATTTCCAGGTTGCGGCGGGTGGCGGCATCCATGCGGATGAATTCATCGTCACGTTCGACGGCGAGCCCGTTGATATGCGGCAGGGCCACACGCTGCGTCTGCTGTACATAATGCAGAAGCGCGCCGGCGGCGGCGATGGCGCAGTCCATGCCTTCGCAGCCGAAACCCAGCAGGTCCTTGGTGCCAAACTGCTTGGCCAACAGCTTGGCGGCGGACTCGGCATCGAATTGCCAGTCTGCCAGGCGCTTGATCGCGGCATGATTCAGCGGCCCGGTGAAACTATCCGCTACCACCACCTCGGCGGGTTGCAGGCGCTCCAGTTCGGCGCCGAGCTGTGCGGCCTGGGTCTCGAGTATGCGGAAGCGGCCGCTGGCCAGCGAAAGTGCGGCGATGCCGATGGTGGCGCCTTGTTGAAAGGCTGCAACGATCTGCACATCGCGTTGATCGGGCATCAGCGCGCTGTCGGTCAGCGTGCCCGGGGTGATGATGCGGGTGACGGCGCGCTCGACCGGGCCCTTGCCGGTGACTTCGCCCACCTGCTCGACGATCACCGCTGACTCGCCCAGACGGACCAGCTTGGCGAGATATTGCTCGATGGCGTGAAACGGCACGCCCGCCATCTTGATCGGTGTGCCGGCCGATTGACCGCGCTGCGTCAGGGTGATGTCGAGCAGTTTTGCGGCCTTGACGGCGTCGTCGAAAAACAGCTCGTAAAAATCGCCCATGCGATACAGCACCAGCGTATCCGGGTGCTCGGCCTTGATGGCGAGGTACTGCGCCATCATCGGCGTATGCGCGGTGACAGACTTGTCTTTGGCGTTCATGAAGCGCTACGCATCAGTGCAATTTCACCCGCGGCTCGGTCTGGCGCCTGATGATGCGCGCCAGCGTGTCCAGCGCCATACGCCAGAAGCCGTGCAGCGCCCACAAATGCAGCTTGTACAGCGACATGTAAAACAGCTTCGCCATCAGCCCTTCGACGCGTACGCTGCCGCGCGCGGCAAACCCCATCAGCGTGCCGACCGAAGTGTATTTGCCGAGCGACACCAGCGAGCCGAAATCGCGGTAGTGGAATTCCAGGGCGGCCTGTCCGTGCATGCGCCGCTTGACGGTCTTCACCAGATGGCTGGACTGCTGGTGCGCCGACTGCGCGCGCGGCGGCACCATGCGCACGGCATCTCCCTCCTGCTTCCACACGCAGGCGGCGCAGTCGCCCAGCGCGAAAATATTTTCGTCGCTCGTGGTTTGCAGGGTCGGCAATACAACCAGCTGGTTGATGCGGTTGCTTTCGAGGCCGGCCAGGTCTTTCAGCACCTCGGCGCATTTGATGCCGGCCGCCCAGATGGAAAAATCGGATAGCAGTGATTTGCCGGAAGCGGTTTCGATGGTAGCGGGCGTCACGGCGACCACCTTTTCATTGCACAGCACGTCGATTTCCAAACCGGTGAGGATATCGTGGGTGGCTTCGGCCATGTATTCCGGCAGACCGGCCAGGATGCGCGGACCGGCCTCGATCACGCTGACCTTGATCTGGTGTTCCGGATCGAAATTGACGAGACCGTAACCGGTCAGTACGCGGATCGTATTGTGCAATTCGGCCGCCAGCTCGACGCCGGTGGCGCCGGCGCCGATGATGCCGATGCGGATGACACGTCCGTCATTGGCGAAATTGGTGCGAAAGCAGGCATTGACGAGACGCCGATGCAGCAGATTGGCTTCCCAGGCGCCATCCAGGGTAAAGGCGTGGTCGGCAACGCCGGGCGTGCCGAAGTCGTTGCACTGGCTGCCGATGGCGATCACCAGCGTATCGTAGGGAATGCGCCGTTCCGGCAGAATCATCTCACCGGTTTCATCATGCACTGCGCCCACCACGACCTCGCGCGCCGCGCGATCCAGGGCCTGCATCGCTCCCAGCGAGAAAATGAAATGATGCCAGCGCGCCTGCGCCAGATAATCGAGCTGATGCGCGTGGATATCCATGCTGCCGGCGGCGACTTCATGCAGCAGCGGTTTCCACAGGTGCGTGCGGCTGCGATCGATCAGGGTGATCGAGGCATTTGCCTTTTTGCCGAACTGGTCGCCGAGGCGTGTGGCCAGTTCCAGCCCGCCCGCTCCTCCACCGACGATCACGATGCGATGCATGGTGCAGACCCTGCCCTATTTTTTGTGGTGGCTTTGCACGATCTGCAGCAGTTGCGGGAACAGCTTGGGCGTGCCCGCGATCACGCTGCCGGATTCGAGATAGTTGCCGTCGCCGTTGAAGTCGGTAATGAGTCCCCCGGCCTCCAGGATCATCAGGCCGCCGGCCGCCACATCCCAGGGGCTCAGGCCCGTTTCCCAGAAGCCGTCAAAGCGGCCGCAGGCCACGTAGGCCAGATCCAGGGCTGCGGCGCCGGGGCGGCGTACGCCAGCCGATTTCTGCGTGATTTCCTTGAACATGGCCAGATATTTGTCGAATTTTTCGAATTCCTTGTAGGGAAACCCGGTGCCGATCAGACCATCCTTGAGATTGACGACCTTGGATACGCGGATGCGCCGTTCATTGAGAAAGGCGCCGCCGCCGCGCGAGGCGGTGAACAGATCGTTGCGCGAAGGGTCAAAAATGACGCCCTGCGAGACCATTCCCTTGACTGAAAGCGCGATCGATACACAGTATTGGGGAAAGCCATGCAGAAAATTGGTGGTGCCGTCGAGCGGATCAATGATCCACCGGTATTCGGATTCGGCCGAGGTGACCGAGGCGCCGGATTCCTCGGCCAGAATGCTATGCTGGGGATAGCTTTCGCGAATCGTGTCGATGATGGTGTTTTCAGCGGCCCGATCGACTTCGGAAACGAAATCGTTGGGGGCCTTGCGCTCAACCGTCAGTTTGTCGAGATCGCTGGTCGCGCGGTTGATGACGGCGCCCGCACGGCGGGCCGCCTTGACGGCGACGTTAAGCATTGGATGCATGGCAAATTTTCACAAAGAGCGGATTGAAGCCGCATTTTAATATGAATGACCCGGTAGCGTCTCTCCCTTCTTCCGCTGTTTCCAACCCGACAGCCGCTTTGCAGCGCCGCGTGCGCGTGGTGATGGTCGAGACCTCGCATCCCGGCAATGTCGGCAGCGCGGCGCGGGCGATGAAAACGATGGGTCTGGGTGATCTGGTGCTGGTGGCGCCGAAACTGCCCGATGCGCTCACCCACCCCAATGCCGTCGCGCTTGCCTCCGGCGCCGCAGATGTGCTGGCGCGCGCGCGGGTGGTGACCAGCCTGCAGGAAGCGCTCGCCGATACCTCCTTCGCGGTGGCGTTCACCGCGCGGCGCCGCGAGCTGTCGCACCCGATCGTGGCGCTGCGCGAAGCGGTGGGTCTGGCCTTGCGGCAGGCCATGGAGGTTCGCGATCTTCCGGTCGCGCTGGTGTTCGGCAATGAGGCAATGTGCCTCAGCAATGAAGATGTGGATCGTTGTCAGTTATCGGCGACAATTCCGTCCAATCCGGAATATGCCTCGTTGAACGTGTCGCAATCGGTGCAGGTGGCCGCATATGAAGTGATGATGCAGGCGGGTGCTTTCGCAGTGCGGGACCATCCACAGCGACCTGCCGCCACGGCTGCCGAGGTGGAACATTTTCTGCGCCATCTTGAAGCGGCGGCCGTTGATTGCGGATTTCTGGCCCCCAATTCACCGAAGAAATTCATGACGCGCATGCAGCGCCTGTTCGCGCGTGCGCGCCTGGAACCGGAGGAGGTGGCCATCTTTCGCGGCTTGCTGGCCGCGCTGCAATCGCCCCGTCCGCACAATCGTCCCAATTCAACCCTGGAATGAAACATGTTTGACCGAATCAGAGAAGATATTCAAAGCGTCTATGCGCGCGACCCGGCGGCGCGCAACTGGTGGGAGGTGATGAGCTGTTACCCCGGTCTGCATGCCTTGTGGCTGCACCGCGCGATTTCGCATCGGCTATGGAGTATCGGACTCAAATGGCTGGCGCGCCTGATGTCGCACCTCGGGCGTTTTTTCACCGGGGTGGAAATTCATCCCGGCGCCGTCATCGGGCGTCGCGTGTTCATCGATCACGGCATGGGCGTGGTGATCGGCGAGACCGCCGAAATCGGCGATGACTGCACGCTGTATCACGGCGTGACCCTGGGCGGCACCGCCTGGAGCAAGGGCAAGCGGCATCCTACGCTGGCGGCAGGCGTTACCGTCGGCGCCGGCGCCAAGATTCTCGGGCCTTTCACCGTGGGCGAGGGCGCCAAAATCGGTTCCAACTCGGTGGTGGTGAAAGCGGTGCCGCCCGGCGCGACCGTGGTCGGGATCCCCGCGCGTGAGGTCGAAGGCCTGCAACAGGGCGTGGCCGGGCAGGCGTTTTCGGCCTATGCGGTGACGACCAATGAAAACGATCCGCTCAACAATATTCTCAAAACCCTGGCTGGCCGCTCGGATAAAAGCGATGCAACACTGGCCGAGTTGGTTAAACGCCTGGAAGCGCTGGAAAAGCAGACGTTGAATAAACTCTAGCATTGGCGCGGCTTGCAGGGCAAAAACGCTTCAAAAAGCGCGTCAATACTAGAGTTTGGCAATTTGGTCGCTGTTTTCATAGCTGGAAACTCGCCGGGAGCCTGCCTGAATCCAGTGCAAATATAGTTGACTGATACACTCGGGTTTAATATACTTGAGTTGTTTAGTCGGGTTTAAAGCTGGTTTGGCGACGCTGTGGACGGTGCCATTGCCGCCGCCAAATTTTCGAGGAGATCGATATGCGCTTGACCACAAAAGGACGCTTTGCGGTGACCGCCATGCTCGATCTGGCACTGCATTCGCACGACGGACCGGTGACGCTGTCCAATATCAGCGAACGCCAGAAAATCTCGCTCTCCTATCTGGAGCAGCTATTCGGCAAACTGCGTCGCGGCAAACTGGTCGATAGCGTGCGCGGTCCGGGTGGCGGCTACAATCTGGCGCGACCGGTCGATCAACTGACGGTGGCCGATATCATCCTGGCGGTGGAAGAGCCGATCGATTCGCGCCAGTGCGAAGGCAAGGACAACTGCCTGGGCGACCATCGCTGCATGACGCATGATCTTTGGGAAAGCCTCAACGACACGGTGCTGAATTACCTCAGCGGCGTGAATCTGGCGGACCTGATGCGCAAGCAGCGCATGCAGACGGTGGCGGCACCGGCCAGCCTGGTGAAAAACCCGTCCGGACAGCCGCGCGGACGCGGCATCGACACGCCGGTGGTTGCGGCTTGAGGCAATACCCGAGAACCGGTAAACCGCGGTCTTGGCCGCATTGAATGGAATGATAATGAAACAGCCGATTTATCTGGATTACTCTGCGACCACGCCGGTAGACCCGCGGGTTGCGCAGAAAATGATTCCCTACCTGACCGAGATGTACGGCAATCCGGCATCGCGCAGCCACAGCTATGGCTGGACGGCGGAAGAGGCGGTCGAAAACGCGCGCAATGAAGTCGCCAAACTGGTGGACTGCGACGAGAAGGAAATCGTCTGGACCTCGGGTGCGACCGAGTCGATCAACCTGGCGGTCAAGGGCGCGGCCCAGTTTTACAAGACCAAGGGTCGTCACCTCATCACACTCAAAACCGAACACAAGGCGACGCTGGACACCTTCCGCGAACTGGAGCGGCAGGGCTTTGAGGCGACCTATCTGGATGTGAAGGACAACGGCCTCGTCGATATGGAAGTGTTTAAGGCGGCATTGCGGCCGGACACCATCCTGGTCTCGATCCTGTTCGTCAACAACGAAATCGGCGTGATCCAGCCGATTGAGGAGATCGGCGCGATCTGCCGCGAGCGCGGCATCATTTTTCACGTTGACGCTGCCCAGGCGACCGGCAAGGTGGTGATCGATCTGCAGGCGCTGAAAGTGGATTTGATGAGCTTCAGCGCGCACAAAACTTACGGACCCAAGGGCATTGGCGCCCTGTTCGTGCGCCGCAAACCGCGGGTGCGCCTCGAGGCGCAGATGCACGGCGGCGGCCATGAGCGCGGGTTCCGCTCCGGCACCCTCGCCACCCACCAGATCGTCGGCATGGGCGAGGCGTTTCGCATCGCCCGCACCGAAATGGCGGCCGAAGGCGAACGCATCCGCATGCTGCGCGACCGCCTGCTGGCCGGCATCAGGGACATGGAAGAAGTCTACGTCAACGGTGACCTGGAACATCGTGTTCCGCACAACCTGAACGTGAGTTTCAATTTCGTCGAGGGCGAATCGCTGATCATGGGCATCAAGGAACTGGCGGTATCGTCCGGTTCGGCCTGCACCTCGGCTTCGCTGGAACCCTCCTACGTATTGCGCGCGCTGGGCCGCAACGATGAACTCGCGCATTCCTCGATCCGCTTTACCATCGGCCGCTTTACCACCGAGGCCGATATCGACTACGCCATCAAGCTGCTGAATGAGCGCATCCAGAAGCTGCGCGATATGTCGCCCCTGTGGGAGATGTTCAAAGACGGCGTCGACTTGAATTCAGTGCAGTGGGCAGCACATTGATATTGTGAGCAGTTGCCGTGAGCCGCAGGCTCACGGCGAAAACCAGGAGTAATCATCATGGCATACAGCACCAAAGTTATTGATCACTACGAGAACCCGCGTAACGTGGGTTCATTCGACAAGGATGAAGACGGCGTCGCCACCGGCATGGTCGGCGCGCCGGCCTGCGGCGACGTGATGAAGCTGCAGATCAAGGTCGGCCCGGACGGCATCATCCAGGACGCCAAGTTCAAGACCTATGGCTGCGGTTCGGCGATCGCCTCCTCTTCGCTGGTGACCGAATGGGTCAAGGGCAAGACCATCGATCAGGCCGGTCAGATCAAGAACACGCAAATCGCCGAGGAGTTGGCGCTGCCGCCGGTGAAAATCCACTGCTCGATCCTGGCCGAAGATGCGATCAAGGCCGCGATTGCGGATTACAAATCGAAGCATCCGGCCGATGTCTTGGCGGAGCCGAAAGCGGCCTGACCATGACAATCACACTTACCGATCGCGCAGCCCAGCATGTCCGGAATTATCTTGCCAAACGCGGCAAGGGGGTCGGTGTGCGCTTCGGCGTACGTACCACGGGTTGTTCGGGCATGGCCTACAAGCTGGAGTTCGTCGATGCCGCCGGCCCGGAAGATCAAACCTTCGAAAGTCATGGCGTGAAGGTGTTCGTCGACCCGAAGAGCCTGGTTTATATCGATGGCACCGAGCTCGATTTCGCACGTGAAGGCCTGAACGAAGGGTTCAGGTTCAACAATCCGAACGAGAAGGACAAATGCGGCTGCGGCGAGTCGTTCAACGTCTAGATTTCTTGTTGCCCCTCCCGCGTGCGCACTTTCGCACTGCGGATTGACGATGTGCAGCAGTTGGCAGATGCGGGGCGGCTCAATCCGCCCCGCTTATTTTTACAGCGCCCGATGAATCCCGATTTCTCCAAAAATCATTTTGAGCTGTTCGGTCTGCCGGTGGCATTTGCCGTCGACGGGGCGGCGCTGGACCGCGCTTATCGCGAGGTGCAACGCGAGGTGCACCCGGATCGTTTCACCATTGCCTCCGACGCCGAGAAGCGTCTTGCCGCGCAGTGGGCGACACGCGCCAATGAGGCCTATCAAACCCTGAAATCGCCGCTCAGTCGCGGCCGCTATCTGCTGCGGATAAACGGCATCGATACCGAAGAGGAATCGAATACCGCCATGCCGGTGGATTTTCTGATGCAGCAAATGGAATGGCGCGAAGCCGTGGTCGATGCGCGGCGCAATCGCGATGAAGCGCGCCTTGGCGAACTCGCTGCCCGGCACCGCGCCGACGAGGCGCAGTTGTTTATGCAGTTGGCCGCCGAACTTGCCGTGGCCCCGGACATGCCGGGCGCGCGCCTGACGGTGCGAAAACTGCGCTTCCTGGAAAAATTGGGCGAGGAAATCGATGATGCCTTCGAATTTGTCGATGCCTGAGCTCACTCTTTGAAAGCAGCTTGAAATGGCACTCCTGCAAATCGCCGAACCCGGTGAAGCAACCGCTCCGCACCAGCACCGCCTTGCGGTGGGCATCGATCTGGGCACCACCAATTCGCTGGTCGCCACCGTCAAAAGCGGTGCAGCCGAAGTATTGCGCGATCACGACGGCCAGCCCCTGTTGCCCTCGGTGGTGCGCTATGCGGCCGACGGATCGATCATCATCGGCCGTGCTGCCAAGGATGAACAGGCGACAGACCCGCAGAACACCATAGTCTCGGTCAAGCGCTTCATGGGTCGCGGCATCGCCGATGTGGCGAAATACGGCGCCCTGCCTTACAGGTTCGTCGATGCGCCCGGCATGGTGAAAATCGATACCGTCGCGGGGGTGAGATCGCCCGTCGATGTGTCGGCGGAAATACTCAAGGTGTTGCGTGTGCAGGCCGAAGAGGCGCTGGGCGGCGAACTGGTGGGCGCGGTCATCACCGTGCCGGCATATTTCGACGACGCGCAGCGGCAGGCCACCAAGGATGCGGCCCGCCTTGCCGGCCTCAATGTGTTGCGCCTGCTCAACGAGCCTACCGCTGCGGCCATCGCCTATGGACTCGACAACGCCAGCGAAGGAACCTTTGCGGTGTTCGATCTCGGCGGCGGCACCTTCGATATTTCAATCCTTAAACTGAGTCGCGGTGTGTTCGAGGTACTCGCCACCAACGGCGATTCCGCACTGGGCGGGGACGATTTCGATCAAGCGATCGGCGCACACTGGCGGCACCTGCATGGACTGGCGGCTGCCAGTCATGGCGATACCCGGCGTCTGTTGATGAAAGCGCGCGAAGTCAAGGAAACGCTGACAGCGCATGCCAGTGCCGAGACCACTGTAAAGCTTTCCTATGGCCAGGAATTCCGCCTGAAGCTCAGCCAGGAAGAATTCTGGAAAATGACTGCGCCGCTGGTACAGCGCAGCCTGCAGCCGGTCAAAAAGGCCTTGCGCGATGCCAGGCTTGAAGTCGGCGATATCGATGGCGTCGTCATGGTTGGCGGTGCGACGCGCATGCTGCATGTGCAGCGCGCCGTTCAGGAGTTCTTCGGCAAGAAGCCCTTGAATAATCTCGATCCCGACAAGGTCGTCGCCCTGGGTGCGGCGATCCAGGCCAATGCCCTCGCCGGCAACCGCAGTGGCGAGGATCTGCTGTTGCTCGACGTGATTCCGCTTTCCCTGGGTCTTGAAACCATGGGGGGGCTGACCGAAAAAGTGATCCCGCGCAATTCGACGATTCCTGTCGCTCGCGGCCAGGAGTTCACCACTTACAAGGACGGCCAGACGGCGATGGCGATCCACGTTGTGCAGGGCGAGCGCGAGCTGGTGAAGGATTGCCGTTCGCTGGCGCGCTTCGAGCTGCGCGGCATTCCGTCGATGGTTGCCGGTGCCGCGCGCATCCAGGTGATGTTCCAGGTTGATGCGGACGGTTTGCTATCGGTCTCCGCGCGCGAAAAACTGAGCGGGGTCGCCACGCAGGTCGAGGTCAAACCGTCCTACGGATTAAGCGATGCCGAAATTGCCGACATGCTCAAGGCGAGCTTCAGTCACGCGCAGGAGGACGCCGAGGCCCGCGCCCTCAATGAGGAGCGGGTCGAGGCAAGTCGCCTGATCGAGGCGGTTGAGGCCGCATTGCGGAAGGACGGCGATATGCTGTTGAGCGGCGCGTCGCGGCGCGAAATTGTCGCGGCCATAGAAGCTCTGCGTGCCACTCTGGATAGCAGCGATCATCGCCTGATCAAGGCGGGTATCGCCGAACTGTCGCGCAGCACCGAAGACTTCGCGGCGCTACGTATGGACCAAAGCGTTGCCGCCGCCCTAAGAGGCAAGACGCTGGAAGACGCTCTCAACAATAAAGCCTGAGCCTCATGACAACCATTAAAGTACTGCCGCACGAGTCGCTGTGTCCCGACGGGATGGAATTCGATGCGCCGGCGGGAGGATCGATTTGCGATGCCTTGCTCAACCATCACATCGAGATCGAGCATGCCTGCGAGAAATCCTGCGCCTGCACCACTTGCCATGTGATTGTGCGCGAGGGCATCGGCTCGCTGGCGGATGCAGAGGAAAAGGAAGAGGACATGCTCGATATGGCCTGGGGCCTGACGCCCCTGTCGAGACTGTCCTGCCAGGCCAGGGTTGGCGATCAGACGCTGGTCATCGAAATCCCCAAGTACACCATCAACCATGCCCGTGAGACGCACTGATGAAGTGGACCGATACACTTGAAATCGCCATTCAGCTCGCCGATGCCCATCCCGACGTCGATCCGCAGACCATCCGTTTTACCGATCTGCGTCGCTGGGTCATGGAGCTTCCCGGATTCGACGACGATCCCGGCCATTCGGGGGAAAAAATACTGGAAGCGATCCAGGCGGCGTGGATCGACGAGAAAGACTGAACGCGGTTTCGAGTGCAGCTTGCGGACAAGTTGCCCTGCTGTTCAAGGTGCCTGTGCCTCAAAAAAATGGGGTGGTCTTTCGACCACCCCTCAAGGCGCACTCTCGAATACTCGTGGAGGAGAACCTTCGATGAGTTGGGGACCTATCCATTTCATCAAAGCACCCAGGGAGGAAGGGTGTTCCACCAGTATTCAGAATCTATTTTAGCAACCTGCATGCCAGAATAAATAAAGTCAATAAAACCAGATTGTTAGGCAATATTGCGGGCTCTGGGCACAATATATCTGCGATAATCGTCTGTCTGCATACGGCGACAGTCTTGGGAAATTTATTTAAAGCATTGAATTTATTGATGAATAACTGTCTCCAATCAGAGACGGTCGCCTTCCCTAACGCGACATAAGGTTTTGTCCTAGTCAGGGCGCGATTTGAAGTGAGCGGCCTCAAGGCCGTGGCGTTGTAGCAATTTATAGAACTCGGTACGGTTGCGTTTGGCAATTTTGGCAGCCTGGGTAACGCTGCCCTGAGTCAGTTTGAGCAGGCGCGTCAGGTAGTCGTATTCAAAGCGGCGGCGCGACTCCTCGAACGACTCCATGGTCTGCATGCCAAACTGTATCGCCTGCTCCACTACCCTGGGGGCAACGATGTCCGACGTCGATAGCGCCACTGCCTGTTCAACGACATTGAACAATTGCCGTACATTGCCTGGCCAGGGTGAGGCGATCATGATTTCCAGCGCATCTGGTGAAAAGGCGTTTACCTTTTTGTCATAGCGCAGCGCCAGCTTTTTCAGAAAATGGCTGAGCAGCAGGGAAATATCTTCGCGGCGCTCGCGCAATGGGGGCAGGCGCAGTGTGACGACATTCAGGCGATAGTACAGATCTTCGCGAAAGGCGCCTTCGGCCTTGGCCTGTTGTAAATCGCGATGGCTTGCCGAAATGATGCGGACATCGACGGGAACCGTCTTGGTCGAGCCGACGGCACGCACTTCGCGCGCTTCCAGCACGCGCAGCAGCTTGACTTGCAGGGCCGCCGGCATATCGCCGATTTCATCGAGGAACAGTGTGCCGTTGTCGGCGGCCATGAACAGTCCGGCGTGGTCGGCGGTCGCGCCGGTGAAGGCGCCTTTTTTATGGCCAAACAGTTCGGACTCGAGCAAGGGTTCGGGGATTGCGCCACAGTTGATGGCCACGAACGGCTTGCTCGCGCGGCGGCTGGCGCGATGCAGGGCCTGCGCCAGCAATTCTTTTCCGGTGCCGCTTTCCCCCTGGATCAGCACACTGGCTTCGCCTTGGGCGACGCGCTGGGCGCGCGTCAGCAGGTCTTCCATCAGCGGGCTCTGCGTCAGGATATCGGCCCGCCATGAGCTCTCGTCGTACTGCGCCTTGCGCAGCGCCGATGCCGAGCCGTGCAGCGACAGCGCCCGCTCGATCTGCGCGATCAGCTCATTGCCGTCGTAGGGCTTGGTAATGTAGCCGAATACCCCCTGGCGCGTCGCTGCCACGGCATCGGGAATGGTGCCGTGCGCTGTCAGGATGATTACCGGCAGCCCGCTGTGGCGGCGTTCGATTTCGTGGAACAGGGCCATGCCATCGAGTCCGGCCATGCGCAGATCGGTGACGACCAAGTCGGGCCGCTCGGCCGCAACCATCGACAGCGCCTGGGTGCCGCTGGTTGCGGTGCTGACGGTATAGCCGCTGGCGTTGAGACGAATCGCCAGCAACCTGAGCAGATCGGGATCGTCGTCGACCAGCAGCAGGTTGCCCTTGTATACCCGGCGCGGCGGTGCCGCCGAATTGTTCAGCAGGGTTTCAATACTCATTTGACGCCGCCTTCAGCACTGCGTGAAGTAACGCTGCGCTCGATGGATTTCAATGCATTCAATTTTTTCTCCAGGTCTTCGACCTGTATCCGCAAGATTCGTGCCTCCGCCTGGGCGCTGGCCTCCTCGCGGCGGGTCGACTGACTGCGTATTGTGATCTCGCGCAGTCGTTTACGATCCTGCGCCATACCTTGCAGCAGCGTGGCGATGGCGCGCAGCGCCGGTTCGGTCGAGGCCAGTGATGCGCCTGCGCTGAAAGCCAGAGGATCGACCAAGGCCTGAAATTCGGCATCATCAAGTGCCGCGGAGGCGGCCACCGAGGGCGGCGACAACGCTATCAGAATTGCGAGCTTGATGCGATTGTGACTGGATTTCTCGGCGGCGAACTCGGTTCGCGCCCGGTCTTTTTCCAGCGCAAATTCGGCAGGCGGCATGAGACGGGCCTGCAACACATAAGTGAGCAATTGCTCAGCCTCTGATGGGGATGATGCGGGGCGCTGTGTTTCTGGCGCGGTTACCGTGCGGCGCAACGGTTCCAGATTGCAACCTGGCATGGACGCCGCTGTCGACAACAGCAACAGGACCGGGATCCATGGGTGACGATTGAACATGACTAGCTTCCTTGCGAGATGATGGCTGGTGGTTGCTTGGGCAGGATGACCCGGAAACAGGCGCCCGCGGCGCCAGTGGCGGATACCGAGCCGCGATGCAGCTCTACATAATCGCGCACAATGGCGAGACCAAGTCCGGTTCCCTTGGTACCACTGGCCAGAGCTGATTTGCTGCGATAAAAGGGGTCGAAAATCCTGTCCCGATCCTCGTCAGCGATACCGGGACCGTTATCCAGCACCTCGAGCACCGCGTTATCCCGATGCTTGCCGAGCCGGATGAGAACGGTGCCGCCCACGGGCGAATACTTGATCGCATTCGACAACAGATTGTCGATTACCACGCGCAACTTTGCAGGGTCCCCTTGAATCGTGATTTTGTCGCATTCGCGTTCAATGGTGATGGCCTTGGCTACGCTGGCGATTTTCTGCGTTTCCACGACGTCGCTAATCAGATCCTTCAATTGCAGCGGCCGGAATTCCAGGGCTGTCTTTTTGTTGATGCGTTCCGCAGATTGCGATTGCGAGTAGGTGAGCAGGTCCTGGATGAGTTTTTCCAGGGTCAGGGAATTCTGCTTCAAAATCTGCGCAACTTCGCGCTGTTCGACGGTGAGTTTGCCGACCACCTCGTCGCTCAACAGATCTGAACCTTCGCGCAGCGCCGTCAGGGGCGTCTTGAGTTCATGCGATACATGCTGGAAGAACCGCGTTTTCTGGTCCTCAAGCGTAATCAGGCGCTGTCGCAGCCAATCGAGTTGTTCACCCAATTGCTCGATATCGCGCGGCCCGGACACGCGAATGCGTCTTGCCAGCTTGCCCTCGCCGAGACGATGTATGGCCAATTCGAGATCGCGGATCGGCCGCGACAGCAGGTAGGTGAATCCAGCGATCATTAGCAGAACCGCCGGGACGATGGCGAGTATCTGCCAGAATACCTGGCCAGTCGATTTTGCCGCCGAGGCGCGCAGGGCGCTTACCTCGCGATCAATCAGCTGATCGGCGAGGCCGCTCAGGGCCTGCACCCGCGCCGACAGCTCGACGAAATCGCTCTCCAGCTGCTTGGCAAGCTGGGGGGAGGCGTCGCGACTTGTGAGTTCGCCATATATCAAGCTTTCCGTCGCCTGTATCGCCTCGGCGGCGGCGCGCATTTCCGGCGCCAGCGGCAGTGCCATGAATTGCCCGAGCAGGCTCTGGAATGCGAGGCGCGATTTCTTGTAACCATCCACCATGTCGCGATCGCCGGCAACCGCGTAAAAGCGCGCGGCGCGTTCCATGGTCAGCGTCAATGCGCTGAGCTGCCGGGCACTCTGCGTAGCCTGGGTCGCATCATAGACAGCTTTCTGGCTTTGTCCGGCCAGTCGTTCGATCGACAAGGCATTGGACACCAAGCCGGCAACCAGCGGCAGGCTTACGATGAAAAAGCCGATCAATAGCAAAGCGACAAAGGAACGGGGATAACGCAGTTCCATGCTGCGCTTATGCTCTTTGGCCGGTGTTGCGGCAGGGGGAAAAAACAAGATACATGTCTCCGGGGTAGCAAGGCTAGTGCCAGCGATGGTGAATTATGGACGCAAGCGTGAAAGTGCGTAAAATCAGGATGCACAATTATTCAACATGAAAGCAATCAGATCATGGCCCGCTACGAATCCGATCTCACCCAATTTATCCGCGATCTGCTGGACAAGAACCCGCAGCTCAAGGAACTCCAGAAGCAGAACCGTGCCACCTGGTGGGACAAGAAGCTTGATCTTGACGAGCAGCAACGCAATGCGCAATCGGAAGCGCCGAAGCAGCCTTACGCCTACTTTCCCTTGCCGGTCCCGGAAGCCAAATCTTAAGCTTGCCGGTGTTCAGGCGGGTGCCGGTGCTGACAGCGGTTGACGTTCTTTCTGGCGCAGCCGTTGTTCACGACCCAGATAGATGCCTGCACCGATCATGAAGATGCACAACGGTATGGCTGAAAATGCCATTTGCGCGGTGCTCATGCCGATGCTGCGCAGTCCGGCATGTCCCCAGGTGGAAATCAGGTCGCTGCCGCGCGAGGCGACGGTGTCGATCACGTTCTTGGCCTTGTAACGTTCTTCGCGTGTAACCACCGTAAACAGGATTTCGCGCGCCGGCTTGCCGATGGCGAATTCGCTGGCACGGCGTATCACGGTAGAAATCGAAATCACGGCAAGCGTCGGCATCAAACCGGTGATGCCAAGGGTAAACACGGCCAGCGCCGGCAACAGGGTCAGGCAGAAAATCAGGCCCACGCGGCGCACCAACGCGCTGGTGATCAGCACCTGACTAAGCAGGGTGATGGCGTTTACCGCCAGATCCAGCTGCGCAAACAGCTGGGTGCGATCGGCGGATGAGGGCAGGGACTCCGACATTACCCGCAGCTGTTCGAGATAAAAATAATTGCCGAGCAGCTGCAGCAGCATCACATAGCCGCAGATGGTCAGCAAATAAGGCGACGCGAATGCGAGTCTGATGCCGTCGAGTACGCCGCCACCCAGTGCATCCTCGCTGCGCTCGCCGTGCTGGCTGGTGGACCAGCGTCCCAGGCCGATGATGCAGGCGACGGCGCAAGCCATCAGCGCGGCGGAAATCAGCAGCAGATTGGGCACGCCAAGCTGCTTGACCAGAGCTGCCGTGATCACCGGTCCGGCCATTGCGCCGATGCTGCCGCCGGCGGCGATGGCGCCGAACAGGCGCTTGGCGCTGTCGCTGTCGAATACATCGGTCATGAAACTCCAGAACACGCTGACCACGAAGTAGTTGAATACCGACAGCCAGATGAAGAAAGCCGCTGCCACCGCAGTCTTGTCGGCCGCTTCCGAACCCATCGCCCAGTAGAACAGCAGCAGGTTGGCGATGAAGAATGCGTAGACCACGGGCAGAAATACGCGACGCCGCCAGCGTGAGGAGATCCAGCCGAACAGCGGGGTGACGATCAGCATGCCGACAAAGGTGCCGGTGAACAGCCATGGCAGATTCCTGATGCCGCCCTGGATGCCCATCTCGTCGCGTACCGGCCGCAGCACGTAATACGCGCACAGCAAAAAGAAAAAATACGCGAACGACCAGGCGAAGGCGGGCCACTCATTGCGCTTGATATCCAGCAGCTTCAACAGGGTTTCCCGTCTTCCGTCGGCATGATCGGCAGTCTACCGTGCGCTTGTGGCGGGGAACAGCGCAAATATTCCGTCCAGCCCGACATGGCTAAGCGCATGACTGGCCTGCGCGCGCACCATCGGCTTGGCATGGTAGGCGATCGATGTGCCGGCTGCCGCCATCATTGCCAGATCGTTGGCGCCGTCCCCGATCGCCAACACCCGATCTGCCGGCAAGGCCAGCAGGGACGCGGTGTTACGCAGGTGCCGTGCCTTGGCGCCCGCATCGCACAGGGGGCCGACGACGCGTCCGGTCAGTGCGCCGTCGGCAATTTCCAGGATGTTTGAAAATGCGTAATCGATACCGAGGCGGGCCTTGAGCTTCTCGGTGAAGAAAGTGAAACCGCCGGACACCAATAGCAGGCGGATGTTGGCGCGCCTGGCCGTAGCGGCCAGCTGTTCCGCACCGGGTGACAGCTGTAGGCGTTCTGCATAGACGTGCTGCAAAGTGTTCTCCGGCAAACCAGCAAGCGTTGCCACCCGCTGACGCAGGCTGGCGGGCCAGTCTATCTCGCCACGCATGGCAGCAGCGGTCACGGCGGCTACTTCGCTTTTTTTCCCCGCGTAATCGGCGATTTCGTCGATGCACTCGATGGTGATGAGCGTGGAATCCATGTCCATGGCAATCAGGCCGAAATCTGCCAGCGTGGCGTCGGCTTGCACGAATGCAAAATCGAGCCCGGTGTGCTGGCAATGCATCTCGATCTGCGCTTTACGGGAAATGTCGGCGTCGAGCAGGCGAAATGCCTGATGACTGAAACTACCGCTGATTTGCTCGATGCCGCTGGCCCGTGCCAGCGCATGCAGCGTTTTCAGATCGCCGGTTTCTATGTCCTCGGACTGGATGATGAGATTGTGTGTGCTCATATCGCTTTCAATCGGCAAGTTCGCGCAGTATCTGCCGAATTTCCAGCACACGCTCGCGCACCCCGGCAATGGGCTTGTCAATGCGCAACCGGTCCTGGCCGGCCAGGCGATAATGCTTTTTTTTCTGGATCAGCTGGATTACGCGCTGCGGGTGAATCGGCGTATCGCGACCGAACTGCACGATAATGGCTGCGGGACTGGCATCAATTTTCAGCAGATCGAGCGGCTTGCCCAGCAGGCGAAGGCGGTGGCTGTCCACCAGGGTCTGCGCGGGTGTCGGGATCAGGCCGAAGCGATCTACCAGCTCTTCCTGCAACTGGTCCAGCATCCCCTCCGTTTCACAGTTGGCGAGACGCTTGTAGATGACCAGGCGCTCGTGCACATCTGCACAATAGGTCTCCGGCAGCAACGCCGGTGTATGCAGATTGATTTCTGTGGCCACATTCAGCGGCCTCAACAGATCGGGTTCCTTGCCCGCCTTGAGCGACTTCACAGCCGCATTAAGCATCTCGGTATACAGTGTGAAACCGATATCCTGGATACCGCCGGACTGCGAGTCGCCCAGTACCTCGCCGGCGCCTCGAATCTCCAGGTCGTGCATCGCGAGATAGAAGCCAGCCCCCAGGTCTTCCATCATCTGGATGGCCTCAAGGCGTTTTTTTGAATTGCTGGATAACAACTCCTCGGGCGGCGTCAGCAGGTAGGCGTAGGCTTGGTGGTGCGAACGGCCTACGCGACCGCGCAACTGGTGGAGTTGCGCCAGGCCAAACTTGTCCGCGCGGTGGATGAGGATCGTATTTGAGGTCGGCACGTCAATGCCGGTCTCGATGATCGTCGAGCACAGCAGCACATTGGATTTCTGGTGGTAAAAGTCACGCATCACACGTTCCAATTCGCGCTCCGGCAGCTGTCCATGCGCGATGGCGATGCGCGCCTCGGGCAACAGTCTTTGCAATTTTTCCAGCTGGTTCTGGATCGTTTCCACCTCGTTGTACAGATAATAGGCTTGGCCGCCGCGCTTCAGTTCGCGCAACACCGCCTCGCGCACGATGCCGTCCGACAGCGGATGCACGAAGGTCTTGATCGACAGCCGCCGCTGCGGCGCTGTGGCGATCACCGAAAAATCGCGCAGGCCTTCCAGCGACATTGCCAGCGTGCGCGGAATCGGCGTCGCGGTCAGGGTCAGCACATCCACTTCGGCGCGCAGCGCCTTCAATGCCTCCTTCTGCCGTACGCCAAAGCGATGCTCTTCGTCGATGATGACCAGGCCGAGACTCTTGAACAGCACATCCTTCTGGATCAGCTTATGGGTGCCGATGGCGATATCGACGCTGCCATCGGCCAGGCCTTTCAATGCCGCTGCGGTCTCCTTGGCCGAGCGGAAACGCGAAAACTCGGCAAGCCTTACCGGCCACTCGGCAAAACGATCGGAGAAATTCTGGAAATGCTGCTCGGCCAGCAGCGTGGTCGGCACCAGTATCGCCACCTGCTTGCCGGCGGCGACCGCGATGAAAGCCGCGCGCAAGGCGACTTCGGTTTTGCCGAACCCCACATCGCCGCAAACAAGCCGGTCCATCGGCTGCCCTGACGTCATATCGGCCATTACTGCCTTGATGGCGGATGACTGATCGGGCGTTTCCTCGAAGGGGAAGGTGGATGAGAACGCATCGAATTCGTTCAGCTTCAGCGGGAATGCATAGCCCTGCCGCGCCGCGCGCCGCGCGTACAGGTTCAACAGTTCGGCGGCAGTATCACGAACTTGTTCGGCAGCCTTGCGCTTGGCTTTCTCCCACTGACCGGAGCCGAGCCGATGCAGTGGCGCATTCTCGGGGTTGGCGCCCGTATAACGGGAAATTACGCTGAGCTGCGACACGGGCACGAACAGCTTGTCGCCGCCTTCGTAGTGCAGTTCCATGAATTCCATCTTGCCGTCGCCGACGTCCATATTGACCAGGCCCATGTAGCGCCCGATGCCGTGGTCGGCATGCACCACCGGATCGCCCATACTGACCTCGGCCAGGTCGCGCAGCATGCCCTCGGCACTGACCTGGCTGCCGCGCGATTTATCACGGCGGCGCGTCTGCTTGACTTCCGAGGCGTAGAGCTCGTTTTCGGTGACGATCGCCAGCGCTTCATCGGGTAGCACAAAGCCCGCTTGCAGCGGCGAGGACGCGATGCAAAGCCGGTTTTCAGTCTTGATAACACCGCCAAACTCCAGCACTGGCGCGGCTTCCAGGCCATTTTCCGAGAGAAATTGGCTGATGGTTTCGCGCCTGCCCAGGCTTTCTGCAGTGATCAGGATGGTGCCGTTGAAACCCGAGCTGAAGTCGCGAAAACGGGCCAGCGGATCAACTGCCTTGCGATCGACTTCAATCGCCGGCAGTGCGGCTGTCGCTGCCAACAAGGCGGCGTCGGTAACTTTCGGGAAACGGTTGAGCTGGCCGAACAATTCGTCCGCCGGCAAGAAAATATCCAGGGGCGGCAGCAGCGGTCTGTCCCGGTCGCCGCGCATCAGTTCGTAGCGCGATTTCACATCGGCCCAGAAACGGTCGGCGGCGTGCTGCACCTCGCCATGCAGAAACAGCTGTGAATTTGCCGGCAGATAATCGAATACGCTGGCGGTGGCATCGAAGAACAATGGCAGGTAATACTCGATGCCGTTTGGCGCCAAACCTGCCGAGACATCCTTGTACATCCGGCTTTTGGATGGATCCCCTTCGAAGCGATCGCGAAAATTTTCGCGAAAATGATGTTGCCCCTCCTTATCCAGTGGAAACTCGCGTGCCGGCAACAGACGGATTTCATTGACCGGATAAATGCTGCGCTGGGTATCGACATCGAAGGTTCGAATGGCTTCAATCTCATCGCCGAACAAGTCGATCCGGTAGGGGACCGTGCTGCCCATGGGAAACAGGTCGATCAAGCCGCCGCGTACGGCGTATTCGCCTGGCGCCATCACCTGCGTGGTATGGGAATAGCCGGCCGTGGTCAGGTCGCTGCGCATGCGCTCCAGGTCGAGCTTGGTCTTGGTGCGCAGGAAAAACGAGCGGGCGCCCAGATATTCGCGCGGGGCCAGTCGCGTCATGGCTGTGGTGATCGGAACAATGCCGACATCAAAAGCAGCCTGGGCGAATTGATACAGGGTTGCCAGCCGCTCGGACACCAGATCGGGATGCGGTGAAAAATGATCGTAAGGCAACGTTTCCCAGTCGGGCAGGCGGTGGGTGCGAAGGTCGGGCGCGAACCAGGCCAGTTCGGCCGTCAGCCGCTCAGCGTCCTGGGCATTCGAAGTGACGATGAAGAGAGGGCGCGGTTCGTCCGCTGGCTGGTCTGCGAGGCGGGCGGCAAAGCGGGCAAGGAAACAGGCGTCGGCAGAACCATGAGGAAGCATTGTGTAGGCTGGAAGGGAAATCAGGTTTTTTGGTAAGCGGCGAATGCTCAGCCCGGCGATTCGCCAGGCTCGCTGTTCAAGAAGGGTTGCAGAGCGAAGGCGAGATCGGCGCCTGAGGCGAAGCGTTCTTCACGATCTTTGGCCATCAAACCGTCGATAATCGGCTGGAGGTGACGCAACTGCCTGGGCAGCAGGGGCACTTCATCGTGAATATGGCGAAAGATGATCTCCGCGTCGCTCTTGGCCGTATAGGGCAATTCGCCGGTCAGCAATTCGTAAAAAATCACGCCGGCGCTGTACAGATCGCTGCGACCGTCGAGCGGCAGGCCCTGACCCTGTTCGGGACTCATATAGGCCGGTGTGCCCAGCACATCCCCGTTGATGCGATGCCTGGCAACGCCGCCAAAGCGTGTCGCGATATTGAAGTCGATCAGGACCAGTTCGCCATTTTCGCGGAACAGGATGTTTTCCGGTTTCAGGTCCAGATGCACAAAGGCGCCGCCATGGATCGTGGACAGCGCGGCGGCGAGCTTGAATAGCACGCGCGCCTTGGCCGGAGCGGGCGCCGGAATCTGCATGCGGCTGCGCAGATCGCCCGCCGGAAGGTACTCGAGAGCGACATAGGGCCAGTGTCCGGCAATACCGGCGTCGAGGTAACGAACGACGTTACGTCCCTCCAGTCCCGAAAAAAAACGGAATCGGCTGCAGAATATCTCGATGCCCTTGAGGTCGTGATGCGTTGTCGCCGTGAGAATCTTGATGACCGCACGTTTACGGTCGAGCAAACGCTCCGCATAGAAAACCTGTGACATGATATTTGCCGCGATCGTCGCAATGCAGCGAAACCCGCCAATCTCCAGGCTGAATCGTTCGCCCTCGGCCAGGAAACTGAAACTGCCCGCACCGGCATTGTCGATTGCGACGGATGCTGTCTCGTCGAGCCCGGTTGCCCGCGCCACCACCTGGCACAGGGCATTGCGCGACAGGGTGTCCTTGAACAGAACCGCAGATGCTCCCGCAGCCTTGAACTCCTCCGCATATGTCGCCAGATCGTGGCTCACCATCAGCGCAATCGGCGGGCAACGCTCATGAGCGCGCAACCGGCCCAACGCGGACAGGGCTTCGCTGCGCGTGCCGATGCCGCCCAGTATGAGTATGTCGCCATGTATGCCGAAGGAAATGCCGGCGCTGCGCATCGTCTGTGAAAAGGGATCGATTTCCTCGACGGTTGCAGCCGGCCATATCGACAGCAGGTAATTGGCGATGACCCGGCGAAACCCGGCTGATCCATCCATCAGTACGATATGCAGTGAGGGCCGGGCATCGGTTTCCTGGACGCTGGCCGCAAGCACGCCCTCCGGCACCGCAGGAGCACTGACCGCGGTCGGTACCAGCAAGCCGCGGTCACGGCGCGCGAACACGATGGCGGAAATCAGTTCGCTGTCGCGAAAATGAGCCCGCCGCAGTTTGACTACGGCGAGCAATTTCAGCGAGGCCGACGTGGGGGTATCGGGATCGTCGTGGCAAAGATAGACGACCGGGCGGCGCGTCGGATTGAGCGCCAGATTGCGCACAAACGGCAATATCGCCTCGTCGTCGCTGAATTCCCCTATAACAATGGCATCGAACAGCGACCAGTCAAAATTCTGTTCAGGCAGGTAGTCCGGCGGCACGAAAGAGTCGATCTCGCTGCCCGGAAAAGCGGCCGTCAGCGCGTCGGCCACGCGCATGCGCATTGCAGTAGAGGCGTCGATGAACGCAATGCGCAAGCTCATTCAGCGCCTGTACTGCGGGCTGCGTGCCAGGACATGTTCGTCGTCGCCGGCAGGATCAAGCCACTACCACCGGGATCTTGCTCACACTGCTGGCAATCCGTTCGCGCCATACCGCCGGGCCGCTCTTGTGCACAGCATCGCCGCCCGAATCGACCGCGACGATGACCGGCATATCCTTGACTTCGAACTCGTAGATTGCTTCCATGCCCAGATCACCGAATGCGACCAGACGCGAGCCGGTGATGGCCTTGGAAACCAGATAAGCGGCACCGCCTACGGCGATGCAGTAAACGGCCTTGTGGTTCCTGATCGCCTCGATCGCTGCCGGGCCGCGCTCGGATTTGCCGATCATGCCGAGCAGGCCGGTTTTCTCGAGCATGGTGTTGGTGAAACGGTCCATGCGCGAAGACGTGGTCGGGCCGGCGGGGCCCACCACTTCATCGCGCACCGGGTTGACGGGGCCGACGTAATAGATGAACCGGTTGGTAAAATCGACGGGCAACTTCTCGCCCTTGGCGATCATGTCCGTCATGCGTTTGTGCGCGGCGTCGCGACCAGTGAGGATCTTGCCGGAAATAAGCAGGCGATCGCCTGCTTTCCAGCCAGCGATATCGGCCTTGGTGATGCCGTTGATATTGACGCGTTTGCTGGTGGCGAAATCCATCGTCAGTTTTGGCCAATCTTCCAGCGATGGCGGTGCCAGGGTGGCGGGGCCGCTGCCATCCAGCGTGAAGTGCGCATGTCGCGTCGCGGCACAATTCGGCAGCAGCGCTACCGGCTTGGACGCAGCATGGGTGGGATAGTCGGCAACTTTCACATCGAGCACGGTCGACAGCCCCCCCAGTCCCTGCGCGCCGATACCGAGCGCGTTTACCTTCTGGAATACTTCAATGCGCAACTCTTCCGCGCGGTCGGCGGGACCGCGCGCCAGCAGCTGGTGCATATCGAAGGGTTCCATCATTGCCCACTTGGCCATCAGCATGGCCTTTTCCGGCGAGCCGCCGATACCGAGGGAAAGCATCCCGGGCGGGCACCAGTCGGCGCCCATGGTCGGGACCATCGACAGCACCCAGTCGACGATGTTGTCAGAGGGCAACAGCATGGCGAACTTCGATTTGTTCTCGCTGCCGCCGCCCTTGGCGGCGACAATTACTTCCACCGTATTCCCCGGCACCAGTTCAACATGGGTGACGCCCGGTGTGTTGTCGGTGGTGTTTTTGCGCTTGCCGTCCGGATCGGCCAGCATCGAGCCGCGCAGCGGATTATCGGCATTGGTGTAGGCGCGGCGCACGCCCTCGTTGACCATGTGTTCCAGCGACAGGCTGGCATCGAAGCGGACGCCCATGCCGACGCGCACGAACGCGATGCAGATGCCGGTGTCCTGGCAGATCGGCCGGTGTCCCTCGGCCGCCATCCGGGAATTGATGAGGATCTGCGCCATCGCGTCTTTGGCGGCCGGCGATTCCTCGCGCAGGTAGGCCTCATGCAGGGCCTTGATGTAATCCGCCGGGTGGTAATAGCTGATGTACTGGAAGGCATCGGCCACTGACTGGATAAAGTCTTCCTGTTTGATGACGGTTTGTTGAGACATGGTTAATTTCCTCTTGCGGAGTGGCGATGATTTTTAATGGCTGCCGGTGGACCTGGCCGGTTTTTCCTGATGCGTCATGATTCGATCGCAGAACGCTATCGCCATCGCAGACAACAGGAAGGTGAGGTGAATGACGGTCTGCGCTATCCATTCTCCATTGGCCATATACGCCTTTGCATTGATGAAGGTCTTGAGGAGGTGGATGGAGGAGATGCCGATGATGGCAGTAGCAAGCTTGACTTTCAGCACCGAGGCGTTGACATGGGACAACCATTCCGGCTGGTCAGGATGTCCGTCCAGCCTCATGCGCGATACAAAGGTCTCGTAACCGCCGACGATGACCATGATCAGCAGGTTCGAAATCATCACCACATCTATCAGTCCCAGGACCACCAGCATGATGGTGACCTCATTCAGCTTGGTCGGGGGCAGTGCGCCCTCGACGGTGACGGCGTCGAGGATGTGCTTCAGCGCATGCTCATTGCCGAGCGCCGAAAGAATCAGGTAATACAGCTCTGCCCAGAACTGGTACACGTATACGCATTGAGCAAGAATCAAGCCGAGATAAAGCGGCAACTGCAGCCAACGACTCATGAAAATGAGGTTGGGCAGCGGCTTCAACGGCAGCACGCGGTTTTTTTCGTCCATGAATCGATTCGCATAAAAATGGAAAAACCCTCGCAAGCGTTCGCTGCGAGGGGCGAATAGCCGGCGAAGTAATCAGTCGCGGGATCGTGCCGTGGCTATTCCGGGGCTGATTTCCCGGCGCAAAATTTTACCATTCCTGGTGCGCGGGAAATCCGTGGCGAAGTAGATTCGTTTTGGCGCTTTGTAGGCGGCGAGGTGCTGTTTGCCGAACCCGAGCAATGCATCCGGGCCTGCGTCGGCCCCGGGCTGCGGAACGATATAGGCTACCACGATCATTTTATCTCTCTCGATTTCTTCTCCTACGCAGGCGCAATCCGCGACGCCGGGATGCGATTTCAGCACGCGCTCGACTTCGTAAGGCGATACGCGGTAGCCGAAGCTCTTGATGATGTCGTCGCGCCGGCCCAGGAACCACAGATAGCCATCGGTATCGATGCGCGCATAGTCGCCGGTAAAAAAATAGCCGTCATGCCAGTATTTGGCGGTCTCTTCAGGCAGGTTCCAGTAGCGCAGGAACAGGCCGGGATCGTTGTCGGGCACGGCGATCATGCCCTCGTCCCCGGGTGCCGCCTCCTCCAGAGTGTCCGGGTTCAACAATTTGATCTGATGCCCTGGTTGCGCGAACCCGGCCGAACCGGCGCGGATCGGCCGATGGACGCTTTGCGAAAGGTAGTAGGAAAACTCGCTCATGCCTACGGCCTCATAGATATCCATGCCGAAGCGCTCACGCCATTGCGCCTGCATATCGTCGCTTAGATGCTCGCCGGCACTCATGCAGAAACGCAGGGTGGGTACATCATTCCCGCGCATTGGGGTCTTTTGCACGATCTGGCGGTAGATCGTCGGAACGCCTATGAAGATGGTCGCACCATGCTTGGCAATCAGCCGCATCCACAGGCCCGCATCATTCTTGCCTTCATGAACAATGACCGTCTTGCCCCGATAGAGGGGATCCATCAGGCCGGAACCAAGTACATAGGTCCAGTTGAATTTGCCGGAATGCAGGATGCGATCGACACTGCCGGGATTGAAATTGAACCAGTATTCGGCTGCCGGTTCGCGGCCGATCAAGGCGCGATGCGCATGCAGCACACCTTTGGGATAGCCGGTGGTGCCGCTGGTATATACCAGGTAGGCCGGGTCGTTGGCGCGCGTCGCGTGGGGTGCCGACCATGCCGAGATGGCGGCTAGTGCCGGGGCAAGATCCATTGCCGTCGTGCCTTCGCAGTCCACGTGCCGGCCGGCCCCGGTCAACAGCGCCAATCTTGCGTCGGGCAGTTGCGAACGCGCGGCCGCGACGCGCGGCCCCAGTTGCTGCCACATGACCTTGTCCATGACCAATACCTTTGCGCCGGAATCCTTGATCAGGTACAGAACTTCGTCGACGGTAAGCAGGGTGGAGGTGGGGACGGCGATACAGCCGGCCTTCATGGCGCCCAGGAAGGCGGTGGGATAGTCGATGCTGTTGGGAAGGCGAATCAGCACACGATCCCCGGGCAATATCCCCTGGCGACGCAGCAATTGCGCGAACTGGCTGGTACGCCTTGCGAGATCGGCGTAAGTCGCGGTGATTGTGCCAAGGGCATCGTCCTCGACGATCATGGCGATCCGGTCGCCGGTCTCATCGCCAAGGTGGGCATCGGTACAGGCAACACCAATATTGAAGAACTCAGGAAGATTCCAGATCCAGGCAGGGAAGGAGGGAAGCATGGTGTCGGCGTTCATATCGGTTGCGATCAGAGAATGACGCCATAAGGCCAGTTTTCGCGTACCACCTGGGCCGGCAGCTTTTTGAGCACCTCGATCGCAAATTTCGTGTCATCTGCAGACAGGGCGTGCAGGGCATGCGCGCGCAGCAAGGTTTGCAGAGCCTTACCGAACATGGGCGGGTCGAGCATTTCGCCGTTGAACTTGATGGCGCCGCCAAGCAGGGCATCGGCCTCAATAGCGGCTTTCAGGATCGCGATCTTGGTTCTCGTGTCAGTCGGCGAAGGGGTGTAGGCCACCTTGCAGGGATGAATATGCGAAGGATGGATCACCTGCTTGCCTGTCATGCCCATCGCCGACTCCTCGCAGGCGTGCTTGTAGACGACGCGCGATTCCTCATCGCCGTGCAGGTCCAGCCAGCGGCGAACGTCGTCCGGTTCGACAAAAGTTTCCGGCATGGTGGAATTGCCGATCAGGGTTTCCACGCCGCCGATCACGCCCTTGCCGGCAATGCGCGCTTCGAACAGCACCTGGTTCATGAAATAGGCGAGCTCCTCGGTCCAGTGCCGGGGGGTGATCTGTATGCCCATCGCCTTTGAAAAGTCGTGAATGCCGAACACCACGTGTTTGACTGTCGCGTATTGCATCAGGTCGGGCGCGATCTTGAGCGACTTGGGGTGCTCGATGATCGGCTGGATGCTCATATGGTGGTTCAAACCTACCAGCACGGCGGAAAGGTCGCGAATTTCCGGCGAGCCATAGGCCTCGCCGGCCTTGGCGAGCATCACCACATCGATGTGATCAGCGAGATCGCGAATCAGCAGCAAATCTTTTTCGTATTCCTCGGTGCGGAAAGGATTGATGCGGATCGCAACCTGCACCTGCTTGCGGCGCGGCATCGATGGCAGCTCGCGGCGCAACAGCTCGCGCGACATTTCCTTTTGCCGGCAGCCGTCCTCGAGATCGAAGATCAGGGTATGCGAGGTGGTGCCCCAGGCGTGTTTTTTGAAGCGCGACGAGGCTTGTTCAAGATCTTCATAAAGCCCGAGTGCGGGTGCATATTTCACCGGCGGGTAATAGATTTGTATCCCTGGCCAGTAATCGCCAAGCAGGGCGGCGGCAAGCGGCGAGGTGCCGGCATCGGTCGAATCGTTCATGGTGTTCTCGCAATCATCGGTGCGCGGATATCGTTCATGGGCGGCGTTTCCGGATGTCATGGTCGGGCCAAGTTACACCGAATGTTGCAACGCGTCAATAACTCTTGTATAAGATATAAGATAACTTTTTTTGAGGCGCCAGATTGCCCGGATTCCATGCGAACCGTGCCGGTTTTTTGCGGCTGGGTGCTGGGCTGCATGGGCTTTTGTGCTATAAAGATTTCAAACAAGACTTGGCCGGGAATATCGCGCCGGCCTGCGGGAGCTTGCTGCTTTAACCGCCAAATTATGAGGAGAAGAAAATGCCGGGTATCGAGTCAATGATGCGGGAGAGTCGCGTGTTTGCGCCATCCGAGGAGATGGTCAGGCAGGCGAATATCTCGGGCATGGCCAGTTATCGGGCCATGTGTGACGAGGCAGTCCGAGATTACCGCGGTTTCTGGGCCAAGCATGCCCGCGAAACGCTGTCCTGGCACAAGCCGTTCACGGAAGTACTCGATGAATCCAAGGCGCCCTTCTTCCGCTGGTTTCATGATGGCGAACTGAATGCGTCCTACAACTGCCTCGATCGCAACCTTGTCAACGGCAATGCCGAAAAGACTGCGATCGTGTTCGAGGCCGATGACGGCGCAGTGACCAAGATCACCTATCGCGCCCTGTATAACCGCGTGTGCAAGTTCGCCAATGCGCTCAGATCAAAGGGCATCAACAAGGGCGACCGCGTCATCATTTATATGCCGATGGCCATCGAGGGTGTCATCGCCATGCAGGCCTGCGCGCGCATCGGCGCAATCCATTCGGTGGTCTTCGGCGGCTTTTCCGCCAAGAGCGTGAACGAGCGCATCATCGATGCGGGGGCCATTGCCATCATCACGGCAGACGAGCAGATGCGCGGCGGCAAGGCCCTGCCGATCAAGGCCATCGTTGACGAGGCCCTGGCCATGGGCGGATGCGAGCATCTCAAGGCGGCGATTGTCTATCAGCGTACCGGCAACAAGGTAAATATGGCTGCCGGCCGTGACCATTGGTGGCATGAGCTTGAAGCCGCGCAAAGTGAAGTCTGCGAACCCGAGTGGGTGAATGCGGAACACCCCCTGTTCATCCTCTATACCTCCGGGTCGACCGGCAAGCCCAAGGGGATCCAGCATTCGACCGGCGGCTATTTGCTGTGGGCCGCGCTGACCATGAAGTGGACTTTCGACACCAAGCCGAATGATCTGTTCTGGTGTACCGCCGATATCGGCTGGGTGACTGGGCATTCCTATATCGCCTACGGTCCGCTCGCAGTGGGCGCGACCGAAGTGGTATTCGAGGGCATCCCGACGTATCCCAGTGCAGGGCGCTTCTGGGACACAATCCAGAAGCACAAGGTCACCGTCTTTTACACCGCCCCGACCGCAATCCGCTCGCTGATCAAGGCATCGGAAGTCGATCCCAAAACGCACCCGCGAAATTACGATCTGAAATCGCTGCGCATCCTCGGTACGGTCGGCGAGCCGATCAACCCGGAAGCATGGATGTGGTACTACGAAAACGTCGGCGGCAATCGCTGCCCCATCGTCGACACCTTCTGGCAGACGGAAACCGGGGGCCATATGATCACGCCCCTGCCCGGCGTGACGCCGCTGAAGCCGGGATCCTGCACCCTGCCTCTGCCCGGCATCATGGCCGCGATCGTCGATGAAACGGGGCATGATGTCGCGGATGGCAATGGTGGCATCCTGGTGGTGAAACGACCATGGCCATCAATGGTGCGCACCATCTGGGGCGATGCCGACCGCTTTCGCAAAACCTATTTTCCCGATGAGTTGGGCGGGAATCTCTACCTTGCCGGAGACGGCGCGGTGCGCGACAAGGAAAATGGGTACTTCACCATCATGGGCCGTATTGACGATGTGCTCAACGTTTCCGGACACCGGCTGGGAACAATGGAGATCGAGTCCGCGCTGGTCTCGAACTCGCGCCTGGTGGCCGAGGCAGCCGTGGTCGGCCGCCCCGACGACCTGACGGGAGAGGCGGTCGTGGCCTTTGTCGTGTTGAAGGGCGCGCGGCCTACCGGCGACGCTGCGAAGGTTCTGGCCAAGGAACTGCGCGACTGGGTGGGCAAGGAAATCGGCCCGATCGCCAAACCCAAGGACATCCGCTTCGGCGACAACCTTCCCAAGACCCGCTCGGGCAAGATCATGCGCCGCTTGTTGCGCTCGATTGCGAAAGGGGAGGCCATCACCCAGGATGTCTCCACACTGGAAAACCCGGCGATCCTCGAACAGCTCAAGCAAAGCATGTAGGGCGTGCATGGCGGGCTGCAGGGTAAGCCTGCCGTCGTTTCCCTAATTGCGAAAATCCGCTACACTCGTTCGGCATAACGAAAAACAAAGAGTGATAACAACAAAAATATCGCACGTCCAAATTGCTTCAGACGGTCTAAATTTCAAGCTGGTTGCGAATAACACTAACCAAAATTTAGGAGGAGTCACATGGCATCAATACCAATGAGTGCACGCGAGCCCGACGTCAAGGAAGAGAAAAAAGTAATCTTTGCTTCGTCGCTCGGGACCGTTTTTGAGTGGTATGACTTTTATCTTTATGCCACGCTGGCACCGTTTTTTGCGGCCCTGTTTTTTCCCAAGGGCAATGACACCGCTGCCCTGTTGTCCGCTTTTGCAACCTATGCTGCTGGCTTTTTGGTACGCCCATTCGGGGCACTGTTGTTTGGCCGAATTGGTGACTTGGTGGGCCGGAAATACACTTTCCTGGTGACCATTCTCGTCATGGGTTTTTCGACAGCTGCGGTGGGTTTCCTGCCGACGTTCGAGAGCATCGGCTGGCTGGCGCCTTTTTTGCTCGTGAGCCTGCGTCTGTTACAGGGATTGGCGCTGGGTGGTGAGTACGGCGGGGCGGCGACCTATGTTGCCGAGCACGCGCCGGAAGGCAAGCGCGGGTACGACACCAGCTGGATTCAGACCACAGCAACGCTCGGCTTTTTCCTTGCGCTGGCCGTGATCGGGATCTGCCGTACGCAGATGGAAACGAAAGTGTTCGCCGACTGGGGATGGCGTATTCCGTTCCTGGTGTCAATCATACTGCTGGTTTTCTCCGTTTACATCCGGTTGAAGCTGAATGAATCGCCGGTATTCCAGAAGATGAAAGCCGAAGGCAAGGGTTCCAAGGCTCCGCTTACCGACAGCTTCCTCAAATACCCAAACAACAAATTTGTGCTGCTGGCGCTGCTCGGCGCCACTGCGGGGCAAGGGGTGGTGTGGTACACCGGACAGTTCTACGCGCTTTTCTTTCTTACCATCACGCTCAAGGTGGATTACCTTACCGCCTATACGCTGATCGGGGTCTCACTGTTGCTGGGCACGCCTTTCTTCATCTTTTTCGGCTGGCTGTCCGACAAGATTGGCCGACTCAAGATCATCATGGCAGGCTGCCTGATTGCTGCATTGACGTATTTCCCGCTGTTCCAGGCACTGACCCATTACGTCAATCCCGCGCTGGAAACCTACGCGACCAAGACGCCTATTACCGTGTCCGCGGACAATTGCAACTTCCACATGTTCGTCGGTCCCTGGAGCAAATTCAGCGATTGCGATCAGGCCAAGGATTTCCTGACAAAGTCGGGGCTATCGTTCCAATCCTTGCCGGGCGTAGCTGGTGAGCCGGTTGTCGTCAAGATCGGCGATATCGAGATCAAAGGCAAGTGGGATGCGGCGAAGGGAAATGAAGCGCTTAAGGCGACGGGTTATCCGGGTCCGGCGAACAAGGACAAAATCAACTATGGAATGACCCTGCTGATCCTGTTCATCATGTTGATTTACGTGACGATGGTGTATGGGCCAATAGCGGCATTTCTGGTCGAACTGTTTCCGACGCGAATTCGCTATACCTCCATGTCGCTGCCTTACCATATAGGTAATGGGTGGTTCGGCGGCATGCTGCCCCTGCTCGCCACCGCCATGGTGGCGGCGTCGGGCGATATCTACTATGGCCTCTGGTATCCGATCGGTATTGCGGTCATGACCCTTGTCATCGGCACGCTGTTCCTCAGGGAAACGAAGGATCGGAAGATCGATCACGACGCCAATTGAGGAAGATCGCTTGGTTCAAAGCCCGCGCAAGCGGGCTTTTTTATTGGCGCTGGTGGTCAAATGACTGCAAAAAGAGCGGCATGACGAGATGATTTTGCCTGCGCCCGCATAAGCAGTGATAATGAGCGACCTGATCATCCATTCCGGGTGTTCAGGATGAGAAAATTGTTTCGATGACGACCCTGTTACGCTACCTAGCCAAGGAAATATTCATTGCCACCGCGCTGCTGCTGGTGGCGCTGCTTGCCCTGTTCGCGCTGTTCGATCTGATCCGCGAGCTTGGCGAGCTGGGCAAGGGCAATTACAACCTGTCGATGGCCCTGGCTTTTGTGACGCTGTCGCAGCCTTCGCATGTGGTGGTAATCTTTCCCGTCGCCGCCTTGCTGGGCACACTGCTGGCAATTTCGCGGCTGTCCGCCCAGTCAGAACTGACGGTGATGCGTGCCTCGGGGCTGTCGCTGACCAGGCTGGCTGGTTTCGCCGTGCTGCTGGGACTGGCTTTCTCTGCGCTGATTTTTACTTTCGGCGAATTTGTGGCGCCGGCCTCGGAGGAGGCGGCGAAGCGATTGCGACTGGCCGCGACCAGTTCGGTAAGGGGTGGGGAATTCCGTTCGGGATTCTGGGTGAAGGACGATCTTTCCTTCGTCAATATCCAGACGGTCACGCCGGACACGCAACTGCTCAACATGCGCATTTACGAGTTCGACCATGCCAGCCGCCTGACTTCGATCAGTATCGTCAAGAGCGCCACTTATGCGGCCAATAATCGCTGGGTGCTGAAGGATGTGGAGAAGACGACATTCGAAAATTCGCGCGCCCGCATCGAAAATCTGCCGACTGCGCAATGGAATTCCGTGATGACGCCGGATCTGCTGTCGGTGCTGCGTGTGGATCCCAATGAAATGTCGATTGCCAATCTGTGGGCCTATATCGACCATCTGCGCGACAACAAGCAAAGCAGCACTCGTTATGAACTGGCGCTTTGGGGCAAGGTTTTCCAGCCCGCTGCCGTTATTATCATGATGTTGTTGGCAATTCCGTTTGCAATTCAGTCCAACCGGGCGGGTGGCGTCGGCGCCCGGCTGCTGCTAGGGATCATGATCGGACTGGGCTTCAATTTCATCAGCCAGTTAACCTCGCATCTGACGACCCTGAACGACTGGCCACCGCTTTTGTCCGCATCCGCGCCTTTGCTGGTATTTCTTTTGATCGCGCTTGCCCTGATCGGGTTGAAGGAGTACGCGGTGCAATTGCCGAGGCGTTATCGCGCGGAGGTTCGGTCAGCCTGATGTGACATCGACCAGCCGCGTGCCGGCCAGGCGGTCGTGAAGATATTGCCGTTGGGCATCGAATCGGCTCCACCAGATATCGGCGATCATGGGCAGGAATGCCCACATCGTAATGGTCGGACTGACCCGGTGGGGAAAGAACAGCAATACGAGTCCGATTGCAGCAGGGCCGAATAGCAACAGGGCGCACAGGAATCGCAGGATTGCCCGTGCCGTCCGCAGAGGCTGACCCCGCAAGTCAACGACCTTGAACCGCCAGGTTTTCATCGGCAGGGTTTGGCCGCCGTGCCGCCAAAACCAGATGAAATAGACGGCACTGATCGCGAGCAGACAAAGCTTGAATGCCAGGTTCGGTATCCCCGTAAGCGTTAAACCCTTAAGGCCGGCAGTCGGAAACGCCGCCACTATGCCGATTGCGAGCAGTAGCAAGCCTTCATAAGGGAGGGCGGCAAGGCGTCTCCATAGCGGTGGGGCCTGCAAATGAGGCGGCTTGCTGCCCGCCGTGGCGTCGCGCGCCGGCGAAGTAGGGGCCACGAACCTACTACTTCGCAGCGGCAGGAGAGGCTTGGGCCGGAGCGGCGGTTTCAGCCTTGGCCTGGGCCTTTTCATTCCAGCGTTCGCGTATTTCGTACTGCTTTTCGGGCGGCAGCTTGGAAAGATCCTTGTACTTGCTGCGTGCGGCGTTGCGCTGTTCCAGCGTCAACGAGGTCCATTCCTTGAGGCGTTCCTGAAAGCGCTCTTGCTGGATCGGGGCCAGTTTGGGATAGGTCTTGGCGGCGCCAATCAGCTTGCGCTGCTGGCGGGGCCCGAAGCGGTCCCAATCTTTTTCCAGCGGTGCGAGCACTTTCTGCTCAGGCGCAGGAATCTTGCTCCATTTGACCTTGGAAGGCGGCGGACTGGTCTTGCCTGCTGCGAGTGGGGTCTGTGCGGAAACGGAAAAAGACGTGAACGCCGCCGCAATGACTACGGCAACTGCAGCAATCAGCGCGATGAGTCTTTCACCCACGATTGGAAGTCCTTGTCGAGAAAGGCATTGATGGGAAGTTCGCCGGTGAGCAAGCGGGCATCCAGCTCACCCGTGTCATCGACAATATCGTCATCCGAGTTGAAGGAATAGCTCGCAAACAATGCCACGATGGCCAATATGGGTAGCCAAAACAAGGGCTTGCGAACCCATGACGATATATTCAGCGTTTGACCTGAAACCGTAACCAAGCCTAGAACGTTGACGGGTTCACGGTACCGGGACATGGCCTGCTGGCGCGCTGCGCGCAACTTGGCCAGCTTGTCATCTTCAAGGCGAGTCAGGCCCCAGTTCAGTGTGCGCGTAATTTTTTGAGAAAACTCTTTTTCATTCATGATCTTAGCCTGATTATTTAGGCGGGCCTGGGGATCGAATCCAGCGTGATACCCTTTGCTCGGAGCAACAGTGAAAGCGCATGCACCGCTCGCGAACAGTGAGTTTTAACGCTCCCTTCGGAGCAGCCCATCGCCGCTGCGGTCTCCGCAACATCCAATTCCTCCCAGTAACGCAACATAAACGCTTCGCGTTGACGTGCCGGCAGCCGTTCAATGGCTTCCTCGATAATTTTCAGGGTTTGCACCTGTTCCAGCTGGTCGGCGGGGGTGACCGGGATATTGGAGTTGTCCTCGGACTCCAAAGTTTCCAGAAAATCGCGATCGTCCTCGTCCTCGCCGCTTCCGCCGAAGGATGAAAAAAGTGTGGTCCAGGTGGAACGCACCTTGCTGCGACGGTACCAGTCACGGATTGTATTCTGCAGGATGCGTTGAAACAGCATCGGCAGCTCTTCGCCCGGTTTGGCGGCGTATTTTTCGGCGAGTTTCATCATCGCATCCTGGACAATGTCCAGCGCGGATTCATCGTTCTTTACGGCGAACACGGCCTGCTTGAAAGCCCGTCGTTCGACGGACGCCAAAAATTCCGACATTTCCTTTGCAGTAGCCAGAAATCCCCTCGCAGGTCTAATTAGAAAGTGCGGATTGTGGACATCCGCCTGCTGCTGCGCGTGAGTCTAGCAAGTTTCAGCCGGTGCGGCATGCCGACACGCTTGACCAGCCTGCCGTCAATCGGTATGGTATGAAATTCTGCACTGCACAATCCTCTGGGCGACCCCCGGCAATTCCGGATTGAACGCGGTGAGTAGGTTTTGGGTGCCCATCAGGCCGCACAACGGTACGAGCCCAATACGATCTCGGGGAAACGCCCATATCAGCGTGCCATGCAAGCGCGCCGGATGCCGTTTCCGGTTTTTGCCCGCTCATTGCGAACTTACTATGAAACTCTCGGAATTACCGCAGTTACAGACTGCCGCTGCCCATCAGTCCCTTTCTGGCGCTGAAATACTTTGTCGTGCGCTCAAGGCCGAAAACGTTGAATTCGTATTCGGCTATCCCGGCGGCGCCGTGCTGGTCATCTACGACGAAATTTACAAGCAGGAAAGCTTCCAGCACATTCTCGTACGTCATGAACAGGCTGCTGTTCATGCTGCCGATGCCTATGCGCGTGCAACCGGCCGGCCCGGCGTGGCCTTGGTGACCTCCGGACCCGGCGTGACCAATGCGGTCACCGGTATCGCTACCGCCTATATGGATTCCATCCCGATGGTCATCATCACCGGGCAAGTACCTACTTACGCGATTGGGCAGGATGCGTTTCAGGAATGCGATACGGTCGGCATCACGCGTCCCTGCGTCAAGCACAATTTCCTGGTCAAGGACGTGGCCGACTTGGCGGTGACGCTGAAGAAGGCATTCTTTATCGCCACCACAGGTCGGCCAGGACCGGTCGTGGTCGATATTCCCAAAGACGTATCGATGGCCAAAACGCCGTTCCATTACCCGGATACAGTGGAAATGCGTTCATACCGCCCGGTCAACAAAGGTCACAGCGGACAGATCAAGAAAGCCATGCAGCTGCTGCTCAATGCCGAGCGGCCGATGATCTATATCGGCGGTGGGGCGATCCTGGGCGATGCCGCCGAGTTGGTCACGGAATTGGTGCGCCATCTGGGCTATCCCTGCACCAACACCCTGATGGGGCTTGGCGCCTACCCGGCCTCGGACCGGCAGTTCCTCGGCATGCTGGGCATGCACGGCACGGTCGAGGCCAATATGGCGATGCAGAATTGCGATGTCCTGATCGCCATCGGCGCGCGCTTCGACGACCGTGTCATCGGCAATCCGGCACATTTCAATGCCGGCAATCCGACGCGCAAGATCATTCATATCGATATCGATCCCTCGTCGATTTCCAAGCGCATCAAGGTCGATGTACCGATCGTCGGCAATATCAAGGATGTGGTCATCGACCTGCTGGCGCAGCTCAAGGCCGCCGAGCAAAAACCCGGCAAGGTAGCGGCCTGGTGGAAGCAGATCGAGGAATGGCGCGCCAAGGATTGTTTGAAATACAGGACGTCCAGCGAAATCATCAAGCCCCAGTATGTGGTGCAAAAACTTTGGCAGGTGACGAAAGGCGATGCGATCGTGACCTCGGACGTCGGCCAGCACCAGATGTGGGCGGCACAGTACTACCCTTTCGACAAGCCGCGCCGCTGGATCAATTCCGGCGGGCTGGGCACCATGGGTGTGGGCCTGCCCTATGCGATGGGGTGCAAACTGGCGTTCCCGGAGCTCGATGTCGCCTGTATTACCGGCGAAGGCTCGATCCAGATGAACATTCAGGAACTGTCGACCTGCAAGCAGTATCACCTGCCGGTCAAGGTGATCCTGCTCAACAATCGTTACCTGGGTATGGTGCGCCAGTGGCAGCAATTCTTCCATGGTAACCGCCATTCGGAATCCTATATGGATGCGTTGCCGGACTTCGTGAAACTCGCGGAATCCTATGGTCACGTCGGCATGAAGATCGAAAAACCCGGCGATGTCGAGGGTGCGCTCAAGGAAGCATTCGCGATGAAGGATCGCCTAGTGTTCATGAACTTCATTACCGACCAGACCGAGAATGTGTTTCCGATGGTGCCGGGCGGCAAGGGCATCAGCGAAATGATTCTGGCCGAAGACCTCTGATCACGTCTGCCTGCTGCCCCGGTCCATGGGCCGCGGGCGGTTTCGCCCCAAAATAATTCCAACGACTTCATCGAAATGCGCCATATCCTCTCCTTGCTGGTTGAAAACGAATCCGGCGCCTTGTCGCGCGTGGCAGGACTGTTCTCTGCGCGTGGCTACAACATCGAATCGCTGACGGTGGCGCCCACCGAAGACGCGACGCTGTCGCGCATGACCATCGTCACCTCGGGTTCCGACGAGGTCGTCGAGCAGATCACCAAGCAGGTCAACAAACTGGTCGACATCGTCAAAATCGTCGACCTCAACGAAGGCAAGCATGTCGAGCGCGAGCTGATGCTGGTGAAACTGCGCGCGGTCGGCAAGGATCGCGAAGAACTGAAGCGAATCGCCGATATTTTCCGCGCGCGCGTGATCGACGTCACCGAGAAAACCTATGTCATCGAGCTCACCGGCACCGGCGACAAGCTCGATGGTTTTCTGGAAGCGCTGGATCGCTCGCTGATCCTGGAAACCGTGCGCACCGGCGCCTGCGGTATCGGCCGCGGCGAATGGGTCGTCAAGGTTTGAACCGCCGGCGCGTCGTGCGGCGTTGGCGGAATCCCCAATTTTTGTTAGTCATCTACAGGAACTGAAATGAAAGTCTATTACGATAAAGATTGCGATCTTTCCCTTATCAAGGGCAAGAAAGTCACCATCGTGGGTTACGGCTCACAGGGCCACGCCCACGCGCAAAACCTGAATGAATCCGGCGTCAAGGTCACCGTCGGTTTGCGCAAGGACGGGGCGTCCTGGGACAAGGCGAAAAAAGCCGGCCTGAAGGTTGCCGAAGTCGCAGACGCGGTCAAGACCGCCGATCTGGTAATGATGTTGCTGCCGGACGAGAATATCGGCGAGGTATACAAGAACGAAGTGGCGCCGAATATCAAGAAGGGCGCAGCGCTGGCCTTCGCCCACGGCTTCAATGTGCACTATGGCGTGGTTACGCCGCGTGCCGATCTGGATGTGATCATGATTGCGCCCAAGGGCCCGGGCCACCTGGTGCGCTCGACCTATGTCGGCGGCGGCGGCGTGCCGGCGCTGATCGCAATTCATCAGGATCAATCCGGCAAGGCGCGCCACCTGGCGCTGTCGTATGCCAAGGCGATCGGTGGCTCGCGCGGCGGCGTGATCGAGACCAACTTCCGCGAAGAGACCGAGACCGATCTGTTCGGCGAACAGACCGTGCTGTGCGGCGGCATTGTCGAACTGATCAAGGCCGGTTACGAAACACTGGTCGAGGCCGGTTACTCGCCGGAGATGGCCTACTTCGAGTGCCTGCACGAGACCAAGTTGATCGTCGATTTGATTTACGAAGGCGGTATCGCCAATATGAATTATTCGATTTCGAACAATGCCGAGTACGGCGAGTACGTCAGCGGCCCGAAAATCATCACCGATGAAACCCGCAAGGCGATGCGCGAGGTGCTGAAGGACATCCAGACCGGCGAATATGCGAAGAACTTCATTCTCGAGAACAAGGCCGGCGCGCCGACCCTGAATGCGCGCCGCCGTCTGCTGGCCGAGCACCCGATCGAGGAAGTGGGCGCCAAGCTGCGCAGCATGATGCCGTGGATCAAGAAAAACAAGCTGGTCGATCAGGCCAAGAACTGATCGGAACAACGATCGACACAAAGAACAGGCCGGTCTCCCGGTCTGTTCTTTTTCAGGCCCCAGATTTTGCGGGCGAACGTCACCACGCGCGGCGTTTATAATCTGCGCCTGTCTCTGTCACCGGTATCCACTGTGTCCGACCGCCTCGCCGTATTGCCGCAGTACCTGTTGCCCAAGCAAGCCCTGACCTGGCTGGCCGGGAAAATCGCCAACGCCCGTGCGGGTGGAATGACGACCCGCCTGATCCGCTGGTTTGTCGGTCGTTACGGCGTCAATATGGACGAGGCAGAAAACCCGGACATTGCAAGCTATCCAAGCTTCAACGCGTTTTTCACGCGCGCCCTGCGCAGCGATGTGCGGCCGCTGGCGGCAGCGGAATTCATCTGCCCGGTCGACGGGACTATCAGCCAGTTTGGCGCCATTGAACAGGATCAGATATTCCAGGCGAAGGGGCATCGCTATTCGACCGTCGCCCTGGTCGGCGGCGACCGGGACCTGGCGGCGCAGTTCGAGAACGGCAGCTTTGCCACCTTGTATCTGAGCCCGCGCGATTACCATCGCATCCATATGCCCTGCGACGGCCGCCTGCTGCGCATGATCCATGTACCCGGTGCGTTGTTCTCGGTCAATCCCGTCACCGCGCGCGGCGTTCCCGGCCTGTTCGCCCGCAATGAGCGCGTGGTCTGCATATTCGAGTCGGCGCATGGCCCTTTCGCGCTGATCCTGGTTGGCGCCACCATCGTCGGCAGCATGGCCACCGTCTGGCATGGTGTGATCAATCCGCCGCGCGGAAAAAAAATCCGCGAATGGCACTATGAACAGCAGAACGTGATGTTGGAACGAGGCACGGAAATGGGCTGCTTTCTGCTCGGTTCAACCGTGGTGCTGCTGTTTCCGAACGACAAGTTGCAATTCAATCCCGAGTGGACGCCGGCACGCGGCATCCGCCTGGGCGAGACAATGGCGAACAGAGCGCCTGCCAGTACGCGTTGAGCAACGACTGCACATCGAAAGCGGCTATCGGCGACAACAGCATAAAAAGACAAACTCCAGCATTGGCGCGGTGTTTG
>DASWEY010000006.1:0-119336 GCA_036394575.1 Usitatibacteraceae bacterium | reverse complement strand
GTACTTCAATGTTTCGAGTTCAAACCAACTCGATTGCCAATCAGAACAGCAAGGTTTAACCCCCACCACCCCGCGCAATCAAGCGGCACCCCAATACACAGTACCCACCTTAATCGATTGTTTGTGTTTTTAAAGAACGATTCGCCGCCAACGCATTTACCGCTTTTTGTTGCGCTTCGCGTTGTGCGACGAAGGATTGCCATTATGCCGAGTCGGGTAAACCCGGTCAACCCCTTTTGCAGATTAATTTCAAAGGTGCGCTGAAAACTATTTCAGCGCAACGTTATGCGCGCGAATTTTCGCTTGCCTACTTGGGCGACGACAGTCACCCCCTTGGCCAAGGTAAGCGCTTTGTCGGCGATCTTTTCACCGTCGAGCTTGACCCCGCCCTGCTCAATCATTCGATTGGCCTCCGACGCGCTGGGGGTGAGCCCTGCCTGCCTGAGCAATTGGGCGATGCCGATCGCCTCTCCCTCGATGGACAGCGCCACTTCCGGCAAGTCCTCGGGAATGCCGCCGTGATGGCGCGCCTCGAAATCGGCCAAGGCGCGGTCTGCCTCGGCTACCGAATGGAAACGTGCAACGACTTCTTGCGCGAATACCACCTTGATGTCACGCGGATTTTTACCCCCCTCGACATCCCGCTTCCAGCCGGCAATCGCATCCAGCGGCTTGAAGGAAAGCAACTCGATATAGCGCCACATCATCACGTCCGAAATCGACATCAGCTTGCCGAACATATCGACAGCCGCATCGGTGATGCCCACATAGTTGCCCTTGGATTTGGACATCTTTTCCACGCCGTCGAGGCCCTCGAGCAGGGGCATGGTCAGGATGCACTGCGGTTCCTGTCCATATTGTTTTTGCAATTCGCGTCCGACCAGCAGATTGAATTTCTGGTCGGTGCCGCCGAGTTCCAGGTCGGCCTTCAGCGCCACCGAGTCGTAGCCTTGCATCAGCGGGTAAAGGAATTCATGCACCGATATTGGTACGCCGTCCTGGTAACGCTTGGTGAAATCGTCGCGCTCCAGCATGCGCGCCACCGTCCAGCGCGAGGCCAGCTGGATCATGCCGCGCGCGCCCAGCGGGTCGCACCACTCGGAGTTGTAGCGGATTTCGGTCTTTTCCGGATCCAGCACCAGGCTCGCCTGGGCAAAATAGGTCTTGGCATTGGCCTCGATCTGTTCGCGCGTCAGCGGCGGGCGGGTGGCATTGCGGCCGCTGGGATCGCCGATCATCGAGGTAAAGTCGCCGATCAGAAAAATGACCTGATGGCCCAGATCCTGCAAATGCCGCATCTTATTCAGCACCACCGTATGGCCGAGGTGCAGATCGGGCGCCGTCGGATCGAGGCCCAGCTTGATGCGCAACTGACGCCCGCCTTCCAGCTTTTTGCGCATATCGGCTTCGACAATCAATTCATCGGCGCCACGCTTGATGACGGCAAGCGCGGCTTCAATCTTCTCGGGGTCGCTCATGGGGGATTCCGGCTGGTGACAAGGGCGCCGACACGGCGCGACTGCATTTCTGTTATTCTTCAACGCCTTGCCGAATATTGGCAGCTTGATTTCTCAACATTGCGGGCAACTACCAAGGCGTCGATGACTTTCGCAGAATTCAAAATCTTAGCGCAAAAGCAGGGCAAGGGCCTATGGGATGCAGCGCCCAAGCGAGCCTTGATCGCCATTGGTGTACTGTTCGCGCTGCCGGTTTTTGGCGTCCTGACGGCGTTCGGTGTCGCCTCCGATACGCAGCTGGAAAGCGTGCCGCGACATGAGGTAATTGAAGCCCTGGCCTTGCCGCCGTTCACCGAATCGCTGGTCGACGATGAGCAGTTCCGCAGCAGCGAGCGCATCCAGCGCGGCGATACCGTGGCCACTTTGCTGCAACGCCTCAATGTAAACGACAACGCGGCATTCAACTTCCTGCGCACCACGCCGGCAGCCCGCAGCATCTTTCAGCTGCGCCCCGGGCGCACCGTGCAGGCGGTAACCGATGCCGACGGCGAACTTCAGTCACTGCGATACCTGTACAGCCCGGACCAGTTTCTGGAAGTCGCGCGCCAGGATGAAACCTTTACTGCCCAGGAAAAGAAGCTGACGCCGACCGTCGAAACGGTGCAGCGCACCGGCACCATCAAATCATCGTTATATGGCGCCACCGACGAAGCACGCATCCCGGATGCCATTGCCAACGAAATCGCGCGCATTTTTTCGACGGATATCGATTTCCATATCGACCTGCGCCGCGGCGACCGTTTTTCCGTGATCTACGAAATGCTTTATCAGGACGGCGAGTTCCTGCGTCCCGGCCGCGTACTGTCGGCGGAGTTTTTCAATCGCGACAGGAAATTCGAGACTTTCCTGTTCACCGATGAAGAGGGACACGACGCCTATTTCTCCGCCGACGGGCAAAACCGCGCCAAGTCCTTCCTGCGTTCGCCTTTGGCGTTTTCGCGCATCTCCTCGGGCTTCGGTGGACGGCTGCACCCCATTTTCAAGAACTGGCGAGCACATACCGGCACCGATTTCGCCGCCCCGCGCGGCACGCCGGTGTGGGCCACCGCCGATGGGACCGTTGAATACGTCGGCGTCAAGGGCGGCTACGGCAATGTGGTCGAAATCCGCCATGCCGGCAGCGTCAGCACCCTTTATGGACATCTGTCCGGTTTCGCCAATGGCGTACGGCGCGGCACGCATGTCAGCCAGGGCCAGACCATTGCCTATGTCGGCGCCACCGGCTGGGCGACCGGGCCGCATCTGCACTACGAATTCAAGATCGCCGGCACGCAGCGGGACCCGATGCGCATTGCCTTGCCCAAGGCCGATCCGCTGCCGCCGAAGTATCTCGCCGCTTTCCGTGCCTCCGCCGCAGTTCAGGGCGAGCGCCTGACGCTGATCCGCGACGCCAGTTTCGGGCAATTCGAGTAGCACGCAGCCGGCTTGCAGCTATTGGACAGGGACGCACTTTATATCGGCATCATGTCCGGCACTTCGCTGGACGGTGCCGATGCCATCCTGGCCGATTTTTCCGCTGCGACACCGCATATCCTGGGGTTCAACAGCGCACCGTTCAGCGCCGCGTTGCGCCGCGAACTGCTTGCCCTCAATACCCCGGGCGACAAGGAAATTGAACGCAGCCAGCTGGCGGCCAACCAGCTCGCAGATACTTATGCCCAAGTGGTCGCTGGCCTGCTCAGCAGCACGGGCAAAGATGCCGGCGATGTCATCGCCATCGGCTGCCATGGCCAGACCATCCGGCATCGCCCCGATCTCGGTTTCACCGTTCAGCTCAATAACCCGGCGCGGCTGGCCGAACAGTGCGGCATCGATGTGGTGGCGGATTTCCGCAGCCGCGATATCGCCGCCGGCGGCCAGGGCGCCCCCCTGGTGCCGGCTTTTCACGACGGCATATTCCGCTCGGCCCATGAAACGCGGGTAGTCGTCAATATCGGCGGCATTGCCAATCTGACCATGCTTGAACCGGCGCGTCCAGCCTGGGGCTTCGACTGCGGGCCGGGCAATTGCCTGATGGACGCATGGATCGCGCAGCACCACCAAAAAACCCATGATGAAGACGGCGCCTGGGCGGCCCAAGGCCAAGTGCTACGGCCGCTGCTGGAGCGTCTTCAGGGCGAGAAATATTTTCATCTCCCCTCGCCCAAGAGCACCGGCCGCGACTTGTTCAACCCGGACTGGCTGGCGCGGCATCTGAACGGCGATGAAGCCCCCGTCGATGTGCAGGCCACCTTGCTGGCATTGACCGCAAGCGCCATCGGCGAGCACCTCGTGCGCCATGCGCCGGCTGCAAAGCGTTTGCTGGTCTGCGGCGGCGGCGCGTATAACAGCGCGCTGATGCGGCAACTGGCGGCGAAATTTACGAACGGGCCGGTGGAAAAAACCGATATCCATGGGGTACCCGCCCAACAAGTCGAAGCACTGGCCTTCGCCTGGCTGGCGAAGCAGGCCATCACCCGCCAGCCGGTGGATCTGCGCGCCACCACCGGCGCCCGCCACGCTGCGCGGCTGGGCGCGATCTACCCGGCCTAGCCGCTAACCCGCGCGACTCGCGCCACTATTTCGCCGAGGTGCCGCCTTGACGGGTCTTGTCGAGCACGGTCATGGCGGCCGAGATCATGCCGGCTACGTCGGACAGGGTGGCGGGAATGATCAGCGTGTTGCCCGCCTTGGCCAGATGGCCGAATTGTTCGATGTACTTCTCGGCCACTTTCAGATTGGCCGCCTGCTGGCCGCCCTCGGCGCTCAAGGCTGCCGCCACCTGACGCACCGCGCTGGCGGTGGCTTCGGCGACCGTGGTCAGGGCCAACGCCTCGCCCTGCGCCTTGTTGATCGCCGCCGTCTTCCCGCCCTCCGACTTCAGGATGTCGGCCTGCTTGAGGCCCTCGGCCAGGTTGATCTCCTGTTGCTTCTGGCCCTCGGACTTGGCGATCAGCGCGCGCTTCTCGCGCTCAGCGGTGATCTGCGCCTGCATCGAGCGCAGGATCGCCTCCGGCGGCGTCAGGTTCTTGATCTCGTAACGCAGTACTTTCACTCCCCAGGTGCGGCCGGCCTCGTCGAGCACGCTGACCACTTTGCGGTTGACGTCATCGCGGGATTCGAAGGTCTTGTCCAGCTCCATCTTGCCGATTTCACTACGAAGTGTCGTCTGCGCGAGCTGGCTGATGGCCAGCACATAATCGCTGGAGCCATAGCTGGCGAGCTTGGGATCGATGATCTGGTAGTAGATGATGCCGTCCACCGCGAGCTGCGTATTGTCGCGGGTGATGCATACCTGCTCGGGGATATCCAGCGGAATTTCCTTGAGCATATGGCGATAGGCGACACGATCGAAAAACGGCACGATCACGTTCAGCCCGGGTTCCAGCACGCGATGAAACTTGCCCATGCGCTCGACCACCCAGGCGTTCTGCTGCGGCACCAGGCGCACACCCTCGATCACGAAGACGATGACGGTGCCCAGGAAAAAGAACGGAATGGCAAAGCCGCTGGCGCCCGGTATGAAGGCGATGATGACGGTGGCGACAATGACGCCGATAAGCTTGGCAAACATGGTGTTCTCCTTGTTTTGGTTCACATCGACCGATGCCGGCGGGTTCAAGCCCGCTCAGTGTTTCGCCGATACCTGCAGCACGCCGTTTTCCTGCGATTTGATGATCAACACATCGTCGATCGCGGCGCCGGAATCCACCTTTGCATCCCAGGTGCTGCCGCGGTAGCGGACGCGCGCCATGCCGGCCGCCTGATTGACCCAGGATTCGAGCACCACGGTCTGGCCGATATCGAGGCTGTTGCTCGAGTGGCCGGCCTTTGGGCGTGCGCCCCACCAGCGACGCACCGCAAAAATACCGGCCAACGCGACGACGGAGGCGATGATTACCTGTACCCATAGCGCCGCATCGAAATAGGCCGCCAAGGCGCCCACCAGCGCAGCGATACCCAGCACCAGCAGATAGAACGTGCCGCTCATCAGTTCGACGATGATGAGCACGAATCCGGCAATCGCCCAGAGCAGATAAGTCGCCATGTGAATTTCTCCTCGGTATTGATGTTGCCGATTGTAGTCTTCGGCGCACCCGCGGCCCAAACTTCAGCTGAGCAGGCGCCGGTGCTCGACCAGGGTGCAGCGGTTCATCACCACGTCCAGTCCCGCCGCCATCGCGCGCGCCGCGGCCGCATCGTTGACGATATCGAGCTGCATCCACAAACACTTTGCGCCGACCGCGATCGCATCCTCGGCAATCGGCGGAATATCCCCGGACTTGCGGAAGCAGTCGACGATATCGATTTTCCCCACGATGTCCTGCGGGATATCGCGCAGCGAGGCATAGCACTTCTCGCCGAGGATCTGCTTGTCGCCCCAGGCGCTCGCCGGGTTCACCGGGATGATGCGGTAGCCCTGCGCCTGCAGATACCGGGCGACGCCGAAGCTGGGTTTCGATTCATTGCCGGAGAGTCCGACCACGGCAATGGTGCGCGCCGTTTTCAGCAAGCGACGGATATCGTCGTCGGAACGCAGGATTTTTCCGGCGGCAATATTTTCATCTTCGCCCAGCAATGCCCGGGCGCGCGCCGCGTCCTGCGCCGACAGCCGCACCGTCGGCGTCGATGCGGCCAGCGCCTGGCGCTGGCGCGAAATCCACCACAGCAATCCGCCGCCGCCGAACAGCAACCCAAAGGGGCCGAACCAGAGCAGCCAGGTCTTGCTGTCCACCGGCGGGCGGTACAGCACGAAGTCGCCATAGCGCTCCCGCAGGTGTTGCTTGATTTCCTCGTTCGATTTCCCGGCATCCGCCAGCAGGCGAATTTCGCGGCGCAGATCGCCGGCCAGTCCGGCGGGCGATTCCGCCAGGGTCTGGTTCTGGCACACCAGGCAGCGCAGTTCGGTCTCGAGTTTTTTCAGGCGCGCTTCCAGTTCGGGCGGCGCAGGGGGCATAGGCGGGGTTGCGGTTTGTGCGTTTGCCTGCAGCGAAAAAACCAGCAACAGCGCCGATAACCAGGCCAGCGTTGGCAACAAAAGCGGAATGGAAAACACTAGCATTGGCGCGGGTTTCGAGGCATTTTTGCCCGGAAATGCGCGCCAAATGGCGTTCTTGCTATTTTTTCCCTCGGGACCGAATGAAGAGTTCACGCGCGCTCAGGCCTTTTTCAAATCGCGGATCAGGGGAACGATCACCTCGCGCAGATCGTCCGGCGAGATCGGGCCGGTGTACTTGTAGCGAATCATGCCGGCCTTGTCGATAACATAGGTTTCCGGCGCGCCATAGACGCCATAATTGATCGCCACGCGGCCGTCGGCATCGCTGACCGACAATTGGTAGGGATTGCCGAATTTCTCCAGCCAGGCGCGCGCATCCTCGGGCCGGTCCTTCCAGTTGAGCCCGATGATCGGCACCAGTTGCTGCTTGGCCAGCGCATTCAACACCGGATGCTCATAGCGGCAGGACACGCACCAGGAACCCCAGACATTGAGCAGCCACACCTGCCCCTTCATGTCCGCGGCGGACAATTTCCTGTCCGGCGCCTGCAATTGCGGCAAGGAAAAATCCGGCGCGGGCCTGTTGATCAGCGCCGAGGGAATGACGTGCGGGTCGAGGCTCAGGCCGCGCCACAGAAAAAAAATCAGGCCGAAAAAAATCGCCAGCGGCAAAAAATAGCGCCAGGCTTTGGCAAGATTGAGATTGGCCACGCTCAATCTCCGGCCTGCGGCTGCGGCGCGGCGCGGCCTTCCGCCGGTTGCGCTGTTGGCGGCGTTGCTGGCTGCATCGGCGCCTGCAATGCGGAGCTGCGCTTCAACTTCGGCCGATAGCGTTTATCGGCCAGGGCCAGCACGCCGCCCAGGGCCATGAAAATACAGCCGAACCAGATCCAGTCGATAAAGGGCTTCACATAAATGCGCACGCCCCAGGCGCCGTCCGTGGCGTTTTCCACCGGCTCGCCCAGCGAGACGTACAAATCGCCGGTGAAGCCGGCACTGATGGCGGCCTCGGTCATGGTCTGGCCGGAGGCCGCATAGATACGTTTCTCCGGTCCCAGCACTTCGATGACCTTGCCGTTCTTGCTGACCTCGAAGCGTCCCACAATGGCGCGGTAATTCGGTCCCGGCGCCTCGCCGATGGACACAAACTTGAACTCGTAACCATCCTGCTTGACCACTTCGCCGGGTGCCATACGCACATCGCGTTCGGTCTCGAAACCTTTCACCATGGTCACACCGATGACGAACACGGCAATGCCGATATGCGCCAGATGCATGCCGTAATAGCTGGTGCTATTGGCCCTGATCTTGCCCCACCAACCGACATCGGGCGTGCCCTTGAAACGATGCAGGACGCCAGCGACCGAGGCCGCGATGATCCAGCCCGCCAGCAACAGGCCCAGCGCGATCAGCGGTGCCCATTTGCCCAACACCAGGGGCAATACCAAAGCGGAAAGCACCGCCACGGCCGCCGCCCATTTGAGGCGCACCACCAATTCCGGCAGGGTCGCATTGCGCCAGCGCGCCACCGGACCAATCGCCATCAGGAACAGGGCCGGCGCCATCAGCGGATAGAACACCGAATCGAAGTACGGCGGGCCGACGGAGATCTTGCCCAGCTTCAGCGCATCCAGGAACAGGGGATAAAGCGTACCCAGCAATACCGCCAGCATCGCCACCACCATCAGGATATTGTTGGCCAGCAGCAGCGATTCGCGCGAAGTCAGTGTAAACGCGCCGGGTACTTTTGCCAGACCAAGTTTGGGCGCCCGCCAGGCATACAGCGTCAACGAGGCGCCGATCACGATCACCAGAAACGCCAGCACAAACACACCGCGCCGCGGGTCGGTGGCGAAGGCATGCACACTGGTCAGCACGCCCGAACGAACCAGAAAGGTGCCGAGCAGGGACAGCGAGAACGCGATGATGGCCAGCAGCACCGTCCAGCTCTTGAAAATGCCGCGCTTCTCGGTGACGGCCAGGGAATGGATCAATGCCGTACCCACCAGCCAGGGCATGAAAGACGCGTTCTCCACCGGATCCCAGAACCACCAGCCGCCCCAGCCCAGTTCGTAATAGGCCCAGGCCGAACCGAGGCAAATGCCGACCGTCAAAAATATCCACGCCGCCGTGGTCCAGGGCCGCGACCAGCGTGCCCAGGTTGCATCGAGCTTGCCGCCGAGCAAGGCGGCCACCGCGAAAGCGAATGCCACCGAAAATCCCACATAGCCCATGTATAGCATCGGCGGGTGGATGATCATGCCCGGGTCCTGCAGCAGCGGGTTGAGGTCGCGCCCCTCTGCGGCGGCCGGCAGCAGGCGCTCAAAGGGGTTGGAGGTAAGGAGCAAAAACAAGAGGAAGCCGATCGCAACCAGTCCCATCACCGCCAGTACGCGGGCTATAACTTCCTGCGGCAGGTTGCGGCTCAGGATCGACACGGCAAAGGTCCAGCCGCCCAGCATCAGCATCCACAACAGCAACGATCCTTCATGCGATCCCCAGCTCGCGGTGATGCGGTAATAGTAAGGCAGTTGGGTGTTCGAATTGGTGGCGACATTGACTACCGAAAAATCGCTGACGTAAAAGGAATAGACGAGACAGGCGAAGGCAAAGGCAATGAACAGGAACTGTCCCTGCGCCAGTGGACGCGCCATCGCCATCAGACGCGCATCGCCACGGAAAGCCCCCGCCAAGGGCACCGTACCCAGCAGGACCGCGAGACATAGCGCGAGAATGAGCGAGAAATGGCCGAGTTCAGGAATCATGGTTATGCCTTCGCGTTCAGGGTTTGGCGCCGGATGGGGCCGGTGCAGCGGGCTGGGTGACGACCGGCTTTTGCCCGGCGAACATTTCGCCTTCGATCGGCTTGCCGGCGCGCTTCAGCGCCTCGGCGGCTTCCGGCGGCATATAGTTTTCATCGTGCTTGGCCAGCACTTCCGAGGCGCGAAACACGCCGTCATCGCCGACCTTGCCCTGGGCGACCACGCCCTTGCCCTCTTTGAACAGGTCGGGAAGGATGCCGGTGTAGCTGACCGGAATCGTCTTCACCGTATCGGTGACATTGAAACTCACGGTCAAGCCATCCGCATTGCGTTTCAGACTGCCGGCGGTGACCATGCCGCCGAGCCGAAAGGTGCGTTCCTTCGGCACCTTGTTGGCGGCGATGTCCGAGGGCGTGAAAAAGAACACCAGGTTCGAGTTGAAGGCGCGCAGCACCAGGGTCACCGCCGTCGCGGTAATCAACAGGCCCAGCGCAATCCAGATAAAACGTTTATGTCGTGCTTTCATGGATTCATTCCCTTGTCTGATGGCGCCGGCTGTTTATCGCCCATCGGCTGTCTGCGCAATTCATCCGCGGCCCGCTTCAGGCGCGCGCGCAGCAACAGCACCTCCAGCATCAGCACCAGCGCAAATGCGCCGAATGCGCCCCAGATATAAAGCGCGCGCGCTTGCAGGGAAAACAATTCGGCAAAATTCACGCTGCTTTTCCTTCAATTTGACCCGTCGCGTTGGCGCGCAGATGGCCGACCCAGGCAGCGTTGTGCTCGCGCTCGACGATGATGGCGCGCACCCGCGCCAGCGCCACCGCGATCGTGTACGCCCAGCAGGCGAAGGTCATGATCAGCATCGCCAGCAACATCAGGCTGGCCATTTTCGACGAACCGGCATTGACCGAGGAGCCCTGGTGCAGGGTGTTCCACCAGCGCACCGAGAAATAAATGATCGGCACATTCACCGAGCCGACGATCGCCAGCAGGGCGCCGGCCTTGTCGGCACGTTTCTTGTCCTCGATGGCGTGGATCAGGGCCAGATAGCCCACGTACAGAAACAGCAGGATCAGGGTCGAGGTCATGCGCGCATCCCACACCCAGTACGTACCCCAGGTCGGCTTGCCCCACAGGGCGCCGGTCCACAGCGCCAGCGCGGTGAACATGGCGCCGGTGGGCGCCAGCGCTTCCATCATCATCGCCGACAGCCGCGTGTTGAAGGTCAGGGCGAGGATGCCGTACATGGCCATCAGCAGGTAAATGAACATGCCCATCCACGCCGCCGGGACGTGGATGAAAATGATGCGGTAAACCTCGCCCTGCTGGAAATCGACCGGCGCCGCCACCAGGCCCAGATACAGGCCGACCGCACCGAGCACGGCCGCAATCGCCGCGAACCAGGGGATCAGGCGGCCGGCGAGCGGATAGAAGGCGGCGGGTGAGGCGTAACGGAAAATGCTCAAGACGTTTTGTCCACGATGGTTGTGTTCATTCAGATTCGGCTTAATCCAGTGCGATGCGGATCGCTGTCGCCGCCGCAAACGGTGCGGCCAGCAATCCCAGCAGCAGCGCCGCGCCCAGCAGCGACAAATTGGCGGCGACATCGATGCCCGCCGCCGAGGCCTCCACTGCGCCGGCGCCGAAAATCAGCACCGGTACGTACAAGGGTAGCACCAGCAGCGCCATCAACATGGCGCCACCCCTGACCCCGAGCGTGAGCGCCGCGCCGATCGCCCCCAGCATCGACAACACCGGCGTACCCAACATCAGACCTGCCGCCATCACCGCAAGTTCGCGACCATCGAGGCCGAACTGCAGTCCCAGCAGGGGGGACAGCAGGGTCAGGGGCAGGCCCGAGGTCAGCCAGTGCGCGCCTATTTTACCGGTGGCGATGCCGATCAGCGGATAGGGCGAGGTCGCCAATTGCTCCAGGGTGCCGTCCGCAAAATCCTGCGCAAACAGGCGCGGCAAGGTCAGCAGTACCGACAACAGGGCCGCTACCCACACCACGCCGGGCGCGATACGCTTCAGCAGGGCCGACTCGGGCCCGATCGCCAGTGGAAACAGGCTGACGACGATCACAAAGAACACCAGCACCTGCAACACCTCGCCGCGCGTACGCAGCGCCAGATGCAGATCGCGGCGCAAGGCCAGCCAGGCGCCGCGTTCCGGCGCATGCACGGCCCCGATCAAGACGTCGCTCATGGCGCCTCGCCGAGGTTGAGTTCGCCGGCGGACAGGTCCAGCGGCACATGGGTGGCGATGCAAGTCACGCCCCCGTCGGCCAGATGCTGCTGCACCAGGCGCGTAAAAATCGCCACCCCCTCGGTATCGAGCGCATTGGTCGGCTCGTCCAGCAGCCACAGCGGTTTTGCCGACAGCGACAATCTCGCCAGACCGATACGCCGCTTCTGGCCTTGCGACAGGCGGCGCGCCGGCACCTGCCGCCGCGATCGCAGTCCCATCTGTTCCAGCGCCAGCTCCTGCACTTCGTCATCGATCTTGAGGCCATCGAAGGCAAGTGCCTCGGCCAGGTTTTCCGCGGCCGTCAATTCATCCTTGAGCGCATTGGCATGGCCGATATAGAGGCCGCCGGCGCGCTGATCGCCGCCACCGCCACGCCACGCCTTGCCGTTCCACACGACTTCGCCCGCATCGGCCCGGGTCAGGCCGGCCAGGATGCGCAACAGGCTGGTCTTGCCGCTGCCGTTGGCGCCACGCAACACCAGGCCGTTGCCAGGCGCGACGGAAAACGAGAGGCCCGTGAACAATGCGCGACCGCCGCGTTCCAGCGCCAGGCCGCGAACTGCCAAGCCGGTTGCGGACCCACCGCTTGCCGCCGAAGATTCAAATGCAGTCTGTGCTTGCATCGCGTCCGTGCCCGATTCCGCTTTGATGTCGCGTTGACGCGGTGCTAGGGGAGCACGCGCGCGATATTGACCACGACGGCACGCGCGCCCGGGGCGATCGGCGCGCTCTGCCCGGCCAGATCGCCCGCCTGCGGCATGGCATTGCCGGCCTTCGAAATGCGCGCATCGATGGTGACTTGCGGGAAGGAGGACAGATTCATTCCCGGCGCCATCGCCATGGCATCGGTAAGCTCGAAGGCATACGGCCATTGCGCCGGCACCGGGATGCGCAATACCGCCAGCGGCATTTTCGGGCCGTTCACCGCGCGCGCAAAGACAAACAGCGTATCGCCGGCCGCCACCTTGGCCGCCAGGGCCGGATCGAGCATCACGCGTCCGCTGACGCTGGCGCCGGGCGCGACGGGCGGCGTGCCCGGGTTCGGCAAAGGCACCGGGCCGCGGCCCTGCGCGCTGTCCGCGGCGGCCGCCATCAACGCTTTGCCGCTTTTCACATCGGCGATGATATTTTCGATTTCGCGATAATCGTCGGAATCTTTCGCCACCAGGGTTTTCAGCTTCTCCCAGTACTTGAGCGCGGCATCGCGTCTGCCCGCCTTGATTTCGGCGGTGCCGGCCAGCGCCAGCGCTTTCATATTGTTGGGCTCCGCCTTCAGCGCCTGTTTGATCAGCACCATCGGCTTGCCCTCGAAATTGCCCTGCTGCAGCATCACCGTGGCATCCGCATAATCGGCCAGCAATTGCGCGTCACCGGGCACCAGCTTGCTGGCGCGCTCGAACGCCTGCACCGCCTCGGGCATGCGGCCCAGCGCAGCCTGCGAACGGGCCAGCAGGATCCAGCCCCTGGGGTCGCTCGGGTTGGCTTCCATTTTTTTCGCCAGGCTGTCGACCATGGCCAGAATCTGCATATCCGATAGCGGCGCATCGCGGCCGGCGGCCGGGGCCGGCAGCGCCGTATCCATTTGCAGGGCCGCGGGTGTGCCGATGCTGCGATACATCGCGAACGCGGAGATCCCCACGGCCACCGCCAGCAGGCCTGCCAGTATCCACGGGCGCTTTGCCGGCACGGCGGCCGTCACCGGCGCGGTCACCACCGGCACTTCGGCAATCAGGCGCGTTCCCAGGTCCGCGACGGCGGTGTCGCGTTCCGCAGCACTGATGGCGCCGCGCGCGAAGTCTTCGTCCAGTTCGCGTTTCTGGGCGCGGAAGATCGCCACATTGCTGGCTTCATCGGAAATCTCGGCCGCTTCACCGCGCTGCCGGCGTAACAAGGGCAGCAGCACAAAGGCAAGGGCGATGCACAGCATCAATATGGCAAGCGCGAAAAAGGCAGTCACGGGGAACCGGGCGAAGTCAAAGGAAGGAGGGCTTTCGGAATGCGAGCGATTATAACGTGCGCTTCGACGCGCACCCCGCGCGGTAACTGCCGGCCGGCATGGCAATACCGTAAATGTGGCTGGCGCGGCCCTTTTTTGCAGGGGTGAAAGCGGATACACTCGCGTGGAATCCCATATCGTCGGCATGGCCGCCGATATGAGGCGGCATAAGGCAGCACAAGCCAAACGAAAATAACAGGGGGCGCGGCGGCACTAGCGTCAGCACCCGGGACGCGGCGCCCGTTTTGCGGCGATGCGGCCCACAGAGTCTGCGCTGTTCATCGCAGGGGAGCCCGGCCGAGGAATGCAACACCGCACTTTCCTTGAATATCGCCGCTATCGCTATCTGAAGATAGCGTTATTGCTGGTGATTGCCTCAATTGTCGCCTACAGCATCCATAGCTCGCCGGTGGGTCGATATGGCGGCTCCCCGGTCGGCTATGTGCTCGGCAGTATCGCTGCCGCGCTGATCGTGGCGCTGATGTGGCTGGGCGTGCAGAAACGCCGCTATCGCGCCAATGTCGGCGGACTGCGCGGCTGGGTGTCGGCCCATGTTTATTTGGGCACCAGCCTGATCGTGATCGCGACCTTGCACGCCGGCTTCCAGATCGGCTGGAACGTGCACACCCTTGCCTACGCATTGATGATCATGGTGATCGTATCGGGATTTTTCGGTGTTTACGCCTATCTGCGCTTCCCCAGCCTGATGACCGAGAACATGGGCGAAGACACGCGCGACGGCCTCATTCTCAAAATTGCCGACCTCGATCGCGAGTTGCGCCGCGTCGCCCTGTCGCTGCCGGACGAATTCGTCAAAATCGTCGAGGCCTCGGTGCGCGATACCCGCATCGGCGGCAGCGTGCTGACGCAACTGAGCCGCCGCCCCGCCAATTGCCCGACGCAGCGCGCGGTCGCGTTCATCAATGCCGCCGGCAAGACACTCAAGGGCGAAGCGCAACAGCAAAATCATGCGCTTTATGCGCTGATGCTGCGCAAACAGAAGCTGGTCAAGCGGGCGCGCGACGATGTGCGCTTCAAGGCCCTGCTCGATCTCTGGCTGTATGCGCATGTGCCGCTGTCGTTTGCGCTGCTGGGGGCATTGCTGGCGCACATCGTTGCCGTGTTTTTCTACTGGTAGCGCGCCAACGATGAAACTGCTCCTGGTCCAGATCACGCGCAACCGGCAGGGTCAAGCGGCACGCGCCGAGCAGACCCTCGAGATCGATGTGCTGCGCGTCGGCCGCGGCAGCGATTGCAAATTGCATCTGGCCGACCCACGGGTGGCCCTGCATCACGCCACCATTGGCCGCGCCAGCGACGGCGTGTGTTTTGTCGAGGCGGCCACCGGCACGATCAAGATCAACGGCCAGTTCGAGCGTGTGGCGCGCCTGCGGCCCGGACAGGCAATCAGCGTCGGCCCCTTCGAGCTGATCGTGCAGGAACCGCCGGAGGGATACGACCTGGCGCTCAGCTTTGAACTTCTGGAGGCCCTGCCGCAGGAAATTGCCAGCGGCCGCCGCAAGCTGCGCGCCAGCCTGCGCAACACCTGGCTGTCGAAACGCCTGATGTCCTGGTTTGGTGCCGTGCTGGTGCTGGCGGCGTTTCTGGTCTGGCCGGTGATGCATGCACTGAACCCGGCTGGCCCCCTGCCCGGTCGCGTGACGCCGGCCGGCGTCACGATCACGGCCGATGCCGCCTGGGATCCGGGTCCGCTGGCGAGCGGTCATCACAGCTTTGGCCGCGACTGCGCCAAATGCCACGCCACACCCTTTGTGCAGGCCAAAAACGAGCAGTGCGAAAGCTGTCACCCGTCCATCGGCTGGCATTTCGCGCGCGACAGCAAGGAAAAAAAGGCATTGCATGAGGCGGTATTCATGCAATCCGACAATGCCGCGCGCTGCGCGTCCTGCCATCGCGACCACAAGGGGCCGCTGGGCCTGGTACGGCAGGATTCGCCGCTTTGCACCCAATGTCATGCCGATCTCAAATCGCGGCATGCGCAGACGCAGTTGCCCGATATCGGCGATTTCGCCCGCGACCATCCGGCCTTCAAACTGTCGATGCTGGTGCCGGGCAAGACGGGGCCCGAGGCGATCGTGCGCGTCGCGCAGGGCGGCCCGAAGCTGGCGGAGAGCGCCAACCTCAAATTTCCGCACGATGTGCACCTTTCCAGCAAGGGTGTGCGCGGTCCCAATGGACGCGTCGTCATGGAATGCAGGAATTGCCATATTCCCGACGAAACCGGCACGCGCTTCAAGCCGACGACGATGAAAGACCATTGCCAGGCCTGCCATTCATTGGAGTTCGAACCCAGGGCCGGCAATCGCCAGGTGCCGCATGGGAATGTCGACGATGTCATTGCCACGGTGCGCGAGTTCTATGCGCAGGCGGTGCTGGCCGATACCCCGATCGACGTGGTGGTGCAGGACGGCATCCGCCCGCCCGGCGAACGCCTCTCCGCGACACAGCGCCAGTCGGCGCTGAACTGGGCCACGCAAAAAGCCGACAAGATCACGCGCGAGCTGATGGAAGACAGAGTCTGCTTCAGTTGCCACCAGATCACCCGCGCCGATGCGGCCGACAGCGCCGCGCCCGCATCGGCCGGCGCCTGGAAAATCGCGCCGATCGCCGTCACCCAGCATTGGCTGCCGAAAGCGCGTTTCCCGCACAATCAGCACGCCACCCATGAATGCGGCTCCTGCCACAAGGTCGCGCAATCGAAATCGAGCAGCGATATCGCCATTCCGGACATCAAAAATTGCCGCGAATGTCATGGCGGCAATGCCACCGCTGCCGACAAGGCGCCGGGCACCTGCGAGACCTGCCACGGCTTTCATGTCGGCGGCGCGCGCAGCGGCACGCCGGTGCCCTTGCCCGGAACCACGCCGGGCGGCCTGCCTTATGACCCGAAAGACTCGAAAGACCCCAGACAAAAGGCGGTACAGAAAGTGGTCAGCACCCCATGAAGCGCTGTTTGTTCCTGCTGGCGCTGGCGCTGAATGCCTGTGGCGGCGGTGGCGGCCAGTCGGCGGTTTGTGCCGGCAGCTGCGTCCCCTCGGCCGCGGTTACCGACTTTCTTACCGCTGCGGATGTGCAGCGCATCATCGCCCAGGCAGCAAATGAAGCCGGCGCGCGCGGCACACCGGCAACGATCGCCGTGACCGACCGCGTCGGCAATGTGCTGGGCCTGTTCCGCATGACCGGGGCTTCGGCCACCTTCCGCATCGGCACCAATCGCGGCGTCAGCGGGGGACTTGAAAACATCGACGTGCTGCCCGACACCTTTGCCGCCATCAGCAAGGCCATCACCGGCGCCTACCTGTCCTCGAACGGCAATGCCTTCACCAGCCGCACCGCCAGCCAGATCGTGCAGGAGAATTTCAACCCGCGCGAATTCAACCAGCCGGCCGGGCCCTTGTTCGGCGTGCAGTTTTCGCAGCTGTCCTGCTCGGATCTGATGCGCCGCGTGACTGACGGCAGCGTCGGGCCGAAACGCTCGCCGCTGGGACTTGCCGCCGATCCCGGCGGTTTGCCGCTGTATAAAAACAATCGCCTGGTCGGCGGCGTCGGCGTCATTGCCGACGGGCTGTACGGCCTCGATGCCAATATCACGGATATCGACCAGGATGTCGACGAGCTGATCGCGGTGGCCGGCGCCAGCGGCTTTGCCGCGCCCGACGATATTCGCGCCAGCCGCATCACCGCCGATGGCCGCACCTTCCGTTACGTCGACAGTGAATCGCTCATCGCCAATCCGGCCAATGCACCGGCCTTCGCCAGCCTCGCCGGCGCGGTGCCCGTGGTCGGCGGTTTTTTCGACGGTACCATCAAGGCCGGCACCTCCTTCGGCAACAACCAGTCCGGCGTGCGCGCCGACAGCGCCGGCTTTGCCGCGCTGAGCGGCTATGTGCTGGTCGATGCGGCCGACGCCAACCGCTACCCGCTGCGCGCCGGCACCGATGGCCTGCTGCAGGCGGCAGAGGTCGGCACGATTGCCGCCGAAGCCCTGAAAGTGGCCAATCATGCGCGCGCGCAAATCCGCCGCCCGCTCGGCGTACAGGCGCAGTTGACGATCACGGTCGTCGATACCAATGGCGAGGTGCTGGCCCTGGTGCGCACCCCGGACGCGCCGGTGTTCGGCATTGACGTCGCGCTGCAGAAGGCACGCACCGCCCTGGTGTTTTCGCAGACCAATGCGGCCGCCGACATTGCCGCCCTGCCCCCGCCGGCCTATATCGGCGCCGGCGGCAATCCGGTCGCGCCGTTTCGCACCTTCAGCCAGTACGTCGGCACCACGCAATCGTTCTTCAACGACCCGAGCATGCTGGCCAACGGCATCGCGTTTTCGAACCGCGCCGTCGGCAATATTTCGCGGCCGTTTTTTCCGGACGGCATCAGCGGCACCGGCCCCGGGCCGTTCTCGACGCCGTATTCCAATTGGAGCCCCTTCCACCTGGGCCTGCAGCTCGACCTGAGCTATAACGCCATCATCGCCGCGGCCGGCGGCTCCGCCGCGGTCGGATGCACCGGTCTTGCCCGGGTCAAGAACGGGATCCAGATTTTTCCCGGTTCGATGCCGATCTACAAAGGCGCGCAGCTGGTCGGCGCCATCGGCGTGTCGGGCGACGGCGTCGACCAGGACGATATGGTCGCCTTTCTCGGCCTCGCCAATGCCGGCGGCCTGCTGGGCAATGGCATCGGCAATGCGCCCAAATCGATCCGCGCCGACATCCTGCAGCCGCAGGCGATGGGGACAGGTACGGGCACGCGGCTGCGCTATGTGCAATGCCCGCAGGCGCCGTTCATCGACTCCAGCGCGCAGAACGTGTGCGACGGCTTATGAAGCGCGCATTGGCACTTTCTGCATTCAGTGTCACTTCAGCACTGGCGCAGGTGGTGCCGACGCCCTTGCCGCCGTCCGAACCGCCGACCGGCACGGTGGAGCGGGAACGCCCGCAAGGCGCACCGCTGAAGTACCCGCTGCCGCCGATCGACCCGAAACAGGTGCCGCCACCCTCGCCGCTGGCGCCGCGCGATTCGCTGCCGGTGCCGGACCGCTGGCGCATCATGGACAGCCTCGGCTTCAAGTTCCCCTGGTACGACCCCTATAACCACAATGTGCTGAAGGGCGACAAACCGTTCGAGCCCTTCGCTCAATGGGGGCCGGACTGGTTCCTGGCGTTGTCCGGCATCTCGGATTCGCTGCTGGAAGCGCGGCGCCTGCCGACGCCGGTCGGCGCGCAATCGTCCGCCAATGCCGGCGCCAACGATGTTTTCGGGAGAGCCAGACAGACGGTGCTGGTCGAAACCATCATCCTCTCGGTCGGTGTGATCAAGGGCGACACCACCTTCAAGCCGCCGGATTACGAGTTCCGCTTCGTGCCGGCCATCCAGGTCAACCATGCGCGCCTGCAGGAAGTGCGCGGCGTGAACGTCGATCCGCGCGAAGGCAAGACGCGCACCGACAATCATGTCGGCATCCAGGAACTGTTTGCCGATATGCATTTGCGCAACGTCTCCGAGCGCTATGACTTCGACTCGATCCGCGTCGGCATCCAGCCTTTCCAATCGGATTTCCGCAGCTTTCTGTTCCAGGATGTGCCGCTCGGCGTGCGCCTGTTCGGCATCCGCGACAACAACCAGTGGCAATACAATCTCGGCGCATTCCAGCGGCTGGAGAAAGACACCAATAGCGGCCTCAACGATATCAACCAGCCCTTGCGCCGCGACTATGTGCTGGCCGCCAATCTGTATCGCCAGGACTTCCCGGTCGCCGGCCATACCACGCAGGTCACGGTGATCCACAACATCAACCGCGAAGCGGGCCGCGATTATTACGACAACAACGGCTTCCTGGTGCGCCCCGCGGTGCTGGGCGATGTGCGCCCGCACAACTACCAGGTGACTTACCTCGGCCTCAATGGCGATGGCCACTTCGGCGCGTACAACCTCACCTCCTCGTTTTATGCGGCGCTGGGACGCGATGCGCGCAATCCGCTGGCGCAACAATCGCAATCGATCCGCGCCGGCTTTGCAGCGATGGAGGTATCGCGCGATTTCGACTGGCTGCGCATACGCGGCAACGCATTGGTGGCCAGCGGCGACAAGAATCCCTTCGACAACAAGGCCACCGGCTTCGACGCCATCCTCGAGAACCCGCAGTTCGCCGGCGCCGACACCAGCTTCTTCATTCGCCAGGCGGTGCCCTTGATCGGCGGTGGCGGCGTGGCGTTGAGCGGACGCAATGGCGTACTACCTTCGCTGCGCTCATCCAAGGATCAGGGTCAATCGAATTTCGTCAATCCCGGCCTGTTCCTGCTCGGCGTCGGCGCCGACGCCGATGTCACGCCGCAGGTACGTGTGCTCGGCAATGTTTCCAGGCTGAGTTTCATGAATACCTCGAGCCTGAGCGTGCTGCGCAACCAAAACATCAGTTCGCGCGATCTGGGGATCGATGTCTCGGCCGGTGTGCAGTATCGTCCCTTCATGAACCAGAACCTGGTGCTGAACGCCTCGGCCGCCGCACTGCTGCCGGGCAAAGGCTTGAAGCAGCTGTACGACGAGGACAAGCGCGGCGTGCAGTATTCCCTGCTGGTTAATTTGCTGCTGACGTATTGAGCATGGCGACGAAAATCAAAAATCGAAACCCCAGCATTGGCGCGGCTTCTGGAGCATTTTGGGCCAGGAAGGCGCGCCAAATGGCGTTCTACGTAAATTTATATCGAAGGATTGGGCTAAAGAGGAAATGTCATCCCGGCGAAGGCCGGGATCCAATTTACGTAAATTGGGCCCCGGCCTTCGCCGGGGCGACAGTATTTGCTTTGCTTTCTGTTACTCCTTTTTTTTCCAAAGCTGCAATCGCATCGACCGAATCGCCCGCCGTGGCGCGCAGCTACACGCCACAATCCCCGGCCCCCGCCCGCCAATCGGTGATGGACGCCGACAAAAAATCCATCGGCTGTATGTCCTGTCACACCGCCACTGATCGCCACACCATGCACGCCAATCCCGGCGTGGTGCTGGGCTGTACCGATTGCCATGGCGGCGATGCGGCGGTATTGAAGCCCAAGGATGCGCAGACCCACAGCCAGGACGAATCCGGCTATCGCGCCGCGATGGCGCGCGCGCACATCCTGCCGAAGTACGAGCGCGCCTGGAATTACCCCGCCAGCGCCAATCCGGAAGGCTCCTACACCCTGCTGAATATTGAGGCACATGAATTCGTGCGCTTCATGAACCCGGGCGATCTACGCGTGGCGCGCGAGGCTTGCGGCGCCTGCCATCTGGAGACGGTGCAGGCGGTCGAACGCAGCTTGATGTCTTCGTCTGCCATGCTGTTCGGCGGCGCCGCGTACAACAACGGCATCCTGCCCTACAAGCGCTACATCCTCGGCGAGGCCTATACCGCCGACGGCAAGCCGGCCGCGATCAAAAACCCGGTGGCGGTGAATGCGCAAATGACGGCGATGGGTATCCTGCCTACACTCGCGCCCCTGCCCACCTGGGAGTCGGTGCCGCCCGGCGATGTCTTCCGCGTGTTCGAGCGCGGCGGGCGCGTGATCAATTCGCAGTTCCCGGAAGTGGGCCTGCCCAACGCTTCGGGTGCGCTGCAGAAGCTTGACGAGCCCGGCCGCCCCGATATCAAGCAATCCAATCGCGGCCCCGGCACCGGCAGCCGTATCTCGGTGCCGGTGATCAATATCACCAAGACGCGCCTCAACGATCCGCACCTCTGGTTCCTCGGCACCAATGAGCAGCCCGGCGACTACCGTTCCTCGGGCTGCACCGCCTGCCATACCGTCTACGCCAACGACCGCGACCCGAAGCACAGCGGGCCTTATGCGCAATTCGGCAACGAGGGCAAGACACAAACCAAGGACCCGGTCATTCCGAAAGACAAATCCGGCCATCCGCTCAAGCATGAATTCACCCGCGCCATTCCCTCCTCGCAGTGCATGGTCTGCCATATGCACCAGCCGAATGTGTTCGTGAATTCCTTCTACGGCACCACCATGTGGGATTACGAGGCCGATGCGCCGAGCATGTGGCCCAAGCAGCAGAAATACCCGACGGCCAGGGAAGCGCGCGAAATTCTCGACCGCAATCCGGAAGAAGCCTCGATCCGCGGCCTGTGGGGCGACCGGAATTTTTCGAAGAACGTATCGGCGCTCAACCCGACGCTGAAAGACACCCAGTTCGCCGATTACCACGGCCACGGCTGGAATTTCCGCCAGGTGTTCAAGCGCGACCGCAAGGGCACCCTGCTCGACGCAGCCGGCAAGCCGGTGGCCGACTCCGACCCGAAAAAATTCGACAAGGCGGTACACCTCACCTCGATCCATCTCGACAAAGGCATGGCTTGCGTGGATTGCCACTTCTCGCAGGACGCGCATGGCAATGGCCATATCTACGGCGAAGTCGCCGCCGCCATTGAAATCGATTGCACCGATTGCCACGGCACCACCGACAAATACCCGACCCTGTTCACCTCGGGACCCGCCGCACAGCCCGGCGGCCGCGACCTGAAATTGCTGCGCACCCAGGATGGCCGCGCGCGCTTTGAATGGCGCGACGGCAAGCTCTACCAGCGCTCCGCGCTCGACGCCAACAAGGAATGGGAAATGAGCCTGGTGAAGGACAGCGTCACGCCGGGCAATCCCAGGTACAACGAGAAGGCGGCGCGCGCCAAGCTGATGCATGCCGGCGCTGCGGGGCGCACGGGCGAGTGGGGTGCGGGCTCCAAAGATGGCGATGGCCAGGCGCCGACGATGGCGCACTCAAACGAAAAGATGACCTGCTACACCTGCCATCTGTCGTGGACCACTTCCTGCGCCGGCTGCCATCTGCCGATCCAGGCCAACGCCAAGACCGAGCGCCATCATTACGAAGGTGGCGAGAGCCGCAATTACGCTACCTACAACCCGCAGGTGGCACGCGACGATATGTTCCAGCTCGGCGTACACGGGCCGGTAAAGGGTTCGCGAATATCGCCGATCCGTTCCAGCTCGGCCCTGGTGCTGTCCTCGACCAATGCCAACCGCGAGAAAATCTATATCCAGCAACCGCCGATTGCGGCCAGCGGTTTTTCCTCGCAGGCCTTCGCGCCGCATTACCCGCATACCGAACGCACCGCGGAGACCAAGACCTGCAGCGACTGCCACCTCAGCCGCAACAACGACAACAACGCGATCATGGCCCAGCTGCTGCTGCAAGGCACCAACTTCGTCAACTTCATCGGCTACAACGCCTGGGTGGGCGGCGCCAAAAATATCGAGGCGGTCACCGTCACCGAATGGGACGAGCCGCAAGCCGTGATCGGCAGCTATCTGCAAAAATATGCCTATCCCGACTGGTTCGCGGCGCACCAGAAACGCGGGCAGGAATTGCCCGAGGCGCATGCGCATTCCACCGATGGCGCCGCGCGCTGCCTGCAATTGCGTGGCGAATACCTGTTCGTCGCCGAGGGCGAAGGCGGCTTCCGCGTTTACGATGTGGCCAATATCGCCAATAAGGGCGTCTCGCAGCGCATCACCACGGCGCCCTTCTCGCCCTTGGGCCAGGATGCGCATATCGCGAGCCGCAACGCCACCTGCATGGCCCTGCCGACCAACCAGGCCATCGCCCCGCAGCGCAACCAGGGCGAGTTGATGCGCGGCGCCAATCATGAGCAGGCTTTCCATCCGATCTACCACTACGCGTTCGTGGTCGATGCCGTCGAAGGCCTGATCGTGGTGAATGTCGACACCTTCGCCGACGGCGAGCCGCGCAACAACTTCCTGAAACGCGCGCTGACCTGGAATGACGGCAATATTCTGAAAGGCGCGCGCCACATCGTCCTCGGCGGTTATTACGCCTATATCGCCGCCGATGCCGGTCTGGTGATCCTCAACCTGAATGATCCGCTCAAGCCGGTGGTCGCCGCCAAACTGCCGCTCAGCGATATGCGCGCTTCCGCCTTGCAGTTCCGCTATCTGTTCGCCACCACCGCCAAGGGCCTTGAGGTGATCGACGTCACCATGCCGGAAACGCCTTCAGTAGTAGCCAATGTGCCGTTGGCCGGTGCACGCCGCGTCTATGCGGCCCGCACCTATGCCTATGTAGCGGCGGGCAAGGATGGACTCGTCATCGTCGATATCGAAAAGCCGACGACGCCCAAGGAATACCAGCGCTTCAACGCCGAGGGCAAATTGAACGATGCGCAGGACGTGGTGGTGGGCTCGACCAATGCCTCGCTGTTTGCCTACGTGGCCGACGGCGTCAACGGCCTCAAGGTGCTGCAACTGACCTCGCCGGATTCGCAACCCAAGTTCTACGGCTTCTCGCCCGAACCCAAGCCGCAGCTGATCGCCTGGCGCAAAACCGAGTCGGCTGCATTGGCCATGTCCAAAGGCCTCGACCGCGACCGCGGCGTGGATGAAACCGGGGGACAGATCGCGGTGTTCGGCCGTATCGGTGCGCGACCATTCAATCTCGGTGAAATGCGCAAATTCTATTTGACGCCGGAAGGCAAACCGTGGACCGTGAGTGATGAGGTCGAGCGGGCCAGGTTCGTGCCGGCGGAGGCCATGAAATGAAAACAATAAATGAAAAAAATTCGTCATTCCGGCGAAGGCCGGAATCCAGTCCATCGTATATTCAAAACCCTGGACTGGACTGGGTCCCAGCCTGCGCTGGGACGACGCGCGTGGGGCCGAGCGAACAAGATCCCCATTACAGAGGCTTGTACGTCAAGATCGCCTTCACATGCTGGAGTGCAGTCCTCTCCGTGCTGCTTACCGTCTCAGCCAACGCGCAAACCCAACTCGAAGGCAAGGCCCTGCCGCCGCCCCTGCCCTATCAGTCCGCACACCAAACCCAAGGCACCGTGACCTGCGCATCCAGCCTCTGCCACGGCTCGATCAAAACATGGAAGGACTCCAACGTCCTGCAAAACGAATACATCACCTGGTCGCGCACCGACAAGCATGCACGCGCCTACAATGTACTGCTGAATGCGCGCTCGCAGAAGATCGCCGGGAACCTCGGTTTGCCGCAGCCCGCGCATGAAAGCAGGATCTGCCTTGACTGCCATGCGCACAACCCGCCGGAGGCGCAGCGTGGCGAACGCTTCAAGCTCGTCGATGGCGTTACTTGCGAGGGCTGCCACGGCCCGGCGGAAAAATGGATCAGGAGCCATGTCGAACCCGATGCCAGCCATGCCCGCAATATCGAGGCCGGGCTTTACCCCACCGACGACGCGGTGGCGCGCGCGCGGCTGTGCCTGTCCTGCCATTTCGGCAACAAGGACAAGCTGGTCACGCATCGCATCATGGCGGCCGGCCATCCGCGCATGAGCTTCGAACTCGATACCTTTACCGAAATCGCGCCACGCCATTTCGTGGTCGACCAGGATTACGCCGCGCGCAAGAAAGTCTGGGACGGCAGCAAGATCTGGGCGATCGGCCAGGCGCTGGCGGCGGCCGACACCCTCGACATCCTGCTCGACGACAAGCGCGGCCACGACGGCGCTTTCCCCGAGCTGGTGCTGTTCGATTGCCATGCCTGCCATCACCCGATGAGCAATAACCGCTGGCAGGCGAAAACAGCACTCGGCCCGCGCCTGTCGCCGGGCCTGGTGCGGCTGAACGATTCCAGCCTGCTGATGCTGCGCGCCATTGCCTATGCCATGAATCCGGCGCTGGGCGAGCGCCTGAGCGAGCAGGTGCGCAAGCTGCATCGCGCCGTCGCCGGCGTCGGCGATGTAGCGGCGGAGGCACAGGCAACGCGCAAGCTGGTGCTGGAAATGGTCGCCCGCATCGAGGCGCAAACCGTGGACAACGGCATGGTCCGCCGGGTGGTCCTGCGCCTGATTGATGAAGGCGCGGCAGGAGACTATTCCGACTATGCGGCAGCCGAGCAGGTGACCATGGCGATTGCCAGCGTCGGCAGTTATCTCGCCAAGACCGGCGCGTTGCGCGATGTCAGCGCCTTCAATACGCAGATGGGCAGGGTCAACGCCACGCTGGACAACGATGAACGCTATCAGCCGGCCGAATTCCGGGCGCAACTGATGCCGCTGCGTTTGCTGCTGAATCCGAGGTAATTCCCATGAGTGAAAAATTCCAGATCGCCATCATCGGCTCCGGCCCGGCCGGGCTGTCGGCGGCGGCGCATGCGGCCGAGCTGAAAATTCCGCACATCCTGCTCGAGGCCGAGAATCATGCCGCGGACACCATCTACAAATACCAGAAAGGCAAACACGTGATGGCCGAGCCGGGCGTGCTGCCGCTGCGCAGCCCGATGAGTTTCGCCGCCGGCACGCGCGAGAACGTGCTCGGCACCTGGGATCGCGAGTTGAAGAAACATGCCGTCCATCTGCGCCATGGCGCGATGGTGACTGGCATTTCCGGCGCCAGGGGCGATTTCACCATCGCCCTGGCCAACCAGCAGCAGGTGCAGGCGGCACACATCATCCTGGCGATCGGCCTGCAGGGCAATCTGCGCAAGCTGGGCGCGCCCGGCGAGGATTTGCCGATGGTGCAATACCAGCTCGACGACCCGGGCGAATTCGAGGATGAGACCATCGTCGTAGTCGGCGCGGGCGATGCGGCGATCGAGAATGCGATCGCGCTGTCGGCAAAAAACCGCGTCATCATGGTCAACCGCAACGATGAATTCACGCGTTGCAAGGACGGCAACCTGGCCGCCATTCTTGGCGCGATCAAGGACGGCAAGGTGGACTGCCGCTTCGGCACCAAGGTGGAAAAGGTCGAGCCGAATGAAAGCGGCGATGGCCTGCCGGCGCGCTTCTTCGCCAAGACGCCGCAGGGCGGGGAAACCATCGCCTGTCATCGCGTCATCGCGCGCCTGGGCGCCACCCCGCCGCGCAAGCTGGTGGAGAGTTTCGGCGTGAAGTTTCCCAATGCCGACCCGGGGGCGGTGCCGGCGCTGTCGGCGCAATACGAATCGAATGTGCCCGGCCTCTATATTGTTGGCGCCCTGGGCGGCTATCCGCTGATCAAGCAGGCCATGAACCAGGGTTACGAGGCGGTGGAATATATCCTCGGCAATCCGGTCGAGCCGGCCGATGAGCCGGTGCTGCGCGCCAAGTTCAAGAATATCAAGATCACCACCGTCTCGGATGCGGTCGCGCATATCGCGCGCAATGTGCCCCTGCTGTCTGGCCTCACCGCCCTGCAGTTGCGCGAATTTCTGCTCGACAGCGAAATCCACCGCCCGCAGGAAGGCGAGATCATCTTCGCGCGCAACGACTATTCGAACTCGTTCTACGCCATCGTCGAGGGCGGCGTGGTGGTCGAGACCCCCAGCACCGAAGGCAATATGCTCGCCTTTCAACTTGGCGTGGGCGAATTCTTCGGCGAGATGGGCCTGATCTCGGGCCGCCGCCGCAGCGCCACCATCAAGGCGCAGAAGCGCACCCTGCTGATCGAGACCCCGCGCCGCTCGATGCTGAAGCTGATCGCCTCGGTGGAATCGGTGCGCCGCACGCTGGATAACGTGATGATGAAGCGCGCGGTGCGCCAGTACCTGTCGCCGACGATGCGCGAGGAGGAAGTCGATTACCTGGTCGGCACCGCCACCATCAAGGCCTATAACGCCGGCGAGATCCTGTTCCGGGAAGGTGATTCCGCCGATGGTCTGTACCTGATCCGCAAGGGTTCGGTGACGGTGTCGCGCAAGATCAGCGGCAACGAGGTGGTGCTGTCCTACGTGGCGGCCGGCAATTATGTGGGCGAGATGGCACTGATGTCGGATGCGCCGCGCTCGGCCACCATCCGCGCGGCCGTGCCGACCGAGGCGATCATGCTCCAGGCCAACCGCTTCATCGAGGTGATGGCCTCGCACTCCACGGTGCGCGGGCGCATCGACAGCAAATTGCTGGACCGCATGCGCATCAACCAGGCGATGGAATCCTCGACCGAATCGGGCAACCTGATCTCCTTCCTGATCCAGCAGGGCCTGGGTGAGGCCACCGATGTGCTGCTGATCGACGAATCGCTGTGCATCCGCTGCGACAACTGCGAAAAAGCCTGCGCCGAAACCCACGGCGGCACCTCGCGCCTGAACCGCGAAGCCGGGCCCACCTATGCGCAGATCCATGTGCCGACCTCGTGCCGCCATTGCGAACATCCGCACTGCATGAAAGACTGCCCGCCCGACGCCATCCACCGCTCGCCCAACGGCGAGGTGTATATCCAGGACACCTGCATCGGCTGCGGCAACTGCGAGAAGAACTGCCCCTATGGCGTGATCCAGCTGGCGCCGGTTACCCCGCAAAAGAACAAACCGACCTTGATGTCCTGGCTGCTGTTCGGCCTAGGTGACGAGCCGGGTACGGAGACCAAAAGCGAGGACAAGACGCTCGCCAAGAAGGCCGTGAAGTGCGATATGTGCAAGGGGCAGAAAGGCGGGGCGGCGTGCGTGCGGGCGTGCCCGACAGGTGCTGCCATTCGCGTTTCGCCGGAGAAGTTTCTGGATTACACCTCGGAGGCTTGACGGCGCAGAGGGCATTCTTCGTCGACTCGCACTAGGCGCATCCCCGCGCTGCGCGCAGGGTCGCAGCTTTGTGCGCTCGCGGCGATGCCCGACAGGCGCCGCAATCAGTGACGATGCCAATGAGTATTCGCAGCACATCTCAAGGGCCGTCATCCCGGATTTAGCCCGGTATCCAATTTGGCAGCCACGCGCGTGCAAGCTGAAATTGGGCCCCGGACTAATATCCGGGGCGACATGTTTCCTCAATGCTGACTGTTCCAAAATTGCCAGCAATGCCATATCAAACAACGCAGATCGCCATTTGGTGCGGCTTTCAGGACAAAAATGGCCTGAAAGCCGCGCCAGTGCTTGACTTTGTACTTTCGGCATTGGCGTCCGGAACGAGCCTGAACCCGCAAAGCGCCTTGAAACAACTGAGGGAGCGCGCGCGGTCCGCCAGCAGAGGCGCCGCATAGTAAAATCAGCAGCTTGTGATCATGAATCGCGGCATTACCCCCCAAAGGCATTATTCGAAATGAAGTTAATCCCCACCATTCTCTGCGGCGGCGCCGGCTCGCGCCTGTGGCCGGTTTCGCGCGAGACGCATCCCAAACCGTTCATGCGCCTGGCAGATGGCCAGAGCCTGTTGCAGAAGGCGTTCATCCGTGGTGCGGCCATACCGGGAGCGACCGAGGTGCTGACGGTCACCAACCGAGAACTGTTCTTCAAGACCCAGGACGAGTACCGGGACGTCAACGCGGGCAAGATGCCGACCTCGTTCATCCTTGAGCCGTTTGGCCGCAATACCGCTGCGGCTATTGCGGCGGCCGCGCTGCAGGTGCGCAAGGTCCACGGTGACGATGCCGTCCTGCTGGTGCTGGCCGCCGATCATCTGATTGCCGACCAACCGGCCTTTGCAGCCGCGGTCGCCAAGGCAATCGAGTTGGCGCAAGGCGGCAACCTGGTCACCTTCGGTATCCAGCCTGATGCCCCGGAAACCGGTTTCGGCTACATCCAGGCCGACGGCAACCGCGTGCTGCGTTTCGTCGAGAAACCCAGCTTTGAAGTCGCCCAATCATATGTGGCATCCGGCGACTACCTGTGGAACGCGGGCATGTTCTGCTTCACGGCCGGCAGCATCCTGCGCGAGCTTGGGCAATTCAGCGCAGAGGTGGTGAGCGCGACTGCAGCCTGCATGGAAAAATCCAGCGTGGCCGAATCGACGGGCTTTGCACAAATCGAATTGCATGCCGACACCTTTGCCAAGGTGCCGGATATTTCCATCGACTATGCCGTCATGGAGAAATCGAAGAACGTCGCCGTGGTGCCCTGCGACATCGGCTGGAGCGATATCGGCTCCTGGAGCGCGGTCAGCGAGCTCTCCGCCGCCGACGCCAACGGCAACCGCGTCGAGGGCGATGCCATGCTCCACGATTCCAGCAACTGCTACATCCAGAGCAGCGGCCGCATGGTCGGCACCGTGGGTGTCAACAACCTGATGATCATCGACACCCCGGACGCCCTGCTGGTGGCGGACCGCAATCGCGTGCAGGACGTGAAGCATATCTATGCCGCGCTCAAGGCCAAGGGCCACGACAGCTACAAACTGCACCGCACCGTGCACCGCCCCTGGGGGACCTATACCGTGCTGGAAGAGGGCGACGGCTTCAAGATGAAGCGCATTGAAGTCAAACCCGGCGCGCAACTATCGCTGCAGATGCACCACCATCGCAGCGAGCACTGGATCGTGGTGCGCGGCATGGCCAAGGTTGTCAATGGCGATACCGACTTTTTGCTGAATACCAATGAATCCACCTACATCCCGGCCGGCCACAAACACCGCCTGGAAAACCCCGGCGTGATCGACCTGGTGATGATCGAGGTACAGAGCGGGGAATATCTGGGCGAAGATGATATCGTCCGGTTCCAGGATGTGTACGGGCGCGTTGCGACCTGACGTCGAATTTTAAGAACAGGAATTTGCTTGGAATCCACTCTCGCGATATCAAACCGTGGCGATCGGGGCGGCCCGATGGACGCTTTCAAACGCCTGCTTAAAAAAATTAGCCCGATTTTTGCCCTGACGGTGCTTGTACCGACAAGCGTTGCAATTATCTATTACGGGCTGATCGCGTCCGATATCTATATTTCGGAATCGCGCTTTGTGGTCCGCAGTCCGCAGCGGCAATCGCAAACGGGCCTGCTGAGCTCACTGCTCTCCGGTACCGGCTTCTCGCGCTCCCAGGACGATGCCTATTCGGTGCATGACTTCATCAAGTCGCGCGATGCGCTCAAGGCTCTGGACAAGCAACTCGGCTTGCAGAAAAAATTTTCCGCGCCCGATGTCGATTTCCTGAACCGCTTCGGCACACTGGACCGCGACAAAAGCTTCGAAGCCCTGCAAAAGTATTATCAAAAGCGTGTCACCGTGGATGCCGATTCGACCTCGGGCATCTCCATCCTGCAGGTCAGCGCTTTCACCGCGGCGGACGCACAGAAAATCAGCGAAATGCTGCTCGACATGAGCGAAACCCTGGTCAACAAACTGAGCGACCGCGGTCGCGACGATATTCTGCGCACCTCGCTGGCCGAAGTGGCCGAGGCCGAAAAAAAAGCCAAGGCCGCCGCTCTGGCGCTGGCCGCCTTCCGTAACCAAAACAGCGTGGTCGACCCGGAAAAGCAGACCCAGCTACAATTGCTGGCCATGTCCAAGCTGCAGGAAGAGCAAATCGCTACCGAGACCCAGCTCAACCAGCTACTCGCCTTCGCACCCGACAACCCGCAAATTCCTTCGCTGCGCAACCGCATGCAGACCCTGCAAAAGGCGGTCGATGGACAGCTGCAGCAAATGTCCGGCAAGGGTGGCTCATTGACCAACAAGGCCGCCGAATACGAGCGCCTGGCACTAGATCGCGCCTATGCTGACAAGCAGCTGGCCGTCAATCTTGCTGCCCTGGATTCGGCACGCAGCGAGGCGCAGCGCAAGCAGTTGTACCTCGAGCGCATCGTGCAACCCAATCTGCCCGATGTGGCCATCGAGCCGCGGCGTTTCCGCTCGATCGTGATCGTGTTCGTGCTCGGCCTTGTCGCCTGGGGCATTCTCACCCTGCTCGTCGCCAGCGTGCGCGAGCACATGGAATAGCCGGAAATCCCGATGGCTGTTGCTGGCAACACGTCCTTCATCGATTCCTTGCGCCTGCAATTGCGCGTGCTGGGCGCGCTGTTGATGCGTGAAATCATCACGCGCTATGGTCGCGACAACCTCGGCTTCCTGTGGCTGTTCGTCGAACCGATGATGTTCACCCTGGGGGTGACGGCGCTTTGGACAGCAGCGGGATTGCACCATGGCTCCAGCCTGCCGATCGTCGCGTTTGCCCTCACGGGCTATTCCTCAGTATTGCTGTGGCGAAACATGCCAAGCCGATGCGCAATGGCGATCGGCGCCAACGCCGGTTTGCTGTACCACAACAATGTGCGCGTGATTGACCTGTTTATCGTGCGGGTTTTACTCGAATTTATCGGCGCAACCATCTCCTTCACGGTGCTCGCGATTTTGTTCACCTCCCTGGGCATGATGGGAGCGCCGGTCGATATTTTGGGGGTGTTGCTCGGCTGGATTTTCCTGGCCTGGTTCGGTTGTGCGCTGGCGATGATCATCGGAGCGCTGACCGCACGCAGCGAAGTGGTCGAGCGGCTCTGGCATCCGACGGCTTACTTGCTGTTCCCCTTGTCCGGCGCGGCGTTCATGGTCGAGTGGCTACCAACGAATTTCCAGCAAGTGATACTACTCTTGCCGATGGTGCACGGCATCGAAATATTGCGCGATGGATATTTCGGCACGGCGGTTCGCACTCATTACTCAGTCGGCTATATCTTTGTGGTGGTCATGTTGATGACGCTTGTTGCACTCCTTCTGGTGCGCGATGCCGGTCGCCGTGTGGAGATAGAGTGAGAGTCATCCAGCTTGAAAATGTCGTGAAGAAATATCACACGCGCGTCGGCCCGCGGATCGTTCTAAACAGGGTCAATCTACAGGTGGCCAAGGGTGAAAAGGTCGGCATCATCGGCCGCAACGGATCCGGCAAATCGACCCTGATCCGCATGATCAGTGGTGCCGAGCTGCCGACCTCGGGCAGCGTCAGGCGCGGCATCAGCGTGTCCTGGCCGCTGGCCTTCGGTGGCGCCTTCCAGCCCTTCTTGACCGGTCTCGACAACCTGCGCTTTGTGTGTCGCATTTACGGCATTGATTTTCATAGCGTCGTGCCGTTTGTCGAAGAATTCACCGAGCTTGGCCTGTACTTGCGCGAGCCGGTGCATCACTATTCCGCCGGGATGCGCGCGCGCCTGGCCTTTGCATTATCGATGGCGATCGAATTCGACTGCTTCCTGATCGACGAGATAATCGCGGTAGGCGACAGTCGTTTCCATGAGAAATGCCGCGTCGAACTATTCGAAAAGCGCAAAGATCGCGCCCTGATCATGGTCTCACATGATCCCAACACCATCAAAGACCACTGTTCCCGCGCTGCGGTATTAACGAACGGGCATCTGACCTCATTCGACAACGTCGATGAGGCCTTCGCCAACTATGCCGCGGCAACGGCATAGGATCTGAAGGTCACTGACAGTCGTGGGCGCTCCAGGTTACCTGGCTTACCTGGGTCGAAGCCTCTACCGCCATTTGCAGAATTTGTCACCATCGCGAGAAATCCGGGCTGCTTTGAAACTGCGCGTTGATAGCCCGACACGTGAGCGTGGCGCCACCACAATCGGAACACGGCAATTGCTGGTCGATGTCTCGACCCTTGCCAACACGGATGCCAAGACGGGTATCCAGCGCGTCACCAAGGCCATCCTCAGCCAATGGCTGGCGCATCCGCCGGCGGGATTCGCGGTAAGACCCGTGCGAGCCACGCGTTTCCAGACCTTCCAGTACTGCGCACCCGATCTGGGACCAGCATCGCCTGGATCGCCTGGCCTTGATGGCCCGCATGGTGAGGTGCAGGTCGGCGCAGGCGACGTATTTATTGGCCTCGATCTGACCGCGCATATCCTGCCGCATCACCATCGCCAGCTTGAGCGCTGGAAATTCAATGGCGTAAAAATTTTCTTCGTTGTCTACGACCTGTTGCCGACCATGCACCCTGAGTGGTTCACCGACAGTGGCGTAAAAGCGCAGCGGCGCTGGCTGCGCACGCTCGCCATCTATGCCGATGGCGCTACCTGCATTTCGCAAACCGTGGCCGGCGAGTTGAGCGCATGGCTGGAGAAAACGCACGGCCCACTCAAGCCCCCGGTCGCCGTTCGCGCATTCCCGCTGGGCGCGCAAATCGGGGCCGTCACTGCGAAGGAAGATGCGGCGGTTAACGCCCTACTCGCCGATCAACTCGCGGTCATCGGCGCCGGCCCTGCCGTGCTGATGGTCGGCACCATTGAGCCGCGCAAGGGCTATGCGCTGGTTTTGTCGACGTTTGAAAAATTGTGGCAAGCCGGCAGCAATATCAAGCTGGTGATCGTCGGCAAAGCCGGCTGGAAAGTGGACGCCTTGATTGCCCGGCTGGCCACGCATGCAGAGGCCGGCCGGCGCCTTTTCTGGATCGAAAACGGGCGCGACGAATTGCTCTGCGCGCTGTACAAAAAATGTACTGGCTTGCTGATGGCTTCGGAAGGCGAAGGCTTCGGCCTGCCGATCGTCGAGGCGGCGCGTTTTGGTTTGCCGGTGCTGGCACGCGACCTGCCCGTCTTTCGCGAAATCGCCGGCGATGCGGCGAGTTATTTTTCGACTACGGGACCTGAAGGTCTCGCCCGTGAAATTTCCGCCTGGGTCAAAACGATCGAAAACGGCAGCGTGATACGACCGGAAGGAATGAAGGTGTCTTCGTGGGAAGAAAGTGCGAAGGCATTATTGGCAGCCGTTGGAATCAATCACCGAGCAACGCAGTCACATGAGTAAAGCCCGCATAACAAGGCTCTTGCCGCTATGGAAACCGGCATATCCGTCAAACCGTCAAAGCCTTTTGGGAGCGCGCGCTGGATTGCAGGGTGGCCCCGCGCAGTGCGTCCACGCAGCCGGTGCCCGCAGTGTCACGGACGGCCGCTTCCTCATGGGGGCCGCGTGGGCAACGCGGCGCTTTTGCCCAAGCTACCCAGCCCGCCAAAAAACGCAGAACACCATTCGGCGCGGTGTTCGAAGCATTTTTGCCCGGAAAGCTGCGCCAGTGCTTGAGTTTGATCTTCAAATCGTCAAGTTGCCCGCATTTTAGCGTAGACGTCCACCGTCTTTTGCACACATCGATCCCAGGTCAACCCGGCGGCAACATGCAACCCGGCCTCAATAGCATCGGCGCGCCAGGGATCATCTTCCAAGCATTTCTGAATCGCCGTGCGCAGCGCATCGACCTCGTCAGGATCAACCAACAAGGCCGCACCCTGCGAGACCTCGGGCAGGCAGGAACGGTTCGATGTCACCACCGGTACACCAGACGCCATGGCTTCGATGACGGGCAGCCCGAAGCCCTCATAAATCGACGGGAACACAAATGCCCGGGCCCCCGCATAAATCGCGACCATTTCCGGCTCGGACACAAAGCCAAGATAATGCAACCAGCCTTGCTCCCGGGCTTTGTCGATCTCGTCGTGCAGCGCATCGCTCAGCCAGCCTTGCCCGCCGATCAGTACCAGCGGATAGCGGCGACGAATGTTCTCTGAAAGACTGGCATATACCGCTAGCAAGCAATCTATTTTTTTGCGCGGCTCGATGGTCGAAACGCAGAGGGAGTACGCGCCTGGCGAAAGGCCATGCATCGAAAGCACCGCGGTAATTGATTCCGGTGTGCGGGGCGCAAACGCAGGCGAAACACCCAGCGGCACCGCGGTGATTTTGTCGGCAGGCCAATGACAAAATTCGATCACCTCCTGCCGGACAGCTTCCGTATCCGTTATCAGGTGCGCGGCCCGCTTGAGCGATTGCGAAAACTCTTTCTCAAAGTGCGCGAGGCGTTTGGCGGGATGCGTTTCGGGATAACGGAAGACCGAAAGATCATGAATAGTCGCCACGCCGTGTTCCACAAACGTCGGAAGGAAATAGTTAGGACCGTGGAAGATCTCTCCTCGCCTTATACTGAGCGGGCGCATCCAGCCGGCAACGACCTCAGGCCAAGGTCGCACCTGTAATTTATCGCCGGAAAGTAGCGGAGCCAGCTCCTGTACCCAACGTTTATTTCGATAAAAGCGGATGGATTCGACACCCGCATTCGTCGGCAGACGGGAGGCCAGCTCCCATGTATAGCGTCCAATGCCGCTCAGCTGCGGACCGAGCGCTTCAATGGACAGAACCAGTTTCACGCCGCTACAGCTCCGCCACCCTGATACATCCAACGCAACGTTTCAACCAAGGGAATATCCTCGACCGTACCGATAATTTTTTCCAATTTGGCTCGCGACCCGAGAAGAACTTTCACCTCATTGTCTCGAACGAACTCGGGGTTGACGCGAACCTCTATCGAGTGGCCGGAGATTTCCTGCATCATCTGAATAACGGACAGCAGGCTGTGACCTTTGCCGGAACAGGTATTGAACGCCTCGCCGCGCGGGATTTCATCCGGCGCAAGCTGCAGCAGTCGGCGGTACACCTGCACCAGCGTGCGCACATCGGAAAAGTCACGGACAACATCGAGATTTCCGAGCTCTATAACCGACGCACGACGCCTGAAGTGGTCAACAATCTTCGGCAGCAGAAATACCGACGACTGGCCAATGCCGGTGTAATTGAACGGCCTGGCAAAAATGATCGGGAGGCGATCAATCCACAATCGCGCCATGTATTCCATGGCCAGCTTGCTGACCGCGTAGTCGTTGGTCGGCGCGGGCAATACGGTTTCTTCGATGATCTCAACTGCCGCATTGCCATAAATATTGGAGCTACTGGCGAGCAGAATTGCGCGGGGTTGGTGGCCACTGCATGCGATCGCCTCCAGTAAATTCCGTGTACCAACGAGATTCGTCCGATACATCGCATCGGCGTTGCCATGAGGAACGAATGCTATGCCAGCAAGATGCGCCACGACATCAGGCTTAACTTCGGCAACGACCCTTTTGAGTGCGTCCATATCACATAGATCGCATTGAAATACTCCGGGGTCGGCATCTGCGGATTTCACCAACTCAGTTCCGCTAACCGCATAGCCGGCGGCGCGCAGTTCGCGCGCGAGGTAACGCCCGGTAAAACCCTCCAGGCCGGTGATGAACGCCTTTTCCATCTAGAACGAAAAGCCGGTTTCGTTTCTGCGAATATCGGCTTCAACCATCATCTGGCAAAGTTGCTCAAGCGTGGTCATTGGTTCCCAACCCAATTCGCGCTTTGCTTTCTCCGGATTGCCGATCAGAAGCTCGACCTCCGCGGGCCGATAAAATTTTGGATTGACCCGCACCAGTTTTTTCCCGCTCTTGCGATCAACGCCGACTTCCGCTTCGGCTTTACCTTCCCAGGCAAGTTCAAACCCGGCGGCCTTGGCCGCCATCGAGACGAAATCACGAACCGTCTCGGTACGATTGGTGGCCAGCACATAGGTATCAGGCTTATCGGCTCGCAACATGCGCCACATACCCTCGACGTATTCCTTGGCGAAGCCCCAATCGCGTTTGGCGTCCATATTGCCAAGCTCGAGTACATCCAGCTTGCCGAGTTTGATCTTGGCAAAGCTGTCGGTAATCTTGCGCGTGACGAATTCGCGTCCGCGTAGCGGCGACTCGTGGTTGAAAAGGATGCCGCTGCAGCCGAAGATGTTGTAGCTCTCACGGTAGTTGATGGTCATCCAGTGCGCGTACAACTTGGCCACGCCATAGGGGCTGCGCGGATAGAAAGGCGTGCTTTCGACTTGCGGAATGGCCTGCACCTTACCGAACATCTCCGAGGTGCTGGCCTGGTAAAAGCGAATCGCCGGGTTGACGATGCGGATCGCTTCAAGCAGGTTGACCGGCCCGATGCCGGTAATCTCGGCAGTGGTGATCGGTTGATCGAAGGAAACGCCGACGAAACTTTGCGCCGCCAAGTTGAAGACCTCGGTGGCCTTGGTCGATTCGAGCAGGCGAACGCTGGAGGCGAGATCTGTCAAATCGTATTCGACCAGATGCAAATTCGGATGGGCGGCAATGCCAAGCTCCTCGATGCGCCAGAAATTTACCGAACTCGTACGGCGATAGGTGCCGAATACCTTGTATCCCTTGCCGAGCAATAGCTCGGCCAAATACGCGCCGTCCTGACCGGTGATGCCTGTAATTACTGCCGCTTTCATTTCATTTCCTCAGACAATCTCGATTTCAGGGAACGGGAAGATGAACTTGCCGCCGCTCGCCAGGTATTCTTTCTCGCGGCGCAGGATGCCGTCCTTGAAATGCCATGGCAGCACCAGGAAATAATCCGGCTTCATGGCGCGCGCTTCGGCCTCGGAAATGATTGGTATATGGGTACCGGGCGTAACGCGCCCAAATTTTTCCTGATTTACTTCCGCAATCGCCGGAATATCCTTCGCCGTCAGGCCGCAGAACTGCAGAGTGACATTGCCCTTGGTGGACGCGCCGTAGCCAAGGATTTTCTTGCCGTCGGCGTTGAGCGCTGCAATCAGACGCTTCAAATCATCGCGGTGGCGGAACACCCGCTCCTCGAAATCACGATAGGGCCGCGGAGTATTGAGGCCCATGCGGTCTTCTTGGTCCAGCAACCAGTTCACTACTGCGTCATTTGTCTTGATCGATTTGTTCGAGGCCTTAGCTGCCGTCACCGCAAAGCTGCCGCCGTTGATCGAGTTCATCACCACGTCGACCAGGCGCATGCCGGATTTCTCCAAAATGGTCTTGACCACGCCCAATGAGTAATACTCCAGATGCTCATGGCAAATGGTGTCATAGGAGTTGGTGCGCAGCATCGAGGGCATATAGCTCTGCTCGAAGTGCCATACGCCGTCGTCCGCAAGAATGGATTCAATCTGCTTCGCGAAATCGATCGGCGATTCAAGGTCGTAGAACATGGCGATCGAGGTGACAATGCGCGCCGGCTTTTTTTCCACCGAGCGATAGGCATCCGCGGAAAAGAAGTCAGGCACCAACGAAATTTCCGCCGGGTAGTACTCGGCAAACTTCTTGCCGGTCGGATCAATACCGATGCGCTTGATGCCCTTGGTTCGATAGGCCTTCAGCGTGGTCGCATCGTTGCTGCCGATATCGACCACGATGTCGCCGGCACTGAGCGGTACAAGACGCTCAAGGTACGCCACCTTGTCCGTCAAGTGATTGACCATCGACTGATTCAGGCCGGAGCGATAGCCGTAATTATCGCCGTACATTTCTTCGGCATTGTAGGAATGCTTGAGTTGCAGCAGACCGCTCTGCGGACACCATACCAACTCAAGCGGCCCGACCGTGACCCGTTCGCCAGCGTTATGCGGGAATACGCCAGTGAGGGCTTGATAACCCAGATTCAGAACCGACACCAAGTGACTGTCATTGCCTACTCGACAATGGGTAATTTCGTTATAAGAACTCATTCATTATTCCTTCAACCAATTATCGTTAATAACCACATCAAGGAGAGCCTTGGCACTATCTTCCCATGTCAATCTGGGCATTTGTCTCGTATCCGAAAGCTTGCCTGCATTTTTCTTCTTAAACCAATCTTTCAGTTGCATCGAGAGCAGCGAGGGGTCTTCATGATTTACGTAAGTAGCAAAACCCCCGGCAATTTCGCGAAAAACAGGGATGTCCGAACAAATAATGGCGGTTCCATAATTCGCCGCCTCCACCAGCGGTAAACCGAAACCCTCGCCTTTGGATAAAAACAATAGTGCGGCCGCCTTGGCATAGAGAAACTGAATATCTTCATCGCGCGGCCCTTCGAACAGAAAGAATTTTTTGCCCAACTGAGGATGACCTCGAAATTGAAGCATCAAATCAGAAACCATCCACCCTTCCTTACCGACAATGCACAAGCAGAGGACTGAACCTTCATTCCATAAACGCTCAATTGCTGCCAGCGCAACAGCGTGCGACTTGCGCGGTTCAATAGTGCCCACCATAAGCAAAAATTTTCGGTTCTTCATCGCCTCGATGGGAGGAGCGGGAGCGGGAGCGCCCGCCCCCAAGTCCGAGCCTAAATGCCAAAAACCCACCTTTGGCCGTCTACCTAATTGTGGCCTGCGGCCAATGTACTTCTTTACGTCCTCCGCAACAGCTCGTGATATGCATACAAGCGCGTCACTACTTTCAACCGCGTCGTCCAACCACCGAGTAAACCATTCCATTCCACCTTCAACAAAATTGCCTTTCTGAAGTGTGATGGGAAGTAAATCGTATATGGCGGTGACGATATTGGCTCTCGCCTCACGCGCTTCTTGGAAAACTGGATAAAACTCCCGATATCGCGCCCACGAAGAGTCCAACATAAGGAATACATCGCCAGGCGCGAACGAAATTGCTTCTTCGGCACTTGTGATCGGTAGGTCGCGCTTTAATGTCAGCCCTTGGTCGGATAACCACTTTGATGCCGGCCTCAGCGCGCCGTCCACCAACTCTACCGCAACAGGCTCAAATCCCGCGACATCCGTGCAAAACAAGTTGCGCACGATTTTCTTCACCACCCGCTGTATACCGGTGCGGTGATCAAATTGGGCAATGTGACTAACATCAATAATTAGTCTACGGCGACGAAATTGTTGTGACGGCATTTTCCCGAGCCAATCGATTGCCGAAGTTAAATCGCACGGGATATCCGCACAAAGCGCCAATTGCGGTGCAAATGAAGAAAGAATCGCTTCCCGTTTCGAGAGGTTTGCCTTGTCCATAAATTCGTGGATCGCGGCAGCATATTGAGCCGCACAAACCGAGGGGGCATGGTGATCGCACACATATTGAGTACCCGCCGCTGCCAAGTCTTGCCTGCGGCTAGGGTCGCCGCATATTGCCTTAAGCGCGTTTGAAATTTGCGCCGATGATGGCTCCCGTGAAATTTTTATAACGACGTTGTCGGGGTAATCTTTGTAACTAGCATCATCATTGACAATAACGGGCACCCCATGAGCAAGGCAGTCGAGGACTCCTTTTGGCGTCCCCCCACGGCTTTTTGTTCTCAATTGAATAGCTACATCGGTGATGCGCAAGTACATTTCAAAATCGCGTTCGGACAGGAATCCAGTAATGTGAATGCGCTTCGAAAATGATGATTTCTTTACGGCCTCGTCCAGTCGGGTGCCAAAATCATCTCTTGCCAACTCCCCGGCAAAAACCAGGTGAACCTTCGCATCCGTTGCTAACGATGACGAATTGAAAGCTTCAAGCAGTCTGTCCCCCCATTTGGTCCAAGTAATGTGGCCAAATGTAGTGACAATCAAATCGCCGCTCGCGAAACCCAATTGTTTTTTTGCTTCAATCCTTTTCATCGGGGGCCATGGCTGCGTCTGCAGAACCATTTGCGGAATAATGCGATAGGGCGCAAGCCAGCCCTCCGGATAATGCTTTCGGGCGACCTCAAGATTGAATGGGGAATGTGAAATGATCCCCAGCGCCTGATCGAGTACACGCTTCGTGCACGGTAACGCGACCATGGTGCCGCCGTTTGCCTCCGGATGCGCCTGCACTGGCGCAAAAAAACGTCGGGCCAACGGGCCATGCGCGGCGAGCATTTCGTACGCATAACTTCCGGTATCGCCCAAATAAAAATCGAGGTAGCCAAACAAGCCACTAAGGAACGCATCGTGCAGGCCGACAATACCCGGGAATTTTTCAAGAAGCGGCAGCATGTGAGCATGAAACTCGGAATTGCCGAATTCGTAGAGGATTGCATCGTACTTAGGTGCAACTGATGCAAAATTGCCAACGTCAAAAATCCGAAACGAGGTAGACAACGATTCGTCTGTCACCTTGTAATTATCGACGTACAAATCGATATCAAAATGCCGCGCTAGAAAGGGCAAGAATTTGGCGTTGTAATCCGCTATGCCTGAACGGCACCGTGGCAAAGGCGATAGAACTGCCAATCGTTTTTTAGGTAACCAGCCATTAATTGCACTTTGCACTCCCGCCGCGCGCACACGACTGCCGGCCTCCTCAAATGCCTCACGCGCAAGAGCAGCAGTACGTGCCCAGGAAAAATTTTTTGCTTGCTGCGCGCCATATCGGCGGAGCTCATCCGCGAATTTTTTATCGGCTAGCACTTTGCCAATTGAATCCCCAATTGAACGCGGAGAGCCAGCATCAAACATTGCATCAGAACGGACAATGAGTTCGCGCACGCTTGAGTTATCGCCGCCAAGAACAGGCGCGCCGCAGGCCATCGCCTCCAACACCGGCAGCCCCAACCCCTCATAAAGTGAGGGAAACACAAAGACATCGCAAGTCCGGTAGAAGGAAACCAGATCTTCTTCGGATACAAAACCCGTTATGAGAACATCCCCTTCAACCAATCCTGCAGCTTTGGCGAAGCCTAGATACATCGCTTTTCGATGCTCTTCCATTGAGCAAACGATCACAAGCTGGCAATTTTTTCGCAGGTCGGCCGATACGGCCGCATATCCTTCTATCGCACCCCGAATATTCTTTCTATGGTCATCACCGCCTGTATATAAAACAAACCTGTCGCGCAAGGAATAGCGCAAGACCAAAGCGCGCTTGGCGTGATTAGAATCGTCTACCGAACAAAAATGAGCGGAGATGCCGCCATGGATTGTCGTAATCCTCCACTGTTCAATTCCAAGCAAATTGATTGCATCTTGCCGTGACGACTCAGATATTGCGAGCAGATGATCCGCCTGTCTTAGCCACGCAATTCGAGACAAATACCATAAGCGAAAGTCTTCATTTTGGAAGTAGTGCTCCTTGAATAAAAGCGGGATGAGATCGTAGAGAGTCGCAGTAAGAATCTGCCCGGCCGGCCGCTTGCTGACAGACGGCAGCGCAACTCGATCGCCGAACCCTTCGAAGACATGGGAAATATGAACTACGTCGGCCTTGAGCGTTCCGATGAAAGACGAAAGTGCAAGACCGTCCAGCGCATCCTGCGCGCCGCCTCTATAGCCGCGAGTAGTGCCCCACGCCGGCAGCGGCGGTACCCTTAGAATGCGGTTTTCGGGCAGCCCGCCAACGTCAACTTCAATTGGCAGTCCTGAAGAAACCAGCGCATGAATTTCATGCTCTGGTGCCTCCTTGAGCAGGCTGGAAAACAGCGCACGGGAGTATCGGCCAACGCCGCGCGGTCCCGAACCTGGAGTCTGGCAAGACTGCAAGTCAATCAGCAGCCGACTGGAAGCAGTCTTAGTTTCGCGCACTGATATCCCCGCATGGTTTCCATGATTCAATTTCATGCATTAATTTTTCTTTCTCAGAGCGAGCTAGTTGCGGTCCAAAGTCTTCCGATGTGGGCATTTCTTCTCTTGTCGCCGTCAGCTTGCCGGTTTTTACCATCATGAATTGTTGCTGTTGAATTTCGCCCAGCCTCGCCAGCATCCTGGACTCTGAGTCTGCGATGCGGCTCGCAACCATATCGTTGAACACCGCCATCTGATTTTGAATAGCACGCAGTTGTCGCTCAACCGATGTATTCCCTTCAATATCAGACACAAGCCTGTACATCCAGCCAACTAGTGGCATTTTCCCAAGCTGAAAATTCCGAATAGCAGCATCAACGCCAATAACAGACTGTTTTCTGCCTCTGCCCTCATTTGAACGCCGGATATCGGCAATGATCTGCATCTTCGCAGCCCCCCTGCGCAGCTTCTGCACGTAAAACGCGAGTCCTTGCGAATCGGGAAAACGCCCGAGTAATGTTTGATATGCGCATGCGACAAACGCTTGGTCGAATTTAACTAGCAAGTCGCCAAGGTTTGCTGCGGCAACAACATCCTGGACCTGCTTTTGTATGTCCGATGACATAATGTGTCCCGAGAAAATGGTTTCTTGGTTTATCAGATGCGTATCCATGAGCGCTGCTGGTGAAATGCCTGAAGACACGAACGAAGCCAAATAGCGAAAAGGCGCGGTGAACCGCCACGAACGCGTAGCACAAAGCGCAAGATTGGCGCGTTCTGCATTCGCAAGAGCGTGCCTTAATAACTCAGACTGCGCCTTATGTTCGCGTTGCTCTACCTTTAGCGCATCTTCAAGTTGGGAAACGGCTTGCTGACCATGCAAAATAATGCCGCGTAAGCCTTCCAGTTCGATCGATACTTCACGCTCCCTAATCGCAAGGGCCTCAGCCGATTGAATCGCCTTTGCATGAGCCGCGTCCAATCGCTCATCGCGAGATTTTTGAGCAGCACGTAGCGCCTGCCATTCGGCGTTAAACCACTGAATTCGATCACGCTGTACCAACAACTCCCGTTCGAGCGCTTGTTCGCGCGCTACAAATGCTTCGGACCCGCGAACAACTTCTTCAGCTGCGTTATCGCGCTCGTCCTCAACGCGTCGAATGGTTTCCTTATGTTCCCGCAACTGCTCGCCAACTTCCTTGCGCGCGGCAATTTGCGCGGCAATTTCAAAATCCTTATTCTCAAGCTCTGCATTATGACGACTCTGGACAGCCCGAAAGAAAGGCGCGCTTGAGGTTCCACTCAGCACAAACCCATCAAAGACATTTGGACCGCTCAGAAATGCCTTTATCAATTCTGCATGCGCATTTGACACATAAAAGCGATTCAAGCCATCAAAGTAAGAAAATTTATACCCCTTCTCCAGAATTAGCGGTTCCCAATCATCATGGGACCCGATTTGGGTAAGTGGCAAGGTGCTCTCAACAACCACAATCCACGGCCGAGCGCGCGCGGGCTTCCAGCCTTCGAGCACCTGTTTTTCCATACCTTCCACATCGATCTTAAGCCAGTGAATTTCTTTACCCGCGCATGACTTGAATACAGAGGCAAGCGTGATGCATGAAACTGTAGTTTCGTGAATTGGGAACCCACGCTCCCGGTGCTGTTTTGCGATCGCAGGGTCACCCGTAGAAATTCCCGTTCCAGGAATTTCGAAAAACTTCATCACCCCGGCTTCAGTACTGATTGCTGTTTGCAAAACAGTTTCATCAGGCCGGTTCTCGCGCAACAGATTTGCGTAGAACTGGGCGGGTTCAATATGAATTCCACGCCAGCCATTTTCGTAAAAAGCGCGACTCACGGAATCTTCAATGGGATGCTGCGCGCCTACATCGATATAAAACCCGTTCTCGACATGGCCTAGCGCACGCCAAAGCATCACATCCTCGAAATTTTGTGCGTAGCTGATCATCGGGCTACGAGGCTTCGCCTGGCCGAGGCTGGCCGGTCAAGTTCGTCCGCAAAACGCCGCGTTGCGAATTCGTAGAGCGCGTAGTCGGCTTTGTTCATTTCTCTGAGTAGCGCCAAATCCGTTGCCGATATTTGGCTCGCTCTCACACGGGCGCCGTTAACATTGTGTGACTCAATCTGGGCCGGTGGCTGCCAGTGAAATTTGTCACACAGCAGAGCCACAGATTCATCCAGGCGTTCCGTGATTCCAACAAAGCACATCTGTTCAAGGCGATGCTTCGAAATTCTGAGCATTTCATCATCGGACGCCGAAGAAACCGCCGTCTCCAGTCGCCGCTCCAGCTCTGTATCGGCAAGTTCTTGAGCAGAAAGCGTTGATGCAATAGCAGACGGATCAAGGTCAAGCGCCAGTGCTCTTACCTGGAAATTCGTCATTGTCGTCACCATCTCCGGGTCCCTTAAATATGAGCTAAAGTCGCCCAGTTGCTTGGCTCGCCGATGCAAATAATGCCCCTCATACAACATGATATGTCCGTAATGCGACAGCGCTCTTTCCACCGGGTCTCGCAAAAACGTCACATAGCGCATTGGCACCGGAACATGTCGAAACAGATAAGAATAAAAGTGACCCCAAATAAAATCGTACCCCGCAATCCTGGATGGAGCGAGTTCGAGCAATTGGTGCCACAAATGGGCCGGACAGATATTTTCTGGCCCAAACCTCGACGTCAAAAAATTATGAACTGTGGTGCCCGCAGTTTTGGGAATATGCAAAAAATAAACCGGGCTGGATTTATCGTTAACTGCTGCCGCATTTGGGAAAAGGTCGCGCGTGTCCGAAGGCAGAGCGGGCCGCGCTTGCGTATCTTTTAAAATACTTCCGTCCGAAGCCAGTGTGCTCATTGAATTTGGGTCAACGCTTGAAGCAGTAACGGACAAAAACAAGGCAATAAAATCTCGTAATTCCCTGAACCCCATGAAGATTTTTTCGCCTCTATTCTAGTGTGCCGCGCCGCTTGTTAATTTCCACGCAGCGCTTGGGTACGCTTTTATTCGATTTTACAAACTCTTTTTGCATCTGCGATGCTTTGCAAAGTCGCTAGGCGTGCCCTGCAATTATGTCCGAAAATTATCTCCGCGCGCCTTCCGCTGGTGTTTTCCATTTCTGCGCGGAAACACCAATGGGCTCTTTTGGATCGCGCGTAATTTTCACCGGGCTTTCCACTGGCGAAACACTCAGTTACAATCCCGCAACAAATTATCGATGTAGTTTGCGCATAATGGATTGGAATATTCGTATATAGATTAATGATTTATCAAAGCCACACTCCGCATCGCATAGACGATTGGGCCTCGAACACGGCGGGGACCCATCTGGATTGGGCAGTTTTTATCGGGGAAGACCAGCATGGCTACTGAAGTAGAGGCGCTCGCATGAGAAGTAGAGGCGCTCGCATGAGCGACTTTTATTCATACTCCTTATCGCTCTCGCGAAAGGCCCGCAGCCGGATCAAGGGCCACGCACCGTGCGTACTTTGGTTTACCGGCCTGTCCGGCTCCGGCAAATCCACTATTGCCAATCTGGTGGACCAGGGGCTCAATGCGGCAGGCCGCCATACCTACCTGATCGACGGAGACAATTTGCGCGGTGGCCTCAGCCGGGATTTGGGGTTTTCCGACGCAGACCGTAGCGAGAATATCCGGCGAGCGGCGGAAGTAGCCAACTTGATGGCGGATGCAGGGCTGATCGTTATTACCGCGCTCATTTCACCATTTCGCAGTGATCGGGAAATGGCGCGCCGCCTGGTCGGCGAAACCCGGTTTATCGAAATATTCGTGGATGTGCCCATTGACCTCGCCGAAGCCAGAGACACCAAGGGCCTATACCACCGTGCCCGACGCGGTGAACTGAAGCAGTTCACAGGTATTGATTCGCCGTATGAGGCGCCGTTGAACGCGGACCTGCGTTTGGATGCAGCCACGGTCAATGCATCGGCTTTAGCTGATAAGGTTCTGGCCAAGCTTGATATTGACCGCGTTGCGAACAACGCGGGATTGGGCGCTATGCCCCATCCGCACGCATAGTCTGCGACCCCTGCCATCGTCGCGCAGGCGTCAATTCGATGCCAACATCCGCGCAAGCTGCTTCAATGCACAGCATGCGCCGAAAATCCGCAGGGGACATATCCACCAGCGCAGCACATTTTTCCGCACCGGGGTTCCAGACGACGGTCTCGGCAAATCCGGCGGAATCGATCGCCAGTGTACCGGCTCCATCGCGGAGCTCCAGGCCAAGGGCGGCGTGGTAGACGCGATCGACTTCACCATCGATGACGATCCAGGGATGACGCTCGATTTCTTCGCGGTTGCCGTTGACGGCGTCGCGATAATCGACGCCATTCAGCCCGCCGATTTGCACCCAACTGATCTCGTCTACACGCAAATAGGTATGCAGTGCGGCGGTAAATGAAAACGTCTCGGCACCGGTATTTTCAATCGCAAAGGCTATCTCGACGCTCAGTGCGCTCAGGCTGATTTCGAGCTTGATCAAGAACGCATGCGGCCAGAGCTGCCGGGTTTGCGCACTGTCGCTGAGGCCCAGCGTTACAGATACCGATTCGTCATCGGCGTGTTGATCGACAAGGTTCCAGGGAAGACAGCGCACCAGACCGTGCTTGGGCAAATCACCCTGTCCAGAAAACTGCGGGAAGCACACTGGCACGCCGCCACGAATGGCGGTGGCGCCAGAGTAATCCGCCTGCCCACTCAAGTACAGCCACTCGCGACCGCTGGCAGGAATCCAGGACAGTAGCTGTGCGCCTTGCAGGCTGATGATGGCGCTGGCACCTTGCGGGCCACTGAGCGCAATGGCGGGGATGCCGTGGAACGAAATGGGTTGTGCGCCGGGAGGAACGATTGCGGCCATGTTAGTTAGCGTCGTGAACGCAGGTAGCTCGGAAAGCCGATCAACGAGTTGGACTGGGTCCCAGCCTTCGCCGGGACGACGGCGAAAATCGGGGCGGCGTCCATTGAGGCATAAGGTTACTTGGTGACCTGGATAAGCGTCAGTACCGGATACGCCACGGAAACGATCAGGTTCAGGAACTTTTGCAGTTCGGCTGCCGGGGCGTTCGAGACATACAACAAATCCTTGTTGCTCATCGGGAAGCTCTGCATCACGAAGAAGCTGCTGGGGTTCTTGAGGTCGATGCGATAGATCACCGGCACCATGCCTTCGGGCGTGGTGGCGACCGGGTCGCGCGGCCACTTCAGCGCATCCTTGGGTTCAAAACGGAAGATGAACACGCCCTGCGGGTTGGAACGGGAATCTACCAGGCCGCCGGAGCGCGCCAAGGCTTGCGCGAGATTGATGCCTTGCGCCTCGAAATTGATTTCCTCGTTCTTGCCGGTGGAGCCCAGTGCGGTGAAGCTCAGCGGTTGGAACAGGGCCGTCACGACATCGCCGGCCTGCAGGGGTACATTCTGTTTCGGGTCGCGGATCACGGCTTCGAGGGGCATGGCGAACACATTGCTGCCGCGGGTCACCTGGATGGTCATCTTGTTGACGGGGGCGCGGGTGCCGCCAACGGCAGCAAGTGCATCAAGCAGGCGCTCGCCTCGAGGGGTAAGGGGGACGCGTGCGCTACTTCCGACTTCACCCACGACAGTCACGTTTGAGGTGGAATTGCGCACCACTCGAACCAATACCTGCGCTTGGTTGGCCTTGCCCTTGAGGCGTTGCGCAATCTCGCCTTCGATTTGCAGCGGTGTCATGCCGCTGGCCTTGATCTGACCAGCAAAGGGAATATTGATAAAGCCATCCTGGTTGATCATCTGCTCAGGAAAAGGCGTCACGCGTGCCGTGGATGGTGAGCGTGGATCGATGAGGCCGCCACCAAACAGGGTTGCCGGCGGCGCTTCCCAAATCGAGACTTCGATTACATCGCCCGGGCCGACCGTCTGCGGGACCGCTTCGGCATTGCCCAGGGTATCGGCAAACAGGCGCTGGGCGCGGTGGGTCAGCAGCTGCCGTGTGACAGCGTCATCCACTTCGACAATCTGGATGGCCGCTTCACCGGGTTGCGTGGTGGATTTCTGAATCTCGTCGCTGGAAGGGCCAACGGTGGGCAGGGAGGAGCAGGCCGACAGCAGGGCAGCAGACAATACGGCGATGAACGGCAAATACGGAGCTTGACGCATGAATTCGCTTTGAAAGGTATGAATATGCAGGGGAAAATGCGCTGGCAATTCCTCAAGTCAGGCCCGAAGTGTAGCAAAATACACCCTGTAGTCGTAATTGCGTCCTTAATCGGCACACCTAGGAGGGAATGGCCGGCGAACGCAGCCGCACTTCCCATAAAAACAGCCTGCCCGCTACCGAAATTTTCGTGCCCAATATCCTGATCGACGTCACCCGCCTGGTTTACCGGCGCCTCAAGGGCAAGCTCCCCACCGGCATCGACCGGGTCAGCATCGAGTACATCCGCCACTACGGCTTGCGCGAAGGCCAGGCGGCACGCGCGGTGCTGAGCCTCGGCCCCTTCAACGCCGTGCTGTCGGCGCAGGATTCGGCTGCCATGTTTGCGGCGGTGGATCGCGCCGAATCCATGACCGGGCTGGCGCTGGTCGTGATTGCCAAGGCCTTCCTGTGGCGCTGGTGGTGCCTTGGTTACAAGAGTCATTATCTTTTCAACGCCGGCCATATGGGCCTGGAGAATCCGCGCTACGCCTGGTCCTTGCGGGTGTGCGGCGCGCGCCCGATGTTCGTGGTCAGCGACCTGATCCCGATCACGCATCCGGAGTATTGCCGGCCCGGCGAACGCGAACGGCACCGGGTGCGCATGCGCGTGGCACTCTCCACCGGCAGCGGCATTGTGACGATTTCGCAGGACACGCTCGATGTGCTGCGGCGTTTCGCCACGTCTGAAAATTTGGCGATGCCGCCGGCCGTCGCCGCCCCGCTGGCGCCGGGCTTGCCCGACATCGCCGCCGGCCCGCGACCGCTGGCACCGCCGTACTTCGTGGTCGTCGGCACCATCGAGCCCCGCAAAAATCATTTGCTGCTGTTGCAACTTTGGCGGCAGATGGTCGAGCAGCTCGGCGATACCGCCCCGCGCCTGGTGGTGATCGGCCAGCGCGGCTGGGAATGTGAGAACGTGGTCGACCTGCTGGAGCGTTGCGCGCAACTGAAGGGCTTCGTCATCGAGCAACCTTATTGCAGCGATGCCGCGCTCATCACCTGGATGCACCACGCGCAAGCCCTGCTGTTCCCGACCTTTGCCGAAGGCTATGGCATGCCGCTGACCGAGGCGCTGTCGATCGGCGTGCCGGTCATTGCCAGCGAACTGTCGGTATTCCGCGAAACCTCGGGCGATGTCCCGGAATACGCCAATCCGCTCGACGGCAGACGCTGGCAGGAATTAATTCTGGATTACGCGAAAGCCGACAGCACGCTGCGCGCGGCGCAATTGGAGCGTATGAAAGACTTCAGCGCGACAACTTGGGAGCAACATTTCGCGAAGGTGGATGCCTTGCTCGAATCACTGGAAGCTGGCCAAGCCACAAAGGCAGGAACGTAAGGTGGGCATGCGATCTTTCTGCCCATTATTGGCGATTGACGCGTGGGCAACGCTGCGCTTTTACCCACCCTACCCACGTGCGGCGCATGAAAATTTCCCGGTATCTCGAAGCGCCGCCATTCCAGCGCGGGCTGGAATCCAGTCCATCGTTATGCCAGTTGTTGGCGCGGACTGGGTCCCAGCCTGCGCTGGGACGACGCAGTTTCTTGAATTTACTGAAAACGTAGAACGCCATTTGGCGCGGTGTTTGGAGCAAAAATGGCTCGGAAGCCGCGCCAAATGGCGATCTACACTTTTGGTGCCAACAACCCGACAAACCCCGGAAGCCAATTGCAGGGTGGGCGGATGAGCGCAGCGATCCCCAAATTCAAACGCAAATTCCTGTTCCTGCAAGGCGTCAATTCGCCGTTCTTCCCGGCGCTCGCCGATAAGCTGACGGCCGATGGCCATCGCGTGTTCAAGATCAATTTCAATGTCGGCGACCGCATCTACTGGGGACTGCGCTCAGCGTGGTCGTTCCGCGGTGCGCTGGAAACACTGCCGGATTTCCTGCGGGAAAAGGTGCTGCAACACGGCATTACCGACATCCTGCTGTTCGGCGACCGGCGGCCGATTCATCTCCCGGCGATCGCCATGGCCCGGCAGCGCGGGCTGCGCCTGCATGTGTTCGAGGAAGGCTATTTCCGCCCCAACTGGATCACCCTGGAACGCGATGGCGTCAACGCCAATTCGCATCTGCCGCGCAACGCCGATTGGTACCGCCGCGTCGGCGCGGCCCTGCCGGATTATGGCGAGGGCAAGTCTTTTGCCTCGAGCCTTGGCAGTCGCGCACGCTACGACATGATTTACCATTCGTTCAATTTCTGGAACCCGCTGTTCTACCCGCGCTATCGCACCCATCGCCCCCTGATTTCGGCGATCGAATATCTGGGCTGGGGGCGGCGCTTCTCGATGATGTCGTTTTACGAAGCGCGCGATCGCCGTACTATCGCCGCCCTGACGAGCGGCACGCAACCTTATTTCCTGCTGCCGTTGCAGCTCGACAGCGATGCGCAGATTCGCGACCATTCGCCGTTCAATAATATGGCCGAAGTGATTGAGCTGGTGATGACCTCGTTTGCCCTGTGCGCGCCGCGCGACGCCAGGCTGGTGATCAAGAATCATCCGCTGGATACCGGCTTCGTCAATTTCCGCCATCTGATCGACCAGCTGGCGGCACAATACGATTTGCGCGACCGCGTAGACTATCTCGAGAGCGGCAACCTGGATGCGCTGCTGACGCGTACCAGCGGGCTGGTGACGGTCAACAGCACGGTGGGCCTCTCCTCCCTCACCTTCGATTGCCCGACGATGACGCTGAGCAAGCCCATATACCATTTACCCGGACTGACCTTCGCCGGCCCAATCGATGAATTCTGGAAAAGTGGCACACGGCCGGACGCCGAACTGTTCCGCTGTTTTCGCAACACCGTCATTCACACCACGCAAATCAACGGCGGCTTTTATTCGCCGGCCGGTATCGCCATGGCGGTGGCCAATAGCGTGCCGGTGCTGATGGCCGATCGCTCGCCGCTGGAGATGCTGCGATGAGCGACACCTCGCCCCGCACCATACTGATTACCGGCGCCACCGGCGGCATCGGCGGCGCCCTCGCCCGCGCCTATGCAGCACCCGGCGTGCAGCTGTTTTTGCAGGGGCGCAATGTTGAAAAACTGGCGGAGCTCGCCAGCCGCTGCGCTTCACTTGGCGCCTCAGTTGATACGTCAGCAATCGATGTGCGCGATCGCGCCGCGCTGGTTGCCTGGATAAAGAATTGCGAGCGGCGAGTGCCGCTGGAATTGGCGGTGGTCTGCGCCGGCATCAATATCAACATCGGGCCGGATGGCCAGGGCGAACGCTGGGAAGATACCGAGGCGCTGATCGATATCAACATCACGGCCGCGCTGGCCACAGTCAATACCGTGCTGCCCGCGATGCGCGCCCGCGGCCACGGGCAGATTGCCCTGTTCAGTTCGCTGGCGGCGTACTTCGGCCTGCCGATCACGCCGAGCTACAGCGCCAGCAAGGCGGCGATCAAGGCTTATGGCGAAGGCTTGCGCGGCTGGCTGGCGCCGGAAGGCATTCGAGTCAACGTGGTGATGCCGGGTTTTGTCGAATCGAAGATGTGCAATGAAATGCCCGGACCCAAGCCCTTCCTGTGGAATGCCGACAGGGCGGCCGCCGTGATCAAGCGCGGCCTGGCGGCCAACAAGGCGCGCATCAGCTTCCCCTTCCCGCTGAATTTCGGTTCCTGGTACCTGGCTGTTGCACCGGCGGCGCTGGCGCAAAAGCTGGTGTCCTGGTTCAACTTCAGCAAACATAGTGGCTGATTTTTTTGCCTCGCCCGGCCTGCTGATCGCGCTCATCGGCGGTGCCGCGACATCGGTGCTGCTGGAACAGTTGCTGACCCCCGCGCCGATGTTGAGACGGCCGATCGCCAGCTGGCTGCTGCATTTCGGCATATGGCTGCTCGCCTTCTGTTTCGAGATGAGCTTGTTCCAGCGCCCCTGGTTTGCCGCTGCTTTCGTGCTGGCTTTTCTGCTGTTCGTGGTGTTGGTGAGCAATGCCAAGTTCGGCTCGCTGCGCGAACCTTTTATTTTTTCCGACTTCGAATATTTCACCGACGCCCTGCGCCATCCGCGCCTGTACATTCCGTTTCTGGGCTGGTGGCGCGCGGCCTTGGCCCTGGCGGGATTCATTGCCGCAGTGTGGATCGGCCTCGCGTTTGAAGCGCCGCTGACGCGGCAATTGGGTGTCGCCACGTTTTATCAGGGCGTGGGATGGATTGCCCTGTGTGGCGCCGGCTTGGTCACGCTGGGGGCCTGGGCGCTCGGTCCGGCGAGCTTCAAGCCGGTTGAAGATTTACGGCGCATGGGCCTCATCGGCAGCCTGTGGCGCTATATGGCCGCCGAACTGAAGCCGATTGATCATGCGGCTCTGCAGGCCGTGCTCAATGCCGCACCGCCGCTCGCTGCAAAACCGAACATCGTGGTGGTGCAGAGCGAATCGTTCTTCGACGTGCGACGCCTGTACAGCGGCATCGAACGCAAGGTGCTGCAACAATGGGACCGCCTGCAGCGGGACTCTTTACAACATGGCCGCCTGCAGGTGGCGGCCTGGGGTGCAAATACCGTGCGCACCGAATTTTCGTTCTTGTCGGGGCTCGAGACCGGCGCATTGGGCGTGCACCAGTTCAATCCCTATCGCCAACTGGCGCGCGCCGGTATCGCCACCCTGGCCTCGCATTTGCGCGAACAAGGCTATCGCACCGTCTGTGTTCATCCCTATCCGGCGAGCTTCTACAATCGCCATATTGTTTTTCCGCTGATGGGCTTCGATGAGTTCATCGACATCGAAAAATTCGATATTGCCGACAAGGCCGGCCCTTATATCGGCGATGTTGCCGTCGCGGAAAAAATCGCGGCCTTGATCGACAGCATCACGCAACCGCTGTTCATCTTCGCCATCACCATGGAAAACCACGGTCCGCTGCACTGGGAGAAATTGACCCCGGATGAACGCAAGCAACACTTCGGCGAGGCCCCGCCCGCCGGCTGCGACGATCTCGCGGTGTACCTGCGCCATCTCGCCAATGCCGACAAGATGGCGGGCATGTTGCGCGATCATCTTGCCGCTTCGCCTTCTCCCGCATGGCTGTGTTTCTACGGCGACCATGTGCCGATCATGGCCGATGTGTATGCGCAATTGGGCGAGCCGGATGGCACGACGGACTATGTGATCTGGAGTAACCGCCAGGATGCAGAGAAGTCGCAAACGCGCGATCTGGGCGTTGCTGAATTGGCCGGCACCTTGCTGGAACATGTCCGCGGCACCCAGCAGAAAAATACGTAGAACGCTATTTGACGCGCCTTTCCAGACAAAATGGCCCGAAAGCACTACCAATGCTGGAGCTTGCGATTTCAAATCCCGCATGCAATCGCCGCAAGCGAAACCGAGTAAGTATCCCCGGCAGAGCCGGGGGATCTCCCGCTGACGCTAGGCCACATTGGCCAAGTAAGTTCGCCGAAACACGGCAAAAAATATTGGAAGCTTTGGCGGGCTGCGACAGGGTACGGATCTGTCACCGCCCGATGCAACCTCAACCCAGCGCGACCCCAGCCTCAAGTTTTTTCTTGAACACATCCGCAAAGCGCATCAGCGGCGCGCCGTCGATGATGTCGTGATCGGCGCCGAGATTGAGATGGATGACATCGCGCTCGACCGGCGCACCGTCCACCAGTACCAATTTTTTTTCGACGGCGCCGACCGACAGCGTCAGCGTCATCGGCGTGATCGGGAACATCACGGCGGCGCCGCGGGTGTACATGCCCATCGAGGTCACCGCCACCGTGCCGGCCAGTTGCTTGAACACATAAGGATCGCTGCGGATATAACGCCACACCAGGCGGCGCATGAAATCCGGCAGCAGAAAAAAGGTTTTCTCCAGAGCGGACATCGGCCCGGTGGCACCCAGCGGCGCGACCTTGGCGGCCTGCAGTTCTTTGTGCAATTGCGTCGCACTTTTGCGATTGGCGGCGCGTGAAATAAAGGCTAGCGGCAATACGGCGCCGTCGAGTTCACGCTCGACGGTGAAACTGAGGTCGACATCGTCGAACAGCACCAACTCGGTTTTGCCGTAGCGATAGGCCTGCATATGCGGGTTTTCGTCCAGCGCCAGCAGCAGGGATTTGGCCACGAAGCTGGTAATCGACACCGGCTCAGGCATTGCCGACAAGCGCGTCAAGGCATCACTGATGTCCGCTTCGAAAGCGAGATTGATGGTGTTCTTGCGGCGGCCCTCGGCCATCAGGTCGAGAATGAAATTGCGGATCTTCGGGTAGGCGATACGCTTGCCGGGCGCACGCGGCTTGTTCAACTCATGCCGCAGTTGCGCCCAGGCGGACGGTCCTGGCGGCGGCGCGGAAGGGGAGCTGCTCATACCGCCGGCATTGCGACCACTACAGACGATCCAGCTCTTCGGCCAGCGCCTCGATGGTTTGCGTGATTTGCGCTTCGGTATGGCGATGCGACATGAAGAAGCGCAGGCGCGCGGATTTCTCGGGGACGGCCGGATACAGGATCGGCTGCACATTGATGCCGCGCTTGAACAATGCCTCGGAGAGGCGCACCGCGCGCAGCGAGCTGCCGGTAATCGCCGGGATCACCGCGAGGCCCGTACTGAAGCCGGTGTCGATGCTGGCGGCCTTGGCTTTTTCGAGGAAGAACGCACCGCGCGCCTGCAAGGCATGCACCCGCTCCGGCTCGCGCCGCAGGCCCTGCAATGCCGCCAGCGAAGCGGCTGCAACCGGCGGCGACATGCCGACGCTGTAGAGAAATCCCGGCGCCATGAATTTGAGATGTTCGACCAGGGCCGTCTCGCCGGCGATATACCCGCCGCAACCCGCCAGCGCCTTGCTGAGGGTGCCCATCCAGATATCGACATCGCCGCCGGCCAGACCAAAGTGCTCGCGAATGCCGAGGCCGTTCTTGCCCATCACGCCGAAAGAATGGGCCTCATCGACCATCAGGAAGGCACGATGCTTGCGCTTGATTTCCACAAAGCGCGGCAGATCCGGGTAATCGCCATCCATGCTGTAGATACCCTCGACCACCACCAGCACGCGCTCGAAATGACGACGCTGCTCATTGAGGATGGTGTCGAGCGCCGCCCAGTCGTTATGCGGGAACGACAGGCGCTTGGCGCCGGACAACTGCACGCCCTGCAGGGTGCAGTTATGGATCAGGGCATCGTGCAGCACCAGGTCCTTGGGCCCGAACAGATAGCCGATGGTGGTGACATTGGTGGCGTGACCGCTGACGAAGGTGATGGCGTCGTCGACCCCGTAGACATCGGCCAGGGCGCGTTCGAACTCGCGGTGAATCGGCCGCTCGCCGGAGACGATGCGGCTGGCCGACACCGAGGTGCCATAGCGGTCGATGGCGGCCTTGGCAGCGGCCGTCACCGCCGGGTCACCCGAAAAACCGAGGTAGTTATAGCTGCCGTAGTTGATGAAGCTCTTGCCGTCGATCGTCGTGGTGGCGCCGACCAAGGCATCGTGCTGCTTGAAGAACGGATTGCGGATGCCCAGCCGCGCCGCGCCGTCGTTGACGATGCGCAGCTGCTGGTAGCCGGGATGCAGGGCGAAGCGATAGTATTCTTCGGGAATATCGCGCGCGGCCGCCGAGGTCGCCAGCGAAAAATTGGTGGTCCGCGGCTCGCCCGCCTGGCGCAAACGCCGCTCCAGGGTTTGCTGGATCAGCTTGTCTTTGAGTTGGGCGCTGAGGCCCATCACGCCTTTTCTACTCATCAGTGAATGATCCGGCTGGCTTTGGAAGGGTCGCCCGATTGCAGTTCGGCGGCGAATTCCTCGATGGATTTGGCATCGACCTCGGGTGCATGCTGCGACACCATTTGCTGCACCTGCGCGGTGATGTTGGCACCGGCAGCACCGACTGCGGCATCGCCGCTGGCGCCGGCGGATTTCAGCTGGGCGATAATCTTGTCGGCCAGTTTCTCGATGGTCGGGCTTTCGCTCAGCGCCATCACTGGCAGGCGAATGCCGAAGCGCGATTCGATCGCCAATGCGAGCTCGACACCCATCAGCGAATCGAGACCCATATCGTAGACCGAACGGGTGGCATCGAGCTTCTCGGGTGGAATGCGCAGGATCTCGCCGATCTCCGCTTTCAGCAATTCGCGGAAGGTGGCGGCGAGTTCTTCCGGCGGCAGTTCGGCCAGCAGGCGCTGGATATCGTCGGCATGGTCTTCGTCGGATTCGCCTTCGGCCGCCTGCCCGACCAGATCGTGGAACTTGGGCGACGCGGCAGATGGCAGGAAGCGGCTGAGCGAATGCCAATCGAGTTCGAGAACACCGAGGTTGGAACGATCGGAGACGATCAGTTCCTCGAGGATGTTGAGCGCATCCACCGACTGGATGGTGCTGCCGCCCATGCGGCTTTGCAGGGCATTCTTGATCGCCTCGTTGCGGGCCAGGAAGCCGACGTCCTCGATCGCGCCCCAGCGTATGCACAAGGCCGGCAGGCCGGCAGCGCGGCGTGCCATCGCCAGCGCCTCGAGCTGCGCATTGGCGGCTACATAATTGCCCTGGCCGGGATTGCCGAACAGAGTGGTGGCGGAGGAGTACAGCACGAAGAAATCCATTTTCATGTCGCGCGTCAGCTCGTGCAGATATTGCGCACCCAGAATTTTCGGCGCGAATACCTTGCGGATCTGTTCGACATTGGTGTTGCGGATCAGCGCGTCCTCGATCACCACCGCAGCATGGATGATGCCGCGCAGCGGCGGCATCTTGGCGGCGATCTGTGCAAACAACGTCGACAGGGCCTTGCGGTCGGTCACATCGCAGGCGGTGGCCAGCACCTTGATGCCGCGCGCCTGCAGTTCGGTGACCGTCGCCTGCGCTTCGACCGAGGCCGGGCCGCTGCGGCTGATCAGCACCAGGTTCTTCGCGCCTTTCGACACCAGCCATTGCGCGGTACGCAGGCCAAAGCCGCCCAGTCCGCCGGTGACGAGATAAGTCGCCTTTTCCGGCAACTGCAGTTGCACCTGTGCCGGCGGCGGCGTGAACACCGTATTGATGCCGTTCTGATAGGTGACGACGACCTTGCCGATCTGCTTGGCCTGCTGCATATGGCGGAAGGCGTCCACCACGTCGTCGGCTTCGAACGTATGGAAAGGCAGCGGGTGCAGGATACCCTCGCCGAACAATTCCATCACCTCGCGGAACAGGGACTGGGTGAGCTGCGGCTGTTCCTGCATCAGCTGGTCGGCATCGATGCCGAAATAGGAAATATTATTGCGGAACGGACGCAAACCGATTTTGGTGTTCTCGTAAAAATCGCGCTTGCCCAGCTCGAGGAAACGCCCGAAGGGCTTGAGTACGCGGAAATTGCGGTTGATTGCCTCACCCGCGAGCGAATTGAGCACCACATCCACGCCCTTGCCCTGGGTAATGGCGAGGATCTCGTCGGCGAAAGCCAGCGAGCGCGAATCGAAAATATGATCGACGCCTAGCAGGCGCAGGAAATCGCGCTTCTCGTCGGAACCGGCGGTGGCGAAAATTTCTGCGCCAAAATATTTGGCCAGCTGAATGGCGGCGATGCCGACACCACCCGCGGCGCCGTGAATCAGAATCTTCTCGCCTTCGCGCAGGCGCGCCAAATGATGCAATGCGTAATAGGCGGTGAAGAAGGTGCTGGGGATGGTGGCGGCGGCTTCAAACGAAATGCCCGGCGGGATGCGCGATACGCCGCTGGCCTTGGTCAGCACATGATTGCTGAAGCTCGATGGACCGAACGCGACCACGCGATCGCCGAGACCGAAACCTTCGACACCGGCGCCGACACCGATCACGACACCGGCGCATTCAAGGCCGAGAGTCGGTCCGGCAAAGCCGTTTTCCACCGCCTCCTCGGAGAGCAGGCCCAGCGCATACATGACGTCGCGGAAATTGAGGCCCGTGGCGGCCACTTCGATTTCGATTTCATCGGCGGCCGGACGCGTGCGCGGGAACGCCTGCCAGCGCAGATTGCGCAATTGGCCGGCAAACTGGAACCCCAGACGCAAGGTGGTGGACAGCACCGGTTTTTCATTTTCAACCAGATGCCGCGGCATCACACGCAGGCGCGGCACAAAACGTTCGCCGTGAATCGTGAACATCGTTTCCTGCTCGGCATCCGCCGACAGGATTTCTGCAACCAGCGCAGCGGCAACCTTGCTGTCAGCGCGTTCACTGGCGCCGGCCCGCTCAAGATCGATCAGACGAATCGCCAGCCGGGATGGTTCGTTCATCAGGGTGCGGCCCAGCCCCCACAGTGGCGCGTCGGCCATGTCGGCAAATTGCGCCTCGCGCTGCGGCAACAGCGCGGAAGCGGCGCCGGTCGTCACCAGCCAGCAGGCGGTGTCGACCTCGGCCTGCTCGCAGGCCTGCACCAGTGCGCTGGCGATGGCGCAGCGTTCCACTTGATGGGCCAGCAATTGCGTCGCGCCCACCAGGGAATCATTGCGCCCGAATCCGTAAAGATGCAGCACCCCGCTGACCGCCCCGCGGGAGGCGCGCACATGACCCAGCAGGGCGGCCATGGCATGCGCATCGCTCGGGCTGATATCGGCATGCGAGCAATCCACTTCAGCGTGCCGCAGGGCGCCGACCACGGCGACATAACCGCTATCGCCCACGATACGGCTGGCAAAATTCTGCGCGGTTGCGATGGCGAAAGGATTATCGTCGACCAGGACGATCCAGGCTGCGTGCGCCGCTGGCTGCGCTGGCAGTTGCGCCGCCGCCGCAACAGCGTTTTCGGCGCCAGCGCGGGCCACCATCAAATAAGGGGTCGCCGGGGCATCCGGTGCAAGAGGCAGGGTGACGCTGTCTTCGAAGCCGAGGGCGCGCAGACGCTGGTCCCAACGCGCGGCAGAGCGCGACATCAGTGCTGGCGCGGCTTCGGCGCGCGGCGCCCACCAGTTCGGAGTGGCGCCAAACACCAGGTCGAGCCAGCGCGAGGAAGGCGTCCCCAGCAGCACCAGGGTGCCATTCACGGCAAGCATGCGCTTCGCCTGACTTACGGCGCGCTGAGCCTCTTCGTCGCTGGCGAAATCGTTGACCAGAATCGCCAGTTGAAAGCCCGCGTCCCGTGCATCCCGCGATGCTGGCGGGAGAGCATTGTCCGCATCATTCCCGAACACCTGCACTACCGCACCCGGCAACCGGTCGACCCGGTGCTGACAGTCTTCAGCCGTGGCGCGATTAGGGGTGGCGATGACGTAGTCGAAGCGATCGCGCCGGAGGGAGCGCAACAGGCCGGATGCAAAGGTCGGCGCCCCATCGCTGATCTCAACGATGCGCAGGCGCTGGCCCTCGCTCAGGCGTTCCAGCGCGGCGGTGACGCATTGCTGCAGGGCGAGTCCGAAAGAGCGCGTGGCGGCATGGCCGATGACTTCTGCCGACATCGCCGCCACGGTGCATTCGCGCGGCAACAGCTGGCCGATGCTGGCGCCGCCGTCGAGCAAACGCTCAAGATTGAGGCCCACGCGGCCGACTGCGTTGAAAATCGCGAAATGATCGGGGTGGTCGGCGATCAGGGCATTCCAGATATCGTGCGCAGCCGGCTCTTCATCGCCGGCTGTGAACTGCCAGCCGCTGTCGGCGCGCTTCAACACGCCGTCCTCTTCCAGCATATCGATCAGGCGCGCCACCAGGGATGCCGACGCCGGATTCTGCTCCGCCAGTTGCGCAACGCGCTGATCCGACAACTCGTTACCGCCGGCGATGCGCTGCAGGGCGTCGTCGGCAAAGGCGGCGCAGAGTGCATCGAGCAGGGGCTCGATCTGCTGGGTGTAGGGCTGAAATGCGCTGCTTTTGGACAGCGCCAAGGCGGCCGCAGCCAAAGCCTTGCGCACTTCTTCAGTGAGAGTCGGCAGTGCCACACCTGCCGCAGCTCGCGGTTGTGCAATGCCGACGTAATCGAGGAAGCGCAAATGATCCGAACTGTCCTTGCGCAGGCGCACCGCGCGAAAGCGCACGCCGCGCAGCCAGGCGACTATTTCGCCATGCTCATCGAACAGCGCAAAATCCGCCGTCAGCGATTGTGGCGAACGCCGCACCAGGTCGGCACGCGCCAACACCGGTGCGGCCTTGCCGGTTTTGAAAATCAGCCGACCGATCCGGGTTGGCACATAGGCAACACCGGTCTGTGTGGCTATTTGATCGCGCAGCAGATGAATGATGAGCTGAAACGTGCAGTCCAGCAGCGCCGGATGCAGCAGCGTGCTGCCCAGTTCGGCGCGGACCGCGTCCGGTACCGTCAGACGTGCCCACACCGAATCACCTTCGACCCAACCGGCGCTGATAGCCTTGAAGGCAGGTCCGTAATTGAGGCCGACCAGTTCGGTCAGGCGGGTGTGCAGCGTCGCATCGAAGTCGGGTTGGCGCACGGGGACCGCCGGCTTGTCTTCGCTGAACAGCACGTCCTGCGGCTCCGCCGGGATCCGGCCGGTGGCATGCAGTGTCCAGGCTTCGCCGCTGTTCTGATCGCGCGATTTCGCCGCGAAACTGCCGTCGGCCGGGTCGATACTGACGCGCAGTGATTTGGAATGCTCGACCGATAACAGCAGCGGCGCACGAATTTCCAGCTCTTCGATTTCAATCTTGTCGTGAGGGACATTGCCCACCGTCCACTGCGCAGCCGCAGCCAGGGCCAGCTCGGCAAAGCCGGTGCCGGGAAAGACGATCGCATCGCCGACGACATGGTCGGCAAGCGTCGGATTCAACAGGGGATCCAACTGGTTTTCCCAGGTGAATTCCTGTTGTGTCAGTCGATAACCCAGCAATGGATGGATCTTGTAGCGGTTCAGCAGGTTTTCCGATTCCGGCGTCACCGTCTGCCAGTAGCGCTCGCGCTGCCAAGGGTAATTGGGCAACGGCGTGAATTGGGCCGGATGCGAAAAGAAGCGGCTCCAATCGACCGGCGCACCGGCAATCATCACCTTGGCGGCAGCACTCCAGACGCGCTCCGCCGCGTCGTCGCCACGCGACAGCGTGGTCACCACTCGTCCCGGAACACCGCTCTCTTTCTGGCTGTCGTTGAGATAACCGCGCAGCACCGCATGCGGACCGATTTCGATGAACAGGTCGATGCCCATGGAGCGGGCGGTCTTGACCGCCTTTTCGAACAGCACCGGGTTGCGGATATTCTGCCACCAGTAATAAGCATCCAGTAACGCACCGGACAGCTGCTCGCCGGTGACCGTGGAAATGAACGGCAATTGCTCCTCGCCTGGCGCAAGCGCGCCGAGCGCCTTGTAAATTCTCGACTCGATCGGGTCCATCGCAGGACTGTGAAAGGCATAGTCGAGATCGAGACGCTTGTGGAATATCTTGCGCTCTACGAGCACCGTTTCCAGCAAGGCGAGCGCAGCATCGTCACCGGCCAGGGTCACTCCTCGCACACTGTTCGTGCCGGCGATCGCGATGGCCGACTCGAGCTTGAACTCCTGCAACAACTGGCGCATGGCAAATTCACCCAGGCCGACCGCCGTCATCTGTCCGCGGCCCTTGGTGGTCGCCTGCAGCTGGCTGCGATGATAGATGACCTGCACAGCCTGCTCCAGGGTCAGAGCACCGGACGCCCAGGCGGCAGCGATCTCGCCGACGCTGTGGCCGGCGACCGCGTTCGGCGCGAGGCCGCGGGTGCGCAGCATTTCGGTAATGCCGACCTGGACCGCGAACAATGTCGGTTGCGCAATCTCGGTCAAGGCAAGCCGGCCCTCGCCGTTCTTGCCCGAGAGCTCGTCTTCAAGCGAGAAATCCGCATAGCGCCTGAAAATCTGGTCGACGCGCTGCACGGCCGCCCGAAAGGTTTCGTCCTCGCGCAAGAGGCGCTTGCCCATACCTTCCCACTGCGATCCGTTGCCGGAATAAATGAATGCGACTTTCACCGGCGGCGCCAGCACGGTGGCGGATTCCACCGGCAAACCGGACGCTGTGCCATTGGCAAAATGCTCCAGCGCCGAAGCCAGCGATTTGTGCGTGGAACCGAACACCACGGCACGATATTCATGCCATTCGCGGTTGAAGGTCGCGCTGTAGGCAATGTCGTAAAGCGGGACGCTTTGGTGCTGACGCAGGAATGTAGCGTAATCGCGTGCAGCGGCTTTGAGCGCAGGCTCGCTCTTGCCCGACACCACCAGCGGAAGCTCGGCACCGGGCTGCGGCTTGGGCGGCCGCGGCTGCAGGGGCGTCACCTTCGCCGCCGGACTTTCAAGAATGACATGCGCATTGGCACCACCGAAGCCAAAGGAATTCACGCCGACGACCAGCTTGCCGGTCTGCTTGAGTGCAGTGGTTTTGCGAGCAACACGTAAATTCCAGTCTTCGAACGGGATATTGGGATTCGGCGTGTCCACATGGATGGTGGCCGGAACCGTGCGGTGTTGCACACAGTAGAGCGCCTTGACCAAACCGGCGACTCCCGATGCTGCTTCCAGATGTCCCAGATTGCTTTTCACGGACCCGATCAGCAGGGGGTGATCCTTGGACCGAAATTTTGCCAGCGCTTCGCCCAGCGCGCGCGTCTCGATCGGGTCGCCCACCGCGGTGCCGGTACCATGCGCCTCGATGTAATCGATATCGGCGGGATCAATGCCCGCGTCAGCATAGGCATCCGTCAGCAACGCGGCCTGCGCCTGGCTGCTGGGGACGGTTAGACCTGACTTCTTGCCGTCGCTATTGATCGCAGAGGCCGCCACGATGGCCAGAATGGGATTGTCGTCAGCGATCGCCTGGTCATAATCCTTCAGAATGAAAATACCGCCGCCTTCGGAGCGCACATAGCCATCGCCGGAGGCGTCGAAGACATTGCAACGGCCGCGTCGTGACAACATGGATGCTTTGGAGAAAGCGATGAAGCCATAGGGATGCAAATGCAGACTGACGCCGCCAGCGATCGCCAATGAACTTTCGCCGGATGCCACCGACTGACAGGCCTGGTGAAATGCAACCAGGGAGGAGGAACAGGCCGTGTCCAGCGCCATGCTCGGTCCGCGCAGATCGAACACGTAGGAAATTCGATTGGCGGCGATACTGGCCGTATTGCCGGTCGCCACGGTGGAATCGATGGCCCCCAGATCGTCGGCGAAGCGGTACGCGTAATCGGTGCTCGATATGCCGATATAGACGCCGCATTTGCTGCCCTTGACCGCACCCGGCTTGATACCGGCGTTTTCAAACGCCTCCCAGCTCATCTCCAGCAGCAGGCGCTGCTGCGGATCCATCTGCGCCGCCTCCCGCGGCGAGATACCGAAGAAACCGGCATCAAAAGTGGATACATCGCCAATGGAACCGGCCGCGTAGGTATAACTGGTGCCGGCGTGGCTCTTGCTCGGATGGCGGAACGTCTCTTGCGCCCAACGTGTCGGATCGACCGACGTGACCAGATCCTTGCCGCTCAAAAGATCGGGCCAATATTGCTCCGCGCTGGTTCCGGGAAAGCGGAAGGACATGCCGACGACGGCAATTTTTCTTTTCATCGTGATGAGCGGTTTTTAGACAATATGATTTGCATCCCCAAGGTCGCAGATGACAATCCGCTGTACTTTGCTGCCGTGGGGCGCGGCGATGGAGAAGTTGGTTTTTACCCCGACCATGGTAACAAAACGCGATTGACAGGTCGATATTGGCTCTCGCGGCCCCGGACATGGATTACTTCGGTCTAGCCGCTGGTCGCTCATGCGCGCCGCCGGACGTTGCTTGTCTGATCCCGGCCACAGGGTCGGACAACTTATGAATTTGCCTGTTTTTTTGCTGCCCGACGAGCAACTCGGAGATTACTGCAGATCATATTTGCTCAGTTTTTACATGATACAGCAGCCCGTCAGTCGGCCGCGGCGGACGTCCTCGCCGAATGAGTCGGCAGTCAGCGCGGGCCCTTGGCCGCCGCCAGCTCCAGGGGAAGCGCCGTCGTCAGTTTGATCTGCTGCATAGCGAATGCTGAAGAAACATCACTGAGACGCGCAGCGGCGATCAGCCGTTTGTAGAACTGGTCATAGCCGTCTATATCGGTGGTCACCACTTTCAGCAGATAGTCCACCTCTCCACTCATCCGGTAGAACTCCAGGACCTCGGGCAGGGCCATCACCGCTTCGGCAAACTCGGTGAGCCATTTTTCGTCATGCTGACCAGTACGCACACTTACAAAAACAGTGACCGGGAGTCCCACCTTGCGCTGATTGACGATGGCGACCCGTCGCTCGATATAACCCTCCTCCTCCAGACGCTTCACGCGCTTCCAGCATGGTGTGGCCGACAAACCTACCCGGTCACTCAGATGGGCCATGGACAAACTGCCGTCGACCTGCAGCGCAACCAGGATTTCACGATCGATACGATCAAGGTGATTCATTCTATATTTCCTTGAAAATTAGATTATTTATTTCGAAATTGTAGTTGTTTTGATTGATTTAAGAATATTTTTTCGTATATAAAACGTAAAATTTACCTGTTCAACATTCGCTCTTCGGACTCATTTATGCTTAAAAAACTGTTCACCGAGCATCCGGAATCCGTCGACGAGACCTACTCCGAACATCTGCTTTGTGCCACGCTTTTTGCGCTGCGGATGATGGCTGGCGGATTGGCCTGCCTGATCCATGGCCTGTTGCCCTTCCTGTTCGTGCAAACCGGCAGCAGCACCATTGACGACCTGCATGATCGGATGGTGATAAAACGCCGCGGCCAAGCAAAGGCTCCCGCACAAAACCGCACCGGCAGTCAGTAGTCGGGAAAATTTGTCGCAGGCGATCGGCATCTACGGGTGCAGCCCTGCATTGATATCCGCCCCCGTAAATCATTCCATTCATATGCGTCGCGAATTCCCAGGCTCCACTACCCAACCCACTCGCTCAGACATCCTGCGACGCCAGGTTGACGAATCACCGGACGATATATCCCGGCTCGAGGCATTGCTCTTCCTCGCACGTTACTTCGCCGATGCTGCGGATGGCGTGAAGGGGCTTGCGGCAGCCGGCGAAGCCCGCTCCCTGGCGCTGCGATTGTCGGATTTCGCCGCGGTAGCCAACGCACTGAACTCTGCAAGCATCTCGCAGTATCACCGCAGCGATTATGTAAGCGCCATCGCGACCGCAATTGACGCCTGGGAGTTCGCGCAGCGCAGCGGTAGTACGGCCGAAAAAGTCAACAGTTATATATCGACCGGGCTTGCGTTGCAGGCGCTTGGCGCCTCCGATATTGCCATGAAGGTGATCGAAAAAGGTTTGATGCTGACGCGTGCTTCCGGGCCGTTACGGGAGCAACGTATTCGCCTCATTCGCCTCAAGGCGATGCTTACCGCGATGACCGGAACAATGGACGCGGCCACCGAACTGTTCCGCGAGGCAACTCAGCTTGCCGAGCACGGCACCCGGATGCAATTCGCCGCCAGCCATGGCAACTGGGGCATCGCTCTGCTGCGCAGGGCGGAAAATCTGGTTGCGCAGGAGATGCCTGCCCATGAATTGCTGGCCGAGTCGCGGCTCCATATCGAAAAGGCGCTCGCCATTGCCGAGGAGGATGGAGACGCATTGGTCGTGACCGACCGAATGGCATCGCTGGGCATGATTGCACTCCTGGAAGGACGCATGGAGGAAGCGGAAAGTCAGCTTGGCATCGCGCTGGACCGGTCCCGCTCGCTGGATTATGTGAGGACCGCCGTCTTCACCTCGGTCTCGCTTGGCAAACTCTACCTGCGGCGCCGGGATCTCGCCAGCGCCGTCAGCGTATTACGGCATGCCGTGGCATTGGCGCGACGGGGCGCCGCGGAGGATATTCTCGCCTGGGCACAGACACTGCTGGCAGAGGCTTTGGAGCAACAGGGCTTGGGCGGCGAGGCAGCCATCCAGCGTTCGGCCGCCGCCAAGCTTCGCGACGACAACAAACTCTATCGGCGGGTTGCCGCCGAGGATGCTGTCCGCCTCGCTGCGCGCATTCTGGGTGACGAAATCAAGCTGGATATTGACCAGGCAGCGCTACAGCCAAGTTTCTGATCGTTTGACGCGTTGGACTTGCAACTGCAGGATTGACAGTGGAAGTCTCCCGGTCCTTGGGGTCCGGGATGAGTAGTGCGGCATGGGGATCCCCGATCGAGGCAAGGTGGTAGGCCGTGTTGGACTTGAACCAACGACCAAAGGATTATGAGTCCTCTGCTCTAACCAACTGAGCTAACGGCCCGCACGAAGCAAGCTTTTCATTATAACGAAACCAGTTCCGATCGCCCGAATGCGGCCACGCCTGCGTCGATCCAGGCTATCGCCATATCAGCACGGGGATACTTGAGCGCGATTGATGCTGTCTGGTTGGACACTGCGCCATCCCGAATCAGGTTAAAGCGCTTCAAGAAAAAAGCCGGCAGGATCTACCCAGCCGGCCTTGGTTGCAATAACCCCAATTTCCGGAAATCAGCTGTCCGTTTCCAGGAAGCTTTTCAGTTTCTCGCTGCGGCTGGGGTGGCGCAATTTGCGCAGCGCCTTGGCTTCTATCTGGCGGATGCGTTCGCGCGTCACATCAAACTGCTTGCCGACTTCTTCCAGCGTATGGTCGGTGTTCATCTCGATGCCGAAGCGCATGCGCAACACTTTCGCTTCGCGCGGCGTCAGTGAATCCAGCACATCCTTGGTCACATCGCGCAGGGAACCGTATTGCGCCGAATCCAGCGGCGCCAGCGAATTGGTGTCTTCGATGAAATCGCCAAGATGCGAATCGTCGTCGTCGCCGATCGGCGTTTCCATGGAGATCGGCTCCTTGGAAATCTTCATGATCTTGCGAATCTTGTCTTCCGGCATTTCCATCTTCACCGCCAGCGTGGCCGGATCGGGTTCGAGGCCGGTCTCCTGCAGAATCTGGCGCGAGATGCGATTCATCTTGTTGATCGTTTCGATCATGTGCACCGGTATGCGGATCGTTCTTGCCTGATCCGCGATCGAACGCGTGATGGCCTGGCGGATCCACCATGTGGCATAGGTCGAGAATTTGTACCCGCGACGGTATTCAAACTTGTCTACCGCCTTCATCAGGCCGATATTGCCTTCCTGGATCAGGTCCAGGAATTGCAGGCCGCGATTGGTGTATTTCTTGGCGATCGAAATCACCAGACGCAGGTTCGCCTCGATCATCTCGCGCTTGGCGCGACGCGCCTTGGCTTCGCCGGTGCTCATTTGGCGCGCGATTTCCTTCAGATCCTTGATCGGGATACCGACTTCCTTCTGCAGATTGATCAGCATTTCCTGCTGCTCGACGATCGAGGGCTTGAACTTCGCAAGCGCCGCGGCATAACCCTTGCCGTTGGCGATCTCTTCGGCGATCCACTTCACATTGGTCTCATTGCCCGGGAAGGACTTGATGAAATGCGGGCGCGGCATGCCGGCGTTCTTGACGCACAGTTCCTGGATCTCGCGCTCGCGCTGGCGAACGCCGTCCACCAGCGAACGCAGGCCGTTGCACAGCGCTTCGACCTGCTTGGCCGAGAAGCGGATCTGCATGAGCTCGTTGGAGATTTCCTCCTGCAAGTCCTTGTAGGCACGTGAGCGGTGGCCCTTTTCCGCCAACACTTTTTTCATGCGCTTGAACAGCTTGCGAATCGAGTTGAAGCGCTCAAGCGAGTCGAGCTTCAACTGCTCCAGATTCGCCGCAGCGATGGAACCGTCCTCGTCTTCCTCTTCTTCCTCGATTTCCTCGGGGTCTTCCAGTTCGGCTTCGGCCAGGGCCGCTTCGGCAACTTCGGCTTCGTTCGGGTCCACCAGCCCGTCGACGACCTCGTCGATGCGCATTTCGTCGGCTTCCACTTTATCCGCGAGAGTCAGGATGTCCTGGATCGTGGTCGGGCAGGACGAGATAGCGTAAATCATGTGCTTCAGGCCGTCTTCGATGCGCTTGGCGATCTCGATTTCGCCCTCGCGGGTCAACAACTCGACCGAGCCCATTTCGCGCATGTACATGCGCACCGGATCGGTGGTGCGGCCAAATTCGGAATCCACTGTCGACAGGGCGGCTGCCGCCTCTTCTTCGGCGTCATCGTCATCGGCAGCGGCCGGCGATGCATCGGCCAGCAGCAGGGTTTCCGCATCCGGGGCCACATCGTAGACCTGGATACCCATATCGTTGAAGGTGGTGATGATCGACTCGATCTGCTCGGCATCGACCATATCCGGCAAGTGGTCGTTGATCTCCGCATACGTCAGGAAACCGCGCTCCTTGCCGAGGTTGATCAGGCTTTTCAAGCGTGTTTTTTGCGCTTCGACATCGATCTTGGCCGCTTCCTGCTTGCCTGCCTTGAAATTCGGGATCGGGAACTCGTCGTGGTCGCGTGCGCTTTTGGGTTTGCGTGCCATAGTGGTCTAGTCCAGTGCCGCGCGATGCGGCTTTTGTCGTGCGGCTTTAAAAATTGGGGGGCGACTTTTGCAAAAAACAGCAAAGAGTGGAGCGGGGAACCCTTGATTATAACAAACAAGCCGTTTTTTCGCTAATTTCCAAGGGCTTATCCGGCATGCCGTGGCGGAAACAACGCGTCGTTCCGCCTCAGCCGAGCCCCAATTCGCGCGCGCGCCGGTCAATTTCGACGCGTTTTTGCGCGGCGATGGCGTCATCACGCAGTTTTGCCAGTGCGGCATCGAATTCTGCATCCAGATCAAGTTTGGTCACATCCAGATCTATCAAGAGGGGGTGGGATGCCGCCCGGTCCAGCGTCGCCTCATCGCCCGAATCGCGAAAATGCTCAAGCACGTTCGCCTGGTTAACCTCAAAGTCGTGGTCGCGAATGAAGGCGGCAACGCGGGACGCCACACCGATTTCGCCGGCTTCATGCTCTTCAATGACGATATCAAACCGTCCAGCCAACTCCGGTTTGAGCAGCATCCGGGCAATGAGTTGCATCGGCAGGCTGGCGGCAGCCACCTTTTTCCTGCCGGCCGGAAAAGACGGCTCCTGGCTGTTTTTCCTGTCCCACTGGGCTCGTTTGTCGCCTGGGGCGTACTGACGCGGCTTAGGAGAGCCGTCCCGATAGCTTTGGGCTGATGTACGTGGCGCGCCGCGTCCTGGTGCCGCACCAAAACTGCCGGGTGCCCCACTTGCTGCCCGTTCCGCGCCATTGTTGCCGACGCTCATCGGTATCAGCCGCTCGATTTCGATCGCGCCCAGCCCCACGACATCGGCCAGGCGCCGTCGCAGCATCAGCGCCAGGGCCGGAGCAGTCTGCGCGGACACCTGGGCGATCAGCGGCCTGGCATTGGCCAGCAGCCGCGCGCGTCCCTCCTCGTTGGTGACATCCACCTGCGCCGACAATTCGTCGAACAACACGGCGGAAAGCGGTTTGGCCATCTTGAGCTCGGCCATGAAGGCATCCTTGCCCAGGCGCCGGATGAAGGTATCGGGGTCGTCCTCCGGGGGCAGGAACAGGAAGCGTATATCCTTGCCGTCCATGACCACCGGCAGTGACTGCTCCAGGGCGCGCCACGCCGCCTTGCGCCCGGCCTTGTCGCCGTCGAAGCAGAACACCAGATTGTCGGCCATGCGCAGCAGTTTTTGCACATGGGTCGGCGTCGTTGCCGTGCCGAGCGTTGCGACCGCATTTTCAACGCCGTTCTGGGCGAGCGCCACCACATCCATATAGCCCTCGACGACAATCGCCGTCTGCATATCGCGAATCGCGCGGCGCGCATGAAATAACCCGTAAAGTTCACGACCTTTTTCGAACAGCGGCGTCTCCGGCGAATTTAGATATTTCGGCTCGCCTTCGCCGAGCACGCGCCCGCCGAAACCGATCACATTGCCACGCTGGTCGAGAATCGGGAACATCACCCGGTCGCGGAAACGGTCATAGCGGCGGCCCTCATCGTTATCGATCACCAGACCGCATTCCGCCAAGGCGGCGACAGTATAGTCGTCGACAGCGCCTTTGAGTCCCTGCCAGTCGTCCGGCGCGTAACCCAGGCCGAATTTGGCGGCGATCTCGCCGCTCACGCCGCGGCCTTTGAAATAGTCGATCGCCTTCGACGACCGCTTCAGCTCGCGGCGGTAAAAATTCGTTGCCGCGGTCATCACTTCGCTCAATGATGCAGCCTCTTTGGCACGCTCCACAGATTCGCCGCGATCCGCTTCCTGCGGCATTGCCAAACCCACGCCCTCGGCAAGTTCACGCACGGCATCGCGAAAACCCATCCCGGCATATTCCATCAGGAACGACACGGCGGTGCCATGCGCCCCGCAACCAAAGCAGTGATAGAACTGCTTTTGCGGACTGACCGAAAAGCTCGGTGTTTTTTCGCTGTGAAACGGGCAGCAGGCCGAATAATTCTGCCCCGCTTTTTTCAGCTTCACATGCTTGTCGACGACATCAACGATATCGACACGTGCAAGCAGTTGCTGGATAAAATCTGGCGGGATCATGGTTCAATGATTATACGGCGACCGCCATTTGTGGCCGAACCGGCACCCGCCTGCCCGGCGCAGCAGCAAGCAATGCTAGCCCAGGCGCGCCTTCACCACGCCCGACAATTTTCCCATGTCGGCACGACCCACAACCTTGGGACGCAGCGCATTCATCACCTTGCCCATGTCCTTGGCGCTGGTGGCACCGGTCTCGGCTATCACTTGGTCCAGCACAGCGGCAAGTTCTGCCTCTGATAATTGCACCGGCATATAGGCCAGCAATACGGAAACCTCGAATTGTTCCTTGGCAACGAGGTCCATACGGTTACCGGCGGTGTACTGATCGATGGAATCCTTGCGCTGCTTCAGCATCTTGTCGACCGTAGCCAGCACAATGTCGTCGGTGATTGCAATGCGCTCATCGACCTCCTTCTGCTTCAATGCCGCCTGCAGCAGCCGAATCGCACCCAGTTTCTCGCTGTCGCGCGCCTTCATGGCGGTTTTCATGTCTTCGTTGATGCGTTCACGTAACGTCATGGAATACCTCGAAAATAAAAAAGGCAGGCAGCTTGCGCTACCTGCCTTAAAATTACTGAATCGAATTCTTAATAAAGCTTCGGCGGCAGCATCTGGCTGCGCAGACGCTTGAAACGGCGCTTCACGGCAGCGGCATGTTTGCGTTTGCGTTCAGCGGTCGGCTTTTCGTAAAACTCACGGGCGCGGAGCTCCGTGAGCAGGCCGGTTTTTTCGACAGCGCGCTTGAAGCGACGCAGGGCGACGTCAAACGGCTCGTTTTCTTTCAGGCGAATCAATGGCATTGCATCTACCTTTCTAGTTATGCCCGCCCAATTGCGTGAAGCAATTGTGGGTCTGAAGTTGCTAATTACCCACTGCCGAAGCAGAAGGCCCAATATAATAACGACTTAGCTGATTTTTGCCAACCCTTTTTGCCAGTCTTTGAGACTATTCGGAGCCGTTTTGCTGATTCTGGGTATAGAAACATCCTGCGATGAAACCGGTATCGCCTTGTACGACAGCCATCAGGGACTGCTGGCCCATCGTCTGCATTCGCAAATCGCGCTGCATGCGGCGTATGGAGGCGTAGTCCCGGAATTGGCCTCGCGCGACCATATTCAGCGAATCATTCCCTTGTTGGAAGCGACATTAGACGAGAGCAAACGCTCACTGAAGCAGATCGACGCGATTGCGGTTACCGAGGGACCAGGACTTGGCGGCGCCTTGATGGTCGGCACCAGTGTCGCCGCCGGCCTCGGCCTGGCATTGCAGAGGCCGGTAATCGGCATTCACCATCTGGAAGGGCATCTCCTGTCGCCGCTATTGACCACGCCTCGACCGGTTTTTCCATTCGTGGCGCTACTGGTGTCTGGCGGCCATACCCAGCTGATGCTGGTGAAGGGAATTGGCGACTATCGATTGCTGGGCGAAACCGTGGATGATGCCGCTGGCGAAGCCTTTGACAAGACCGCTTCCTTGCTCGGTCTCTCATATCCTGGCGGACCGGCATTGAGCAAACTTGCCGATAGCGGGAATGCCCTTCGCTACAAATTGCCGAGACCCATGCTGAACAGCGGCGACTTCGATTTCAGTTTCAGCGGCTTGAAAACAGCCGTGCTGACGCTCAAAACAAAAGAACTGGACAGGCTGTCATCGGCCGGCCTTGCGCAAACCCGCGCGGATATTGCCGCTTCATTCCAGGCGGCCATTGTCGATGTACTGGTCGCAAAATCCCTGGCCGCCCTCAAGGTCGAGGGCTTGCGTCAATTGGTCGTGTCAGGTGGAGTCGGCGCCAACCGGCTGCTGCGCGAGCGCCTGACGATGGCGGCAAAGCGGCAGGGCGCCGAGGTGTTCTACCCGCCCCTGGAATTCTGTACGGACAATGGGGCGATGATCGCCTTTGCCGCAGCGCTGCGCATCGAGGCCGATCCCACAATGCTCGTTCGCCCCAGTCACGGCTTCAATGTTCGACCGCGCTGGGATCTGGCATCGGTTGGCCTTGCGCCATGAACTGCCGACATCATTCGCGCGCGATCTTCAGCCCGGCGCGTCGCGATTGAATTTTTCTTCGGCCTTGGCCAGATTTTCTTCGGCCTGTTTTACCGCGGCTTCCAGCGCCGCGATCCGATCATAGTATTCGGGTTTGCGTAACACCGAGTTGCCATCCTTGCGCACGACGATCTGGCGCTCTTCCGGTGCAGCTTCGCGTCCGTCCTCCAGCGCTTTTTTCGCCTGCTCAAGTTGCGATCTGGCGGCATCCACGTCGGCTTTCATCTTGTCGCGCAGAGCCGCGCGCGCAGCCGCGCGGGCATTGACGTCCTGCAGGCTCTGCTTGACGCCATCGACCTTGTTGGACGGCGCTGTCATGACGTTCACATTGCTGTCCGATTTGACCAGCTCGGCCTTTTCGCCTGGCTTCGGCGCCTTGTCCGAATAGGTGACCTTGCCGTCCTTGTCGGTGTATTTGTACAGGGCCTGGGCAGTCGCCACCGGCGAAACCGCGATCAATGCCAGACTTGCCACCATAAGTTTAAGCACTCGCATGATCTTCTTCCTCGTGACCCTTGGCGAATACCGGTTCCTTCGCGGCGCCGCACACCGCACAAGCCGGATCGCGTTTGTATCTGACCGATTCCCACGCCATGCTACGCGCATCCAGCATCAGCAGGCGACCGGTCAGCGGCGTACCGATACCCGTAAGCAGGCGAATCGCCTCGCCCGCCTGCATGGCGCCGATAATACCGACCAGGGGCGCAAACACGCCCATGACTGCACAACGTTCTTCTTCGGCATTCGGTTGATCGGGGAACAGGCAGTGGTAACAGGCGCTGTCTGACTGACGAAAATCGAAACTGGTGATTTGACCGTCGAAGCGAATGCCGGCTCCGGACACCAGCGGCCTGCGCTGCGCCGCGCAGGCGCGATTGATGGCATGGCGGGTCGCGAAATTATCGCTGCAGTCAAGCACGACATCCGCCGTGCCGACCAGCCGCTCAAGCGCGGCGGCGTCGACTCGCTCGGCTACTGCGTCGACGCGGATGCCGGGATTGATCGCCAGCATCGCGCGTCGTGCCGACTGCGCCTTATTGATGCCGATGGCATCGTCGCGATGAATAATCTGCCGTTGCAGATTGGTCAGATCGACCGCATCGCCGTCCGCCACGGTAATCCGACCGACGCCGGCAGACGCCAGATACATCAGGGCAGGCGCCCCGAGGCCGCCTGCACCGATGACCAGCGCATGCGAATCCAGCAGAATTTGCTGCGCTTCGGTGCCAAACTCATTGAGCAGAATATGCCTGCTATAGCGCAAGAGGTCTTGATCGTCCATGGCGGCGATGCCCGGCTTGAGCCACACGGACGGAGAACCCGCCCGCGTGCCCTGCCAAAAATCAATGGGCCTTGTCGTTGGCGGCGCTCTTCGCGGCAGTTTTGGCGGCGGATGTTGCGGACGCCAGCAATTCGCGCGGATTCGACGCGACCGGCAGGCCCTTGAGCTGATTCAACGCCTGCTGCAAGACGAAATCGATCGGGCGACCATCGGGGGCGTTGACGGCCTTGTATTCGACCGGTTTGCCGTCATCCGCAGCGGCAGCTTTGGCCTTGGTATCGCCAGCTGTTCCCTTCTTCACCTGTTCCAGGGCCTTTTTCTCATCTTCACCAACCAGGTGGTGCTCCAGATCGGCCTCGCGCATCGACAGACGCTGCGTACCATCATCCACCATCATGTCGGGCGTGATGCCCTTGGCCTGGATCGAACGGCCGTTGGGTGTGAAATAACGGGCGGTGGTCAGCTTGATTGCCGTGCCATTATTCAGCGGCAATATGGTCTGCACCGACCCCTTGCCGAACGTCTGGGTGCCCATGATCAAGGCGCGTTTGTGATCCTGCAGGGCGCCGGCAACAATTTCGGAGGCGGATGCCGAGCCATTATTCACCAATACCACCAGCGGCACGTTCTTGATGGCCGGGTTCAGCTTGGCCAGCGGGTCTTCGCGCGAAGGGCCGCGTATGTAGTTCTCCTTGCGCGCGGTGAGTCGCAACTTGGCATCCTCCACACGTCCTTCGGTGTAGACCACCAAAGAATCCTTGGGCAGGAATGCTGCCGACACCGCCACCGAGGCATTGAGCAGGCCGCCCGGATCATTGCGCAGATCCAGCACCAGCCCTTTCAGATTGCCATCATTCTGTTTGAACGCCTCATTGATGGCACGTACCATCTTGTCGGCGGTAGCCTCTTCGAACTGGGTGAGGCGCACCACCGCGTAACCGGGTTCCAGCGCGCGCGCGCGTACACTCTGGATCTGGATTTCGGCGCGCTTGACGTTGAACACCAGCTCCTTGTTCTCACCCTTGCGAAGGATGGTCAACACTGCCTCGGTACCCACTTCGCCACGCATGCGCTTGACGGCTTCATTGATATTCATGCCGCGCAGACTGGTGTCGCCCACCTTGATGATGTAGTCGCCCGATTTGATGCCCGCCTTGAAGGCCGGGGTATCGTCGATCGGCGAGATCACCTTTACCAGGCCATCCTCCATGCCAACTTCAATGCCGAGGCCGCCGAACTTGCCGGTGGTTACCGTCTGCATTTCCCTGTAGGCGTCCGCATCCAGAAAAGCCGAATGCGGATCGAGCCCCGTCAACATGCCGTTGATGGCTTCCGTGATCAGCCGTTTGTCATCCACTTCTTCCACGTAATCGCTTTTGATGCGGCCGAACACCTCGGACAGCATGCGCACCTCTTCAATCGGCAGGTTGAGCGTCGTATTCTGGCGCTCGGCAACCGCCGAGAAATTGAGGCTCAAGGCGACACCGACAACGGCACCCAGGCCGACCAGGCCGGCAGCTTTCAATTTGGTACCGATGGTGGCGCCCGGGCCGTGGGGGCGGGTTGTTTGTGGGGTTTCGTTCATGATCTGCCTCAGTAGATGTTTCTGTTACCGGTAAGGTGCCGCAAATTCGTTTCGCCTGCCGCGCCGGCGCCTATTTTCCGACCCATTTCATCGGATCAAACGGTTTGCCTTCATGACGCAATTCAAAATATACACCTGATTCCACAGCGCCTCCGGTGGAGCCGACGGACGCAATGGTTTCGCCGCTGAGCACCATATCGCCGACCTGTTTCAGCAGGCTTTCATTGTTGCCGTAGAGACTCATGTAACCGCCGCCGTGGTCGAGAATCAGCAAATTTCCGAAGCCGCGCAGCCAGTCCGCAAAAATCACCCGGCCATCGGCTACTGCCTTCACGGGCTGGCCGGCGCCGGATTTGATGAACAACCCTTTCCAGGTGACGCCTCCCTCTTCCCTTGAGGCACCAAAGCGGCCGGCAAGTTCACCGCGCACCGGCAATTTCAGCTTGCCACGCAGGGTCTGAAACGCGCGGCCGACAAACGAGGCATCCGCAACCTCATCGATCGCCTCCCCCGGTTTGCGGACACGCCCAGGCGTTCTGCCTTCACTGCGCTGCTGCTGCGCCAGCGCCTTGGCAAGCTGATCCACCAGTTTGGCCAGACGGTCCTCGTCCCGTTTCAGCCGGCCGATCTCGCGCCGGCTTTTTGAAATATCGGCAGCGATCCGTGCCACTACTTTTTGCCGCGCCCCGCGCTCGCTTTGCAGGGCAGCACGTGCCTTCCTCTGTTCATCGGCATTTGCCGTCAATTGCGCTTTTTTGAGTCGCGCCGTGGATTCCAGTTCCGCCAGATTGGTAAGCGTTTGTTTCTTCTGTGTAATCAAGGTCGCGCGCATCCTCGACACATAGGAGAAATAGCGCAGCTGACGCTCAACCTCGGCAACATCCTGGCCGTCCAGTACCAGGCGCAGTGCGTCGGCGTTGCCGTGCATATACTGGTGGCGCAACATGCGATCGAGCAGGACCTGCTGCCGACCGACATCCGCACGGGTCGCCTGGATGCGCTTTTGCACCTCATTCAACGATTGGCCGATCTTGCCCTCCTCGCGGCCGAGCGCGACCAGATTGCGGTTGACTTCACTGATCGCTTTTTCACTGGCCTTGAGCGCATCGGCCGCTTCGGAGCGCGATTCTTCGCTTTTGGAAAGCTCGCGCTGCAGTTTCTCGATGCGCGTGCGCAGTTCGCCCAGGCGCTGCTGCTCAATCTCGGCCGAGGTCTTTTCGGCGCGGGTCGCCGGCGACATGGCCAGCATCCCCGCGGCCGCTAGTGCGACCAGCGCGACCCGCCACCGCAACTTCGATTGCCGCATCACGGCCACTCAAGGGCTGCCGATGGAGGCCGGGGTGCAATTCACGCCGATGCCTTGGCCTTGCCCTGCGCGGCCACCGCGGCTTGCGCTTTGGCCACCGCCTCATGATCACCAAGATAATAGTGCTGCAACGGCTTCAGATCGTCATCCAGCTCGTATACAAGGGGGATCGCCGTGGGAATATTCAGGTTGACGATATCGCCATCCGACATGTGATCGAGGTGCTTGATCAGCGCCCGCAGGCTGTTGCCGTGGGCGGCGATGATGATCTTTTTTCCGGCACGGATTTGCGGCGCGATCTCCATTTGCCAATAGGGCACCACGCGCACTACCGTATCTTTCAGGCACTCGGTCAATGGCAGTTCCTCCCGCAACAGCGAGGCATAACGCAGGTCGCGCGCGGGGTGGCCGGCGTCATTCGCATCGAGCGGCGGCGGCGGCACATCGTAGGAGCGGCGCCACAGGTGCACCTGCTCGTCACCGAATTTCGCGGCCGTCTCGGCCTTGTTCAACCCCTGCAGCGCGCCGTAGTGGCGCTCGTTGAGACGCCAATGCTTGACGACCGGTATCCAGCGCCGGTCGAGCACCTCCTGCGCCAGCCATAGCGTGCGGATGGCACGCGTCAGCAGGGAGGTATAGCCGAGGTCAAAATCGAGTCCCGCCGCCTTCATCAGCTGCCCGGCCTGGCGTGCTTCGCTCACACCCTTTTCCGTTAGATCGACATCGACCCAGCCGGTAAATCGGTTTTCCAGGTTCCACGTGCTTTCGCCGTGTCGCATCAGTACCAGTTTTTTCATGTCGTTCGTCAGTGGGAAAGTTAGCGCGGTTGATAAAACGCGGCGACAGCCGCATCTGCAGATCAGGGGGTAAAGTAGGGGCAAAAGGCGAGCGCGCCCTTTTGTCGGTAAAATATCAGGTTTTCGCGGACTGGTGACTGCCCGCTCGGCGCCACCTTCACGGATTTTCTAAAGTTGACAATACATGTCTGAGTTTATTTCACAAAACCTCCTGCTGGTGGCGTTATTCCTTGCCAGCGGCGCGATGTTCATTTGGCCTCTGATCGCCAAACAGCTGGGCGGCACCAGGGAAATCGGCACGCTTGAAACGACCCGCCTGATGAACAGCGGCAATGCCCTGGTGCTTGATGTGCGCGACAACGCCGAATTCAACGGCGGCCGCATCCCCAGATCGAAAAATATTCCGCTCGCCGAAATCGGCAAGCGCATCGACGAAATCGCCAAGTTCAAGGACAAGCCCGTGATCGTTGCCTGCAAGAGCGGCAATCGTGCCAGCGCCGCACTCAAGGCCCTGAAGGCAGGCGGCTTTACCGAGATCTATCAACTCGAAGGCGGGTTCGGCGCCTGGCAGCAGGCCAGCCTGCCCATCGAAAAATAAGCCCCATGGCCAAGGTCACCATGTACTCCACCGGCGTCTGCCCTTACTGCATCATGGCGGAGCGTCTGCTCGCGTCCAAGGGCGTCACCGCGATCGACAAGATCCGCGTCGATCTGGAGCCGGCCAAGCGCGATGAAATGACCACCAAGACCGGGCGTCGCACCGTGCCGCAGATTTACATCGGCAGCCAGCATATCGGCGGCTTCGACGACCTGTCGGCGCTGGACCGCGCCGGCGGCCTTGACCCCTTGCTCGCGACCTGAGCATCCTCTCATCACCAACTCGAAACACGCCTCACTTAACAGGGAAATCCGAAATGACCGACGTCGCAGCAGCACCAGCCCAGGCACAGGAAAACCAGGCCGCCTATTCCATCGAAAAAATTTACGTCAAGGATCTGTCGCTGGAAGTGCCGAATGCGCCGCAGATTTTCCTCGAGCGCGAAGCGCCGCAGGTGGATGTGCAACTGCACCACACTTCCAAAGGTGTCGATGAAGGCATTTTCCAGACCGAGCTGACGATCACCGTCACCGCCAAGATCGGCGACAAGACCATGTTCCTGGCCGAAGTCTGCCAAGCCGGCATTTTTGCCATCCGCAATGTGCCCAACCAGGACCTGGAGCCGATCCTCGGCATCGGCAATCCGAACATCCTTTACCCCTATGCGCGCGAAGCCATATCGGATGCCATCGTGCGCGCCGGCTTCCCGCCGGTATTGCTGAACCCGGTCAATTTCGAGGCCCTGTACGCCGCGCAAAAAGCGCAGGATGCGCAGCAGGCCGCCGCCCCGGCTGCCGCGGTCACGCACTGAGCCCCGCACAGCCCATGACCGCTACCGCGATCAGAAACGCCGCCACCCTGTGCGCGGCGTTTTATTTTTGTGCCGCCGCTGCCGCGCCCGCAACGCAGGTGCCGGCTGTCGAAACCCGGCCGGCCGCGCCGGCCGCTGTGCCGGCGACACTGTTCAGCGCGATCGGCGACAAGCCGGCCGTGGTTTACGACGCGCCTTCGCTGAAAGCCAGCAAGATTTTTATCCTGGTGCGTTTTCAGCCGGTCGAAGTGCTGGTAAAGCTCGATAAATGGATCAAGATCCGCGATGCGGACAACACCTTGGGCTGGGTGGAAAGCGGGGCGCTCGGCGACAAACGCTTTGTGCAGGTGGCCGCCGCAGTGGCCGATATCCGCGCCGCGCGCGACACCGCCTCCGCGCTGGTGTTCGAAGCGCAGCGCGTGGTGCTGCTGGAAGTGACCGGTCCCGCCGTCGAGGGTTGGTTGCCGGTGCGCCATCGCGACGGACAAGGCGGGTTCGTGCGCAAAGCCCAGGTCTGGGGCGATTGAGGCACTGATGACGACCGCCCGTTACCGCGGCACCAGTTTGCTGGCCGCAGGCGCGGCATGAACATCACCGTCATCGGCGCCGGCGCCTGGGGCACGGCGCTGGCTATCGCCCTGTCGGAAAAACATGCGTTGACGTTGTGGGGTCGCGATGCCAAGCAACTCGAAGGCGCGGCCCGGTCGCGCATCAATGCCCGCGCGCTGCCCGGCATCACCTTACCCGCCGCATTGAATGTCGAAGGCGATTTCGCGCAGGCATTGGCCGGCGCCGATCTGGCCCTGATCGCCACTACCACCAGCGGGCTCGGCGAGGCGGCGCGCGCGGTGCATGCGCGCCAGGCGAAGCTGCCGATCATCTGGGCCTGCAAGGGTTTCGACCGCGTTACCGGCAAATTGCCGCATGAGACCATCGGCGAAATGCTCGGCGGGGAGGCGCGCTTCGGCGTACTGTCCGGCCCCAGTTTTGCGCTGGAGGTGGCGAAGGGACTGCCCTGCGCGCTCACCCTGGCCTGTAACGACAATGCTTTCGCGCAATCGCTGGCAGCTGAACTCAATGGCGGCAGCCTGCGCGTTTACTCCAATGCAGACCTGGTCGGCGTGGAGCTGGGCGGTGCACTGAAGAATGTGATGGCAATCGCCGCCGGCATCTGCGACGGCATGCAGCTGGGCCTCAATGCGCGCGCGGCGCTGGTCACGCGCGGCCTTGCCGAGATGATGCGGCTCGGGGTGGCGATGGGCGGCAAGGCGGAAACCTTTACCGGCCTGACCGGTCTTGGCGATCTGGTGCTGACGGCGACCGGCAATCTGTCGCGCAACCGCATGGTCGGCCTGGGTCTGGCCGAAGGCAGGCCGCTGGCCGCGATCCTGGCCAGTCTGGGCCACGTCGCTGAAGGTGTGAACTCCGCCGAGACCACGTTCAAGCTCGCCCGAAAGCATGGCGTCGAGATGCCGATCACCGAGGCGGTTTGCGCCATCCTGTTCCATGGCGCGGATGCGCGTGCGACGGTGCAACGCCTGCTGTCGCGCGAAGCCCGGGCCGAATAGCGCGCGGCCGTCCGGTCCCAACAATTTCCGCAACCCCCGACATATAAGCCTTACAATCCGCGCAATTCCCCACATCGCCCTTCATTCCTGTAGCGCCCCCATCTATCCCGGAGAACCCGAATGCCCGAAAAGCCTGCCGCGAAAAAATCTTCCTCCAAGTCTGCCCCGTCGAAAGCATCGAAGGCACCCAAAACAAAACGCAGCGCCGAGCAACGCATCGAAAATGCAGCGGCAGTCATGGCGACGGTATCGGCGGCGCAAAAGGCTGAAGTGCTGATCGAGGCCCTGCCCTATATCCAACGCTTCTGGGACAAGAACATCGTCGTCAAATATGGCGGCAACGCGATGACGGACGTCGCGCTGCAGGAAGATTTTGCGGAAGACATTACCCTGCTGAAGCTGATCGGCATGAACCCGGTGGTGGTGCACGGCGGCGGGCCGCAGATCAACAATCTGCTGTCGAAGATCGGCAAGGAAGGCCAGTTCATCCAGGGCATGCGCGTCACCGACGACGAGACCCTCGACGTGGTGGAAATGGTGCTGGGCGGCCTCGTCAATCAGGAGATCGTCACCCTGATCAACAAGGCCGGCGGCAAGGCGGTCGGGCTGACGGGCAAGGACGGCAATTTCATCCATGCGCGCAAGATGACCATCATGTCGAAGGAAGACAAGCGCAAGAAGATCGACATCGGCCTGGTCGGCGAAGTGGTGAAAATCGACACCGCCATCATTGACCTGCTCGACACCGAGGATTTCATTCCCGTGATCGCGCCGCTGGGCGTGGATGAAAACGGCACCGCCTACAACATCAATGCCGATGTGGTCGCGGGCAAGATCGCGATTGCCCTGCAGGCGGAAAAACTGATCCTGCTGACCAATACCGCCGGTGTGCTCGATAAAAAAGGCAAGATCCTTACCGGCTTGAACGCGGCGATGGTCAATCAATTGATCGCCGATGGCACCATCTCCGGCGGCATGCTGCCCAAGGTGGATTGCGCGCTTGACGCCGTCAAGAACGGTGTGAAGACCGCGCACATCATCGATGGCCGCGTCTCGCATGCCTTGCTGCTTGAGGTCCTGACCAGCGAAGGCGTCGGCACCCTGATTCGCGGCGCCTCGGCGAACCGCGCGATCAAGACTTAGCCAAAATCGCAGATCCAGCATTGGCGCGGCTTTTGGAGCACTTTTACCCCGAAAACCGCACCAATGCTGGTGTTTCATTTTTTATTCTTAGTCATCCTTCAATCCCGCCCAACCTGCCATCAGCCGCGTAAAACCGTACGCCAGCCAGGTTTTCACGCGATGCCACCACGAGCGTTTTTGCCAGTCGGCGGTGTCGAGCTTGGTAGCGCCGCGCGCAATTTCCTGCATTACAGAAGTACGCAGCGTCGTGGCGAATGCGCGATCCGCGACAACGATATTGACCTCGCGATTGAGCAGCAGGCTGAAAGGATCGAGATTGCTGGAGCCGACCGTCGCCCAAATGTCGTCGACTACCGCGACCTTGGCATGCAGCATGGCGATTTCATATTCGTAAATTTCGACATCCGCACACAACAGCTGCGTGTACAAGGCGCGCGTGGCCATTTGCATCAGCGGATGATCGGCACGACCCTGCAGCAGCAGGGTGACCTTGATGCCGCGTGCGGCTGCATCGGTGAGCGCCCGGCGCACCTGGCGCCCCGGCAGAAAATACGAACTGACGATGAGAATGTTTTGCGTGGCGCCCGCCATGGCCCCCAGGTAGGCGCGCTCGATATCGCGACGATGGCGGAAATTGTCGCGCGCGATCACTGCAGCGCTCATGTTTCCCACGGCCAGCGGCGACACCGGCGGCACCGGCAGACGCGCCACATGGGCCCGCGCCTTCCACCATTGCAGCAGACGCCACAGCCACTGCACTAGGGGATAGATTTCGGCGAGCAGCGGCCCTTCGATCTGCACCGCGTAGTCGTAACGTGGCTCGGTATCCGACAAGGCCTCGCTCAGATCGCCGATCAGGTTGATGCCGCCGACAAAACCCACGCGGCCGTCGATTAACGCGATCTTGCGATGTACGCGGCGCAGCTGGCTTTTGCGGAAAGTGCGCAGGCGCGGGTCGGGGCGATAGACCTGCAGCATGACGCCGGCGCTCGCCATCGCGGCGAAGAAATGCGCGGGCGTGTCGCGCGAGCCGAAGCCGTCAACCAGCAAATACACCGGTACGCCGCGCTGCACCGCACGCATCAGGGCCGCGGCAATCGCCCGGCCGCTGGCGTCGTCGTGAAAAATATAGGTCTCGATGCGGACATCGATCTTGGCGCTGTCGATGGCGGCTGCCAGCGCGGGAAAGAATTCGCCGCCGTTTTTGAGCAGCGTGATGCGATTGCCACCGACGAATTTTTCGCCGCTCATGGCGCTTAGCGGGACAACCTGACGGCCAGCCCGACGTGGTCGGACAGGCCGCGCCATTTGACGCCTTCGACATCGCCATGCAGGCGAAACACCTCGTCGATCTTGAGGCCGCGCATGTAGATGCGGTCCAGTGTCAGCATCGGGAATATGGCGGGGAAGGTGCGCGCCGGCTTGCCATTGATTTCCTCGAATACTTCGCAAAGCCCGAGCCCCTCCCGGAGCGCCTTGGAAATGCCGCCGCGCTTGGAACGCCAGTCGTTGAAGTCGCCGGCCACCACCAGCGGCTCGTTGTTCGGCGCCGCTTCTTTCAGCATGTCGATCAGCTGGGAGATCTGCGCGGTGCGGCTCTTCTGCCACAGCCCCAGGTGCACGCACACCACCGTCAGCGGCACATCCCAGCCGGGCACCGCGATGCGCGCCATCAGGTGCCCGCGGCTCTCGAAACGATGATGCGATACGTCCTGATTGCTCCAGTCCAGCACCGGATATGCGGAGAGGATGGCGTTGCCGTGGTGGCCGTGATCGTGTTCGGCATTCACGCCGTAAACGATGTCGTGATAGCGGCCTTCGGCAATATGGTCGTGCTGCGCGGCATCGGGCCAATCGTCGAACTTCGCCTCGTTTTTCGAGTGCGCCCCCTGCACTTCCTGCAGGAACACGATATCGGCGTCGAGCGCGTGCAGGTTCTCGCGCACCTCGTGGATCACCAGCTTGCGGTTGAGCGCCGACAGCCCCTTGTGGATGTTGTAGGTCGCGAGTGTGATCGAGGCGGTCATGGTTCACGGCGCTTGCGGCGGGCGGGCAATTCCAGGATCGCCTCGCGATTGGTATGCGAGAAGCACAGCGCGGCGGCTTTTTCGTACGGCAGCCACACATGCTGCAAATGCTCGCGCGGCGCCAGCCGGATCGGCAGGCGGCCGGGCACTTCGAGGCCGAACACATGCTCGGTGTTATGCGTCACGCCCGGGGCGTAGCGGTGCCGCCAGATGCGGTAGATTTCATAATCGCTTTGCTTGTGCCAGTTCCGCAGTTCGAATTGCGCGGCATCGATGCCGGTTTCCTCGCCGACTTCACGCGCGGCAGTCTGCTCCAGCGTCTCGCCCTCATTCTGGCTGCCGGTGACCGATTGCCAATAGCCGGGATGATCGGCGCGTTCGATCAGCAGCACGTCCAGCTTCGGGGTGTAAATCACCACCAGGGTGGAGCGCGGGATTTTGTAGGACTGAAAGGTCGATAGTTCGGCGTTCATGTTCACATTGTAAGCTGCCTGCTGTATGTGCAATGTGCACTAGCCGCCACTGGCAACCGTAATAGCCGCGCATGAGACCAGGGCTTATGCCGTGGATTCATCATTGCCAGGCAGTCTTGAAGCGGCGGTTTGCTAATATGAATAAATAGTCATTACGACATTGCGCGGCCCTCGCCCGCAATGCAAGCCATGTCCTCCCCGTCTCCTGCCATGACCCACGGTTCCGCCACGCTTTCGCGCCACAGCTATCTGACCGGCGCCGCTTGGGGCCTGTTCGCCATTTCCATCTGGGTCGGCTGGATCCTGCTGACGCGCTACGGCGTCACCACCTCGATGTCGCCCTATGACATCAGCGCGTTGCGCTTCACGCTCTCCGGGCTGCTGCTGGCGCCGATCGTGATGCGCGACGGCTTCGGCATTCGCAAGATCGGCCTGAAGCTGTGGCTGATCATCGTCTGCGGCGCGGGCATTCCCTATGTGCTGATCGCCTCGACCGGCCTGAGCTTCGCGCCGGCCGCGCATGCCGGCGCCCTGGTACCGGGCACCATGCCGCTGTGGACGGCGCTGCTGGCGATGATTTTCCTGCACGAAAAAATCGGCAGCTCGCGACGCCTGGGCCTGGCGATGATTCCCCTCGGCATCGTGATTTTCGTCGGCGCCGGCCTCACCAATTTCGAGACCGGTTACTGGCGCGGGCACCTGCTGTTCATCGCCGCCGCCATCTGCTGGGCGAGCTTTACCGTCGCCATGCGCGCCGCATCGTCCACCGGCTTCACCGCCCTGCAGGCGGCGGCGACGGTGTCCGTGGTGTCGGCGATCGTCTACCTGCCGGTGTATGTGCTGTGGCTGCCGCACCGCATCGTCGAGGCGCCGCTGAGCGCGATCCTGATCCAGACCATTTATCAGGGCGTGTTCGTCAGCATCATTTCACTCTACGCTTACACCCGTTCGGTGGCGGTGCTGGGCGCCTCGCTGGGTGCCAGCTTTGCCTCCCTGGTGCCGGTGCTGGCGATGCTGGCCGCGATTCCGCTGTTGGGTGAAGTGCCCAAGCCGCACGATTACCTCGGTATCGCTGCCGTCACCATCGGCGTGTTCCTATCCTCGGGCGCCTATCAGGCGCTGGCCCTTGGCCGTCGGCCATAAACCACGACACGAACCACGGGCAGCAAGCCGGCAGGCCCGGCAGGCTTAATTTAACGCGCCACACGCATTTTCGCGATGATTTCACCCGTGCCGCTGAACCAGGCATGCGGCATATCGGCGGTGCGGTGATTGCCGTAAGGCGCTCCTTTGGCATCGATCGCAATCAGGCCGACATCGGCATCGAACTCGCGGCCCAGATAATCGAGGGCCGCATCGACGGCCTGCTGGATGGTCATGCCTTTGGCGACATTGTCCGAAATCTGCCGGCAGCTCATGGCGCGAATGACGAATTCGCCGGTACCGGTGGCCGACGACGCGGCCAGCTTGTCCGCATAGGTGCCGCAGCCCGGCAGCGGCGCATCGCCGACGCGCCCGACCATTTTCATGGTCATGCCGCCGGTCGAGGTTGCGGCGCACAGCACGCCGTGCTTATCGACCGCCACCGCGCCGATGGTGCCGCCGGCATATTCGGGATGCGCCTGCAGGAAGCTGCGCAATTTGAGGGTGCGCTGCGGCGTATCGCCGCCGATGGATTCGCCGAGGCGATTTTTCTTGTCGGCCCAGTCGGCGCGCCGCGCGGGGGTGATCGGGTCGTAATCGGCGTGGCCCATCACGCGCGCAAATCGCGTCGCGCCCTCGCCGGTCAGCATCACATGATCGGTCTGTTCCATCACCTGGCGGGCCACCATGATCGGATTTTTCACCCGTCGCAAACCGGTGACTGCGCCGACCTGTGATTTTTCCGAGACCATCACGCAGGCATCGAGCTCGACAAAGCCGTCGAAGTTGAGCACCGCGCCGGTGCCGGCATTGAAAATGGGATTGTTCTCAAGCGTGGTGGCGGCCGCGATGGCGGCATCCAGCGCCGAACCACCGGCTTCCAGAATTTTGCGGCCTGCCGCAACCGCCGCCGTGGTGCCGGCAATCGCTTCCGCGTCCGAGCCCGGCTTCCAAGTGCCGGCGCCGCCGTGAACGATCAATGCAATGCTCATGCGACTCTCCTGATCAAGAAGACGCGATTATACGGACGCTCACAATATCGATAAGGTGGCGCAAGTACGGTGACGTAAATACAAAAATCGAAACCCCAGCATTGGCGCGCATTTCGGGGCAAAAATGCCTGAAGAAGCGCGCCAATGCTGGGGTTTCGTTTTCTGTTTTTGTATTAGGCGCTGGCCGGCGTAATGTTGCGCAGCTTGATATGCAACTCGCGCAATTGCTTGTCCGGCACGCTCGAGGGCGTATCGACCATCAGGTCCTGGCCGCGCTGCGTCTTGGGAAAGGCGATCACATCGCGGATCGAGTCCCACTTCTCGCACATCAGGGTGACGATACGATCGAGGCCGAAGGCGATGCCGCCCATCGGTGGCGCGCCGTATTGCAGGGCATCGAGCAGGAAGCCGAACTTGGCGCGCTGCTCCTCCTCGCTGATGCCCAGCGCGGCGAACTGTTTGGCCTGCAGCACCGGCGAGTGGATGCGCACCGAGCCGCCGCCGATTTCCCAGCCGTTCATGGCGATGTCATAGGCCTTGGCCAGCACCTTCGAGGGATCGGTATCGAGATACTGCAAATGCTCGTCTTTCGGCGCAGTGAAGGGATGATGCGCGGACACGTAGCGCTTGTTGTCCTCGTCGTATTCGAACGCCGGGAAGTCGACCACCCACAGTGGGCGATAACCCTTCTCGGCGAAACCCTTCTCATGGCCGATCTTGACGCGCAGCGCGCCAAGCGAATCGTTGACGACCTTGGCCTTGTCCGCGCAGAAGAAAATCAGGTCGCCATTGACGGCGCCGCAGCGCGCGATGATCTTGCCGAGGATATCGGCATTCAGGAACTTCACGATCGGGCTTTGCAGGCCCTCCTCGTTCAGCTTCAAGACGTCATTGCACTTGATGTAGGCGAGACCCTTGGCGCCGTAAATGGCGACGAAGGCGGTGAGGTCGTCGATCTCCTTGCGGCTGAAGGATTCATTGCCGCCGGGCACGCGCAGCGCGGCGACACGGCCGTTCTTCATATCGGCGGCGGCGCGAAACACCTTGAAGTCGCAGGCGGCCATCACATCGGTGAGTTCGGTCAGCTTGAGCTTGACGCGCAGATCGGGCTTGTCGGAACCGTATTTCGCCATCGCGTCGGCATAGCTGATGCGCGGGAAATCGGGCAGGTCGATATCGAGGCCGGCCTTCCACATGGACTTGATGAGGCCCTCCATGATGTCCTGAATCTCGCGCTCGTTGAGGAACGAGGTTTCGATATCGATCTGGGTGAATTCGGGCTGGCGGTCGGCGCGCAAATCCTCGTCGCGGAAGCATTTCACGATCTGGTAGTAGCGATCGAAGCCGGCCACCATCAGCAATTGCTTGAACAGCTGCGGCGACTGCGGCAGGGCGTAAAACTGGCCGTCATGCATGCGCGAAGGCACCAGGAATTCGCGCGCGCCTTCCGGCGTGGATTTGTACAGGAATGGCGTCTCTACATCGACAAAACCCTTGTCGTCCAGATAGCGGCGCGCCGCGCCGGCGACGCGATGGCGCAGGCGCAGATTCGCCTGCATCTGTGGGCGACGCAGATCGAGGTAGCGATACTTGAGACGCGTCTCTTCATTGATGGTTTCGTCGTCGATCATGAACGGCGGCGTCAGCGAGGCGTTCAGCACCTCGATATCCTTGGCCAGCACTTCGACCTCGCCGGATTTCAGGTTGACGTTGACGGTGCCGTCCGGGCGGCGGCGCACCAGGCCGGTGACTTTCAGCACGAATTCGTTGCGCGATTTATCGGCGATCGCGAAGGTGTCGGGCGTGTCCGGGTCGATCACGATTTGCAGCAGGCCCTCGCGGTCGCGCAGGTCGATGAAAATGACGCCGCCGTGGTCGCGGCGCCGATGCGCCCAGCCGAACACGGTGATGGTTTGCCCGAGATAGCTCGCGTCGATCAGGCCGCAGTAATTGGTTCTCATGATGTCGTTCCAGATTTGATGCCCGATGCCTTGGCATGGGCGAATTCTATAAGCCGGCGCCGCATCTGCCTGCCGGCAGTGCGCGGCATCCAGGCGGTCCGAAAGGAAGTCGTTCAGTCGCGCCGCCGACGCCCTGGCGTCAGCGGCTATCTATCGGGGTCGGTGCCGGCTGATTTCAGCTCGGCCCCGTTGGCGTGCTGCGGCTTGTGCGGATCATCACGGTGATGATTGGCGCGCGCCGGTTCAGCCACCCCCATCGAGATGATGTACTTCAGCGCCTGGTCGACGCTCATGTCCAGCGGGATCACGTCCTTTTGGGGGACGATCAGGAAAAAGCCGGCGGTGATGTTCGGCGTGGTCGGCACGAACACCGCGTAGTTGTCGAGGCCCAGATGATCGCCGACCTCGTGCTGCGGTTCTCCCGTCAGCAAGGCCACCGTCCAGGTGTCGTGCTGCGGATAACGCACCAGCACCGCGCGGCGGAAGGCCTTGCCGTCGGATGAAAACAGGGTGTCCGAAATCTGTTTGACGCCGCCATAAAGCGAACGGACGATCGGTATGCGCTGCAACAGGGAATCGCCCCAGGAAAGCAGTTTCTTGCCGAAAAAATTGGCGGCGAGCACGCCGGTGCCGAGCACGATCAACAGGGTCAGGATCACGCCCATGCCGGGCACATGAAAACCGAGCAGCGCTTCGGTCTGGAAGCGCTCAGGCAGCAGCAGCAAAGTCTGGTCCATGGTATCGACCAGCAGTTTCAGCACCCAGCCCGTAATCACCAGGGGAATCCAGACCAGCAAGCCTGCGATGAGATATTTGCGCATGGTCGGCTCAGGCCTTGCCGCCGGCTGCCGGCGATGCCGCCGCAGCCGGTGCGGCAGCGGGCGTTGATGTTTGTGCCGGCGCTGGCGTTGCTGCGGCAGGCGTTGCCGCGGGGGTAGCGTCGCCGGTTTTGGCGGACGCGCCGTCCGTTGCGACGGCAGGCGCCGCCTTCGGTGCGTCACCCTTGAAATCGGTCACGTACCAGCCGCTGCCCTTGAGTTGAAAACCGGGCGCCGTCAATTGCTTGGAGTAGGTCGACTTGCCGCAAGCCGGGCATACGGTCAGCGGTTCAGCGGAAACTTTTTGTAGTACATCCGCGGCATGGCCGCAGGACGAACATTTGTAGGCGTAAATCGGCATTACTGGCTCCGGCGCAACAACATAATTGATTTAATTTCCCATTTTAACACAATGAGTTAGCATCATTGTGCAGTGCCGCAATCGACTTGTGAAGCATCCTACTCGATGCGCACGCCGTCCAGTTCAGGCGGACCCGCAGGATAGCGCATGTTGAGCGCGCGCAGCGTTTGCAGCAGCACCACCGAAACATGAATATCGCGCAACCATTTGCGATCGGCCGGCACGATATACCAAGGCGCTTGCGGCACCGAGGTCGCACAGATCGCCTCTTCATAAACGCGCTGGTAATCGTCCCAGTGTTTGCGTTCCTCGATATCGCCGGGATTGAATTTCCAGCGCTTGGTAGCATCGTCGAGCCGGTCTTGCAGGCGCTGCTTCTGTTCGTCCCTGGAAATATGTAAAAAGAATTTGAGGATAGTGACGCCCTCCTCGACGAGCATCCGTTCAAAATCCTTTATCTGGCGGAAGCGCCGGCGCGCAACGGCATCGTCGACCTGGCCATGCACCCGCGTCACCAGCACATCCTCATAATGGCTGCGGTTGAATACGACAATCTCGCCCCTGGCCGGGACGTGCTGATGAATGCGCCATAAATAATCGCGGTCCAGTTCCAGCGCGGTCGGCACCTTGTAACTGACCACGCCCAGGCCCTGTGGATTCATGCCCAGGAAAACCTTTTTCAGCACGCCGTCCTTGCCGCCGGTATCCATGGCTTGCAGCACCACCAGCACTTTGTGCCGATGCTCGGCGTAAAGAACGTCCTGGAGGGCGGCGAGTTCGGCGCTCAAGATCGCCAATGCCGCTACGGCGTCTTCTTTTTCGCCGGTGAATCCACAAGTTGAGCGCGGGTCAATTTTTGCGAGCCTGGTCTTGCTGTCGGCGACAATCGGCTCGATAAACCCCAGGCGGGGGTCGATCAGCGGGGGCGCTTGTTGGGCCATGGGATGGATTTCCTGAACGGGCAGAACGGCAGAAATGGTCGGGGCGTGTTGCCGGCACGCATTTTTGGCATGATGCGTTCTCGGCGCGACGCGACCCATTCATCCTCTCACATCAGACCATGCTTCGTTTCGGTATTGACCTTGGCGGCACCAAAATTGAAATCCTCGCCCTTGATACCGATGGCGGGGAAAAATATCGGCGGCGGATTGCCACCCCGCAGAACAGCTATGCCGGCACCGTCGATGCCATCGTGACTCTGGTGCACACGGCTGAAGCCGCGCTGGGACAGACCGGCACCGTCGGGATCGCCGCGCCGGGCGCGTTGTCACTCAAGACCGGCCTGATCAAGAATGCCAACTCAACCTGTCTCAACGGCCGTCCCTTGGTCGCAGATCTGCAGGTGGCGCTACAGCGCGGCATTCGCATCGAAAATGACGCCAATTGCTTCGCCCTGTCCGAGGCCAAGGACGGCGCGGCTTCGGGCCATGGAATCGTGTTCGGCGTCATCCTCGGCACCGGGGTGGGTGGCGGCATCGTCGTCAATGGCAAGGTGCTCACCGGTCGTAACGCCATCGGCGGCGAATGGGGTCACAATCCGCTGCCCTGGCCGCAGGCGGCCGAGCTGCCAGGCAACACATGCTACTGCGGCCGCCAGGGCTGCATCGAAACCTGGTTGTCCGGCCCCGGATTGGCCAGGCAATTCCAGCAACAGAGCGGCAGGCTCCTGCCGGCCGCCGCGATCGTCGCGCAGGCCGAGCAAGGCGACGCGGCCTGCGAGCAGGCCATGCAGCAATACGAGGAGAGGCTGGGACGCGCACTGGCCTCGGTGATCAACCTCATCGACCCGGACGTGATCGTGCTTGGCGGCGGGCTTTCCGGGATTGCACGCCTGTACAAAAACGTGCCGCAACATTGGACGAAATTCGTGTTCTCGGACCACGTCGCCACCGAATTGATGCCCCCGCATTATGGCGATTCCAGCGGCGCTCGCGGCGCCGCCTGGCTGTGGGATTAAAATGACGGCATTCGTCGCCGTCTTCTCGTTTTTCGTCAACGCCGCCGTTCCCGCCCAATTCTGAATTTCCATATCGAGTCCACCATGCTGCCCACCACCATGCGTTTTGTCGCCACTTACGGCGCAGGCGCCGCCGACATCATGCACATCGCCAGCGGCCCGCTGCCAACACCCGCCGCCCACGAGGTGCTCATCAAAGTTCAGTACGCCGGCGTAAACCGCCCCGATGTTGCGCAGCGCAGCGGCAGCTACGCGCCGCCACCGGACGCCTCGCCGATCATGGGCCTGGAAGTCGCCGGCGAAATTGCCGCTCTTGGTGCGGAGGTCGGCAACTGGAAGGTCGGCGACCCGGTTTGTGCGCTCACGCCGGGCGGAGGCTACGCGGAATACTGCGCCGCGCCTGCCGCGCATTGCCTGCCTATTCCCGCCGGGTTGTCGATGCTGGAAGCGGCCGGCGTCCCTGAAAACTTTTTTACGGTATGGGTCAACCTGTTCGAAACCTGCCGGCTGCAGGCGGGGGAAAAATTCCTGGTGCATGGCGGCTCATCGGGTATCGGCCTCACTGCCATTCAGCTCGCCAAAGCCTTCGGTGCCCAGGTATTCACCACGGTCGGCAATGAGGATAAGGCGGCATTCTGCAAATCCATCGGCGCGGACCATGTGTTCAATTACAAGACCCAGGATTGGGTCGCCGAGATCGCGGCGATCACGCAAAAGAAAGGCGTCAACGTCATTCTCGACATGGTCGGCGGCAGCTATATCGAGAAGAACCTGCGCTCATTGGCGCTGGAAGGCCGTTACTGCTTTATCGCCTTTCTGGAAGGCGGCAAGGCCGAGGTCGATTTCCGCCCGCTGATGATGAAACGCCAGACCATCACCGGCTCCACATTGCGTGCCCGGCCGGTTTCGCAAAAGGCGGCCATCGCGCGCGCCGTCGAAGAAAAAGTGTGGCCCTTGCTGGCAGCGAGGAAAGTGCGGCCCGTGATCAACAAGACCTTCGATCTCGAACAGATCGTCGATGCGCATCGCTTGATGGAGTCGAGCGCGCATATCGGCAAGATCATGCTCAAGGTTGCCTAGAAAGGCACCTCGATAATCGCCTTCAGCGTCCACTTGTCCGACGCACCGGTTTGTCCGCGGCCGATGCCGAAATTGAAGGCGAAGGGCTTGCCGGCATAGTCCAGCGCCAGGAACAGTTTGTTGTCGCGTTCATCCAGGGGCAGCACCTTCGACACCTTGCCGTAATCCGAGTAGTACTCAAACCCCAGCGCCACGTCCTTTGCAACATTGCGCGCCACCTTGAAGGAGATGGTGCCGTCGGGCGAACGCCGGCGTTGACCATCGGAAAGCGCCCAGCCGAAAATCGGGTTGGCCGCCAGCAGCCAGTCCTCATTTTTCCAGCCGCCGATAAAACGCAACTCCAGGTTGGTACGCGAAGAATCGAAACGACTGCCGACGCGCCCGAGCTCGCTGTTGACACCGGCAAACCAGCCAAGACCGTCCTTGCCGACTTGCAGGGGCATCCACTTCAGACGCAGCTTGCCACCAGCGACGTAATAGGAACCGTTCGCAGAGCGCAGCGTCGGAATGTAAAGACCGGCCTCCCAGTTTTTCGACAACCCATAGGAGAACTCCGGCGTCACGCGCCAGCCGTGATTGGTGGTGACTTCCCCCGCATAAGCGGGCGTGCGCTGGCCGCTGGGTGTGGTGTTTATGTGCAATTCGAGGCCGAATTCATGCGGCTCATTGATGTCGAAGGCATAGACCTGGATTTCGTCCGGCAGGGCCGCATGGGCGCTGCAGGCCATGCGTGTCAAAAGGATGGCCGCGATCATTTGCCACCGATGCCGGGATCGCATCGTTACATCACTTCAGCAGCATGACCAGCGAACCGACCACGATCAGCACGGCGCCGACCAGGGTCTGCCAGCTTTCGGTCGGCCGCACGGGTCGGCCTAGAACGGTATGTCGTCCTCAAAATCATCAAACTTCGCGGCGCCGCCCTTGGCTGCAGCGGCGGGCTTCGCGGCGCCCGAGGATGCGCCCCCGCTGGATGAACGTGAGTAATCGCCACCGCCGGAATCGCTGTCGCCGCCCATACCCTGCCGTGAACCCAGCATCTGCATTTTGTCGGCAATGATTTCGGTGGTGTATTTTTCAACGCCGTCCTTGTCGGTCCATTTGCGCGTCTGCAGTCGGCCCTCGATGTAGACCTGCGAACCTTTTTTCAGGTACTCGCCGGCGATTTCCGCCAGCCGCTGAAAAGTGCTGATACGGTGCCACTCAGTCTTTTCCTGCTTCTCGCCGGACTTGTCTTTCCAGGTGTCCGTCGTTGCAATGGAAAAATTGGTAACCGCGCCGCCATCGGGCATATAGCGGGTTTCCGGGTCGCGGCCGAGATTGCCGACGAGGATAACTTTGTTGACGGATGCCATGTTGAACCTCTGCAGTATGGGAATTGGATTCGATATAGCCGCTTTTGCGCAGCAGCGGACGGGCGCCCTGCCGAAATCAAACGGGTTTGCGACCAAACATAGTAGCTTAATCCGGCATGATTGCGGGCCGCTCCGGCGCGTCCTTCAGGCATTCGGACGCTGCTGGCCCGACGAAAAAACAGCTGCGCAGGGGAGCGAAAGGGCGCTATCATAGCAGGCTGATTTTCTTGTACCAAATCAGCTTTTTGCGGCCGTTCCGCCGCGATGGCAACCGGCCTTGGCCACTCATGACCGCCGGCTGCAAATCCATACGCTTCAGGCGTTTAGCCAGTTTTTCTCAAAAGAAATTCATGGATCAGATCAAAATTCGCGGTGCCCGCACTCACAATCTCAAGAACATCAGCCTGGATATTCCGCGGCATTCCCTGGTGGTGATTACCGGGCTGTCCGGTTCCGGCAAGTCCTCTCTCGCTTTCGACACCCTTTATGCCGAGGGCCAGCGCCGCTATGTCGAGTCGCTGTCGGCATATGCACGTCAATTCCTGCAATTGATGGAAAAACCGGATGTCGATCTGATCGAGGGCCTGTCGCCGGCTATTTCCATCGAGCAAAAAGCGACATCGCACAACCCGCGTTCGACGGTGGGTACCGTCACGGAAATACACGACTACCTGCGCCTGCTGTTCGCACGGGTCGGCACTCCCTATTGTCCGGAACACCAACTACCGCTGGAGGCACAGACGGTGTCGCAGATGGTGGATACCGTGCTGGCTTACCCAATGGACAGCAAACTCATGTTGCTCGCGCCGGTGGTGGTGAACCGCAAGGGCGAGCATCTGGACATGATCGAGGAGTTCCGCTCCCAGGGCTTCGTGCGCCTGCGCGTGAACGGCAAGGTCATCGAGATCGACGCGTTCCCGAAACTGGACAAGCAGAAAAAACATACCATTGAGGTCGTGGTCGACCGGCTGAAAGTCGCGCCGGAAATGAAACAGCGGCTGGCAGAGTCGTTCGAGACCTGCATTCGCGTAGGCGAGGGCAAGGCAGTCGCCGTCAATATGGACACGAACGCGGAAACGCTGTTCTCCTCGAAATTTTCCTGCCCGATGTGCGATTACTCGCTATCGGAAATGGAGCCGCGGCTGTTTTCCTTCAATAACCCGATGGGCGCCTGCCCTTCCTGCGACGGGCTCGGCGAAATTACCTTCTTCGACCCGAAACGGATTGTGGCCTACCCGGGCCTGTCGCTGGCTGGCGGCGCGATCAAGGGCTGGGACCGGCGCAATCAATTCTATTTCCAGATGCTGACCGGTCTCGCGGCGCACTACAAGTTCGATATCGACATGCCGTTCGACAAGCTTTCGGAGCAGGCGCAGCACATCATCCTGTTCGGCTCCGGCAAGGAAAAAATTCCATTCAAATACCCCGGGGAACGCGGTCGCGCGGTGGTGCGCGAGGAAACCTTCGAAGGCGTGGCGATAAGCCTGGAGCGTCGCTATCGCGAAACCGACTCGATGGCGGTGCGCGAAGAACTGGCCAAATACATATCGACCAAGACCTGCCCGGATTGCGAGGGCACGCGCCTGCGCAAGGAGGCACGTAACGTCAAGGTGTTCGAGAAGACCCTGCATGCCATCTCGGCGATGCCGCTCAAGGAGGCGCATCACTGGTTTGGCACGGTCAAGATGACGGCGCAGAAAATGGCGATCGCGGACAAGATCCTTCACGAGATTTCCAGTCGCCTGCAGTTCCTGAACAACGTCGGTCTCGATTACTTGTCGCTGGTACGTTCAGCGGACACTCTGTCCGGAGGTGAAGCGCAGCGCATTCGTCTCGCCTCGCAAATCGGTTCGGGCCTCACCGGCGTGATGTACGTACTGGACGAGCCCTCTATCGGGCTGCATCAACGTGACAATGATCGACTGCTGGCGACCTTGAAGCGCCTGCGCGACCTCGGCAACTCGGTGATTGTGGTCGAGCACGATGAGGACGCCATCAACACCGCTGACTACGTGGTCGACATGGGCCCGGGCGCCGGCGAGCATGGCGGCCAGATCGTGGCACAGGGGACGCCGGCGGAAATCAAGAAGTCGTCTCAATCGCTTACCGGACAATACCTGTCCGGCAAAAAGCAGATCGCGGTACCGAAAAAGCGCTTCAAACCGGACATGAAGAAACGCCTCAGCATCAAGGGCGCTTCCGGCAACAATCTCAAGCGTGTGCGTCTGGACCTGCCTGTGGGCGCACTGGTATGCATTACCGGCGTCTCGGGGTCGGGCAAATCGACACTGATCAACGACACGTTGTACAAAGCGGTGGCCCACCATATTTACGCCTCGACCGACGAGCCGGCGCCGTTCGAAACCATTGAGGGGTTGGACCATTTCGACAAGGTCATCAATGTCGATCAGGCCCCGATCGGGCGCACGCCGCGCTCCAATCCGGCGACATACACCGGTCTGTTCACACCGATTCGCGATTTGTTCGCCGGCGTGCCGGAGTCCAGGGCTCGCGGCTACGGCCCCGGCCGTTTTTCATTCAACGTCAAAGGCGGCCGCTGCGAAGCCTGCCAGGGCGACGGCGTGATCAAGGTTGAAATGCACTTCCTGCCGGACGTATATGTGCCCTGCGATGTATGTCATGGCAAACGCTACAACCGCGAAACGCTGGACGTGCACTACAAGGGCAAAAACATCACGGAAGTGCTGGAGATGACGGTCGAACATGCCCATGAATTCTTCAAGCCGGTACCGATCGTGGCCCGCAAATTATCGACGTTGCTGGATGTGGGCCTCGGCTACATCCGCCTCGGGCAAAGTGCAACCACCCTGTCCGGCGGCGAAGCGCAACGCGTGAAGCTGTCGCTGGAACTCTCGAAGCGCGATACCGGGCGCACCCTGTTCATCCTGGATGAACCCACTACGGGCCTGCATTTCCATGACATCGATTTGCTGCTAAAAGTGCTCAATCGATTGCGCGACCATGGCAACACTGTGGTGGTGATTGAACATAACCTCGATGTCATCAAGACCGCCGACTGGATTGTCGATCTGGGCCCCGAAGGCGGTGACGGCGGCGGCGAAATCATCGCACAAGGAACCCCGGAGGAAGTTGCCGCAAATGAACAGAGCTTCACCGGCCGGTATCTTGCGGGCATGCTTGGTGTGGCAGCAACACGTACCGCCAGCGCCAAGAAATAACTCCCGGCCCCCTGTCCTCCGCAGCGAGTGGTGATATGGAAGCCGTTGCGGTTTTCGCGTTATCCTTGCCAGACAATAATTCGCCCACATCCAGTGTGGAAGCCGGCTTGCCATGACCCCACGCGACCTCCTTATCGACAGTTTCAGGGCTGCGCTTTCCGCCGCCGATCCGCTGATGATCGTACCCCCCAACCTGCCTGCAGCACCGTCAGGCAAGACAATCGTCGTCGGTGCCGGCAAGGCGGCGGCGGCAATGGCCAAGGCGGTCGAACTGAACTGGCCGCAAGACAGGCCTCTTGAGGGCCTGGTGATTACCCGCTATGCGCACGGCTATAACGGGACCGATGCATTACAACGTATCGAGGTCATCGAGGCGGGACATCCGGTACCCGATGTGTCGGGGGAAACGGCCACCAGGCGCATTCTGGCCAAGGTTCAATCCGCAGGCGGCGATGACCTGGTGCTGGCGCTCATTTCAGGCGGCGGCTCCAGTCTGCTGTCACTTCCTGCCGGCGATATTTCAATGGCCGATCTGCGCACGGTTACCCAGGCTCTGCTTGCCTGCGGCGCCCCGATCCAGGAGATGAATATTGTACGCAAGCATTTGTCCGCCATTCAGGGTGGCAGGCTTGCCGCGGCAACGCGTGCGCGCGTTGCCGCACTGATCATTTCGGACGTCACCGGCGACGATCCGGGTTCGATTGCATCCGGCCCCACCGCCCCGGACCCGTCCACCTTCCAGAACGCCCTGGACATCCTGAACTACTACCGCATCACGCCGCCGGTATCCATTGCGCGCTATCTGTCCAACGGTGCGCGCGGTGTCGTGGCCGAAACCCTGAAGCACGGTGATGCCGCTTTTGCGCGAGTCGATAACCGCGTCATCGCGACTGCGCATGCGAGTCTGTCGAAGGCAGCGGTATTCTTTCAGCAGCGCGGCATAACGCCGATGATTCTCGGCGACAGTGTAACCGGGGAAGCGCGAGAGGTTGCCAAGGTATATGCGGCCCTGGCACGTCAAATCCGCGAACATCATCACCCCTTCAAGCCTCCTGTTGCCCTTATTTCCGGTGGTGAGTGCACAGTGACATTGCGCGATGGCAATGAGGGCCGCGGCGGACGCTGCAGCGAATTTTTGCTGTCGCTGGCAATTGAGTTGAACGGGCTTGCAAATGTCGATGCGCTGGCCTGCGATACCGATGGTATCGATGGCAGCGAGGACAATGCAGGCGCATATCTGGCGCCTGATTCGGTCATGCGGGCGCTGCAGCTGGGCATTGTGGCCAAACAGCAACTCGGCAGAAACGACGCTTTTGGTTTTTTCAGCGCAATCGGCGACATTATCACCACGGGGCCAACGCGCACCAACGTCAACGATTATCGGGCAATCTTGCTGACTTGAGCCCCGCAGGGCCTACCCATCATTCACACAGCGGCACCAAGGCACAAAATTTAACCGGGGCGACACGCGATTCGCGATACAAATATGTAACAATTTGCGCTCAGCCATCCAAGGTGATGAGCATGTCCTTCTATCCTGCTGACCTATCCTCGCCCGTTCGAGATGTTCCGGCCGTGTCACGCTTGCGTGCCGGTGCGGAGTCCCGTGCCGCACGCTGGCCGGCGAGCCGTGTCATCCGCTGGCTCAGCATCGGATGGGTGATTGCGGCCGGCGTTCTGGCGTGGCTTTTTATCACATCGAATCGCGACGGGGAATCCAGCCGCGTCAAGCATGAGCTTGCCGAGGCAGCAGCGGCGCTGGTTGACGATCTTGGGCACGACGGCGAAGACATTTCCTCGGTAATCGTTCGTTATGCACGACTTACGCAAAAGAACATCGCCGTATTCGATGTCCAGGGCAGGCAACTTGCCGGTGCCGACCCCTCACGCAACCCCGCTTCACCGTTGTTCGTGATGCAGATGCCGCAGGATCCATCCCAGTCGCGCATCAGACAAAGGGACGGCCGCATGCTGCTTGTCAGCGCGGCACGCGGCTTCAATTCACGACACGCGCCGATTATCATCGTCGTGGCTACTGATGAACTCGAGGCGTTCGCCCATTTTGAAGATCTGAAGTGGCGGGCCCTGGCGATTGCTGCCGTCAGTTCTGCCTTGATCCTCTGCTTATCCCTGCTGCTTTCGCGTCAATTGGGCAAGCGGGAAGCCATCGAGCAAGAGTTGAAGGAACGCGACAAAGCGCTTGCGCTCCAGCATCTGCATCTCATCGAGGCGCAGAGAATGGCGAAGTGTGGCAGCTGGACATGGCACCAGGCTACGGATCTGTTCTATCCCAGCTCGGAGTACCTTGCACTGTTTCAGGTGGCGTCATCGAATACGACATACACCATGTCCGAATGGGACGAACAATTCACCGAAGGCGAGATGTTGGCGGCTACCCAGGCCAATGCCCAACTCCGCTTGCAGGGACTTCCCTATGAACGACTTTGCCTCGCCACACTGCCGGACGGCGGACGGAAGTGGCTCCATCTGATTGGCCAACCGGTAAAAGACGAGGGCGGCAATGTAACCGGCTATGTCGGCGTGACACGCGATGTCAGCAGCGAGAAGAATGCCGAACGGCAACTTGCGGACCGCACCAAGGAGCTTGAGGATGCAAAACGAATCGCGCGCCTCGGCGTCTGGACCTGGGACATGGCGAGCGACTCGATCACTGTTTGCGAGCGTGTCTGCGAAATCTACGATGTGTCGAGGACAGGTTGCCCAAAAACCCTGTTTGAATGGACGCGTCGTTTCGAACGACCGGAAGATATCGCAACCTATCTGAACCCATCGGCGGACAGTTTCAGCCAGGAGCCCGTCGACGGCATCCGCCCCATCGTTACCGCCAAAGGCACACCGAAGTGGGTGCAGTGGATCGGCGGTCCGACCTTCGACGAGCAGGGCAAGCTTATTGGCTATCACGGTATTACCCGCGACGTCACCAGCGAAAAAACGTCCGAGCGGCGTCTTGCACAAAGCGAAGAGCGGTACCGGATGATCTCCGAGCACATGCGGGATATCGTGGCGCTTCATGATGCGAGCGGCAATCTGCTTTATTGTTCACCTTCGTTATCGCGCACGCTGGGCTACGCAATCGACCCTTCGCGAGGCGAAAAATTGATCGCCATGATCCATCCCAAGGATCGCAGCCTGGTACGCAATGTGCTCGCTGAGGTGATCGACGGGCATCGTCAGGTTGCCACCGTGGAATTCCGGATTCGACATCATGATGGCCATTATTGCTGGCTGGAAACAGTGATTGCCCCCGTCATCAATGTTGACGGTACCGTCAAGCATTACCAGACGGCATCCCGCGACATCTCCCGGCGCAAGGAGGCGGAAACCGCCCTGCGCGCGTCTGAAGAACGTTTCCGCAGTCTCACCGGACTGTTGTCGGACTGGGTGTGGGAGCAGAACGACCAATTCCGTTTCACCTTCTTCTCCCGCGAAATTTCTCCCGCGGAGCGTCAACCGGCCATGTTGGGCCAGACGCACTGGGATCTGTTCCCCGATGCCATGTCTGCAGCCGAGTGGGATGCGCATCGCGCCGACCTTGAGGCTCGCCACCCTTTTTACGGCTTGGTCATGCGTATCGTCGATGCGCATAGCGGCGCCGTCACCGCGTATCACAGCATCAGCGGCGAACCGATATTCAATGGAGCTGGACGCTTCCTCGGCTACCGCGGCACCGGACAGGATATTACCGACCGCAAGCGGGCTGAGGAATCGTTGGCCAACCGCACTCGCGAACTCGCCACCATCAACGCCTGCCTGGAAGACGAGGTCGCTCGCCGCCAGCAGCTGGAGCGCGATTTCCTGGTGGCGATCGAGAATGAACTGGCCCAAGTCGGCCTTGAGTTGCATGATGACCTAGGCCAGGATCTGACCGGAATTGCCCTATTGACCAAGGCACTCGAGGGGAAGCTGCATGCCCATGGGCTTGATGAGTCTGCGGATGCCGCGCGCATTTCGGCACTGGTCAATCGTACAATCAAGCACACCCGTATGATTTCTCACGGACTGTCCCCTTATATCTGGGGATCGGGGGGTCTGGTCCCCGCCTTGAAGCAGCTCGCCAGCGATATCGACAGCCTCGGGGTAGTAAGCTGCAGCGCCGATCTCACCATGGTCGACATCAGCGATGAAGTCGCCGCGCGCAACCTTTACCGGATCGCCCAGGAGGCGGTAAATAATGCGCTAAAACATGGCCATGCCAAGCACATCCGGATCAAGTTGGAGCAACAAGGGGTTGATGTCCATCTACGCATCAGCGACAACGGCGTAGCACGTGCAGATATTCATAGCCTGAGCCTGCTGAACGATACCGACACCAAGTTTCACAGCATTCGCCATCGTGCCAGCGCTATTGACGGCGCATTGTTGATACAACACGGCCGTCACGGCGGAACCGAAGTACATGTGCGCTGGACCGCGGCGCACAACCCGGCCATTGCGCCGTTACGCCAACGCATCAGGGAGGCTTCATGACATCCACGGTAATGGTCGTCGATGACCACGCCATCGTTCTCCACGGGCTGTGTCTGCTCATTAACAATGAGTCTGGGCTGAAAGTGACGCTGCAGGCCGAATCCGGGGAGCAAGCGTTGGAGCTGCTTAAAACAAGCCCTCGTCCGGATCTTGTGGTGACGGATATTTCCCTTCCCGGGATTTCCGGCATCGAGCTGACCAAGCAGCTCACCGCACTTTATACCGGGTTGCCAATTCTGGTGTTAAGCATGCACGATGAACTGATCCACGGTGAGCGCGCATTTAGAGCAGGCGCCCGCGGTTATCTGACCAAGCAGGAGGCCACCGACAAGGTAGTGATCGCCGTTCGCCGGATTCTTGAAGGCAAGCCTTATATGAGCGAGCGCATGGAATCGGTATTGCATCACACACTGCGCGTCAGCCCGAAGAGCAAGGTCCCTTCGGCGATTTCCAAGCTGACCGACCGCGAGTTTGAAATTTTCCGCATGATTGGTCTTGGGCTCGGCTCAGCCGAAATCGCGCAAAAGCTCGAGCGCAGCATCAAAACCATCGAAGCGCACCGGGCCAATATGAAAAAGAAACTGGGCATGAACAGCATGAATGCACTCAACCGGTTTGCGGTGAGCTGGGCCGACCGCGATCGCGTATAACGCGACTTGGACTAGATTTCCTGCAGGCGCCCGGCCGCAAGCGTCAGGGTTGATTCTTTTTTTGCGAAACAGAAACGCACCACCTGGTGGTCGGCGCCGTCATGGTAGAAAGCGGACAAGGGAATGCAGGCAACCCGATGTTGGCGCGCCAGGAAAAATGCAAAGTCGGCGTCGCCCATCGCTGCATATTCCGGCAAATGCGCATAACTCGCGCTGGCAAAGTATGTTCCCGCACTGGGCAACCAACGCAGTCGGGTATTCTTGACGGCATCGAGGAAAAAATCGCGTTTGGTTTGATAGAACCCGGATAACTGCAGATGGGTCGCGAGCGTCATATAGCGGGCGATGGCATGTTGGGATGGTGTATGTACAGTAAAGACCACGAATTGGTGCGTCTTGCGAAACTCTGCCATCAGCTCTGACGGCGCGAGGCAGTAAGCCACTTTCCAGCCGGTCACGTGATAGGTTTTGCCGAACGAAGAAATCACGAAAGCGCGTTCCGCCAGCGCTGGATAAGACGCGACGCTTTGATGCATGGCCTTGTCGAACACCATGTGTTCATAGACTTCGTCACTGATCAGTATGATTCCAGTATTGCGCAGCAGTTGCGCCAGCGCATGCATATCCGCAGCAGCCCAGGTTGTTGCTGTAGGATTGTGCGGGGTATTTATCATAATGGCGCGCGTTCTTGGCGTGACCAATGCACGAACCTCACCCCAGTCTGGTCGATAAGTCGGGTACTGCAAACGGGCATATACCGGCACCCCGCCGTTGAGCCTGATCACCGGCTCATAGCTGTCGTAGACGGGCTCGAAGATGATTACCTCATCGCCCGGATGAACCAGTGCCGTAAGCGCCGTCTGGATTGCCTGGGTTGCCCCTGCGGTAATAGTGATTTCGCTGGTGGCGTCGTATTGGCGCCCGTACAGGGCCGCAACCTTGTCCCCTACAGCCTCGCGAAGTGCCGGTAAGCCGGCCATCGGGGGGTATTGATTGAAACCCATGCGCATCGCTTCGGCCATGTAATCGATAAGCCGGGGGTCGCAATCAAAATCGGGGAATCCTTGCCCCAAATTGACCGCATCCACCTGCTGCGCCAGCGTAGACATGGTGGTAAAAATGGTAGTGCCGACTGCGGGCAACTTGGAAATGATCTTTGGCCGAATTGGGCCTGGAGAAAGTATTGGCACCACGGTGTTCGCTCGCTGGGGGAATTTGCCTGCATGATCATAGCAGTCGAATCGAGCATCCATCCGCTCGCATGTTTGTCGCTCAATACTTGCCATGTAAATGGGCTCTGGCGTACAGGCGAAAAAAAGCCCGGCTACCCGGGCTTTTTCCATGCCTGCATCGCTTCCGGAAATTACTCTCCCGTGGTTTCAGCCTTGGGGGCTTCCGTGACTTCTGGGCGATCCACCAGTTCTACCAGCGCCATGGGCGCATTGTCGCCGTTGCGGAATCCGAACTTGAGAATACGCAAATAACCGCCATTACGCGCTTTATAACGAGGACCAAGTTCATCGAACAACTTGAGAACCATATCGCGATCCCGCATGCGGTTAAAGGCAAGGCGTTTATTAGCAAGCGTTGGTTCTTTACCGAGCGTGATGAGCGGTTCGGCGACACGGCGCAGCTCTTTGGCTTTCGGCAATGTGGTCTTGATGATTTCGTGCTGAAAAAGCGAGTTGGTCATGTTGCGCAGCATCGCGAGGCGATGAGAGCTGGTTTTGTTCAGTTTACGAAGACCGTGACGGTGACGCATGGTTGTATCCTTTCAAATCTTGGCCGTAATGCCCTCTTCGGACCAGCCTTGTTATCGTTATGGGTTGATAAATTTTCCGCTGAATTACTTGGCGACGCCTGCTACCGGCCAATTTTCGAGGCGCATTCCCAGCGTCAGACCTTTGCTGGCGAGAACTTCCTTGATCTCGTTAAGGGACTTGCGGCCCAGATTAGGCGTTTTGAGCAATTCGTTTTCGGTGCGCTGGATCAAGTCGCCGATGTAGTAAATGTTTTCGGCCTTCAGGCAGTTTGCCGAACGTACTGTCAATTCAAGATCATCCACCGGCTGCAGCAGAATCGGGTCAATCTGCGGTGCCTTTGCTTCCTCGGCCTGCATGGGCGTACCTTGCAGATCAGCAAACACGGAGAGTTGATCGACCAGTACGCGTGCGGCATAGCGAACCGCCTCTTCGGGTTCGATGGCGCCGTTGGTCTCGATATCCATGACCAGGCGGTCCAGATCGGTACGCTGTTCTACACGTGCGCTTTCCACGGCGTAAGAAACGCGACGAACCGGGCTGTAGGATGCATCGAGCAAAATCGAACCGATAGTGCGATTGTCATGGTCCGCACGGCGAGCCGTCGCGGCCACATAGCCGCGGCCTTTTTCGACCTTGATCTGCATATCGAGCTTGCCGCCTGCCGTCAGATGGGCAATGACATGATCCGGGTTGAGGATTTCAACATCATGCGTTTGCTCGATGTCGGCGCCGGTGACCGCGCCCGCGGTCGCTTTTTTCAGCTTCAGCGTCACTTCGTTACGGTTGTGCAACTTCATCACCAAACCCTTGAGGTTCAGCAGAATGTCCACCACGTCCTCTTGGACGCCTTCAATTGTCGAATATTCGTGCAGGACACCGGCGATTTTGACTTCGGTGGGCGCATAACCGGGCATTGAGGATAGCAGGATGCGGCGCAACGCATTGCCCAGTGTGTGGCCATAACCACGCTCAAACGGCTCCATCACCACTTTGGCATGAGCCGGGGAAATGTTTTGCACGTCGATGATGCGCGGCTTCAGGAAAGTCGTAGCATTGCTTTGCATTGACGAGGGCCTCTAGAAAAGGTGAAGACGCGCCATGCAAAGCATGGCGCGCCCGAAAAAAACGGCTTACTTCGAATACAGTTCGACGACGAGTTGCTCGTTGATATCGTTGGCAAACTCGGCGCGGTCCGGCAAGCTCTTGAAAACGCCGGAGAATTTCTTGGTATCAACCTCGACCCAGCTCGGAAAACCGTTGGCCTCCGCGAGTTTGAGTGCATCGATGACACGCAGTTGCTTCTGTGCTTTTTCCTTCAGCGTCACGACATCGCTGGGTTTCAGCAGGTAGGAGGGAATATTGACTGCTTTTCCGTTCACCAAGATGCCGCCGTGGCTGACAAGCTGCCTGGCCTCGGCACGCGTTGAACCAAAGCCCATGCGATAGATATTGTTATCCAGGCGCGACTCCAGCAACTGCAACAGGTTTTCACCGGTTGCCCCTTTACGTCGCTCGGCAGCTGCAAAATAGGTGCGGAACTGGCGTTCCAATATGCCATACATGCGGCGAATTTTTTGCTTCTCGCGCAATTGCGTACCGTATTCCGATACACGCGACTGCTTGGCGCCATGCTGGCCTGGACGCGATTCAAGTTTGCACTTGGAATCGAGCGGCCGACGGGCGCTCTTCAAGAAAAGATCGGTGCCCTCGCGACGGGAGAGCTTGCATTTAGGACCAAGATAACGAGCCACGTTTAGTCTCCCGACAATTACATACGACGACGCTTGGGTGGACGGCAGCCGTTATGCGGCACGGGCGTCACATCAGCGATCGACAAAATTTTGATTCCCAAGGCATTCAGCGCACGGACCGCCGACTCACGACCGGGCCCCGGCCCCTTGATGCGGACCTCGAGGTTCTTGATACCGCACTCCTGGGCCGCCTTTCCAGCCGATTCTGCCGCAACCTGTGCAGCGAACGGAGTGGACTTGCGCGATCCTTTGAAGCCGGCGCCACCTGAAGTTGCCCAGGACAGGGCATTGCCCTGGCGGTCAGTGATAGTGATGATCGTGTTATTGAACGACGCGTGAATGTGTGCGATGCCTTCCGACACATTCTTTTTTACCTTCTTGCGTACGCGTGTTGCAGCGTTGGGTTTAACCATGCTTATTCCTTCACTCTAAACTTGTTTTCGCCGGCTTACTTGGCCAAGCGAATTGCTTTGCGTGGGCCCTTGCGGGTGCGTGCATTGGTGCGGGTACGCTGGCCGCGGGTCGGCAAGCCCTTGCGGTGACGCACGCCGCGGTAACATTGCAGGTCCATCAAACGCTTGATATTCATGGATACTTCGCGGCGGAGGTCACCCTCTACCGTATGTTTTCCAACCTGCTCGCGCAGCTTGTCCATGTCACCATCGGTCAGGTCTTTGATTTTTGCCGATCGTGCAACGCCGGCCGCTTCACAGATTTTCTGCGCAGTGGTGCGGCCGATACCGTAGATAGCGGTCAGCGCGATTTCGGCATGTTGATGATTCGGAATGTTTACACCAGCTATACGGGCCATGATGTACCTTTCAATTAACCTTGACGTTGCTTATGACGCGGATCTTTACAGATCACGCGCAGCACGCCCTTGCGCCGAACTAGTTTGCAGTTGCGGCAGATTTTCTTTACCGATGCTTGAACTCGCATTTTTTGCTCCTTCGTGATTCCGCGTTTTGTCTAGAAACTACTTGGCGCGGAACGTAATCCGTGCTTTTGTTAAATCGTAGGGCGTTAATTCCACCGTCACCTTGTCGCCCGGAAGGATGCGAATGTAATGCATGCGCATCTTGCCCGAGATGTGGCCCAATACAATGTGCCCGTTTTCCAGCTTTACCCTGAACATGGCGTTAGGGAGGGTCTCAACAATCTCCCCCTGCATCTGAATCGTTTCTTCCTTCGCCATGCGCTCGTCTTTTCTCCTGAACCGTCAGTTGATCAAATGATCAACGCGCCGGGAAACCCGCGCCCTTGAAGTTTGCTTTCTTCAAGAGACCTTCGTACTGATGCGACATCATATAAGCCTGCATCTGCGCCATGAAATCCATGGTGGTGACCACAATAATCAGCAATGATGTACCGCCAAAATAGAATGGCACATTCCAATAATTGCGCAGTAATTCGGGGAATAGGCACACCAGCGTTATATATGCGGCACCAACCAGGGTCAGGCGCATCAAGATCTTGTCTATGTATCGTGCCGTCTGCTCTCCCGGACGAATACCAGGAACAAATGCACCGCTTTTCTTGAGATTTTCAGCCGTCTCCTTGGAATTGAACACAAGTGCGGTATAGAAAAAACAGAAGAAAATAATGGCGGCTGCGTACAGCAGCGTGTACAGCGGCTGGCCTGGCGACAGGGCGGCGCCCACATCTTTCAGCCATACCATTCTTTCGCTGCTGCCAAACCAGCCGGCAACCGTTGCGGGGAACAAAATAATGGAAGAAGCAAAGATGGGAGGAATGACTCCGGCCATATTCAACTTCAGCGGCAGGTGAGAAGATTGACCACCGTACAACTTGTTTCCAACCTGCCGCTTGGCATAATTAACCAGAATCTTGCGCTGGCCCCGCTCCACAAACACGACAAACATTGTCACTGCCGCCACCAGCGCAGCAATCAACAATACGGCAGGAATTGACATGGCGCCGGTGCGAGCTAATTCAAGGGTGCTGCCGATCGCCGAAGGAAGCCCTGCGACAATCCCCGAGAAAATGATCAGGGAAATACCATTGCCGATACCGCGCTCGGTGATCTGCTCGCCAAGCCACATCAGGAACATCGTTCCTGTAACCAGTGTTACGACGGTCACAAAACGAAACATCATTCCCGGCTCGAGAACCAGCCCTTGTTGCGACTCCAAGGCAATCGAGATGCCAACCGCCTGAAACAATGCCAGCGCAACGGTACCGTAACGCGTGTACTGGGTAATTTTGCGGCGACCTGCTTCGCCTTCTTTCTTCAATGCTTCCAGCTGCGGTGAAACCACCGTCAACAACTGCATGATAATAGACGCAGAAATATACGGCATGATACCGAGGGCAAACACCGAGAAGCGCGATAGCGCCCCTCCTGAAAACATGTTGAACATGCCCAGGATGCCGCCCTGTTGCTGCTCAAAAAGTTTCGCCAGCGCGCCCGGATCAATTCCCGGCACTGGTATATGCGTACCAATGCGGAAAACGATGAGAGCCAGCACCAGAAACACCAATCGGCGCTTCAGGTCGCTCATCTTGCCAACTGCGGCGAGGGGGTTGGTTGCCAACGTCTGATTCCTGTCTGTCGCGATTAAGCTGGTGGCGCGGCTTCGATTGAGCCACCTGCCGCCTCAATGGCAGCCTTTGCACCCTTCGTTACCGCAATACCAACGAGTTTGATTTTTTTGGTGATCTTTCCGGAAAGGATAACCTTGGCAGCGAGGGCCTGGCCCGATACCACACCCGCCTGCTGGAGCACTTGCAAATCAATCGTGTCGACGGGCATCTTGTCGATTTCTGACAGGCGGACCTCGGCTGTGTCATTGCGGGTAAGGGAAATAAAGCCGCGCTTGGGCAGACGGCGCTGCAGCGGCATCTGACCGCCTTCAAAGCCGACCTTGTGAAATCCGCCAGAACGTGATTTTTGACCTTTGTGGCCACGCCCAGCCGTCTTGCCAAGGCCCGAGCCAATACCACGCCCCACGCGACGACGGTTTCTGGTAGCGCCTTCAGCAGGTTTAAGAGTGTTCAGTTCCATGATCTTGTGGCCCTTAGGTGCGCTTATGCTTCAACGCGAAGCAGATAACTCACTTTATTAATCATCCCGCGATTGGCAGGGGTATCAATTACAGTGACGGTATGACGGCATCTTTTCAAGCCCAGACCACGCACACAAGCCTTGTGTGCTTCCAAGCGGCCGATGGTGCTTTTCAGCAAAGTTACCGTGATAGTTTTTTGTGCCATGTTTACTCCTTAGCCCAGGATTTCTTCAACCGTTTTGCCGCGCTTGGCAGCGATTTCGGACGGGCGGCTGATTTGCGACAGCGCATCGAGCGTGGCACGTACAACGTTATACGGATTGGTGGAACCGTGACATTTGGCGGAAATATTGGTAATTCCCATCACTTCGAATACCGCCCGCATCGCGCCACCGGCCTTGATACCATTACCGTCAGCGGCGGGCTGCATAAATACGCGAGTTCCACCATGCTTGCCGATTACGGTGTGATGCAAGGTACCGTTCTTGAGCGGAATCTTCACCAGCTTGCGACGGGCCTGCTCCATGGCCTTTTGCACCGCAACCGGCACCTCTTTCGATTTGCCTTTGCCCATGCCGATAGAGCCATCGCCGTCACCCACAACTGTTAGTGCCGCGAAACCAAGAATACGACCGCCCTTCACCACTTTGGTGACACGGTTTACCGAGATCATCTTCTCGCGCAGACCGTCGCTCTTGTCGTCTTGTGTATGGTCGTTTCTTGCCATATTGGTACCCTTTGATTAGAACGTAAGGCCGCTTTCACGCGCGGCGTCGGCGAGAGCCTTGACGCGACCGTGATAAGCAAAACCTGCGCGATCAAACGCAACAGCAGTGACGCCAGCGGCTTTGGCGCGCTCAGCAATACGCTTGCCAACAGCCGCGGCAGCATCCTTGTTACCGCCATTCTTAAGCTCGCCGCGAACTTCTTTTTCTGCCGTTGAGGCGGCGGCAAGCACCTTCGATCCTGATGCGTCGATGACCTGCGCATAAATGTGCGAATTGGTGCGGTGCACAGTCAGACGCACAGCCTTTAAACGTGCGATGGTGGCGCGCGTTTTCGCGGCACGACGCATACGGGAGATTTTTTTGTCGCTCATAATGGCCTCGCTTACTTCTTCTTCGTCTCTTTGAGCACGATGACTTCGTCCGAATAACGAACGCCCTTGCCCTTGTACGGCTCCGGCGGACGATAGCCGCGCACGATCGCGGCAACCTGGCCGACCTTCTGTTTGTCGACGCCCTTGATCAGTATCTCGGTCGGAACCGGGGTCTCGACTTTGATGCCTTCGGGCATGTCATGAACGATGGGGTGCGAGAAGCCAAGTGCCAAATTCAACTTTGCTCCCTGCGCCTGCGCCTTATATCCCACACCAACCAGCATCAACTTGCGCTCAAACCCCTTGTCCACACCCCGCACCATATTGGCAAGCAAAGCGCGCATCGTTCCCGACATCGCATTGGCCTGCTGCGAGTCATTAGCAGCTTCCAGCGTCAGGGTGGCACCATCTTTCTTGACAATCACATCTTTGGATGCGGCTTGGGTCAGTGTACCGAGCGGTCCCTTGACCACGATTTGTTCGACGCCGATGGTGATTTCTATCTTGGCCGGAACCGTGATGGGCTGTTTACCGATTCTTGACATATTCCCCCCTTAGACCACAATGCACAGCACTTCGCCACCAACACCGGTAGCACGCGCCTTGCGATCAGTCATGACTCCTTTGGAAGTTGACACAATCGCCACCCCCAAACCGTTCATGACGGGTTTGATTTCTTCACGGCCACGATATACGCGAAGTCCGGGGCGCGAGATGCGCTCAATCTTCTCGATAACAGGCTTGCCCGCATAATATTTCAGACTGACGTTCAGCTCGGCCTTGCCTTCGATATTGCGAACGGCGAAGTCCTCGATATAGCCCTCGTCCTTCAGAACTTTGGCGATAGCGGTCTTCACCTTGGAAGAAGGCATCGTCACATCGACTTTTTCCGATTGCTGCGCATTACGAATGCGAGTCAGCATATCGGCGATCGGATCACTCATGCTCATAATATTCTCCGCCGCTTACCAGCTAGCCTTGACCATGCCCGGCACTTCGCCACGCATCGCTATTTCGCGCAATTTATTGCGCCCCAGACCAAATTTGCTATAGACACCGCGTGGGCGCCCCGTGATCGCACAACGGTTACGCAAGCGCGTCGGGCTCGAATTACGCGGCAGTGCCTGCAGCTTGAGACGTGCCTGGTAACGATCTTCTTCCGAAATCGACTGATCGTTGATAAGCCTCATCAGCGCTTCACGCTTGGCGGCAAATTGCTTGACCATTTTTTCGCGCTTTGCCTGGCGGTTAATGACTGCGAGTTTAGCCATGCGCTTAGCCTCGGAAAGGGAATTTGAAAGCAGCGAGAAGCGCTTTGGCCTCTGCATCTGTTTTCGCGGTGGTGGTGATGGAGATATTCATGCCGCGGATCGCGTCGATTTTGTCGTACTCGATTTCCGGGAAAATGATCTGCTCTTTGACACCCATGTTGTAGTTGCCGCGACCGTCAAACGAGCGACCCGAAATACCCCGGAAGTCACGGACGCGGGGAAGCGAAACCGTAATCAGACGATCCAGAAATTCGTACATGCGGGTCGAGCGCAGGGTCACCATGCAGCCAATCGGATAACCATCGCGAATTTTGAATCCCGCAATCGATTTCTTCGATTTGGTCACAACCGGTTTCTGACCCGCGATCTTCTGCATGTCGCCCACGGCGTGGTCCATGATTTTCTTGTCGGCAACCGCCTCACCTACACCCATGTTTAGGGTGATCTTGGTGATGCGTGGCACTTCCATAACCGATTTATAGCCAAATTCCTTCATCAGCTTTGGCGCAATCGTGTCCTTGTAAATTGTATGCAGGCGAGCCATCATTCACTCCTTATGCATCGACGACTTCGCCGTTGGAACGGAACACGCGAACTTTGCGCGCATCTTCCAACGTCTTGAAGCCGACCCGATCAGCCTTGCTGGTCGCGGGATTGAAAATAGCGATGTTCGAAACGTGAATCGGCATCTCTTTTTCGAGAATTCCACCAGTCGTTCCCTTCATCGGGTTGGGCTTGGTGTGCTTCTTCACGCGGTTAATGCCATCCACCAACACGCGCTCAGCGTCAGGCATCACGCGCAGCACGGTGCCGCGCTTGCCCTTGTCTTTACCGGTGATGACGACCACTTGATCGCCTTTGCGAATTTTATTCATCCTGGGCTCCTTACAGCACTTCTGGCGCCAGCGACACGATTTTCATGAAGCGCTCGTTGCGCAGCTCACGCGTGACTGGCCCAAAGATACGCGTACCGATCGGCTCGAGCTTGGCATTCAAGAGGACAGCGGCATTGCCGTCAAACTTGATCAAGGAGCCATCGTTACGGCGAACACCCTTGGCGGTACGAACCACCACGGCGTTGTAAACCTCCCCTTTTTTCACGCGACCGCGCGGCTGGGCAGATTTGATACTGACTTTGATGATGTCACCAATGCCCGCATAGCGCCGTTTGGAGCCGCCAAGGACTTTGATACACATCACCGACCGCGCGCCGGTGTTATCGGCGACGTCGAGAATCGACTGCATCTGGATCATTTTTTATCTCTCCAACTTAACCTGCTTCGGCGTTACCGAAGCAGCCAGTTTTGGATCCGTCTTTCATCGGCAATTTCCGAGGAAATTTCCGACAGGTTAGAAAGCAACTTTTGCCCGCACGCTTAAAATCGGCTTCGGCTGACGCTTGGGCGATGCAAACGTTTGATAACGTTGTACATTTAAGTAGACTCTTAGCCGACGAAGCCACGGCTAGAGCAGCAAGTCTTGGAGTATAGCGCGTATCGGTTGATCAGCGCAAGCCCCGTATGAATAATTGTTGTTGTGCGGCAATTTTGGAACTATGTCGCGTCAAGGTGGAATTCTCTTATCAAACCGCAGTCATGCCTCCGTCCACGGAGAGAATCTGCCCTGTTACATATGCGGCCGCATCGGATGCTAGGAAAATCGCTGGTCCCATGAGGTCTTCGTCTCCCCCCAGACGCCCCAGCGGGGTCATGCCCAGGATTTGCTTGTCTATGACCTTCAGGACACCGGCGCTCATTTTGGAGGGGAAAAATCCTGGCGCCAGCGCATTTACCCGCACTTCGTACTTGGCCCATTCGGCGGCCAATGCCCTCGTAAAATTAACGATACCGCCCTTGCTCGTATTGTAGGCAATGGTCTGCATTGCCCCCATTTGTCCACGAAGACCGGCAACAGATGCAATATTGATAATGCTGCCGCGTTTACGGGGAATCATCGTTTTGGCACCAACCTGTTGTGCGACAAGCCAGGCACCGGTCAAATTTGTCGCGATAATCTTGTTCCAAGCCTCCAGTGGGTACTCCTCAGCGGGCGCCCCCCAGGAGGCGCCGGCGTTGTTCACCAGAATATCGATATTGCCAAAATGACTGATAACCGCATCAACCATGGGAGCCACCATTTCCGGTTTGGAAAGGTCGCTGGGGAAGATATGTACGTCAAAACCCGACGCTTCAAGCTCTGCCTTGGCCCGGGCCAGTTCGTCGGCTTTTCTGGCGGTTAATGCGAGCTTGGCACCCATGGCACCGAATCCTCGCGCGATTTGAAGTCCAAGGCCACGCGACCCTCCTGTAACGAGTGCAACGCGACCGCTAAGGTCAAAAAGGTTCATCGCCCCCATAGTTTTCCCCTGGCTGACAAAATTGTGGATTAGAACGAATTCTGACATGCGCAGCGATTAACTTCGTCACTTGGCATCAAGCGCAGTCGCCAAGCGGGTGCACAGTCGAAAATCCACAGAGCACAATAAAAAAGCCCGCTGATGCGGGCTTTTGAGTACTTCAGTCAAAAAAACTACTCAACACGAGCTTTTTCAAGCAACTGCGTCACCTTCCAAGCTTTGGTCTTGGACAAAGGACGGGTTTCCTCAATAAGAACCGTATCGCCCGCCTTAAATTCATTATTTTCGCTATGCGCATGGTATTTCTTCGAGCGGCGCACAACTTTGCCCAAGACTGGGTGCATCACGCGACGCTCGACCAAAACCGTAACGGTCTTGTTCATCTTGTCGCTCACCACGACACCCGTCAGGGTACGTTTGGTTCTGTTTTCGGCAATGGTTTGATTGGCGGCCTGATTCATTTGGCTGCGCTCACTTTCTCAGTCAGGATTGTCTTGATCTGCGCGACCTCGCGCTTGACCCGGGCCATTTCTGTGGTCTTGGTCAACTGCTGGGTAGCGGCTTGCATGCGCAGGGAAAATTGCGCCTTGCGCAGCTCAAGCAACTCCTTGTTCAGATCTTCCGGGGATTTCGCCCGCATTTCCTTGGTATTCATCATCATCCCCTTCTATTGACCGAGCAGGCGGTGCACAAAAGCGCACTTGATCGGCAATTTGGCAGCGGCCAATGTAAACGCTTCGCGCGCCAGCGCCTCGTCTACGCCGTCCATTTCATACAGAACTTTGCCCGGCTGGATCTCGGCCACAAAATACTCGGGAGAGCCCTTGCCGTTACCCATGCGAACTTCCGCCGGCTTTTTCGAAATCGGCTTGTCCGGGAAAATACGAATCCAGATGCGGCCGCCGCGCTTGATATGCCGGGTCATTGCACGACGTGCAGCTTCAATCTGGCGAGCAGTCAATCGACCACGGCCAATCGCTTTCAAGCCGAATTCGCCAAAGGACACTTTTGCGCCCGTAGTCGCAATGCCCTTGTTACGGCCTTTCTGTTCCTTGCGGTATTTTCTTCTAGCTGGTTGCAGCATTTTTCACTCCTGCTCTACGCGGCTTACGCGGTTCAGCTTGCGGCTCAGGCGCGGCTACAGGTTGTTCGCCCTTGCCCAGCACTTCGCCCTTGAATACAAGAACCTTCACGCCGATCACGCCATAAGTGGTGCGCGCCTCGGAAAAACCGAAATCGATATCGGCACGCAAAGTATGGAGCGGCACACGCCCCTCGCGATACCATTCAGTCCGCGCGATTTCAATCCCGTTCAGGCGGCCCGACGAGGTAATCTTGATCCCCTGGGCGCCAAGACGCATCGCATTCTGCATTGCGCGCTTCATGGCGCGGCGGAACATGACACGCTTTTCAAGCTGAGCCGTGATACCGTCGGCGATCAATTGCGCATCGGTCTCGGGCTTGCGGATTTCTTCAATATTGACGTGTACCGGCACGCCCATCAGCTTGGTCAGTTCTGTACGAAGATTTTCAATGTCTTCGCCCTTCTTGCCAATCACCACGCCAGGACGCGAAGAATAAATCGTTATTTTTGCATTTTTGGTCGGGCGCTCAATGACAATCTTGCCTACGCTTGCATTGGCAAGCTTCTTCTTGAGGTAGGTACGGACTTTAATGTCCTCAAGCAGCATGATCGGAAAATTCTTGCTGTTGGCGTACCACTTCGAAGCGAAGTTCTTGTGAACCGCGAGACGAAAACCGGTTGGAGATATTTTTTGACCCATCGTCGCTCCCTTAAACCTTGCCGTCGCCAACCGTCACAAAGACGTGGCACGTCGGCTTGATGATGCGGTTACCACGGCCCTTGGCACGTGCCGTAAAACGCTTTAATACCGGCCCCTTTTCGACGATGACTTTTGCAACTTTCAATTCATCGATATCGGCACCGTTATTGTGCTCGGCGTTGGCAATCGCGGATTCCAGCACCTTCTTGATGATGGTTGCGCCTTTTTTCGGCGTAAACGCGAGAATATTTAAGGCGAGATCGACCTTTTTGCCACGAATCAGGTCCGCAACCAAGCGGCCCTTTTGCGCAGACAGTCGCACACCGTACAAATTAGCAGAGACTTGCATGTCCTCGCTCCTTATTTCTTGGCCGACGCAGCGGCCTTCTTGTCGGCCGGATGGCCTTTGAAGGTACGCGTAAGCGCGAATTCGCCAAGCTTGTGACCAACCATGTTTTCGCTGACGTATACAGGGATATGCTGCTTCCCGTTATGCACCGCTATGGTTAAGCCGACGAAGTCCGGAAGAATGGTGGAACGACGCGACCAAGTCTTGATCGGCTTGCGATCCTTGATTGCGATGGCAGCTTCCACCTTTTTCATGAGGTGGCCGTCAACGAACGGGCCCTTTTTTACTGAACGTGTCATTTAGATAGTCCTTTCAGGCTCGCCGTTATGCTTTACGACGGTCACGAACAATCATGTTCTGTGTGCGCTTGTTGGTGCGGGTCTTTTTGCCTTTGGCAGCCTGACCCCAAGGGGACACCGGGTGTCCGCCGCCATTGGAACGACCACCGTGTGGGTGATCAACCGGATTCATGGAAATGCCGCGAACCGTCGGACGAATGCCGCGCCAGCGGTTGGCGCCCGCCTTACCGATGACGCGCAGGCTGTGCTCACCATTGCCGACTTCGCCAAGGGTGGCACGACAATCGACGTGAACTTTGCGAATCTCGCCAGAACGCATGCGCAGTTGAGCGTACACGCCTTCGCGTGCCAACAATTGCACAGACGCGCCGGCCGAACGCGCCAACTGAGCGCCTTTGCCGGGTTGCAATTCAATGCAGTGGATCGTGGAACCTACAGGAATATTTCGCAGCGGCAGGGTGTTGCCAACCTTGATTGGCGCATCGGCACCTGATACAACCTGCATGTCTGCCGAAATACCCTTCGGCGCAATGATGTAGCGACGCTCACCATCCACATAACAGAGCAAAGCGATGTTGGCGCTGCGGTTCGGATCATATTCGAGCCGTTCAACCTTGGCGACAATACCGTCCTTGTCATTGCGTTTGAAATCGATCAGGCGGTAGTGTTGTTTATGGCCGCCACCCTGATGACGAGTCGTGATATGGCCATGATGGTTACGACCCGCATTCTTGCTCTGGGGTTCTACCAAAGAGGCTACCGGAGCCCCTTTGTGCAACTCCTTGTTGACCACTTTGATCATGCTGCGGCGGCCCGGGGAAGTCGGCTTGGTTTTGACGAGTGCCATTATGCGGCTCCTTCGGCAAAGTTGATATCGCCCTCACCCTTCAAGCAGACATAAGCCTTCTTGACATGGTTGCGACGGCCTTCGAAACGCCCATGGCGTTTTGCCTTGCCTTTTTGATTAACAATGTTGACGCTTGCGACCTCGACCTTCTGATCCTTGAACAGAAGCTCGACCGCAGCCTTTACTTCGGCCTTGGTCGCGTCGCGCAGCACTTCAAACACCACTTGTTTTTGCTTGTCAGCCACCATCGTGGCCTTTTCGGAGATGACGGGACGCAAAACAACCGTCAGAAGACGTTCAGCGTTCATGCCAGCACCTCTTCGAATTGTTTGAGCGCAGCCTTGGTCAATACGATTTTCGGGAAGCGCACCAAGTTAACCGGATCCGCATGCTTGGCTTCGAGAACCAGGACATCGGGCAAATTGCGCGACGACAGGTACAGGTTGTCATCCAGGTTGTCGGTGATGATCAACACACGATCCAACCCCATGCCCTTGAGCTTGGTTGCGAGCAACTTTGTCTTCGGGGCATCAATCGTCATATTGTCCACCACGGACAGGCGGTCTTCGCGCACCAGTTGCGACAGAATCGCGGCAATACCAGCGCGGTACATTTTCTTGTTCACCTTTTGCGAGAAATTCTCGTCGGGCGAATTCGGGAAAATCTTGCCGCCGCCGCGCCACAGGGGTGAAGATGCCATACCAGCGCGCGCGCGGCCGGTACCTTTCTGGCGCCACGGCTTCTTGGTCGACTTCTGAACGTCGCTACGCCCCTTCTGCGCGCGATTACCAGAGCGGGCATTCGCCTGATATGCAGTCACAACCTGGTGCACTAACGCCTCGTTATAGTCGCGACCGAACAAATCGGCGGACGCGGCAACGGTGCCATCAGCGGCGCCGCTGGCATTAATCAGTTTCAGTTCCATTATTTCACCCCTTTCGCCAGTGGTGCTTTAGGCGTCTTGGATGCGGGATGGACAATCACGATTCCGTTTGTCGAGCCAGGCACCGAGCCCTTGACCAACACGAGCTGGCGGGCAACATCGATGCGGGCAACTTCGAGCAGCTGCACGGTACAAGTCACATCGCCAAGATGTCCAGCCATGCGTTTGCCAGGGAAAACGCGGCCTGGGTCCTGCGCCATGCCGATTGAACCCGGCACATTATGGGACTTTGAGTTGCCGTGCGACGCGCGGTTCGACGAAAAATTGTGGCGCTTGATAACGCCGGAAAAACCCTTGCCCTTGGACGTGCCTTGCACATCGATTTTTTGACCGGCAGTGAAAATTTCAGCGGAAATCTGCTCACCGATCTTGAATTCGGCGAGTTTTTCCGGAGAAACCGTGAATTCGTTGATAACCGACCCGGCTTCGACACCCGCCTTGGCGTAATGACCGGCTTGCGCCTTGGTCACGCGCGTAACGCGTCTGGTGCCGAACGCAACCTGAACGGCCGAATAGCCATCCGTTGCAGGGGTCTTGATTTGGGTAATGCGGTTGTTCGACACGTCCAGCACGGTTACGGGAATGGCAGTGCCATCATCCGCAAAAATGCGAGTCATGCCAACCTTCCGGCCGACGAGACCAAGACTCATCTTCGCAATCCTTTCTAGTTTGCCCGATAACATATTGTTCATATAAAACAATATATTATAAGGTGCCAGCTACAATTGGCTGGCATGTTTTGTACATATGTTTCGGTGTTACATACTGCCGGGCGTCTGCGCGCTTTCGGCAAAGAGGCGCGATTATAGCTGCGCCCCCCAGAAAATTCAAGTACTTATCACTACTACTTACTTACAGTTTGATCTCTACGTCCACACCGGCCGGCAAATCCAGTTTCATCAGCGCATCGACCGTTTTGTCGGTCGGATCGATAATGTCCATCAAGCGCAGATGCGTGCGAATTTCGAACTGGTCGCGCGAAGTTTTATTCACATGGGGCGAGCGCAGAACGTCAAAACGCTCTATTTTAGTCGGCAACGGAACCGGCCCTTTGACGACCGCACCGGTGCGCTTGGCCGTTTCAACGATTTCCAGCGCGGACTGATCGATAAGGCGATAGTCGAACGCCTTCAAGCGAATCCGAATTTTTTGTTTGGCGAGTTGTGCAGTTGCCATCATTTTTCCTTTACGCCGGCACGCCGCAATGGGGTGCCGTACATGTTAGCGTGCTGAGCGACCTAACTGATTTCCTGATTACTTGATGATTTTCGACACCACGCCGGCGCCGACCGTACGGCCACCCTCGCGGATCGCAAAACGCAGCCCGTCTTCCATCGCGATCGGCGCAATCAGCTGCACCACGATCTTGACGTTGTCGCCAGGCATCACCATCTC
>DASWEY010000005.1:0-100594 GCA_036394575.1 Usitatibacteraceae bacterium | reverse complement strand
GATATGTTGCAAGACCTGACCCCGTCGTGTTTTGTGCAAGACCTGACCCCGTCGTGTTTTGTGCAAAATGGCCTAACAATTCATTCAAGACGAGGACACCATGGCTGACGTTCCCCCGCAAAATGCTGTATCCGCATCTCTTGCTTCGATTGAAGCAAATGTCGTTATCGCGGGAGTCGAAGCGGTCACGGGCATTTGGGTTATCTATTATCTATAGAGCACGAACGGGTCAATGCGTTATTCCCGACCTTGCCGATACATGGCATTGGTCGTTTGCGTTCTATGCTGTGCTAGGCTTCTTAGGCGTCATTATTGCCGGCTTTGTTCTGGAGGCGGTCGCTGGTTTTATCGAATTGTTGATCGAATGGGGGATCACACGCCCCCTTTGGGGAGCCAAGGGCGAAACGTTGCGGAAGTGGTACCGCAAATACATCGAGCAACCAGATCCGAAAAATGCCGCGAGGGCGCAAAAGTGGATCTGGAAATCTGCTCAAGCCTATCAAGAGTTCTCGCGCCGCCGCCTCAGAATACTCTTTGCTCGCAACACCGCGATCTTTCTTTTTTTGTTCACTTTGTTTTGGTTGTCTCTTGTGTCGTGGTCATTTTGCCTCTTCTTCGTAGGCTTGTCTGGGTCTGCGGTGTTTGCATGGTTGTGGATTGATGCGCAGAAAGGCTGGAACCGCGCAGTAAACATTACTGAGCAGCTCGAAGGGCCTACTGAGCAGCGCGAAGGGCCATAACCTGCCGCGCCAAGCCGATCATTCATGCGGACCCCGCCTGCGGTGCTCATCCGTTCAGTTCTATAGCTAATGCCGCCTCGGCAAACAAGGAATGTCTAGCTCAACTAGATATCAGCCCGTTGTCCGTAAGGCGATTTTTATAGAACGCCATTCCGCGCGCCTTTCGAGACGGAAATGCCCCAAATACTGCGTCAATGCTGGACTTTCACTTTTCAATTTGAAGTCCCGGCGCAAAAGCTGCCGCACAAAATAAAACGCGCCCGCCAGTCCTCAAGACCAGCGGGCGCATTAATTTTTTCGGCTGAAAAAACGATCGGACTAGCGCGTGCCCTTGCGGAACAACGCCGGTGCTGGCTTGGCGGTACGAGCCGTACCACCGCCACCGCTACGAGCAGAAGTATTGGCCGAACCGCCACCGCCCTCACGCGGCGGGCGCGAAGCAGATTGCCCCGCACCTTGTCCCGAACCGCTGACCGATGAACCACCACGCGAAGACTGATTCCCCTGCCCACCGCCAGAACTGCTGCGGCCCCCTCCATTCCCACCACCGCCACCCGTACGCGGCTTGCCTTGACCACCTCCTGTAGGTGCGCCACGGCCTGAGCCGCCGCCACCCGGCCTGCCACGGCCTTGCCCGCCGCGTCCCTGATGATCCTGCGAGCGCATCTGGATCGGTTGCGCCTTGGCATGCGGGTCCGGTTCGAAGCCGGGTACGACGACGACTTCCACATCGCGCTTGATCAGGCGCTCGATGTCGTTGAACATTTTTTTCTCGTCGATACAGACCAGTGAAACGGCTTCACCAGTGGCGCCGGCGCGGCCGGTGCGGCCGATGCGGTGCACATAATCTTCCGGCACATTCGGGATTTCGAAGTTGACCACATGCGGCAATTGATCGATATCGATGCCGCGTGCGGCGATGTCGGTCGCCACCAGCACGGCCAGATCGCCGGTCTTGAATTCGGCCAGGGCCTTGGTGCGCGCCGACTGGCTCTTGTTGCCGTGAATCGCCAGCGCGGTGATGCCGGATTTGTTGAGCCCCTCGGCAAGACGGTTGGCGCCGTGCTTGGTGCGCGTGAACACCAGCACCTGGTGCCAGTTGTTCTGCTTGATCAGATGCGTGAGCAATTCTTTTTTCTTGTCGCGATCGACCGGGTGCACTTTCTGCGTGATCATTTCCACCGTCGAATTGCGCCGCGCGACTTCGATCAGCGCCGGGTTGTCGAGCAGGCTGTCGGCAAGGCGTTTGATGTCGTCGGAGAAGGTCGCCGAGAACAGCAGGTTCTGGCGCTTCTTCGGCAGGATCGCGAGGATTTTCTTGATGTCGTGGATGAAGCCCATGTCGAGCATGCGGTCGGCTTCATCGAGCACCAGGATTTCGACATGCGAAAGATCGACAGTGCGCTGCTGGTGATGGTCGAGCAGGCGGCCGGGGGTGGCGACGAGAATGTCGACGCCCTGGCGCATGGCCGAGATTTGCGGGTTGATGCCGACGCCGCCGAAGATCACCAGCGATTTGATGCCGGTGTATTTGCCATAGGTGCGAACGCTTTCCTCGACTTGGGCGGCGAGTTCGCGCGTGGGTGTCAGCACCAGCACGCGGATCTTGCGTTTGCCTTCGGTGGGCGTTGCGGTCAGGCGTTGCAGGATCGGCAGCACAAAGCCGGCGGTCTTGCCGGTGCCGGTCTGCGCGCCGGCCAAGAGATCGCCGCCATTGAGCACGGCCGGGATCGCCTGGGCCTGGATCGGGGTCGGGGTGGTATAGCCGTGCTCGGAAACGGCACGAACAATCGCCTCGGACAGGCCGAGTGAAGAAAAAGACATTGGGAACTTTCGAAAAAAACTCGGACCTGTCGCCGTGTTGGCGCCAGTCTAGGTGCGAAGGGATTTACTGCAGGTCAGGTTGACTGTGGCAAGGGGACTGGATCAAGGCCACGGCGCGCAGTATAGCAGGCGGCACCTGGCCTGACGAGCCTGACGGGAAAATGAGTTGTTCAGTCCGCGCCGAGAAATAGAAATGCCGCCTTGTCTTCGCGCCGCAGTTGCCGGATCGCGTACTCGGCTTTGGCGGCACCGGATTTATCCGCGAACGCCTTGCTGCCGATCAGGCGTCTTGGCGGATTGGCGCGGGTATATTTGGCACCCTTACCGCTGGCGTGTTTCGCATAGCGTGCCGCCACATCGGTGGTAATGCCGGCATATAGCGCACCGTTATTGCATTCGATGAGGTAGAGGTACCACATCATCACTCGGCGGCTGCGGTTTTCAAGGCGCCGAGGCGCACGATCGGCGCCTCGCGGATCGGCAGATTGCACAGCGCGGCCAGCGAGGCCAATGCGATATCGGCGTACCACATCCAGTCGTAATTGCCCTGCCGGGTGATGGCAATGCCGCCCAGCCAGGCGCCGAAAAATCCGCCGACCTGATGCGAGAGCAGGGTGAGGCCGAACAGGGTGGAGAGATAGCGCGTGCCGTACAGTTTGCCGACGATGCCGGCGGTGGGCGGCACCGTGGCCAGCCAGGTGAGGCCCAGCCCGGCGGCGAACAGATAGAAGGTGGTCTCGGTCTTGGGCGCCAGCAGGTAGACGAGAATCAGCACGGCGCGCGAGGCATACATCGCCGCCAGAATATATTTGGAGCGATAGCGGCTGGTGCCCCAGCCGGCCAGCAGGCTGCCGACAATATTGGCGAGACCGATGATCGCCAGCGACCAGCTCGCTACATTGGGTGGCAGACCGCAGAGCTGCACCTCGCCGGGCAAGTGCGTGACCAGGAAGGCGATATGAAAACCGCAGGTAAAAAAACCGGCGTGCAGCAGCAGATAGCTTCTGTCGGCGAGCGCAATGCGTATCGCTTTTTTGATGCCGCCGTCATGGCCGATCTGCCCGGACGCCGCGCCGCTGCCCGAGTGTGCGTTTGGGGTCGGCGCATGTGCCGCGCCTGAACCCTTTGCGGCGGGCCGTTTGCGCAGCAGCCAGGCCATCGGCAGCGTGAACAGCGAGATCACCGCCATCGACCACATCGCGCCCATCCAGCCGAGCATGCTGATGAGCTTTTGCAACAGGGGGGCGAACAGGAATTGCCCGAAGGAGCCGCCTGCATTGATGATGCCGGCCGCCATGCCGCGTTTTTCGCCGGGCAGGCGTTGTGCGGCCGCACCGATCAGCACCGAGAAACTGCCGGCGCCGGAACCTGCGGCGGTGAGCACGCCGATGGTCATCATCAGGCCGAAGCTTGAGGTCATGTACGGTGTGGTTGCATAACCCAGCGCCAGGATGATGGTGCCGGCCGCCAGCACGCGGCCGGGGCCATAGCGGTCGGCGACCGCGCCGGCGATCGGCTGCACCGCGCCCCACATGAACTGGCCGACCGCCATCGCCAGGCTGATGCTGGCGATGCCGAGTCCGGTGGCGGTGTTGAGCGGCGAAACGAATAGGCCCAGCGATTGGCGCGCCCCCATGGTGATCATCAGCACCGAGGCGGCGAGCAGGACCACCGGCCAGAAGGCATGGGTGACGGCGCGGGATTGGGTGTCGCTCATATCAGTTGTCCTCGGCGAGTGCGGGTTTGAGACGATCCAGGGCCTGGTCGAGCTGTGCCTGCAGATTGGCGGTGAAGTCGCGCCCGAGCCGGGCCTCCAGCGCCAGCTGCGCCTGGCACCATTGTGCCTCGGCGTCCTGGCGAAAGCGTTCGCCCTGCGCGGTCAGCACGAAGCAGCGTTGACGGGCATCGCTGCCGGGCACTTCACTCACCCAGCCGTGTTCGATCAGTGGCTGGATGCCGCGGGTCAGGGTGGTGCGATCCATCTCCAGCTCGTCCGCCAGGTGCATCAGCGTTTGCGGCTCGCGACCAAGGTGGACCAGCACCGAGTACTGGCCGAGCTTGAGCCCAAGCCCGCGCAAATGCTGCTCGTAGAACGAGGTCATGCGCCGGGTCAGCCGCCGCAGGCGGGCGCCGGTGCAAGGCAGGGGCACCGGCGTTGCCGCCGCGCGTGATGGCGCCCGCTTGGTTCGTTCCAGGGTCGAGGTACTCATGATGGCCGCCTATTTATGTGCATATGCACGCAATTTAGCCGCAGCACCGATATCTTGTCAAGCGCTGCGTCAGCAATGTGTAAGTGCTGGCAGCGAAAATGATTAATCGGTTACCCTTCGGCTATCGCCACCGATGCACCAAGCGCAGAACAAAGACCGGGCATGAAAAAAATCATCGAAAACGTCGCCGAGCACCCGGCGGTTGCGCATCTCGGTCCCGGTCTGATCACCGGTGCGGCCGACGACGATCCCTCGGGCATCGCCACCTATTCGCAGGCCGGCGCGCAGTTCGGTTTCAACATGCTGTGGACGGTGGTGTTTACCTATCCGCTGATGGTCGGCATCCAGATGGTGAGCGCGCGCCTCGGCTGCATCACCGGCAAGGGGCTGGCCGCCAATATCCGCGAAAATTTTCCGCTGTGGGTGCTGTATGCCATCGTCGGCCTGCTGCTCATCGCCAACACCATCAACATCGCCGCCGATATCGCCGCCATGGCCGAGGCCCTGCATCTGATCGTCGGCGGCGCCACGCATATCTACTCGGTGACCTTCGGCCTGCTGTGTCTGGTACTGCAGGTGTTCGTGCCCTATGAGAACTATGTGCGCTATCTGAAGTGGCTGACGCTGGCCCTGCTGTCCTATGTCGCGGTGTTGTTCACCATCGACGTTCCCTGGACGCAGGTGGCGCACCACGTCGTCTTGCCCCAACTCGGCTGGGACAACGACACCATCGTGATGGTGGTGGCGGTATTCGGCACCACCATCAGCCCCTATCTGTTTTTCTGGCAGGCCGCGCAGGAAATGGAAGATCTGCGCAAGGCGAATGGTGCGGCGGCCGGCGGCGCGGGTAGCGTGCCACTACCGCATGATGAGGCGCGCCGCCACCTGCGGCGCATTCGCTGGGACACCCTGATCGGCATGGGTTTTTCCAACCTGGTCGCGTTCTTCATCATCCTGTCGACGGCCGCCACCCTGCATGCGAGCGGCATCACCAATATTCAAACCTCGGCGCAAGCGGCCGAGGCGCTGCGTCCACTGGCCGGCGACTTCACTTTCTTTTTATTCAGCCTCGGCATCATCGGCACCGGCCTGTTGGCGGTGCCGGTGCTGGCGGGCTCCGCCGCCTATGCGGTGGCCGAGGCCTTCGACTGGCGCACCGGACTCGACCTCAAGCCATACGAGGGGCGCCGTTTTTACAGCATTGTGTCGGTGGCCACGGTGGGTGGGGTGATCCTCTGCTTCCTGCCGTTCGATCCGATGAAGCAGCTGTTTTATAGCGCCGTGATCAATGGCGTGATCGCGGTGCCGATCATGGGCGTGATGATAATCCTCGGCACCCGCGAGCAGGTGATGGGCCGCTACGCCATCGGCAGACGCCTGCGCTGGCTGGGCTGGCTGGCGACCCTGGTGATGGCGATTGCCGTGGTGGCGATGTTCGGGACGATGTAGCGGTCGCCGTATACTTCCGCGCTTGAGACGTGAAAGTATGCAAAGTCCAGCATTGGCGCGGGTTGCGGAGCAAAAATGCCTCGAAACAAGCGCCAATGCTGGACTTTGCCATATTGGAGGCGCCCGTTCTTGAGCTGGCGCTGCCGGCTTACTCCGCCCGATAGGCCTGAAATGCGTTGATGAATTTCCCCATCTCGTCGGCGCCGACATCGGAGATGGCCCAGAACTGCATATCCCCCTGGGTCCAGCGGGCGAGATGAAATCCCTGCAGGGCCGTCACTTTCTGCAACTGCTGTTCGCGGGCAGGGCGAATGAAGACATTGATCGTGTGCTGTCCATGCCGGTATACCAGCGAAGCCACCGCGCGACCATCGAGATAATCGAGGCGGCCGCCGACCAGCGGAAATCCCTGCGTCTGCAGATCGATCACCGGCGGGGAGTAGTCGAGTTTGCCGGTGAACCAGGGTTTGACCGTGTGCTGGTCGGAGGAAACGACATCGGTCAGATGCGCGACCATCAGCGAGCGCACATGGCTGGCGAGCAGCTGTTTTTCAAACGCGTCCCCCTCGCCGCCAGCGCCCCGAAACTGGATCACCGCGACTGACAGCAATGCGCCGCAGGCGAAACCGAGGCCGACGCCGGCCCACTGGCGCCACCACAGGGCAAGCCGTTCGGTCCAGGGCATGGACGGCGTGGCCCGGGATTGTTCGGCGATCATCTGCCGAATACGGCTTTCCAGGCCGGGCGGCGCCCGGTAGCGCGGCAGGTGCTGCTTCAACTGCGTCGAAAATTCGTCTCTATCATCCGTTTGCATACCTACCTCGCTTATCGGCAATCGCCGAGCTGTTCCTTCAACATCGCGCGCGCGCGCGACAGGCGCGACATCACCGTTCCCGTGGGAATCTGCATGATGCTGGCGATATCGTCATAGCTCATCTCTTCAATCTCCCGCAGGATCAGTACTTCCCGGAAGGCCATCGGCAAACCGGCAATTGCCGCTGAAATTTGTGCGCCCAGCTGTTTCTGGTCGAGCATCGTTTCCGGCGTCTGCACCTGGCCGCGTGCATCGACCATCGGCACATACATTTCGGGGTCGTCGTCCAGGTTGGCCGTTTGCGGCGTGCGTGTTTTTTGCTGAAACCGGGTATAGCAGGCATTGCGCACAATGCCCAATAACCATGGCCGCGCATCCCCGCCGCGGAAACTGTCGAAGTACTGAAACGCACGAATATAGGCGTCCTGAACGACGTCTTCGGCGGCATGCTCGTCGCGCAGCAACCAGCGCGCAAGGTTATACGCCGCATCCAGATGCGGCAGTACCTCAGTTTCAAATCGGCGATTCTTGTCCGTCACATGGTTCCCTTAGCCTGTATACCGGCGGCTGCAGCGGTTTATTCCCGATTCTGGCGGTGGATGACGACGTCTGTCACCCGCCTGGAATTTTTGCCCGGCGCCTGCGGTATGTAGAAATGAACCCGCCATGCCCGCAATGGGCTATCGCAAGGCCCAGCGCGGCGGTTCCTGCCAGCGATTTCAGTTGTCGGTTCTGGCTGCCCAGACCTTTCCACTTTCCGGGGTGCACTTCATGCGATTGTCTACAAAATTCCGCTATGCCATCTATGCCGCCATCTTCATGGGCGCCGCAACGCCGGCCCAGGCGAAAGCTGACGCCGCTCATGGTCAAACTCTATACCAAACGCGTTGTGCAGCCTGCCATTCGCTGGAATACAACGGCGTCGGCCCGGCGCATCAGGGACTGCTGGGCCGCAAAGCCGGTACCGCGCCCGGCTACAACTATTCGAACGCGCTCAAGGCTTCATCGGTGATCTGGACACAGGCGACCCTCTCCCGATGGCTGGCCAATCCGGAAAAATTCATCCCCGGCCAGAAAATGGGGATCTCCGTGCCGGATGCGAAAGAACGTGCCGATCTGGTGGCTTATTTGGTCGGTGCGACCGCCGCTACCGCGAAAAAAGGCCCTTGATGGTTGGATCGACGGGAATAAACCGCGGCGCCGGGTGGTACAGGAAGGATGGGCGGGCCGCATTTGTGCGGGCCTTCCTACCGTGGTTTCGTCATTGATCCTGAGGAGAATGAATATGGCAGATCGTCGCAATTTTCTGAAACTGGTGGCCGTCGGCGGCAGCGCGGTGTTTGCGTCGGGGCTGAAGATAAATGCGATCGCGGCGGATGCAAAATCCGGCGCCGCTTACGAAGACTTCTATTTTGTGCAGCTGTCCGATACGCACTGGGGATATTCCGGCCCGGCCAATCCCGATGCGAGCAATACGCTGAAGAAAGCCGTGGCCACCGTCAATGCGCTGGAGAATCCGCCCGACTTCATCGTCTTCACCGGCGATCTGACCCATACCACGGACGACCCCAAGGAACGGCGCCGGCGCTTGAGCGAATTCCGCGAAATCGCTGCCGGGCTCAAGGTCAAGAACGTCCGGTTCATGCCCGGCGAACATGATGCCTCGCTCGACTGGGGCGCGGCCTACAAGGAGCAGTTCGGCGAGACCTTCTATACCTTCGACCACAAGGGCGTGCATTTCATCGCCCTCGACAACGTGTCCGACCCGGGGGCGAGCATCGGCGAGGCGCAGCTGGCCTGGCTGAAAGGCAATCTCGCCAAGCTGCCGAAGAACGCGCCGATCGTGGTGCTGACCCATCGTCCGCTGTTCGACCTCGCCGCCAAATGGGATTGGGCCACGCGCGACGGCGACAAGGCCATCGAGATACTGATGCCTTACCCCAATGTGACGGTGTTCTACGGGCATATCCACCAGGAAAACCATCATATGACCGGGCATATCGCCCATCACTCGGCGAAGTCCCTGATCTTTCCCCTGCCCGCACCCGGCAGCCAGGAAAAACGCACGCCCCTGCCTTGGGATCCGGCAACGCCCAATCGCGGCCTCGGCTTTCGGGAGGTGGAAGCGGAGCCCGTGAAGGCGGAGTACCAGATCCAGGAATTTCCGGTCACCAAGGCCTGACGATGTGGATCAGCCGTCGAACATGGATGGTCAATGCTTTTGCCTGCATCGCGCTGCCGGCCCTGGGCGCGATTGGCGAAAGTGTGTCGGCGAAAATGGCCAAAGCGGCCAAACCGGCGAAGGTGGTCAAACTGGTCGCGCAGAAATTCAAGTACACACCGAATGAATTCGAGGTCAAGGTCGGTCAGCCGGTGGTGCTTGAATTCACCTCGGTCGATTTCATCCATGGCTTCAATATTCCCGACCTGAAAATGCGCGCCGACCTGCTGCCGGGGACGATCACGAAAGTCCATCTGACGATCGAAAAACCCGGCGTCTATGATTTTCTTTGCGACAATTTCTGCGGCAGCGGCCATGAGGAAATGAGCGGGCGAATCGTGGCCAGGCGCTGACGAGGCTCAGCCCGCCGGCGCTTGCCGGCTCAAAACCAGGGGTGCGACAAGCCTTCCTGATTGAAGCTGCGCTGCACCGCGGGGCGCCCGGCCATCGCCGCCAGGAATTTTGCCAGCGCCGGACGGGTGCGCGCGGGCCTGGCGAAATTGCGCGTCCAACGTGCCAGCATCATCAGATAGGGATCGACGATGGTGTATTGCGCGCCCATCAGCCACGGCCCGCCGGCGTAGGCAAGATGGTGCTCGATCAGGTCGAGCATCTTGCCGATCCTCGCCTCGGCATTGGCCTGCACGATGTCCGCCGCCGTGTTGCCGCCGAGGCGGTCGGGATAGTAGTAGGTGATGAGTTCCGCTTGCAGGGTATTGGTGAGATACATCAGCCATTTGTAGAGCTGTGCGCGCTCGGCCGTACCCGGCGGCGGCGCCAGCTTCGCGCCGGCATGGCGGTCGGCCAGATGCAGGCAGATGGCGGCGGCCTCGGTCAGCACCAGGTCGCCGTCGATCAGCACCGGGATCAGGCCCGCGGGATTGAGCTTCAGGTAGCGCGCGCTCTTGTGTTCATTGACGTTGCGATCGACCAGGGCCAGCTCATAGGCGGCGCCGATTTCCTCCAGCACCATATGCGGGGCCAGGCTGGCATTGCTCGGGAAGTAGTAGAGGGTGTACATGGCGGCGGTGATTTGTGACGCGAAAATTGGCGGGGGTCGCAGGCATCAAACGGCACCGGTGCCGATGGGACCGGGCGGCGCAGTTGCTCGATTCACGTAAATGCAACTTCGTGAGCATTACAATGCGCATCAGACAACCGAGCCCAAGGATACAGGAATGCAATCATCTGCCGGAATTCTCAGGCGCTGCGCCGCCATCGCCATGCTGGGCGCAGTTGCCCTTGTTTCTGCCGCGCCCGCCAGCTTGTGGGCCTGGGGTGCCGAGGGGCATCGCATCACCGGCCTGGTCGCCGCAGAACTGCTGACACCCAAGGCGCGCCTGCGTCTCAACCAGCTGATTCCCGGTGCCGATCTGGCCGATATCGCCCTCTATATGGATATCAACCGGCAAGACCTGGCGACGGCGATTCCCGGTTCCGACAAATGGCATTACGACAACGAGCCGGTGTGCAAAACCAAAACCTATGCCGAGTACTGCCCGAACGGCGATTGCGCCTCGAGCAAGATCCCGGTGTATTTCAAGGTGCTCACCGATCCCGCTTCATCGGCCGAGGCCAGGGTACAGGCGATCCGTTTCCTGGTGCATATGATCGGCGATATCCACCAGCCCCTGCACGCCGCCGACGATAACGACCAGGGGGCGAATCTCAAGTTCGTATCGATGCCCGACGCGCCGGCCGATCTGCCGCCGAGGCGTCTGCACGCCGTGTGGGACAGCGACCTGGTCAAGCTCACTACCCGCGGCAGCAGCGAAGCGGACTATGCCCGGCAATTGCTGGCCCGCTTTGGCGATAGCAATATCGCCGCCTGGCAGTCCGGCACGGTGCGCGACTGGATGAAGGAGTCGTGGACCCTGAGCAGCACCGTGACCTACGGAAAATTGCCCGGCTTCGTCTGCGGTCAGGAGTGGCTGTCGTCGCCGGCGGCGCCGCAGCGCCTGACCCAGGCCTATGTCGATGCCGCGCTGGAACCGATTCCCGCGCAGTTGGCCAAGGCCGGCGCGCGCATCGCCTGGGTGTTGAATACCGCGCTGGAAGCGGGCCCCTCGGTCGCGGGCGCAGCCGCCGCCGCGCCCGACGCGGCCTTCATGAAGCTGCACCGGATGTTCGTCGGCAAATGGAACGGCAGCCTCGAATACCGCGATTTTCGCAGCGACCGGCGCGCGACCCTGCCTGCCACGCTCGAGATCGCGCCGCGCGTGGCCGCAGACGGCGCCGAGCTTGTGTACCAGTATGTCTATGATGGCGGCCCGGGCAAGGTCGTCAAATCGGTCGCGATGGTGCGCATTGACCCCGCCGAAGCGCGCTATTCGAGCCGCGTGCCGAACAGCGACCAGCGCGACGACTATCGCATTGTCGACGGCCTGGCCGATTTTCTGGTGCGCGGCGAGGGCACCCTGCTGCTGCTGGGAACCGGCATTGAAAACGAACAGCCGGTAGAAGTGCGCTCGACCCTGACGATCAATGCAAAGGAGTACTCCCTGTTGCGCGAGACCCGTAGCGCCGGCCAGGAATTTGCGTTTCGTCATGCCTACAAGTTCACGCGCGCCGACGCCGGGGCGCTCAAATCGAAGTCGGACGCGCTGAAATTGCCGCCGATTGTCAGCCCGCGACCGCGCGCCGGCGGCCGCGAAGACCGCCAGGGCGTGGAGAATTAAAACTCGCAGAACGCCATTTGGCGCGGCTTGCAGACCATTTTTGCTTGCGAAGCCGCGCCAATGCTGGACTTTGCGCTGATGGAAATGGCCGGAAGCCGGGTCGTTGTCGCACGCCATGCCATGCTTGCGACGCGTGCTAAACCATCACCGCGCGCGCCGCGTTCTCCACGCCAGCTTGCAATCGTTGTAAGCTAATGCGTGGCGATGTTGCCACCCGATGTTGCCACCACATCGCCATCCCTTCCTCCCTCTTCCCTACAGGTAAATTCCCATGAACGACAACTCCTCGAACGGCCGTCGCATCGTGCTGAAGCAAATTTCGATGGCACTGGCCAGCATCCCGCTGATCGCCGTCACCGGCAACGCCCATGCTGAAAAGAGCGCTTCGCGTACTGCGCTGCAGTATCAGGACAAACCGAAAGAAGGCAAGCAATGCTCAGACTGCTTGCAGTTTGTGCCGGGCAAAACGCCCAAGGACAAAGGCGGCTGCAAGATCATGCCGGGCGACACTGAAATTGCGCCGACCGGCTGGTGCGCCGCGTTCGTGGCTATGCCGCCCAAAAAATAAGCCTGCCCGCTTGCCGAAAAAACCAGCCTCAGGGCTGGTTTTTTTTGCCGCGCGCAGCCTCGCGGAGGCCGCGCATGACATTCACGGCTTGCCGTGATCAAATAGCTTATGAACCCCACACAGAACCTGACTGGCTTGCGGGTGGTGCCGGGCTGCGGCCGGAGCCTGTCGCTGCTTGCCGCCACGTTCCTGCTGAATGGCTGCGCGGCCATGTTGCCCGACAGCCGGACCGAGGTGCGCGCGCAATGGAAAAGCTATGCCGAGGCACGCGCGACCTTCGATCAAATCGTGCCCGGCAAAACGACGGTGTCCGAATTGGCGGCGATGGGTATCGATGCTGCCAGTTCGTCGAACGTCACCATTCTCAACCAGGCGGATTTGCTGCGCCGCTTTGTGGTGGTGCCTTCGCTGGACACGCGCATGCTCGACGACGGCCTGCGCCGTTGCCTGGAGGCGCGCGAAGCCTGCTTTGCCTATACCGTGGAACAGACGTATACGGATCGCAAACGCACCGGCAATTTCCTGCTCGATTTTCTCAACTTCCATCGCCATACCGAAATCACCGGCTGGAAGTTCGAGGCCATCATCGTCATCAATATCGACACTGTGGCCTTCAAGGTCTGGGGCGGCAAGCCGAACATCCAGGAGGAGGAAAACGTGCGCAATCCCCTGGGGCCGCTGCAGGGCGTGGGCGAATCCGGCTCGCGCCAGCTGATCAACAGGTAAGGGGCAAAGCCCCTCGCCGTCAGACGATGCGCCCGTTCAGGGGATAGGTCGGGTCGTTGTAGCCCGGTGTGGAGGGGTGTCCCTGCGCCACCAGCGAATCGACCAGGGCCTCGTCTTCAGGCGTGATGACGCAGGACAGCGCGCCGAAATAATCCTGCCATTGCGCCAGGGTGCGCGGCCCGGCGATGGCGGCGCTGACGGCATTGTTGGCCAGCACCCAGGCGGTGGCGAAGTGCGACAGTTCCACACCCTTGGCCGCGCAATGCTGCTTCAGTGTCTGCGCGATACGCAGCGACTCTTCGCGGAATTCTGTTTCCATGATGCGCTTGTCGCCCCGCCCCGCACGCGTGCCTGAGACCGGTGCGGCACCGGGCAGGTATTTGCCGGACAGTACGCCGCGCGCAATCGGGCTGTAGGGCACCACGCCGATGCCGTAATGCGCGCAGGCCGGCAGTACCTCGACTTCGGGCATGCGATTCAACAGGTTGTAATAGGGCTGGCATGCCACCGGGCCCGGCATGTTCAGTTCGCGCGCCAGGCGCACCATCTCGGCGATGCGCCAGCCGCGGAAATTCGATACCGCCCAGTAGCGTATCTTGCCGGCGCGCAGCAGGGCCTCGATGGCACGCAACGGCTCTTCCAGGTCCATGCCGTTGAAATCGCGGTGCAGGTAATAGATGTCGATGAAGTCGGTCTTGAGGCGTTGCAGGCTGGCTTCGCATTCGCGCATCATCCAGGTCCGCGAATACTGCGCTTCGTTCGGGCGATCCGACATCCGGTTGCCGATCTTGCTGGCCAGAATCCAGTCGTGGCGGCTGCCCTTCAGCAGTTCGCCGACCATCGATTCCGATTGGCCCCTGGTGTATACATCGGCAGTGTCGATGAAATTGACGCCGTGCTCGCGGGCATGGGCGACGATCTGCGCGGCTTCGGCCTGATCGGTCTGGTCGCCGAACATCATCGTGCCCAGGCACAGCATGGAAACCTGCAGGGGGCTTTTGCCCAGATTGCGATAGCGCATAGTCGTCCTTCAATCGACCGAAGCCAGCAATTCGTTCACTGTGGCCTCAGTCAGCGGTTTGGTCAGAAAGCCCTTGATGATAGCGAGATTGGAGGTGCGCAGACGGTCGCGCTCCGAACCCGAGGCAGTCAGCATCATGATGGTATTGGTCGGTTTGTCCCGCAGCAGCGGGGTCGCCTGTTCGGCGAATTCGAAGCCGTTCATGCCGGGCATATTGATATCGAGGAAAATCAGGCTGGGTCGCGACAGGTCGGCGCCGTGCAGATAGGCGAGGGCCGCGGCACAGGATGCGAAGATCAGCAGTTCGCCCGCAAAACCCGCGCGCTGCACGATGATCTGGTGATAAACGTTATCCATCTCGTTGTCGTCGATCAGGATGATGCGTTCAATGGTTTTCATGCGTTCGCCCCCGGGTTCGACAATGATTTCGGCAGCAGCACATGGAAACAGCTGCCGTGTTCCAGCGCGGCGAAGCGGTCGACATCGTCGTGGGGTCGTGGCGCCTTATGCACGGCGTCGGGGACAAACGGAAAAGTGGGCGATGGCTGGCAATGGAAATTCTCTTGTCTGCTAACAATTATGCCACGCGGCCGGGATCGCCAGTCTGGAGCCCGGCCGCGGTAACCGGCCATTGCCAACTGGCTGAGCGGCACCCTGCGAGCGCTGATTCAACCGGAGAGCCGGAACAAGGTTGCGCAAGGCATACCGGCTTCGATGCCCGGGATGGCATGATAGAAACCACCATTCAGCCGGCGGCTTGGGCGGATTGACCGTCAGGATGAGGTCAAGATGAGAATACGCGGCGCGAATACCGGACAAAGTATTCGGCGGGGGACGGTTTGTTGCCGGGCTGCAGCTGCCAATTGCTGCGCCGGTTTAGGCCGGACTATTTTTGTAGCATCAGCATCAGGCCAAAATATTCGACACGAATTTCGCGTGCAGTTCTGGGCGGCTTGCGGACTCTGGGGGCCAGAGCTGCATCTGTTTGCGAGGAATCCGGTGTAGCAAAATTCTTGAGTGCGAGAAAAGTGCCGACCACGGCGCGCGCGCTCGGGTGGCTGGGTTCAAGACCGGTAATCTCCGCAACCAGCGCTTGCAGGGTTTTTCTGTCGAACTGATCCACATTGTCGTGCCGGGAATAGAGCTGCGAAAACGCGTTGCGAATGGCTTCTCCCAGTATTGCCGACAACTGCTTTCCTTCGTGAAAGCGTCTGTACAGGGCCGTGGGTCGTCCGTCTGCGTCCAGAAAGCCCATGCGCCTGGCGAGCGGCACGAAGGGTCGATCCGCATCGCGGCGAAAGCCAAGGGTGTGGGACAGGAACTCATGCGAAAAACGCTCGGGGACCGGCACAGTCAGAATTTTGGCGAGAATATGCGGCACGACGCCATAGCTGTTCAAAAACGGGGGGTAGTCCGCAGCCATTTTCTCTCCCTGCCGATCGAAAGCGGTGTTGAAACCAGCGGGCAGCGTTATGCGTATGAGTACGCATGCCTGATGCTTGATGCGGCTTGCCGGCATGTTCTTTCGGTACGGCGTCAGGGTATGGCTGCGCGGACACTCCGTCAATTGGGGGAAACCCCTAGAAACGGGCGACACGCATGTAGAATCAGTGCAGCCGGAACCGGCTTGCAACCATCAAATTTATAGGGGGAATCGCGAAATGAGTTTTCGGCTTAAGGTTAATCTCATCCTGTTTGCCGCCGGCCTGATGGTGATGTTGCCGGGCGGCTGGTATGTCAACAAGATCATGCGCGCGCAGGCCAATCAGGACGTCATCAAGCAGGCCGATATGCTGATGGAAAGCGCGCTTGCCTCTCGGAGCTACACGGTGGATCTGATCAAGCCCCAACTCGATCCGATGCTGGCCGATAAATTCCTGCCCCAGACCGTGCCGGCGTTCGCGGCCACAGAAACCTTCGAGCGCTTCCGCAAGAAATTTGCCAACTTCAAATACAAGGAGGCGGTGCTCGACCCCACCAATCCGCGCGATCGCGCGGATGAACTGGAGCGCGAGATCATCAACCGCTTTATCGCCGACCCCTCACTCAAGGAGGCTTCCGGGGAAGTATTTCGCAATCTGGACCGGCTCTACTATGTCGCCAAGCCCATCCAGATCAAGAACCCGGCCTGCCTTGCCTGCCACGACACGCCCGATCGTGCGCCGCAGACCATGCGCACCATTTATGGCGACAAGGGCGGTTTCGGCTGGAAAAAGGACCAGATTGTCGGCGCGCAGGTGATCCTGGTGCCTGCTTACGAGCAGGACAAATCGACGTCGGCCCTGCTGAAAGTGATCGCCGGGGTATTCATCGGCCTGTTCCTGGCGATGGTGGCAGTCGTGAACCTGCTGATCCGTTCGGGCGACGAATGAGCGCGGGCTGAAAATCCGGGATCCGGCAGCGGGCGAGGGCGGCGTCCATAAAGGCAGGACGCCGCCCTCGCCATTCCATCTATCTGCTCACTGTCCACTGCCGGTTAGTTGCTCACCAGGCCCGGACGCGCGCCTCGGGAGCCAGATATAGCGCCTGGCCAGACCTGACGTCGAAAGCGTCGTACCATGCGTCGATATTGCGTACCGTCAACGCCCGGTATTGCGATGGCGCGTGGCCGTTGGTGAGTATCTGCTGGCGCAATTGCGCTTCACGCGACTTGCTGCGCCAGCCCTGTGAGAAGGCGATGAAAAACAACTGGTCGCTGCTGTAGCCCGGCTGCGCCGCCTTGTTTGCGGCAGCTGGCGGTGCTATTGCCTTTGCGGCAGCGCGATAGCCGTCGAATGCGGCGGCAATGCCGGCAAGATCCGCCAGGTTTTCGCTCAGTGTTTGCTGGCCGTTGATGGCGAGATCGCTGAACGGCCGATAGCCGCCGTATTGCGCCACCAAAGCGGCAGACGAAGCCTTGAAGTGCGCCATATCCTCGGCGGTCCACCAATCACGCAGCCGACCCTGCGCATCGAACTGGGATCCCTGGTCGTCGAAGCTGTGGCTGATCTCGTGACCGATGACCGAGCCGATGCCGCCGTAGTTGACCGCATCCGGCGCCGCGGCGTCGAAATAGGGTGGCTGCAGGATCGCCGCCGGGAAGTTCAGCGCATTTTGCATCGGCATGTTCACGGCGTTGACCTCCTGCGGCGACATGCACCATTCGGTCGAATCCACTTTCTTGCCCAGCTTGGCAATGCGGCGCTGGTAGTTGAAGGTTTCCGCTCGCAGCAAATTGCCGAAGGCATCGTTGCGGTCGATCCTGAGCCCGCGGTAATCCTGCCAGTGATCGGGGTAGCCGATGCCGACATACAGTGTTTTCAGTTTGGCCTTGGCTTGCCGCCGGGTTGCCGCTGCCATCCAGTCGAGCTGATCGATCCGCTTGTCGAAGGCCTTGACGATATTGGCCACCATAGCCTGTGCTTTGGCTTTGCTTGCAGCCGGAAAATATTTGGCGACATAGACTTGCCCCACCGCGTCGCCGACCGAGGCATTGGCCGCATTGAGTGCCCGCTTCCAGCGGGCCTGCTGTTGCGGGGTGCCGCTCAGCGCTGTGCCGTAAAACGCAAATCGTTCGTCGACGAATGTCTTGGGCAATACCCCCGAGTAATGATTGACGGTGTGGTACACAAGATAGTCCTGCCAATCGGCCAGCGGTGCGCTGCCGACCAGGGCGGCCGCGCCGGCGATGGCGCCCGGGTGCCAGACGATGTAGGCATCCTGTTTGCCCAGCCCCGCGCCGTCGAAGAAGGCCGGCCAGTCCATGCCGGGCGCTTTGGCCGTGAAATCCTGGCTGTGCCAGAGATTGTTGGCCTTCAATACGTCCTGCGAATCTTCCAGCGAGGAGTGCGCTTCGGCGAGTTTGCGTTCGAGCGCGAAAATACGCGCGGCGCGCGCGTCGGCATCGCTGACGCCGGCCAGCCTGAGCACGCTGGCGATATGCGCAAGATATTTGGTGCGCAGCGCTTCCATGCGCGGGCTGTCGGCGAGGTAATAGGCACGATCCGGCATGCCGAGACCACCCTGCAGCAGATAAGGTGTGTAATGCGCCGGGTCATTGAAGCCCTGCGCCACCCACAGGCCGAACAGATTTTCGGTGAAGTAATTGGTGGCATTGAGCGGGTCGACATCGGCGCGCAGGCGTGCGCCCAGTGCACGGGACAGGGCGGTCTTGTCGCCGATCGCGGCGATGCCTTGCAGCAGAGGCTTCAAGGGGGCGTCCCCTTTGGCTTCAATGCCGGACTCGTCCATGTAAGCGGTATAAAAATCTGACGCGATGCGCTCCGCCGGTGTTTTCGCCGCCTGGTCTTTTGCCGCGGCCTCGATCAGGGCAATGATGCGCAGATTGGTCGCTTCCGCCAGCTCGGCGCCGGCTCCCCAGCCGCCGCGATCGGCCGGAATTTCCGTCCTGGACAGCCAGCCGCCATTGGTGAAACCGTAGAAATCGTCGCCAGGTATGGCCGTTTTGTTCATGCCGTTTTCGTCGATGCCGACAGATTTCGCCGCGTCGGCCGCGTTGCCGGCGCCAGCCAACACGAGCAGGCAGGCCGCCACTGCGGCGCGCGTGACATTTCCAGACAGTTTCACAATGAGTCGAGTACGGTTTGTGGACATGATGTTCTCACGGGGGAAAAGAAGCGGCGATGCTGGCATGCCGGAATGACGGCGTCAAATGCGATGCGACAAAATGCGGAAATTCGGCAATATGTGCCGTTGCCAAACGGAAATTGCCCATGCGCTACGCTTGCGCAGCGCGATGGCAGTGAATTCCCATTTACACTAAAGGTCTTTGCAATCTTTCGAGGAAAAAGATGAAGCTCAATCTGGGATGCGGCTTTAACAAAATGGCTGGCTGGGTAAATGTAGATAAATTTGACACTTGCAAACCAGATGTTGTGCAGGACCTGGAAGTGACGCCCTGGAAATGGGAAAGTAATTCGGTGACCGAGATGATGCTGAACCATTCCCTTGAGCATTTTGGTGCCGATTCCAGCATCTTCCTGAAAATGATTCAGGAGATGTACCGGATCAGTGTGGATGGATGTCTTATCCACATCAATGTTCCGCACCCGAGGCACGATAATTTCATCAACGACCCCACTCATGTGAGGGCGGTCACCCCGCAAATGCTGGAGCTGTTCAACAAGGATATGAACCGCGAGTGGCAGAGATTGGGCGCGGCGAACAGTCCCTTGGGTTTGTATCTGGATGTCGACTTTCAAGTCATTGAGGCTGTACAGATACTTGAAGAACCTTATATGAGTCAATTTGAGAATAAGGAACTTTCTATGGAAGAGGTAGGAGTGATGATCCGGGAACGAAATAACATTGTCTCGGAGTACAAAATCAAGCTAAAGGCGAAAAAATAAGGTCGGCCGCGACGATGAACATCGTTTTTTGTGCCCCCGGAAAAAATCCGCAGCCCTGGCTGGATGAACTCAGCGTAAATCTTCCGGAAGCCAGAGTATGGGCATGGTCGGTCGAGCAGGCGCCTGGTACGACCGCAGCGCAAGCCGATTACGCTGTGGTATGGGCGCCGCCCCCGGCGTTATTTCAGGAACAGCGTCGTTTGCAGGCCGTGTTCAATATCGGCGCCGGCGCCGACGGCGTCATGAAGCTGGAGAGCCTGCCTCGCGATATTCCGGTCGTTCGCCTTAACGACGCCGGCATGGCGGTGCAGATGGCTGAATACGTTTGTCATGCGCTGATCCGGCATGCCCGCGAATTCGATGTCTATGCGGAGCAGGCCGCTGCGAGCGAATGGAGCCCGCGTCCGGCCATTGACCGCGCAGCCTGGCCGGTGGGCGTGATGGGGCTGGGCTCGATCGGTGCGCGCGTCGCAGGGGCGATTGCCGGTTTCGAATACCCGGTGTTCGGCTGGTCGCGTGCTGTAACCACGCTTCCGGGCGTCGGCACTTTCGCAGGTGCCGGGCAGATGGACGCGTTTCTGCGCGCAGTGCGGGTGCTGGTCTGCCTGCTGCCGCTGACGCCTGAAACCGAGGCAATCCTGAACCGGCACACGCTGTCGAAACTGAAACCCGGCGCTTATCTGATCAATGTTGCGCGCGGCCGTCATCTGGTGGAACAGGATCTGCTCGAATTGCTCGACAGCGGCGCGCTTGCCGGAGCCACGCTCGATGTCGCCGGCGATGAGCCGTTGTCGTCTGACCATGCGTTCTGGCGTCATCCGAAAATAACCATCACGCCGCATATCTCCGCAATTACCCTGCTGCGGGAAAGTGTGGCGCAAGTAGCGCAAAAAATTCGCGCCCTGCAACGGGGAGATACCGTCGATGGCGTCGTTGAACGGGCGCGCGGATATTGACGGGGACGACTAGTCGCCCATATGTTCCGCTTCCTGCCCCGCTACGCGGGTTTTGTCGGCGCCCGTTTGCGTGTCGTGCCTGGGCAGCAAGGCAATGCCGACGATGGCGCCAATCAGCGCGCCCAGCGGCTGCGATTGAATCAGGAAGCCCAGGAAGGCGCCGACTGCGGCCATCAGGCCGACAACGGTTGCGGCAACAATCAGGTTTCTCATGGCGGTAGGGACCGTGATGGATGGTGCGGGTGCAGATGCCGAAAATGCACATTGCACAGATGCTTGAGCAGGTTCATTGATCTTATCCATCGATCGCCGCCTTGTCCCTACCCGGCCGGGTGGGACTCGTGCATCTCGCGTTTGCCCACATATCGCCGATCGGCACCGGACTACAGGCAGGTCAGACCCAGTTCTTGCTCCGCTCCACTGCGCGTAACCAGCCTTGCATTTTGTCGGCGGCCTCCGCACGCGACAGCTGCGGAATGAAGCGGCGGTCCTGTTCCCAGTGCGCGGCGATTTCCGTTTCGCTGCGCCAAAAACCCACCGCCAGGCCCGCCAGATAAGCCGCGCCCAGTGCCGTGGTCTCGGTGACGCGCGGACGCACTACCGGCGTACCCAGCAGATCGGCCTGGAATTGCATGAGCATATTATTGATGCTTGCGCCGCCGTCGACGCGCAGCTCGGACAGGGCGATGCCGGCGTCCTGCTGCATGGCGATAGCCAGTTCCGCGCTCTGGCAGGCGATCGCCTCGCAGGCGGCGCGGGCAATATGCGCCCGCGTGCTGCCGCGCGTCAGTCCCAGCAGGGCGCCGCGTGCGCCGGCATCCCAGTGCGGCGCGCCCAGTCCGACAAAGGCGGGCACCAGATAGACCCCGCCGCTGTCGGCAACCGACAGGGCCAGGGCCTCTACCTCGGCGGAATTCCTGATGATGCCAAGTCCGTCGCGCAGCCATTGAATGATGGCCCCGGCCATGAATACGCTGCCCTCGAGTGCGTACTGGGTTTTTGCACCATCGCCAAGGCGCCAGGCAACCGTGGTGAGAAGGCGATTTTTCGAGATCACCGGCGCGGTACCGGTGTTCATCAACATGAAGCAACCGGTACCATAGGTGTTCTTGGCCATGCCGGGCCGGTGGCAGGCCTGGCCGAACAGCGCCGCCTGCTGGTCGCCGGCGACGCCGCCGATGGGAATGCCGGGCGGCAGACCGGCGCAGGCCGTTTCGCCGATCACAGCCGAAGAACTGACGATTTTTGGCAATACGCTGCGCGGAACGTCCAATAATTGCAGCAGCTCGTCGTCCCAGTCCAGGGTGTGAATATTGAACAGCAGAGTGCGCGAGGCATTGGATACGTCGGTGGCATGAACTTTGCCTGCGGTCAAACACCATATGAGCCAGCTATCGACGGTGCCAAATGCCAGTTCCCCTGCCGCTGCGCGTGCGCGCGCATGCGGAACATGGTCCAGCAGCCACTTCAATTTGGTGCCGGAAAAATACGCATCGATTTCCAGGCCGGTCTTGAACGAAATCAGCGGCGCATGTCCCGCCGCCTTCAGCGCCGCGCAGGTATCGGCGGTACGGCGGTCCTGCCAGACAATGGCGGGGGCCAGCGGCAGTCCGCTTTTGCGATCCCAAAGTACGGTGGTTTCGCGCTGGTTGGTAATGCCGATGGCGGCAATCTGCGCGGTCGCCAGGTTGGCTTGGGCGACGACCTGCGCGGCGACATCAAGCTGGCTGCGCCAGATTTCAAGCGCATCGTGTTCCACCCAGCCGGGCTGCGGAAAATACTGGGCGAATTCGCGCTGTGCCATGGCGCGAACCTGTCCGCCGTGGTCGAACACCATGGCACGAGAACTGGTTGTTCCTTGATCCAGAGCAACAATGGCATTCATGAATTGAAAAACCTGGCCGTAAGACAGTTGGTTAAACAGCAATGAAATGATCGCCGGGCACAGCGCCATTGCCCGGTGGAAGCGTATCAGGGCCGCCACGGTTGTGCGCGGTAAGGTAAAATAGTGCGTTGCAACATGGCATATATCGAATCATTGGAGGTTCCTCATGGGTCTGCTCGACGATCTCAAAAAAGAAGCCGACACCCTTAAAAATCAGCAAGCAGCACGCACTCAGTCCCTGCAGGCAAATGCCGCATCGGTGGATCGCGCCCTGCGCAAGACTTTCAACTATCTGAACGAACTGTTCAGGCAGCTCAATGTGGTCAAGCCGCCTTGCGATCGAACCTACGATTTGCTGACGGTGGGCAAGATCGGCGGCCTGACGCAGCTCGATTACCGCATCGAGTACCGCACTTCGCAGCGCAACGGCACCGAGCATTACGAGAATCTCGAGGTCACCTTCAAGCGCAGCAAGGGTCAATCGCTGACGGTCAAGCGCGACGCGGAACATATTGAACGTTTCCGCGAATTGCTGTGGTTGAACAATCTGCGTTTTACCTCGGAACCGATCCGCAACGACCGTCGGGTGGTGGTCAGCGAGACCTTCGTGATCAGCGGCGACATCATTTGCGGCGTCGACATCGTCGGCGATTACGAGACCGGCGTGATCCGCTTCAAGTTGAAGAATATCGAGGACTTCGGACCGAGCATGTACACGCTGGAACCGGATGCCATCAGCGATCAGGCACTCGAAGAACTGGCCAAACTGCTGATTGGCAAGGAATCGACTTTCGCGACATTCAACCGGCGCCCGGGCAGCGGCACTGCCCCCAATCCCGCGTTGCGTGGTAACAAGGCGCCGCAATATGTGATTGAGCCACCGCCACCACCCCAGAGCGAGGACGAAAAGAAAAGCGGATTGCTGGGTTCGCTGAAATCGGTGTTCAAGAAATAGGCTGGTGAATCCGCAACCAGGCCGGCGATTCGGCCGGCAATAAAAAACCGCGCAAGGCGCGGTTTTTTATTGCCATGTGCGGCCGCCGGGGGCGGCAGACAATCAGCGCCGTCCCTGCAGCGCGGCAATGCGCTCCTCGATCGGCGGGTGGCTAGAGAAGAGGGCCATGACGCCCGCTTTGTCCGAAATGCCGGAGGCCGCCATCGATTTTGGCAATTCGCCGGGCTGCAGCCCGCCCAGCCGCGACAGCGCGTTGATCATCGGCTGCGGGCGACCCAGCAGGCTGGCCGAGCCGGCGTCGGCACGGAATTCGCGCCGGCGCGAGAACCACGCCACGATGATGCTGGCAAGCAGGCCGAACACGATCTGGCAGACCATATCGGTCACGTAGTAACCAATCCCGGGGCCGTCGCGATCATTCTTCAACACCACGCGGTCGACGAAGTAGCCCACCACCTTGGACAGGAACACCACAAAGGTGTTGACCACGCCCTGGATCAGGGTCAGCGTCACCATATCGCCATTGGTGATATGGGCGATTTCATGACCCAGCACCGCTTCCACCTCTTCCTTGCTCATCGATTCGAGCAAACCGGTGGAGACGGCGACCAGCGAGGAATTCTTGAAGGCGCCGGTGGCAAAGGCGTTGGCGTCGCCCTCGTAAATGGCGACTTCGGGCATGCCGATATTGGCTTTGTTGGCCAGGCGGCGCACGGTTTCGACTAGCCAGCGCTCGGTTTCGTTACGCGGATTGTCGATCACCTGGGCGCCGGTGCTCCATTTGGCCAAGGGCTTCGAGATCAGCAGCGAAAAAATCGCGCCGGTAAAGCCGACCACGACCGAGAATGCCAGCAGCATCGGCAGATTGAGGCCATTGGCCGTCAGGAAGCGATTGATGCCCAGCAGGCTCGTTACCACGCCCAACACGAGCATGACGGCCAGGTTGGTCGCTATAAACAGAATGATGCGTTTCATAATGTCTCCATAAAGGGGGCGAGCGGATTGTACATAAACAAACCCGGCCGCACATCCGGAAATCGGGGCATCGCGCTGATTTTCAAGCTGGGATAAGCCATGCTGCCAATTTTAGAGCGATTGCCGCCGGCAAAGTTTCGAACGATGAGGCTGCGCCGGGGACCTTGCCGGCAGCGGAATCAGGACTGTTTTTTGCGTACCCTTTGCGCAAACATGCCACCGGCAAACAACACGGTCGCCATCGCCAGGAACAGCGGCATCATGCCGACGGCCGTGCCGACGGCCCCGAACACCAGCGGCATCACCGTCTGGCTGGTATTGATCAGGGTGGTGCGCAGGCCCAGCGCTTCTCCGGCGCGACCGGCCGGCGCCGATTCGTGCAGCAGGGTAAGCACCATCGGCTGCGGGGCGCCCAGCCCCAGACCGAGCAGGAACATCAAGGCCATCAATACCCCGACGCTGTCGGTAAACGGTATCGCCACATAGCTGGTGCCGGCGATCAGCAGCGACACCGTCAGCAACGACCAGGGTTTCATTTTCTGGGCGATGAACGGCATGGCCAGTCGCACCGCAAACGTCGCCGCGGCAAAGGCGCCCATCACAATCCCGATCTGCGATGCCGACAGGCCGATGCGGCTGCCATGCACCGGAATGGCAAAGCCGTAGATGTCCCATGACACCGTCAGGATTGCCATGGCGATGAACAGGCGCCGCATTTCGGTTTCGCGCAGTAATTCGAACACATCCCCGCGGCTGGCCTGAACATGGGTGATGTGCTTGCGCGGGGGCGGCAATAAGCGCATCGACAGCGCCATGATCGGCAGCACCGTGAACAGCGCCAGGATCAGGAAGGTGGCGCGATAGCCGAGCTGGTCGATGCCGATGCCGGCCAGCAGGGGCGCGATGAACGCGGACGTCGAAAAGCCCAGCGCCACATAGCTGAAATTGATCGGCCGCTCTTCCGGGGAGCTCATTTCACCGACCGCGTGATAAGCCGAAATATTGATCAGCATGAACGACACGCCGACGATGACGCTGGTGAAATACAGCGTCGCCAGGCCGGGAAGGATGAACGGCAGCAGGGTCCCGGCGCCGACGCCGATCGAGCCGATCAGCATCGGCTGGTTGAGGCCGATGCGGTCGATCCAGCGGCCGACAGTGACCGACAGTAGGGCGGGCAACAGCGCGTACAACGCCACCAGCGTGCCGACCGTCAGCGCCGAGGCCTGCTGGTTGATGGCGAACAGCGATACCGCCACCCGGCTGCCGTTGAAAGCGACATGGTCGAGTACCAGCAAAATAATGATCAGGGGCAAGGGGCGCATCGGACCGGGCTATTCCTTGTGGTCGACGCGTGCCTGCGCCCGGCGCACGGGCGCATTTCGCAGCACGCCCGCAGCCAGGGAAACGCCGATGCAGACCACAGCCACGCCGAATATTGTAAGGGCCGTCGGGCGCACGCCGAACAGCAGCCACTCCAGCGCGACGGCCACGATGGGTGGCAGGTAGAGCATGCTGCTGACGCGGGTCGCGGCGCCGCGCCGCATCAGGGTATGCAGCGCATTCACGGCAAAAATGGAAGCAAAAATCACCAGGAACAATACCGCCCCCAGTAGCTGCCAGGCCCAACGGATGCTGGCTCCCTCGAAATAGAGGCTGAGTGGCGCCAGCAGCAGCAAGGAGGCGGCAAATTGCACCAAGGCGCTGGAACGCAGGTCCGCCTGCGCACAGAATTTTCGCTGATAGAGGGTGCCGGCGGTCAGGGCCAGCAATCCGGTACCCACCGCAATCAGGCTGCCGGGGCTGACGGCGGCGATATCGATTTTGTGCCACACCACCATCGCCACGCCCGACAGGCCGATGGCGATGCCGGCCCATTGCCGCTGGCCGGGTTTTTCGCCCATCCATAATGCCGCGAATACCGCGGTCAGCAGTGTCTGGGTGGCGAGGATGATGGCGGTCACGCCGGCCGACATGCCCAGGTATTGCGCATAATGGCTGCCGCTCAGGTGGATGGCATGCATCAGCAACCCGGCGACGATGATATGCAACCACTCGCGCGGCGCGGCCGGCCAGCGCGGCCGTGCGATCAGCACGATCGGCGCCAGGCAGAGCAGGCCGACGATAAAGCGCAGGCACAGAAACGTGAACGGTGCCGCGTACTGGATACCTGCCTTGGTGGCGAGGAAGCCTGAACCCCAGATGAAAATGAAATACCAGGCCAGGAAACTGCTGGAAAAAGACGATTTGGCGGCGGCTCGCGCGGCGGTGCTTTCCGGCATTGCGCTCATGCCGGCGCAGTACGGTCCATGAGAATCATCTCGCTGGCGCGCTCGGCAATCATGATGGTCGGCGAATTGGTATTGCCGGAGGTGATGGCCGGCATGATCGAGGCATCGACGACGCGCAGGCGCTCGATGCCATGAATGCGCAATCGGGCATCGACCACCGCCATGGGATCGGTGGCCGGTCCCATCTTGCAACTGCCCACCGGATGAAAAATGGTGGTGCCGACATCGCCCGCGGCATGCGCCAGCGCCTCATCGCTCTCGATTTCCGGACCGGGTTTGAATTCCTGCGGCCGAAACCGCGCCAGTGCCGGCGACATGGCAATGCGCCGGGTGAGCTTCAGGGAGTCGACCGCGACCTTGCGATCGCTATCGGTCGATAGATAGTTGAGCGTGATTGCCGGATGCGCCAGCGGATCGGCACTCTTGATGCGCACATGGCCGCGGCTGTCGGGGCGCAGATTGCATACGCTCGAGGTGAAGGCCGGAAAGGGGTGCAGGGGGTCGCCGAATTTTTCCAGCGATAGCGGCTGCACATGGTACTCGATATTGGCACTGGCCTGGGTCGGATCCGATTTGGCGAAGGCCCCCAGTTGCGAGGGCGCCATGGTCAGGGGGCCGGTGCGAAACAGGGCGTACTGCAAGGCCATTTGCGCCTTGCCGTACCAGCGGTTGGACCACTCGTTCATGGTGCGGGTGCCGCTCACCTTGAAGGCCATGCGCAGTTGCAGATGGTCCTGCAGATTCTCGCCGACGCCGCGCCGCTCATGTACCACCTCGATGCCATGGCGGCGCAGCAAATCCGCCGGGCCGACACCGGACAGCTGCAGCAACTGCGGGGAATTGATTGCCCCGCCCGCAAGGATGGTTTCCCTATCGGCAGCCGCAAAAAACGCTTCGCCGCCGCGCGTGAATTCGACGCCGGTGGCGCGGCGCTTGCCGCCCTGCAAATCGAAGCGCACGCGGCTCGACAGCGCGCCGGTGAGTACGGTGAGATTGGCTCGCCGCATCGCCGGCCGCAGAAATGCCTTGGAAGCATTCCAGCGCACGCCGCTGCGCTGATTGACCTGGAAGCGTGCCGAGCCGAAATTGTCGCCGCCGTTGAAATCGGCAATTTTCGGAATGCCGCACTGCGCAGCCGCGTCGCGCCAGGCACCGAGAATTTCCCAATCGAGGCGTTGTTCCTCCACCCGCCACTCGCCGTCACCGCCATGGATTGCCGAATTGCCGGCGTAGTGATTCTCGGAGCGCTTGAACACCGGCATCACATCCTGCCAGCTCCAGCCGGGGTTGCCCAGCGCCGCCCACTGATCATAGTCGCGCGCCTGACCGCGCATGTAGATCATCGCGTTGATCGACGAGCAGCCACCCAGGGTGCGGCCGCGCGCGTACAGGATCGAGCGCCCGTTCAGGCCCGGATCGGGCTCAGTCTTGTAGCACCAGTCGGTGCGCGGGTTGCCGATGCAGTACAGATAACCCACCGGGATATGAATCCACAGATAGTCGTCCTTGCCGCCGGCTTCCAGCAGCAGCACCCGTATGGCGGGATCGGCAGAGAGACGATTGGCCAGCACGCAGCCCGCAGTGCCGGCGCCGACGATGATGTAGTCGAAGTTTCCAAAAGTTTTCAATGGCGTGACCGGATCGTTACCCAAGCTCGATAGAATAGAGTGAAATCGGGACCCTAAACAAATGCCCACATCAATAAACGATAGCGCGCATCAGACAAAACGCCAAGGTGCCTACTGGGTCAAGCGTGCAGCACTATTCCTGTTCGCGGCCATGGTGCTGCTGCTGTTCTCGGCATTCCCGCGACCCGACACCTCGCTGATTGCGGCCATGGAACGCGCCTCCTTCGATACCCAGGTGCGGTTCCTGCGCAAATTTTTCCCGCGCGCGGCCGCGGTTGAGCCGGTGCTCATCGGCATCGATGACCGGACTGTCGCCGAATTTCCCGAGCCGCTGGCCTTGTGGCACCGCCATCTGGCGGATTTGCTGGAGGCGCTCTCGCAGGCGCGTCCCGTGGCGGTCGGCATTGATGTGGTGCTGCCGGCGCAGGCCTACCAGGGCAATCTGCCCGGGGGACAGCAGGAACTGATCAAATCGCTGTTCAAGGCGAGCCAGCGCCTGCCGGTGGTGTTTGCGCTGACGATCGATGGCGAGCGGCATGTGAAGACGGTACATCCCAGCTATATGCGCTTTTTTCGGGACGGCAACTTCGGTGTTGACCAGGTGCTGCGCGATGCCGATTCCGTTGCGCGCCGCTTCAGTGAACGGGAGTTGGGCGAACGCGAACCCCTGCCGTCATTCGCCGGCCAGATCGCGCGCATGGCCGGCAAGCCGGTGGATGAAGGCTTTATCGATTTCACACGCGGCGAACCGCTGGACTATATTCCCATGCAGCAGGTGATCGACTGGCTGAAAAGCGGCAACGAGGCCGAGCTCAGACGGCATTTCGACGGCAGAGTCGTGCTGGTCGGCAGTCTGCTCAAGGACGTCGATCGCTGGGAATTGCCGGCCCTGCTCACGGCTTTCGATTCACCGACAGCCGGCAGTTACAACCAGGCCGGGGTGGTGGTGCATATGCAGGCCCTGCGCAGCCTGCTGGGCGCCGGTTTGATCAAGCCGCTGCCCAGGGTTGCACTCACCCTGGTATGCCTGATGATTCTCGCCTGTGTATGGGTCCATTCCAGTACGCGCCTGTTCCTGCTGATGTTCGTGGTCGCGCCGGCCGCGCTTTTTCTGGTATCGGTCGCGCTGATGGCGAACAATCTTTATTTGCCCGGGGTGGCGATCATGGCCAGCCTGTGGATCGCCGTGGTGGTGCGGGCGATCGCCGACGCGCTGGAGTCCGCTGTCGAAAAAAACCGGCTGAAGCAATCCTTTGCCGGCAGCGTGTCGCCGGCGGTGTTGCAGGAAATGCTGTCGGGCAATCTGCAGGCCGGCGTGTCGGGGCAGACCGCCGAGGTATGCGTGTTGTTCAGCGACATCCGCAACTTTACCGGCATCTCGGAGGCCCTGACCCCGGAAAAGGTGACCGAGCTGCTGACGCGCTATTTCGACCGCATGGTGGCGGCAGTGCATCACTACGACGGCACCATCGACAAGTTCATCGGCGACGGCATGATGGTGCTGTTCGGCGCGCCGCGCGCACTGCCGGACGCCTGCGGCAATTCGGTCAAGTGCGCCTGGGAAATGATGCAATCCCTGCAGGCCTTGAACCAGGAATTCGAAGCCGAAGGATTGCCGCCACTTAAGATCGGGATCGGCATAAACTATGGAAAAGTGGTGGTCGGCAATATCGGTTCCACCGAGCGGCACAACTATTCCGCGATCGGCGATGCCGTCAATGTGGCCTCGCGCCTGGAAGGCCTGACCAAGCGCCTGGCGACACCGATCGTGATGACGGATTCTGTCAAGGACCGGCTGGATGCCGGTTTCGAGTTGATCGCATTCGGCGAACAACCAGTGCGCGGGCATAGCGCCTTGCGGGTGTGGGGGATCGCCGGCATACCGGCTGGCGCATCGGAAGCAGCACTCCGGTAGCGTAGCAAGGGAGTGCATGGATTCGGGCTGCCGTTGTAGCCGGAAAATTCCAGGAGAAAAATCATGAAGACATTCATTCGTTCCACGTTGCGGGTTTCGGCAATTTCGGCGGTCATGCTGATGGCCAATGCGGCCATGGCGCAGGGCGTGGCCTTTATTACCGACATCAGGGGAGACGCCACCCTGGGCGCCGGCAAGGCCGCGTTGATGGCGGAAGTCGGCAAGGGTGCGCGCATCGCCTGCATGAAGGAGTGCCAGGTCGGGATCATGTACCTGGTGTCCGGCAAGGAGTTCACTCTCAAAGGGCCGGGCGATTTCGCGGTGGGCGAGGTTGAGGTGACGGCCAAGATCGGACCACCGCCGACAGTGCGCGAAACCGCATGGAAGGTCTCCTCACAAACGGTGAGCCAGGCGGTGCAGACTTCGAACGCCTCGATCCGCATGCGCTCGGTAGGCGCCACCGCCACCGCCAAGGGCGAGGAGAAGCCGGCGATGGAACGCCTGTTGTATCCGGTGCAGACCAATGTTGTTTCCCTGCAGCCGGTATTCCGTTGGACAGCCGACAGTCCCCGCGGGCCGTTTGATTTTGAATTGAAGTCTGTTGGCGCCACGGCCAAAACGATTTACAAGGCCAAGGCGGGCGATACGATGGTAAAGCTGCCGAGCAGCGTCAAATTGCAGCCGGAGTCGGAATATGCCTGGACCGTGAAAATGGCCGACAAAGTGGCCGGCAAGGAAATCGGCAGCGGCAGTTTCAAGACCCTGCCGGTCGCTTCCCGGGAGCTTGTCCAGCAGCGCAAGCCTGCTGACAAGGCCGAGTTTTCCGACTGGCTGCTGTATGGCCTGACGTTGCGCGAACTGGGCGCCACCCAGGATGCCGCCGAGGTATTCGGCAAACTCGCCAGGGAGCGGGCGGATAGTCCCGAACTGGCGGCATTGGCGAAATAGCGTTGCAATAAACAAACGCGACTGCCGGTGGCAAGTCCGGCGCGTTGCGCCAACCGGGGGCAAGCGCATCGGCCCGGGAGCGCCTGTCGCAATCGCCAATGCCGGCAGGTTTTGCGCAATAATGACAAGACTCCCGCACTACCCGACAAGGCGCACTGGCGATGTGGTTCCGGTTTTCCAAGGCACGTCAGAAAACGACGTTCAGGCTTCTGCTGGCAGCCCTGCTGCTGCTCGGCCTGCCCTTGGCCCACGCTTACGACGACCGCGTGGCCCTGGTGATCGGCAACGACGCCTATCCGACCGAACCGCTGAAAAATGCCAGCAATGATGCGCGCGCCGTCGCCAAGGCGCTGAGCGATCTGGGCTTCAAGGTCGTGGTCAAGACCAATGCGGATATCAACACCATGCGCAGCGCGGCGGTGGAGTTCGCCAAGATACTCGATGGCGCCACGGCGGCCGTGTTCTATTACGCCGGTCATGGCATCCAGTATCGCGACAAGAACTACCTGGTGCCGGTGGATGCCAAACTGACGTCCGAGCCCGAGATCGTCTATAACGCGCTCGAGGTCGGGCAGCTGCTGGAAAGCATGGATGACGCCAAGGTCAAGTTCAAATTCATCATCCTCGACGCCTGCCGCAACAACCCCTTCAGCAATGTGTTCTCCTCGACGGGTCTGGCGAAAATTTCCAAGGTGCCGCCGGGCACCATCATCTCTTACGCGGCGGCGGCGGGCGCGGTGGCGCTCGACGGCGATGGCGACAACGGTCTCTATACCAAGCATCTGCTCGCGGAAATCCGCAATCCGGCCAATCAGGCCGGACCGATGTTCCAGCGCGTGCAGACGGCCGTCGCCCAGGAGAGCGGCAACAAGCAGTTGCCTGAGCTTTATTCCACACCGCTGCCGCGCGGCACTTTCTATTTCGCCGAGCGCGGCGCGGCGGCGGCGGCCGCGGCCGGCGGGGCGTCCAGCGATGCGCAAATTTCGCTTGAGCGTGAATTCTGGTCGAGCGTGAAGGACAGCCGCAATCCCAAGGACTATCAGGCCTATCTGGAACAGTTTCCTTCCGGCACCTTTGCCGGCCTGGCGCGCAACCGCATCGACAGCCTGAAACAGGCGCCGGCGCAGATTGCGGCGGCACCCGCTCCGGTGCCGACATCACCGGCAGGATCGACGATGCCGAATGCCGCGGCCGAGTCCGAATCCTCCCCCGCCGGCGCCGCACCGTTGGCGGGTTCCCCGCCGGCAATCAAGGCTGCGGCGGTACCGGCGCGCAAGGCCGAACCTGCATCCGCCAGTGCGCCGATTCAACTTGCCACCACCACCGGCACCAGCGAGACGCGGGGTCTCGACAACAATAAAGCGGCCGCAAGCGCCCCGGCGGCGCCATCCGCTGCGCCTCAAGTTGTGGCCCCCGCCCCGGCTGCGGCGGCGCCGCTATTGCTTGCCTCGGTTTCGCCCGAACAGCGCTCGGCCCTGCCGCCTGCGCCGGCCGCCGCCCAGATGCTGACCGGGCTGATCGAGTATCCGGATGGCGCCCGCTACAACGGCGAGTACCGCGAGGGCAAGGACCGCATCAAGATCCTCAACGGCCGCGGCGAGTTCATCTCGAAATCGTTCCATTACAACGGCGAGTTCAAGGATGGCCGCAAGCATGGCCGCGGTATTTACGAATGGGCCAATGGCGACAAATTCGACGGCGATTTTGCCGAGGACCGTCCCAGCGGTAAAGGCGTGTGGCAATTCGCCGGCGGCGACCGTTACGAAGGGGAAATCGTCGACGGTGCCATCGTCGGCAAGGGCGTCTTCGTATCGAAGAACGGCGACAAGATCATCGGTTCCTTCATCGACGGCAAGGCCAGCGGGCGCGTCAGCTATATCTTCGCCAACGGCGATAAGTACGAAGGCGAGATGGTGCAGGGCCGCATCAGCGGCAAGGGCGTCTACCTCAGCAAGAACGGCGATCGTACCGAATCCACCTTTGTCGACGGCAACGCCAACGGCAAGGGCATCTACTATTTCGCCAATGGCGACCGCTACGAGGGCGATATCCGCAACGGCTCGCTGACCGGGCAGGGCATCTATTATTATTCGAACGGCCTGCGGGCCGAAGGCGAGTATGCAAACGGCGCGCTGAAAGGCAAGGGCGCGTTCTATTTCAACGACGGCTCCTGGTTCGAAGGCGTGTTCGAGGACGGTTTAAAAAAGGCCAAGGGAATGATGATTTACAAAGACGGCACCAAGCGCGCAGCGGAGATGATCGACGGCACCGCCAGAGTCATTCAATGAGCCTGCTGCTGGCGGTACCCGTCGGCGCCATCGGCACCGCCACCATCGTGGTCGCGGATGAACACACCGCACCCTTTGTCGGCTCCGGCCGCGTGCATGTGTTGGCGACGCCGGTGATGATCAACCTGATCGAGGCCGCCGCGCTTGAAGCCTGCGAAAAACTGCTGCCCGCCGGTCATCAAAGCCTCGGCACCCATCTCGACGTCAGCCACATCGCCGCCACGCCCGTGGGGTTGCGCGTCACCGCCACCGCCGAAGTGATCGCGGTCGACGGCCGCAATATCCACTTCAAGGTCAGCGCCCGCGATGAGCGCGACCTCATCGGCGAAGGCAAGCATGAGCGCGTGGTGGTCAATGTCGAGCGCTTCGATAAGCGCGTGCAGGAAAAGATCGCGGCGCTGAAGAAGTAGAAATCTGAAGCTAAAACTCAAGCATTGGCGCGGGTTTACAGCCATTTTTGCTTCGAAAGGCGCGCCGAATGGCGTTCTGCGATTTCCACGCTGCGAATCCGCTCGTCTTAATCGATAGCGCCAGCCTCAGGAACCCCCACCCATCGCCTTTGCCAGCGCTGCGCGAATCGCCGGCAACGCCGCCAGTGCCGCCGCCTCGCCGCGGGCGATGCACATACGCCGGTATTTATCGTTGATGCCGGCGTAATAGCCGAGATCGGGGTGGATGAAGGCATCGGCCTGGTCCTTTTCGGCATCCACTTTCTCGGCGCGGCGGCGGTCGCGCGCGGCCCAGTCGCTCGGCGCTTCGGGCGGAATCGCGGACACATAGGCGGAGACATCGACGGCGATGACCACGCGCGCGCCGAGTTGCCGCGCCGCCTTGATCGGGACCGGCGTGGCTTCGTCGCCGTCGTGGTATTCCACGCCGAGGATGCGCACCGGGCTGAACTGCCCGGGGGTGGCGCTGGAGGCGCGCGCGGCGGCGCCGGTGTTGCCGTGATTGAACATTTGCAGGCTGTTGTCGCTGGTGGTCGCGGCCGTGATCACCAGATGGCGCTTCAGGCCTTCCAGCGGCTTGCCGTCGACGAAATCATGGATGAACGATTCCACCTGGCTGCCGCTGCCCCGGAACCCGCTCCAGGACACGCCGATGAATTTTTTCGGATCGAGGTCCAGCGCGATTTTTTCGATCTCGACGGCGTTCATGCCATTGGCGTACAGCGCGCCGATCATCGAACCCACGCTGGCGCCGACCACCAGATCCGGCTCGATGCCATTGGCCTGCAGCACTTTCAGCACGCCGATATGGGCGAAGCCGCGCGGGCCGCCGGCGCCCAGCACCAGGGCCACGCGCGGATGATAGTCCGCCGGCCAGGGCACGAAGCGCGGCGCATCCGGGCCGTTGTATTCGGCGATGCCGCCGGCGCAGCCGGCCAGGGCGACAGCAAGCAGCATCGTCAGCCATCGATGGCAGCGGCGGTGCGCTGGAGATGTTATATCCGGGGATGTCTCAATACGCAGTGGCGGCAGAAAAGTGACGTGCATGACGGGTCTGATATCCGGGGCGGGCGATGGCGAAATCTATCACGTCGCGCCGTTGCGCGTGCCCGCGCGGGCGGGGCCGGCCGTGGCGCGGGTACAATCGCGGCTATGAAAAATTCCTATGACGCCGTCATCATCGGGGGCGGCCACAATGGCCTGGTCTGCGCCTGCTATCTGGCCGCCAAGGGGCTGTCGGTACGGGTGCTGGAACGGCGTGCCGTGGTCGGCGGCGCGGCGGTGACCGAAGAGTTTCACCCGGGTTTCCGCAACTCCAGCGCCAGCTATACCGTCAGCCTGCTGAATCCGAAGGTGATTCGCGATCTAAAATTGCACGAGCACGGTCTGCGCATCGTCGAGCGGCCGTTTTCCAATTTCCTGCCGTTGAACGACGGCGAGTACATCCAAGTGGGCGGCAGTCTCGCCGCCACGCAGGCCGAAGTCGCGCGCTTTTCCAAACGCGATGCCGCGCGCCTGCCCGATTACTACGCCATGCTCGACCGCGTGGCCGCCGTGCTCAGGGCCACGCTGTTGGAAACGCCGCCGAATGTGGGCGGCGGCCTGGCCGATGTATTGCAGGCGCTGAAGCTGGGCAGGCGCTTCAAGGCGCTGGACATGGCGGCGCGCCGCGATGTGCTGGATCTGTTCACCAAAAGCGCCGGCGATCTGCTCGACCAGTGGTTCGAGTCTGCGCCGATCAAGGCCTGCTTTGGTTTCGACAGCGTGGTCGGCAATTACGCGTCGCCGTACACGCCGGGCTCGGCCTATGTGCTGTTGCATCATGTGTTCGGCGAGGTCAACGGCAAGCAGGGTATCTGGGGACACGCCATCGGCGGCATGGGCGCCATCACCCAGGCGATGGCGGCCGAGGCGCGCGCGCGCGGCGTGGACATCTCCACCGATGCCGGCGTGGCGCAAGTGCTGACCCGGGACGGCGCCGCGTACGGCGTGGTGCTGGAGGACGGCAGCGAGATACTGGCGCAGCGGGTGGTGTCGAATCTGAATCCGAAATTGTTGTTTCAAAAAATTCTTTCCGCAGCGCAATTGCCGATCGAGTTCAGCCAGCGCGTGGAAGCGTACAAATGCGGTTCGGGCACCTTCCGCATGAACGTGGCCCTGCGCGAACTGCCGCGTTTCAGCTGCCTGCCGGCGCCGGGCCCGCATCATTCCTCGGGCATCATCATGGCGCCTTCCTTGCAGTACATGGAACAGGCCTACTTCGATGCACGTTCGTTCGGCTGGTCGAAAAATCCCATCGTGGAAATCCTGATTCCGTCCACCGTTGACGACTCGCTCGCGCCGGCGGGCCGCCATGTGGCCAGCCTGTTCTGCCAGCACGTCGCGCCGCAGCTGCCGGACGGCAAAGGCTGGGACGATCATCGCGAGGAAGTGGCCGACCTGATGGTCGCCACCGTCAACAGATTTGCGCCTAATTTTGCCGCCAGCGTGATGGCCCGGCAAATCCACTCGCCGCTGGACCTCGAACGCAAGTTCGGCCTGGTCGGCGGCGATATTTTTCACGGCGCATTGTCGCTGGATCAATTATTCAGCGCGCGGCCGGTGCTGGGCTATGGCAATTACCGCACCCCCATCAAGGGCCTGTACCAATGCGGCTCGGGAACGCATCCCGGCGGCGGCGTCACCGGCATCCCCGGGCATAATGCGGCGCGTGAAATCCTGCGTGATCGTTAACCGGGCATGCCGGACGGCGTGTTCCGTCACGATGCTGCTAGAATCCACCAGCCCATGCAGTGCGTATAACAAAACATGCTGTACAAAATAATGTCGTTCACCGCCCCGAGACATTGAAAAAAATACTCGTTCTGTTCGATCAGGACTGGGATCAGGCCCAGTTGAACAAGGCCGCCCTGCCGGGTGTAGGCGAGTATCGCTTTTTCTACGAGGGTTTCGACCTGTTCAGCTTTCCCAGCAATGTCAATCTGCTGGTGTTCGACATCTTCCGCTTCGTCGACAAACTGGTCGCCAAATACCGCCACATCAAGCTCGACGGCGTCGTTTCCAGCCATGAGCAGTTCGGCGCCCTGTCGGCCGCCTTGCTGGCCACGCGCCTGGGCCTGCCCACAACCTCGGTGGAAGGTGTGCTGAACGCGCAGCACAAGGCACTGGCCCGCACCATCATTGCCCGCGAGCTGCCCGCGGCCAGCGTGCCGTTTTTTTCCTTCCCGTACACCGTGCGCACGGCCAGCGAAATCGGCATCCCCTTTCCGTTCTTCGCCAAACCGATCAAGGCCGCCTACTCGGTGCTGGCGCGCCGTGTCGAGGATTTCGATGATCTGCGCCATCATCTGACCTTCCATCCCTGGGAAAAATACATCATCAAACGCCTGGTGCGGCCGTTCAACGATGTGGTCGAACGCGTCGGCATCACCGATATCAACGGCCACTATATGCTGGCCGAGCAATTGATTGACGGCTTCCAGGTCAATGTCGACGGCTTCGTCGAGAATGGCAACATCAGGCTGCTCGGCATCGTCGATGCCGTCATGTATCCCGGCACCGATGCCTTCATGCGCTTCGAATATCCCAGCCGCCTGCCGGCCGACTGGCAATACAAGGTGCGCGCCGCGGCCGAGGGCGTCGTGCGGGCGCTGAAGATCGATCATGGCCTGTTCAATGTCGAGCTGAAAATCTGTTCGCATTCGGGCGATTGCAAACTCATCGAAGTCAACCCGCGCATGGCCGCGCAGCTTTCGACTTTGTACGAAATGGTCGATGGCATCAACCTGCACGAGCTTGCGCTCAAGCTCGCCCTCGGTGAGCCGGTCGACGCCGAAAAGAAAATGCGCCCCGACAAATTCGCCACCAGCTATGTCTATCGCCGCTTCGACGGCCTGCCCCAGCCGCATTTTCCCGGCGCCGCGCAATTGCAGGCATTGAAGAATTTCGACCCCGATTCGCAACTGGTCCTGTTCAAAAAAACCGGCGGTGGACTGAAGCGCGAGATGAAGTGGCTGCGCAGCCACCGCTACGCCTGCCTGAATCTGGCGGCTGCGTCGGAAGCGGCGCTGCAGGAGAAATATCAGCGGGCTTCGGCACTGCTGGGTTTCCCGGCGCTTTGAAGCGCGGTCCGACGGTATCGCCCTTGCCGGCGCGCTGCGGCGCCAAATTACCCCGCGACGGGGGGACACCTGCCAAGGTAAAATAAGGGTTTGAGCGCACCCGCACCCTCGCATCCCCCTCGCACCCCATAACGCCATAACAACCGCAAGCGACCACAAGCAACCATGAACGTCTCCCAGATCCGCCAGGCCTTTGTCGATTATTTCGTGTCCAAGGGGCACACTCATGTGCCGTCGTCCTCCCTGGTGCCGGGCGACGACCCGACCTTGCTGTTCACCAACGCGGGCATGAATCAGTTCAAGGACGTGTTCCTCGGTTTCGACAAGCGGCCTTACAACCGCGCGGTGACCTCGCAGCGCTGTGTGCGCGCTGGCGGCAAGCATAACGATCTGGAAAACGTCGGTTACACCGCGCGCCATCACACCTTTTTCGAGATGCTGGGCAACTTCAGCTTCGGTGATTATTTCAAGCGCGAGGCCATCGGCTTCGCCTGGGAACTGCTGACCAAGGTCTACAAGCTGCCATCCGAGAAACTGTGGGTGACGGTATATGCGGAAGACGACGAGGCCTACAACATTTGGGCGAATGAAATCGGCGTACCGAAGGATCGCATCGTGCGCATCGGCGACAACAAGGGCGCGCGCTACGCCTCGGACAATTTCTGGATGATGGGCGATACGGGACCTTGCGGCCCCTGCAGTGAGTTGTTTTATGACCATGGCCCGCACATTCCCGGCGGCCCGCCCGGCTCGCCCGAAGAGGACGGCGATCGCTATATCGAGATCTGGAACCTGGTGTTCATGCAGTACAACCGCGAAGTCGCGGACGGGCCGATGGTCCCCCTGCCCAGGCCCTCGGTCGATACCGGCATGGGCCTTGAACGCCTGTCGGCGGTGCTGCAGCATGTGCATGCCAATTACGAAATCGATTTATTCCAGGCGCTGATCAAGGCCGCCATGCGCGAGACCGGTTGCAAGGATATCGAGTCGCCGAGTCTGCGCGTGATTGCCGATCACATCCGCGCCTGTGCCTTCCTGGTGTGCGACGGGGTGATCCCCGAAAACGCCGGCCGCGGCTATGTGCTGCGCCGCATCGCCCGCCGCGCCATGCGCCACGGCTACAAGCTTGGGCAGAAGAAGCCGTTTTTCTACAAGCTGGTCGACGATCTCGCCAAGGTGATGGGCGATGCCTTCCCCGAGATCGTGGAGGCGAAGGAGCGCGTCAAGGCGGTGCTGAAGCAGGAAGAGGAGCGCTTCGGCGAAACGCTGGAAAACGGCATGGTGATTCTCGAAGCGGCCCTGGCCAAAAATGCGAAGCGCCTCGATGGCGATACCGCCTTCAAACTGTATGACACCTTCGGTTTTCCGGTCGATCTGACCGCCGACATCGGCCGCGAGCGCGGCTTTGAAGTGGATATGGCCGGTTTCGAAAAGGCCATGGCCGAGCAGCAGGAGCGCTCGCGCGCGGCCGGCAAGTTCACCGCCAAGGGGCAGATCAGCTACGACGGCGGCAAGACCGAATTCAAGGGCTATGAAACGCTGACGGCCACTGGTCGGGTGCTGGCCCTGTATCGGGACGGCTCGGCCGTGAAAGAACTGAAAGCCGGCGAGACCGGTATCGTGGTGCTGGACAAGACGCCGTTCTACGCCGAGTCCGGCGGCCAGGTCGGCGACCAGGGCGTGCTGACCAGCGGCAGCGCCAATTTCGAAGTGGTCGATACGCAGAAAATCCAGGCGGATGTATTCGGCCATCACGGCTCGGTCGCTTCGGGGACGCTGAAGGTCGGCGACAGCGTATCTGCCAACGTCAATCTCGAACTGCGCTACCGCACCATGCGCCACCACTCGGTCACGCACCTGATGCACAAGGCGTTGCGCGAGGTGCTGGGCGGCCATGTGCAGCAAAAAGGTTCCCTGGTCGATGCCGACAAGACGCGCTTCGACTTCGCGCACAATGCGCCGATGACGGCGGCGGAAATCGCCCGCGTCGAGGAACTGGTGAATGCGGAAATTCTGCGCAATGAAGCCGTGCAGGCGCGGGTGATGCCGATCGAGGCCGCGCAAAAAACCGGCGCGATGATGCTGTTTGGCGAAAAATACGGCGACGAAGTACGCGTGCTCGATATCGGCTCCTCGCGCGAACTGTGCGGCGGCACCCACGTGGCCCGCACCGGCGATATCGGCCTGTTCAAGATCGTATCCGAGAGCGGCGTGGCGGCCGGTATTCGCCGTGTGGAAGCGGTGGCCGGCTCGGTCGCGTTTGCCTATGTGCAGAACATGGAAAAACAGCTGGCGGCATCGGCCGCGCTGCTGAAAGCGCAGCCGCAGGAAGTGGAAACGCGCGTCGGCCAGTTGCTCGATGCCATGAAGGCCATGGAAAAACAATTGGCTGCGCTGAAATCGAAAATGGCCGCCTCGCAGGGCGATGAACTGCTGGCGCAGGCCACCGAGGTGAATGGCGTCAGGGTACTGGCGGCGAAGCTCGAGGGCGTCGATGCCAAGGGGTTGCGCGACACCATGGACCAGGTCAAGAACAAGCTTAAATCCGGCATCATCGTGCTGGCGGTGGTGGAGGGCGACAAGGTGCAAATTGCGGCCGGCGTCACTGCCGATTTGATCGCGAAATACAAGGCCGGCGAACTGGTCAATCATGTCGCGCAGCAGGTCGGCGGCAAGGGCGGCGGCAAGCCCGATATGGCGATGGCCGGCGGTACCAATGCGGCGGGCCTGGGCGCGGCGCTGGAGAGCGTGAAGTCCTGGGTCGGCGGCAAGTAGGCGCCGCTCGCGAGGCCCCGTGAGCTTCACCTTCTGCCCGCGCTGTGCAACACCCCTGATCGACCGAGAAATCGCCGAGGACGGCGGCATGATCCTGCGCCGTCTCTGCCCGGATGGCGCCTGTGGATTCATCCACTACGAAAACCCGACGCCTGCCGTCGGCGCGCTGGTGGAACACAAGGGCGAGATCATCCTGGCGCGTGGTGCAGGCTGGCCCGAAGGGGCTTTCGCGCTGATCACCGGCTATCTGGAAAAGAATGAAGACCCGGTGAAGGGCGTGGCGCGCGAGGTCAAGGAAGAAACCAATCTCGATGTGATCGAAACCCATATCATCGGCAACTATATTTTCGAGCGAAAAAACGAAGTGATGCTGTGTTATCACGTCGTCACCACCGGCGACATCAAACTCTCGCCGGAACTTGTCGACTACCGGCGCTACCGGCCGCATGAGTTGCGGCCCTGGCCGCGCGCCACCGGTTTTGCGGTGGCCGACTGGATGCGTGCGCGGGGGCTTGAAGTTACCTTTATCGAACGGCCGCCGATTGTGCCCAACGTGCCCAGACAGGAAAGCTGATGGATGCCAAAAACATGAAACCGGAAAGCATTGCGGCGCAGGCGCTGGGCTGGGTGGACGAAGCCACCAAGGCGATCTCGCCGCCGATACACACCGCCACCACCTATTTGCGTGATGCCGATAACCAGTATCGTTCGGGCCGCGTGTATGCGCGCGACCAGAACCCGACCTTCGATCAGGCCGAAGCGGTGCTGACCGCGCTGGAAGGCGGTCACCAGACACTGCTGTTTGCCTCCGGCATGGCGGCGGCTACGGCGGTGTTCCAGGCGCTGGCGCCGGGCGATCATGTACTGGCGCCGAAGGTGATGTACTGGTCGCTGCGCAACTGGCTGAAAAATTTTGCGACGCAGTGGGGCCTGCAGATCGAGTTCATCGACATGGATTCGCCCGCAGCGGTGAAGACCGCGATCAAGCCCGGCAAAACGAAAATGGTGTGGATCGAAACGCCCGCCAATCCGCTGTGGACCATCACCGATATCGCCGCCACCTGCGAAATCGCGCATCAGGCGGGCGCCCTGGTGGCGGTCGATTCCACCGTCGGCACACCGGTACTGAGCCAGCCATTGAAACTCGGTGCCGATATCGTCATGCATGCGGCCACCAAATATCTCAACGGCCATTCGGATGTGATCGCCGGCACCCTGACGGTGCGTGAGGATTCGCCGACCTGGCAGCGAATTCGCAGCATCCGCGCGCAAATCGGCGGCGTGCTCGGTCCTTTCGAAGCTTGGCTGCTGACGCGCGGCATGCGCACCCTGTATCCGCGCGTGCGCACTGCCTGCATCTCGGCACAGCGCATCGCCGAACACTTTGAACGCCATCCCTTGGTGAGTGAAGTCATGTATCCGGGCCTCAAGTCGTTCGCCGGGCATGCCATCGCCGCCAGGCAAATGCACGGCGGTTTCGGCGGCATGATGTCGATTCGCGTCAAAGGTAAAAACGGGGCCGGTGAAGCCGCGGCGATCGCCACGGCCGCCAATGTGCAACTGTGGAAACGGGCCACCTCCCTGGGCGGGGTGGAGAGCCTGATCGAGCATCGCGCCAGCGTGGAAGGCGCCGGCACACCGGCACCGGACGATTTGTTGCGCCTCTCCGTGGGGATTGAAGACGCCGGCGATTTGATCGCCGACCTTGAAAGCGCCTTGCAGCGTGCCCAACTATAAGAGTTGATTCAACCCAGGACACCGCAATGCCCGTCAACGCCACCGAACGCATCCAGCAATACCTGATCCGCGCCGAGCTCGACGATCTGCTCGATCAGGTGCCGGTGATTGAAAAAGCCATTCGCGCCTTTATCGAGGCGCTGGGCGACCTGCCGCCCGGTTTCGACGACAATACGCTCTACACCTATCGCGTGCCGATGCTGTCCGAGGATGGCAGTTGTTCGCTGATCGAGGAACTGGCGCCCACGCTCTACGACCTGACGGCGATCCTGGGCGGACGCAACGAGGCCAATAAACGCAAGTTATTGCTGCTGAATCAATTGGTTGAGCATGGCACCCAGTTGCTGGGCGCCGACTGGGTGGGCATTTACCAGGCGCGCCGCAATGGTTTTGCCGACGCTGTTCTGGCCAAGTTGGCCTATCGCGGACGTCCGAGCCGCGCGGAATTTCCACTGACCGCGCAATTTGCGGCCGGCAGTACCAATAGCAGCGTGGGCCTCAGCGGTCATGCCAAGGTGATCGACGATGTCGCCGCCTACACCGCCGAGGGCGGCGGTTTTTATGTCTGCGACGACGCGGTGCAATCGGAAATCTGCGTGCCCCTGTTCGACGAAGCCGGCAAGACCATCGGCATCATCGATGCCGAGGCGGCGCCCAAGGCCTTTTTCAACGCCGACCGGGCGGCCACCGTGGTGGCCATGGCCTTGGTGACGCCGGCCTTGCTGCCCTGAGGCGGAAGGGATGATGCAGCGATGGAAATATAGACAAACTCCAGCATCGGCGCGCGTTTTGAGGCATTTTTGTCCTGAAAGCCGCGCCAATGCTGGATCTACAATTTTTTTAGAATGAGCGTATTTAAGGTGCCGCAAGCATAGTTCGAGTAAATAATAATTGCGTTGTGTTTGAAAAATGGTTTAAGTACACTTACGCGTTTCCAAAATCCGGGTGTTGCAGACAACACAGCGATTCCCTCGCAGTTTTTAGATGCATGCTTCAGGAGAATGACGTTGGCCACCGCAAAAAAAGCTAAAACATCGGCTAAATCGGGCGCGAAAACAGCCGCAAAAACCGGTGCGAAAAGCGCCAAGGGCAAGCTTGCGTCCGTGAGCAAGACTGCGCCGAAAGCCACTCCCAAAGCCACCCCGAAAGCCAATCTGAAAGCCATCCCCAAAGCGACCCCCAAGGCCGCGCCCAAAACTGCCCCCAAAACCGTGACCAAAGCCACCAGCCCCAAAGCAGAACTGAAGATCGTACCCAAAGCCCCTGTCAAAACCGAACCCATCGTCGTCAAGGCCGCCGTCAAGCTGCCGCATGGCGCGGTGATGAGCGAGGCCGAACTGCTCAAGCAGCCAAAATCGGAGTACATGTCCAAGGGCCAGTTGGCTTTTTTCCGCCAGCGACTGATGGAGCTGCAGGCGCAATTGCGTGAAAACGCCGGCGCCACCACCGAACATCTTCGCGAACTTGCCGTGGCGCCGGACCCCGCCGACCGCGCCACCCTGGAAGAAGAGCATGCCCTGGAATTGCGCGCGCGCGATCGCGAACGCAAGCTGCTGAAAAAAGTCGAGAGCGCGCTGCTGCACATCGATTCCGGCGACTACGGCTACTGTGAGGAAACCGGCGAGCCGATCGGCATCCCGCGCCTGCTGGCGCGCCCCACCGCCACCCTGACGATCGAGGCGCAGGAGCGCCGCGAACTCAAGCAGAAAATGTACGGCGAATAAGTTTCCCGCACCATCGCCGCGCAAGAATGCCGCGACCCGCAAGGGCGCGGCATTTTGCATTTCAATGAGCGGATGGAACCGTTTGCCGTCCATCGCCGCCGCCGGACGCGGCGGGATTTTCGGCAAGCAGGCGCCGTGCGCCATCGAAGCGGCGCTTCCAGTAGCTTATTTTCATATCAACAATCTCGACCGATTTGCGCGCCGAGGGCGCGTGTACGAAGCGGCTGTCGCCGAGGTAAATGCCGACATGGGAATAGCGCTGTCCCTGCGTGTTGTAGAACACCAGGTCGCCCGGCGCCAGATCCGCCAGCCGCACCTCGCTGCCCACCTTGCTCATGTCCCGGGCATTGCGCGGCAGGTCGATGGCGGCGGCCGTGGCGTATACATGGCGCACAAAGCCGGAACAATCGAAGCCGGTTTCCATGCTGCTGCCGCCGTATTTGTATTTCACCCCGATCATCGACAGCGCGTACATCAGCAGCTCGCTGACTTGGGTATCGGACGGCGCTGGCGCCGTTTCCGGCAGGTGCCCGGCGGCGACATCCGGCGCGCGCGCGGTGGCCGCGGGCGCGGCGCGCTCGACCGGCGTACTCGGCGCCTGGCGTTCGACCGGCACAGCGGGCAGCACGCGCGGCGATGAACAGCCCGATCCCACAATCGCCACCCAGGATATGAGTAGAATAAGCAGCGCGAATTTCATCGATTCATCATACCTGCGAACCACCATGCACCTGATATTGCCCGAGCGAAACGCCTGCGTCCAGCCCTGCCATACGGAGGAAATTCCATGCATCCCGATATTGATCCATTCGCACCCAAGAGTGAATATTCGCGCCGGGAGTTCGTTATGACCGCCCTGGCCGGCGGCTTTGCGGCTGCCGTCGTTCCGGTGAGCGCCCAGACCATTACCACCGACAGCAAGGGCCTGACAGCGGGGGAGGTGAAAATCAACGTGGCTGATGGTGAAATGCCGGCCTATCGCGCGATGCCCGCCGGCGGCAGGAACCTGCCGACCGTGCTGGTGGTGCAGGAAATTTTCGGCGTGCATGAGCACATCAAGGATGTCTGCCGGCGCTTCGCCAAGGAGGGTTATCTGGCGATTGCGCCGGAGCTGTATGCGCGCCAGGGTGACGTCTCCAAACTGAAGGAAATCAATGAAATCTTCGCGGTGGTCAACAAGGTGCCGGATGCGCAGGTGATGTCCGACCTCGATGCGACTGCCGCATGGGCTGCAAAAAATGGCGGCAATGCCGACAAGATGGGCGTCACCGGTTTCTGCTGGGGCGGACGCATCACCTGGATGTACGCGGCGCACAATCCAAGACTCAAGGCGGCGGTCGCGTGGTACGGCGGCCTGGTGCGCCCGGCCACCGAGATGACGCCCACGCATCCCATCGATATTGCCGCCACGCTGAAGGTGCCGGTGCTGGGCCTTTACGGCGGTGCCGATACCGGCATTCCTGCAGACACTGTGGAAAAAATGCGCGATGCCCTGAAAGCCGCCGGCAGTGTCTCGGAAATCGTGGTCTATGCCGACATGCCGCATGGCTTTCACGCCGACTATCGGCCCAGTTATCGTCCCGGTGAAGCCAATGACGGCTGGAAGCGCCTGATGGGCTGGTTTATCAAGTATGGCGTGGCCTGATTCTTTAACAATTGAAGGCGCGGCTAAAAGCCCGGCCCAATTGTTAAATCTTGTTTCGGGGAGTGCGGCCAAACGCATCCGGGTGCGCGACGGTGCTCGCTGTCGTCCCATGATGTCCGATCGGCGCGGCGCTGTCCGCGCCGATCCCTAGGTGATTCCCTGATTGTAATGCACCGCACGCTTGCCCATAATGCAGCGGTCCTGTCTAAAACCGAAGCAATGTGCCGGGAGGCATGCGGGTTTCACGTTTCGATTGTTCCCGGGACCGCTCATCAAGCTGTAAGGGCGGGGCGGCAGCAATAAATATAAAATAAATATCAATTCCGGCCGTGACATCTGTCGACGAGTCCGGAATGGGCGCACATCATGGAAACTGATTTTCAGCAGCCGATGAGTGGGGTCGATCCCAAACGCCTTCTTGCCCGGCAAGTCGAGGAGCTGTACGACGCCGCGCCGGCTGCGGTCATGTTCTCCTTTGTGGGCGCGGTCATCACGCTGGCGTTGCTGGCGCAGACCGGCGACATCGGCCGCGGATTGTACTGGTTTGCATTCTCGATCCTGATATTGTTCATGCGCGGCGGCACGGTCTGGTTCTACTTCCGGCAGCCGCAGCCGGTGAAAGACGGCGAGATCTGGGCGAAGCTGATCGTGGCCGGCAATTTTCTGGCCGGCGTGCAGTGGGGCCTGCTCGGCACGGTGCTGTTTTCATCCGACAATATCTATCGCGAACTGTTCACGATCATGGTGATCGTCGGCTTCGTCGGCGGCTCGGTAACGCCGTTCGCGCCCGTGAAATGGGCGCACCCGGCGCTATCGGTTCCGGCGGCGCTGCCCTCGGTCATCTACATCTTCTTCGTTCAGGACGGTATCCAGTGGCTGCCGGGCATCATGGCCCTGTTCTTCACCTTTACCGTGATTTTCTTTGGTCTCAGGCATCATCGTACGGTGACCGCACGCCTGATCGTTGAACTGCGCTACAAGGCCCTGCTGGCCAGCCTGGGCAACTCCAACAGCCAGCTGGGCCAGGAAAACGACGCGCTGAAATATCGCACCGAAATGGTCAAGCGCGCCCAGTTGCAGGCGAGCAGCAGCGCCGCGATCCTGTCCAGCCATGTTGAGCGCACCCTGCTGCCGGTGATCGAATGCGACGCCAATTTTGCAGTGGTGAGCTGGAATGCGGCGGCCTCGCATGTGCTGGGGTATGGCGCCGATGAAGCCTGCGGCCGCAATCTGGGCGAGTTGCTATTCCCACCCGAGCGGCAGGCCAATATCCGCGCCTTTATCGACAAGCTGTTCCGCGACGACCGGCCGACCACCATCGAGATGTTCGCCATCACCCGCACCGGGCAGCGCATTCCGGCGCGGTTTTATGTCACGCCGATCGTCGCCGAGGATCGCACGCCGTTGCGCATCGCCGTGATCATCACCGACGCTTACGCCGAAGCAAACCATCGCAGTCGCACGCCGGCGGCCGCCGGTTATTGAACGGGCCGCAGGCCGCTAGGCATTGCGCTCCCAGACTTGCCAGCTTTCCTTGCCGGCAAATACCGGAACGGAATCGGTGGGCCGCCGTTTTTGCCGGCGCGTGAAATGCGTTTGCAACATCGCTTCGAGCTCACCGTCATGCAGGCCGAATGGCGGGCCTTTCTCACCCTCATCGCTGAAAAAGAAACCGGCCAGGCTGCCGCCCGGTTTGAGCAATTCGGCGACGCGTACGGCCCAGGCGCGCCATAAGCGGCGCGGCAGGGCGCACAGGAAGGCGCGCTCGTAAATCAGGTCGAAGGGCGCGCCCGCCAGGTCGTCCGCGAAGAAGTCGGCCAGATGAACATGCCCGGCCAGCGGGCCCAGCACGCGTTTGGCCTGCGCCACGGCGGCGGGCGAAAAATCGATGGCGCTGACCTGCCAGCCGAGCCCCGCCAGAAAGCGCACCTCGTAAGCCGAGCCGCAGCCCGGAATCAGCACGCGGGGCGCTGGATTGCCGGAAGCACGTGTGGCCCAGGATTGCAGTGACGCCGGTACGCCGCCCTGGTCCCAGGGTGTGAAGGCGGCATCGAAACGCAGGTTCCAGAATTCCGCCTCGGCGGGATCGTGCTTGGGAAAATTGGGTGCCGTCATGGACGAATTATAGGGTCTTGATGGTGGTTGCCTCGCACTGCTGGCCGCAAAGCCGGTTTCATCGGCCGGGAACGGGGATTCGTCGCAGCATTTTTGACAGGGCAGCGTGCGCCAGATAAGGTGCGGGCTGGTCTTCTTCCGAGGAATTCGCTGCCACCATGTCTATCCCCGTCAAATTGATTGCGGCCGCCACGCTCACCCTGCTTGCCGCCTGCGACGACCTTGGCGATGCGCCGGCAGCCGCTGCGCTGACGCTGCAAGGTTGCCGCGTTGCCGGCGTGGATGTCGAAGTGAAATGCGCCCGCTACGAGGTATTCGAAAATCGCGAGATGGCGCAAGGGCGCAAGATTCCGCTGAATATTGTCGTGCTGCCGGCCAGCGCGCGCGCCAAGGAGCCCGACCCCATTTTCCTGTTCGCGGGCGGGCCGGGACAGGCGGCGGCCGAGTTGGGGCCGCAGGCACTGGCGATTCTGGGGGGACTCAATGCCAAGCGCGATATCGTGCTGATCGATCAGCGCGGCACCGGCAAATCGAATTTTCTCAATTGCAAAATGCCCGATATCGATACACCGGGCATGGCGGAGCCCGTCAAGCGCGATGCGCTGACCCTCAAGCTGATTGCCGCGTGCCGCGACAAACTTGCGCAGATAGCCGACCTCACCCAGTACACCACCACAATTGCGATGGCGGACTACGACGAGGTGCGTGCGGCGCTGGGCTATCGCCGGATCAATCTCTGGGGCGGCTCTTACGGCACGCGCGCCGCGATGGAATATCTGCGCCGCTACCCGGACCAGGTGCGCAGCGTGGTGATCGACGGCGTGGCGCCGCCGTCGATGGCGCTTCCGCTGGGGTTCAGCCGCGACGCCGGTGCGTCGTATGACAAAATGCTGGTGGCCTGCGACAAGGAACCGCGTTGCGCGAAGGCCTTCCCGGATCTGCAGGCGCATGTCGGGCGATTGCTCGCGTCGCTGGAAAAAACACCGCGCAAGGCTGCCATTGCCGATCCGCTTACCGGTAACGTCCGCGACATCGAGATCACGCGCGACATGGTCCTGATGTCGGTATTTGCCACGCTCTACGTGCCCGAAATGAGCGCCCTGCTGCCGGCGACCCTGCATGCCGCCGAGGGAGGCAACTTCGCACCGCTGCTCTCGCAGGGCGCACTGTTCGGCGATTTCGCCGAGGACAAGATCGCTTTCGGCATGCGCATGTCGGTGGTATGCGCCGAGGACGTGCCGCGCATTGCGCCGGCGGATGCCGGGCGCGAAAGCGGACGCGCGCCGTTCGGCCGTTTGTTCATCGATGAATTTGCCAAGGCATGCGAAAGCTGGCCAAAGGGAAAAGTGCCGCCCGATTTTTCCCAGCCGGTGAAATCGGACCGGCCGGTGCTGCTCCTGAGTGGCGGGCTCGACCCGGTGACGCCGCCGGTGCACGGCGAGGAGGTCTGGCGCAGCCTGAACAATGCGCTTCATCTGGTTGCCCCCAATGTCGGGCACGGCGTCAGTACCCGCGGCTGCGCGCCGAAGATCGTCAGGAAATTCATCGAAACCGCCAGCGTCGCCGGCCTCGACGGCGCCTGCCTGCAACGCCTGCCGCGACCGATGTTCTATGAACCGCTGCAGGACAAGAAAAAAGATGCGGCCAAGCCGGCCCTTGCCGCGCCGCGCGGCCAGGGAGAACCGCGATGATTGAAGTTCGCGATCTCAGGAAACATTTTGGCGCGGTCGCCGCGGTCGATGGCGTCTCGTTCATCGCCAAGGCGGGGGCGACCACCGGTCTGCTCGGGCCCAATGGCGCCGGCAAGACCACGACCATCCGCATGATCGGCACCCTGGTCAGCATCGGCGGCGGCAGCGTGCAGGTCAACGGCATCGATGCCGCCCGCGATCCCGGGGGCGTGCGCCGGATTTCCGGCCTGCTCACCGATGCGCGCGGCCTCTACACGCGCATGACGGCGCGCGAGAACATCCGTTATTACGCTGATTTGCGCGGCGTCGATGCCACCCGTTCGGGAAAAACCATTGCCAGGTTCGCCGACTGGCTGGACATGAAAGATATTCTTGACCGCCGCACCGAAGGCTTTTCGCAAGGCGAGCGCATGAAGGTGGCGATCGTGCGCGCCCTGGTGCACGAACCCTCGCATGTGGTGCTGGACGAGCCCACCAATGGCCTCGATGTGATGACCACGCGCGCCTTGCGCGAACTGATCAAGCGCCTCAAGGCCGAGGGCCGCACGGTGATGTTTTCCAGCCACATCATGCAGGAGGTGGCGGCGCTGTGCGACGAGATCGTCATCATTGCGCGGGGCAGGGTGACGGCGCAGGGCAGCGCCGATGCGCTGCTGGCGATGAGCGGCAAGAACAATCTGGAGGATGCGTTTGTCGCGCTGGCCGAAATCGATGGCGCACACGGCGCGGAGGCTGCACCATGAGCATCGCAACCATATTGACGGTGTTGCGCAAGGAACTTCGCGACCATCTGCGCGACCGTCGTACTGCCTTGATGGTGTTCACCCTGTCGATCGTGATGGGCCCGCTGATCCTGGTCGGCCTGACCTATTTTGTTTCCAGCGTCGAGGAAAAAGCCGAGAAGCGCGAGGTCTATGTGCAGGGCGTCGAGAATTCGCCGCAACTGGTCAATTTCTTTGCGCGCCAGGATGTGACCATCAAGGACCCGAAGCCGGATTTTCGCGAACTGATCAAGCAGGGCAAGCATGATGCGGTGCTGGTGATCCCGAAAGATTTTCAGCAGAAGTTTGTGAGCGGCAAGGCCGAAGTCGAACTGGTGTACGACGACACCCGCCAGGATACCGGCGGTGGCGCCGGCGGCGTGTTGCGCCGCCTGTTGCGCGCGTTCAATGGAGAGGTCACCGTCCAGCGTCTGATCGCGCGCGGCGTATCGCCGCAGGTGATGCGTGCGGTCGAGGTGCAGGACGTCAATATGGGCACGCCGGCGCAACGCGCCGCCATGCTGCTGTTCATCATCCCGTGGATGGCGCTGATCGTCGGCGTCACCGGCTGCGTGGCGGTGGCGATCGACATGACCGCGGGTGAGCGCGAACGCGGCTCGCTGGAACCGCTGCTGATGAACCCGGTGTCGCGGTCCGCGGTGATCATCGGCAAATGGGGCGCAGTGGCGGTTTACGGCATTGTCATCGTCACTCTGATCCTGCTGGGTTTCGGCCTCACCCTGGCGTTCGCGCCGATGCCCAAGCTGGCCGGCGTCATCTCGCTCAGCCCCGCGCAATACCTGCTGTTCGCCGCCATGCTGTTCCCCTTCGCGCCGGCGATCGGCGCCCTGCAGATGCTGATCGCCACCTATGGGCGCACGTTCAAGGAAGCGCAGACCTATGTGAGCTACCTGGTCAGCGGGCTGTCGCTGGTACCGGTGGTGTCGATGTTCGGCCAGTTCAAGGACGCCGTCTGGCAGTTGTTTGTGCCCATGCTGGGCCAGCTGATGGTGCTGACGCGCATCCTGCGCGGCGAGCCGGTGCAGGCGATCCACTTCCTGTTGCCGATGGGCATTTGCGTGCTGATTGCGGTGGTGTCGATCGCACTGCTGACGCACCTGCTGCAGCGGGAAAGCATTATTTTTGGAAGGTCGTAGGGCGCGTTTTTGGAAAGTGAAAGTCCAGCATTGGCGCGGCTTTCGGGGCATTTTTGCTTTGGAAAGCGCGCCGATGCTGGGGTTTTATGTGGGACGGTGTGATAAGCGAAGCAGCTTTTGGGGCGAGATGAGGGGCGCCATATTGCAAGCCCCCAATTTTCCAACATGAAGTTACACACGCAAGAATTTTAAAGACACCGGCTTTCGCGTTACCTAAAGTGATTCTCGATCGATATCGATCAAGCGTAGCGTCATGAGACAGGCTGTCAACTGACACAAGCCGGAAGACGAATTCCAGGGGGAACCTCAATTGTTTACTCAAGGAGAAACCACATGAATCGAGAAGTTGCACGCCGCAAATTCCTTGGCTTCCTCGCAGGCAGTCCCCTGCTGGCGACGCCCGCCCTGTCTTCGACGATAGCTGCCCTGCTTGCATCCTCTCCCGGAGGGGCGCTCGCGCAGAGCTACGACGCGCTGCGCGGTGCAAATGTCGCCACCGGCGCGGACGGCATCATCACCGCGCCGCACCAGGCAATCAACGTCTTCGAGTTCGAGCCGGCGGCGCAGAAGGCCATGTTCGCGCAGGGCGCGCCGACGCACTGGGGCTATCTCGAGAGCGGAGTCGACGGCAACGCCACGCGCGACGGCAACCATACGGCCTACGCGAAGTACAACATCCGTGTCCAGCGCCTTATCGACGCACGCAAGATCGACACCAGCGTGAAGATCCTCGGCGAGACGTGGGCGAGCCCCGTCTTCCTCTGCCCGGTAAGCAGCCTCGGCGCTTACAACGGCGAGGCGGGGGTCGCGGTGGCGCGCGCCGCCGGCAAGCGCAAGCACCAGATGATTCTCTCGACTGTCGACAACGCGAACATCGCCGACGTGAACAAGGCGCACGGGACGCCGGCGTGGTTCATGCTGTACCCGACCGACGACTGGAACGTGACGCAGGCGTTGGTGAGGAACGCGGAGGCCGCAGGTTCGCCCGCGATCGTCCTCACCGTTGACCGGCAGGGCGGGCGCAACACGGAGGACATGTTCCGCATGCGGCGCCTGGACCAGCGGGACTGCACGGTGTGCCACAAGCCGGGCGCCTTCGCCAACGAGGTGAGCCGCAAGGCCAACTTTAACGGCATCGACGTGTCGAAGGTGACCAACCTCTATGGCACCGGCATGACATGGGAATTCATCGATCGCTTGCGCGCGATCGTGAAGGGCAAGCTGGTGCTGAAGGGCATCATGACCGGTGAGGACGCCAGGGAGGCGACGCGCCACGGCGTGGACGCCATCATTGTCTCCAACCACGGCGGCCGCGCAGAAGAGAGCGGGCAGGCGACGATCGACGTGCTGGTCGAAGTCGTGGAAGCGGTGGGCGGCCGCATCCCGGTGCTCGTCGACGGCGGCGTGCGGCGCGGCACCGACGTCTTGAAGGCGCTCGCCATGGGCGCCAGCGCGGTCGGCATCGGCCGGCCATACGTGTGGGGCCTCGCCTCCTTCGGCGAGCCCGGCGTGGACCGCGTGCTGGAGATCGTGGATTCCGAGTTCGTCACAATCATGCGTCAGGTAGGCGCTCTGAACGTCGGCCAGATCACTCGGAAACACGTGAGTCGCGCATAGACGACGGTTACAGGATCAATGCCCGCCGGGCATGGCGGCGCGGGCATATGCGACCGGCGACTACACCGTGCAGGCCATCGCGGATGCCTGCAAGGTGCACTATTCGACGGTCAATCGGGCGGTGAGCCGGAAGTAGGAGCAGGCGATCCACTTCCTGCCGCCGATGGGGATCTGCGCGCTGATTGCAATCATCTCAATTGTCCTGCTGAGGCGGTTGCTGCAGCGTGAACGCATCATCTTCGGACGTTCTTGAATTTGCGAATCTGAAATAGAAACGCCAGCATTGGCGCGGTGTTTGAGGCATTTTTGGCCTGAAAGCCGCGCCAATGCTGGAGTTTTACTATTTGTAACGCCGTTTTTGACGGCGCCCAGTCCATGCACGCAAGTCCTCGAAGGTGAGGATCGGCGCTGCACCCGCATGCCGCGGTATCATCGCGCATGTCCGATTTACCCTATCTGTTCGGCCCCGAGGGGCCGCTGGCGGCCCGCATCGAAGGTTTCCGTCATCGCCACAGTCAGCTCGAAATGGCGGAGAAAATTGAAGCGACGATTGATCGCGCCGGCGTGTTCATCGCCGAGGCCGGCACCGGCACCGGCAAGACCTTTGCCTATCTGGTGCCTGCGCTGCGTTCCGGCGGCAAGGTGATCATTTCCACCGGCACCAAGACCCTGCAGGACCAGCTTTATCACCGCGATATTCCCACCGTGGTGGCGGCGCTCGGCATCCCGGTATCCACCGCGCTGCTGAAAGGCCGCGCCAATTATGTCTGCCTGCATCACCTTGAGGAAGCGGTGGCGGACGGCCGCTTCATGAACCGCGATGACGTCAAGCATATTCAGGTGATTCGGCGTTTTGCGGAGCGCTCCCTGGCCGGCGGCGGCAGTGGCGACAAGGCCGAATTGCCCGATGTGCCCGAACGCGCCAGCGCCTGGAGTGCGGCGGTGTCGACGCGCGAAAACTGTCTGGGTTCGGCATGCAGCCGTTACGCCGATTGTTTCGTGATGAAGGCGCGCAAGGCGGCGATGGAGGCCGAGGTGGTGGTGGTCAATCATCACCTGTTCTTCGCCGATCTGGTGCTCAAGGACGACGGCGCGCAGGATCTGCTGCCGGCCTGCAATACCGTGGTGTTCGACGAGGCGCACCAGTTGCCCGACACCGCGACCATGTTCTTTGGCGAATCGGTATCGACCTCGCAATTGCTGGAACTGGCGCGCGACTCGCGGCTGATGGGCATCGCCCACGCCGCCGATTTCAAGGATTTGCAGGCCGCCGCGCTGACCCTCGACAAAGCGACGCGCGATTTGCGCCTGATCGTGCGCGAGGATTACGGCCGTATGCCCGGTGCGGCAGTAGCGGAGCGCGAAGGTTTTACCGATGCTTTCGCCAAGGCACAGGAGCAGTTGGGCGAGCTGCGTGAAATGCTCGAGAGCCAGTCGGCACGCGCGCCGGAAATCGCCAATTGTCTGGACCGCGCCGATGAGCTCGCGCAGAAAATGGCGCAGTGGCTCGGGGCCGGCAAGGACGGCGGCATCGAGGGTTATATCCGCTGGGCGGAAGCGTTTTCGCAGTCGCTGGCGTTTCATCTGACGCCGCTGTCGATCGCCAATATTTTCAGCAGCCAGGTGTTCGCGCAAAAGCGCGCCTGGATTTTTACCTCGGCCACGCTGGCGGTGAAAGGCGACTTCGGCCACTATCAAACCGAGATGGGCCTGATCGCGCCGGAAGCCAGGGACGAAGGTTTCGACGAGGACGCTTTCGGCGAACGCAAGGTCGAAACCGCGTCCTGGCCCTCGCCCTTTGATTATCCCAACCAGGCCCTGCTGTACCTGCCGGCCAATCTGCCGCCCCCGAATACCGCCGGGCATACCGATGCCATCGTCAACACGGCCCTGCCCCTGATCGCGGCCGCGCAGGGCCGCGCTTTCCTGTTGTTTACCTCGCTGAAAGCCATGGATCGCGCCTACGATCTGCTCAAGGAACTGTTCGAGAAAAATGGCCTTGAGTATCCGCTGATGGTGCAGGGCGAGGGCACCCGCACCGAACTGCTGGAGCGCTTTCGCAAGCTGGGCAATGCGGTGCTGGTGGCCAGTCATTCGTTCTGGGAAGGGGTGGACGTGAAAGGCGATGCCCTGTCCCTGGTGGTGATCGACAAGCTGCCGTTCGCCGCGCCCGACGATCCGGTGCTGGCGGCGCGCATCGACGCCATCAACCAGGCCGGCGGCAATGCCTTCATGCACTATCAGGTACCGCATGCCGCGATCAAATTGAAGCAGGGCGCCGGGCGCCTGATCCGCGACGAGTCGGATCGCGGTGTGCTGATGATCGGCGATACGCGCCTGGTCGATAAACCATATGGCAAGCGTATCTGGCAGAGCCTGCCGCCGATGCGCCGCACCCGCCTGGAGGCCGAGGCCCTGGCCTTTTTTCAGACCGCCTGAAGGGCATGTGCCATGGTCGCACTGTTGATGCCTTGTGCAAGGCATCTTGTACAATGAAAAACGCCGCCCGGAGGCGGCGTTTTTCATCTGGCGGAGCTTCTGAGTAGCAAATGCCCATCCCTCTAAAGTCATGGGCATTTGCTACTCAGAAGCTGCTGCTAAGTGTGCATTTCGCCTACGCCCGACGCCCCTTTTTCTCCGTCACGAGAATCTGGGGCGTTCGTGTTTCTGGCTCGCCGTGCTACTAGCTCCTGCCCTTGTGGGCCACACTGGCCTCCTACCCGTTCCCACCCCTTTCCGCAGCACCATTGACTCTAACCATCGACTTGAGCCGGCCGCTGGCTAGACTCTGCGGGCTCATCCGAACCCTTCGATTCCAAGAATCGCGCGACAGAGAGGGTTAGCGCGAAACTTCCCCGTCGGCCTTCAATCGAGAAAACCTTAATTGGTAACTTATTGTTTTTACTAGCTTTATAGAAGCCTGAGTATGTGCGAAATCCCAGCGCCGAATACAGGTCAAGGCCACGCATCACTGTTCCGTAGCGCGTTAGCATGGCGTCGGCGAGATGCGATCTTTTCTCACTTGTCATTTGGGAGTCCTAGGCAATTCAATGAAATCGGGCGGAATGTCCACGAGGCCGATTTTGCTGCATGCTTAGGTGACAAAAAAGTGACTGGTTATAACCGAAATAGCAGGCACAAGATTCTATGGAGCGAAATTGGCGGATCAGCCTGGCAAACAAGCGTCAAATCCCGTCAAAAAGGTCAAGCGCGGGCCAAAACCGAAATCTGGGGTTGCGAGGATGCGGATTGACGTCTGGTATCAGACCGTCAAAAACCGTCTTGGATGGTCAGACAGCCAGTTAGATGTGTATTTCGACTTGTTCGGGACCGAGATTGCCCTGAATCCCAACACCGGGCGCAAGGATCCCGAAGCCCGTCGCCGGATATTTGAATCGATTCGAACTCATCAACGAGACCCACGGTGCATCAAGCTCGGCGACAAGACAATCGACCTGGTGGCCTTGGTCGATTCAGAGACGGGTTACGGATGGACGAAGTGGACGTTCGACGCGCCAATTTGGGATTTGATGCTGTCGCCCCCAAGGCTCGAGGAGACCCAGATTCGATTGCGCGCGTTAATGGACGAATTCGGGATGACATTTATGCCGCGGCCCCAATATTGGGAGCTACAAAGCCGAGCTGTGGGGATGAAGCCTGCGCGTCTTTACCACAATTGCTTGCGATACACGCTGGGCATGGCGAAGAAAATAATTGGCCTTTCACTGGTTGGCTTGTTGTATCGACAGTCGTACCTCGCTGGGGAGTTCGCGCTCACAGAAGAGCTTGCGATTCTTTTCGACACCCAATGCGCGCACTTCTACAACGAGCTTTACCTCGACACCGCGGACACAAAACGAAAGTCGGGGCATATATCCAAGCTTTGGAAATACTATTCGGCCACGAACCACGCTGTTCTGGGCGGATACCGAGACTCGGATGACCCACCTCCTGGTTCACGCAGCTTCTTGGAGTCACCTATCGTCTTCCAAGAGGTATTGGATAATCCGGAACTTTGGTCCGGGATGATCCTTCACGTATCGTAACAATGGTCAGGTACGTTCGCATGCGTATTTGCCCCCTCTTCGCGACCTCATTTCGCATCTTCTTTTGACCTACCGGGGGAAGGGATTCTCTCTACAACAAAGGAACGCCGCCACTCCCCTATTCATCTAGTCCATATGCAAAGGAAATCGGCTTGAGTCTCCGCGCGCTCGGTCGCCATGGGTGAATTATTTTAGCCACTCCCCCACTCGCTACTATCTCGTCGCCGGTGCCAACGGAAACCTTAATGCCAGAAACCGCAATTAGAATCATCGCGCGATAGTTTTTCTTTGCGAAATCGACTTCAGCTCTAGTGAGAATTATCTGCGTGCCGTCCCCGGTGGTCCCCTTGATCTCCACAAAAAGCACGCTGTTGTTCCGAGTACAGCGGAGATCAAAGCACTCCTTTGCAGATACGTCTTCGACTTCCCACCCATTGGCCGCGAGCAACTCTACGGCAATACGTGTAGCGTGACTTTCGACAGCAAGTCGCGCTTCCAGATTTCCTTGAAATCCTTGCCCCTTTGATATGACTGGCGATTTGACGACACCGAATTCCACCGAATTTACTGTGTTGCTATGAGGAAGGTGTAGATCGCGCAACTTCCTAGCGATCTGCCTGCTTGGAAGATCATCATTCTCGAGCATCAGCAAAAGTTGTTCCCGCAGCGCGAGGAGGTCACGCCTGGCTTTCCAAAACGGCAACATTGCCGAAGAGACACCAAGGTGATCAACCTTTGCCAATAGCTGGCCGAGACTATCAGGTTTTCGCGCGCTACCAAATTGATCGGGGGTTACTATGTGCCCCCGACTTGTAAATTCCCAGGCGCCGTCATTTGAGAGATGCCAAAGTGGTCGCCACCCTAGCTTCGCACGTTCCGGAAAGAGGGGCGAGATATACTCGCCGAATAGCTCAATGGCGGTCGATATGTGAATATCTTGCGGGGCCAGCCTGCCAATCAAAATTCCATCGACAACTGCAATTAAACAAACCGGCTTAAAGAATCTGGCATCTTTCGACCGGTGAGCTTGAATTGATTTTAGGAGTGGTTCCCAGGTTGTCAAATCGCGTCCACTGGGCAGGTCAATGCGCCTCTGAATACAAAACTACCAATTGCATCTCTGTTGCGGTCACCTGCAAGCTGCCGGGATAATTAGCCATACTCGCCAGAGCGCATGATACAACCTTGTAGGGAAGGCCTTCGCAAGTCGCCTGGTTCTTTAGGCCCATTTGGAGTTCGGAACACAGTGCGTTAAAAAAACTCGGAATCGCAAACTTGGCCGCATCAATTTTTCGACCAAGCACATCCGCAGCCCACGCGGCGACAAAGAAAGCGTCCTGGTCGCCGACCTGGAACACTTTCGACTCATTAACCTTAATGAAGGTTACCTCCTTCGAGTCTGAAAACCAGTCCACGCCGTGACTCGCATCTTTGAATTTGATAAAAATTTTGCAAGCAAACTCTTCGCCGCGTGTGCTGGTCAGTTCATCCCGTCTTGTTAGATGGCTTGCAACAGATTGCTGGACTTGCTTCGCTACATCACTACGCAACCGGGCTTTTACTTTCCAGTCTGCAGCCTTTGCCAAATCGACCAGCTTTGCCGGGCTGGTGGACAGTACGCGATTGGGAAAAATGTGGAGGTCATAATTCTTGCCGTCAATGACGACACCCTTCAAATGATAGGCGTCTTTGCCCGCCGTTTGTGGGGGTGCCTCAACGGCTTTTGCCGTCACAAAAATAAGGCTTAAAGACTTATCAAAGAGGCCTCGCTTGATAAGGTCACACTGCGGGGTGACGTTGATCAATACCTCACCATCCGTAGCAAACGTGCTTGTCATCACGATTACACCGAAAGGCAAGAAATTCGCCAATTCTTTCTTGTGCGTTGCTATTACAAAGTCTGTTATTTGCGATTTTGGAAGGGTTGGTGTGCAAGTGTGATGGCAAACAAGAGAATTCAGTGATTCCGTGTTCACTTTCACAAAGCTCGGATACCGATGTTTAACCTTTGGCGGCTCTACCGTTTGGTCAAGTGAGGTTGCAAAGGTATCCCCTAGCCCATGAAGCGCTTGGTTAAAGAATGCATCTTCTTCAAAGTGCCATAGCAAATCGCGGCCAAGCAGCTCAAGAACGTGTTCATTGAAGTTGTCGTTCTCCAATTTGGCCGTCGCATAAATTTCGTGGAGAGCAGCGACGTCGAGACTCCAAAGCGTCGTCAGAACCTTGGTCTTCGTTTCATCCAACGCCTTGTTGACCGATTCACACAACTTTCGCATGCTGTTGGCGGCCGCGCGTCTGCCATTGAGTTGCTGCCAAAGCGCCATGAGCATGAAATGGCCATTGGAGTTCCCCGTAATATCCGATTTTGATAAGACAAATAGCCCGGATGCGCTAATGGATGCTTCCTGACGAATGGCTAAATGATTATTAGCCAGCGTATTGGTCTGCGTAGACACCAAGAGAATAGGCGGTATTTCATTCTGGTCAGCCTTTGCGCTCAATTCCCGAAGGTACTTCTTTACATTGGGAAGTGTATCGCCGCCGTCCATATAGAGATCGAGGATAAGCAAATCGGCTCGAAGTAAGGCCTGTTGGTCATCTGGGCGCTCAGAAAGCTCCTCAATTTCAAAATCGGCATCGGGGAAAGCTTTCCTGACCGCCTCGGCAAAGGCTGCAAGTGCCCTGCGACCATCAAGATAGGAATCAATGCTGTCTCGAAAGGCGGCAGCAACCACATTGCGGCCGGCATCACCTAGCAAGATCTGTCCAACAAAATCGTCTTGCTGAACCCTGGCGAGGGCGGTATCTGCATTTGTATCACCAAGCGCGGGCAGCGCTAGCGGAACTGTACCCACGGTCCACAAGGCGCTTAGATCCGGCGAGTTGATATCCTCGAGCCCTTGTCTCAGGGTCTCGGGGAGATTCTTAAATTTCGGCACGCCGAGATCATCGTCGATGAAAATGACCTTCTTCTTTGTCGCGGCCACTGCGGTCGCTGCTTGAGGATGGTTAGGCACTCTTCGACTCCTTCGGCATTTCGAGAATAAATGTATGCAGCCGACCATCGCGACCAGGCGCCGTGTCCAGATATAGACGCCCGCCGTGGTAACGCGCAATTTCTGATGCAATGAATAGACCAAGCCCCTTGCCTCTAGGGCGAAGTGAGAAATAGGGGCGAAATATCTTTTCACGTTGCTCCGGATCAATGCCTGGGCCATTGTCAGCGATTTCTATGACCATCGCTTTCGAATCGACGTCAATGGTGATCATGCGCTTCGCGGGTTCCACAGGGTGAAATTGCTTCAACCAGTAAACGGAATTCTGAACAAGATTTTCAATTGTTTGCGCGACAAGCCCCTGCACCATTTTGACAACGAGACCAGATTGCGTCTCCTTCCCATCTAGAGTCAACTTAAAGTGAATCTGGTGCCGTTTAAATCGCAGGCTATATCCTGACAATACTGAGCTTACCAAGCCAACAACGTCAAAAGACTCCTTTCGATTTCTGCCGGACGGACTCATCGCATCGACGGTCCGGATACGCTTATTCGTTACCTTGAATTGTTCGCGAAGCGACTTGGCAACTTGAGACAGTTTTGGGTCTTTACTGTCGCGAGTTGCCTCGAGCAGAAGCAGCTCGGCGGACTCTGTGAGTCTGGCGAGTTCATGCACGACTATTTCGACGACAAGCCCGATTCCTGCAAGTTCGAGTACCTCAATCCGGGTTTCCCTCGACTGATCAAGCGCCTTCCCCAACACATCAATGGTCTGGCTATGCTGCTCAAGAGAGTTGCGAACTTCATCCAGCTCCCGTCTTTGGGCTTCCGGAACGGCACGTATGACTCGATTCAATGTCTTGACGGCCTTGCTAACGTCCGCCTTCGACCGTTTAAGCGAGTCCTCGACTGCCGCCTCTGTTGTTGCCTTCTTCTCTGCTTCCTGAACTGTCGCGATTTGCATTTTCAGCGTCTTAACCACAATTCGCTGCATGAGGCGCCGCAGTAACTCGTACTGCGGACAATCAACCAGGCCCTCGCGATTTGCGGCGTCAACGAGCGCTGGATTCAACTTCGAGGAGATTGCGAGGCTACCGACGGTCTGATATCGATTCAATGAATAGCCGGAACTCTTCAAAGCTGTTTTATCCATTTGCAGCCAATCATCTTCCATCCCACCTGTCTGGCCGACGCGAAATCCGTCTCGATAAATTGCGAAACCACCACACCAGACGTTTAGCTCGTCCCGCAACTGCGTTGCGGATATGTCGGGGTCTGTCTTGAACTGTGCGCGATTGAACCAGAGAAACTTCACCTTGATAGGGCCAATTGCAGTGACGTCCTCTTCTGAACACTCCAGAATATGAGCAACTTGCTCCAGTAGCCAGGATTGAGGCTCGTCTGTTGAATTGCCAAACCAACGAATTCCACTGGTTAGTGCAACTTCTTCTGACTTAACCCGCGGGTCGAATGTGAACGAACCGCGACAGCGGAATCGATCCCGCAGCCACACGGCTAGCCGAGGGATATTCTGCCGCGTTCCGTTAAACAAGATATCTATTGGGTAAGGCCGGAGATCTTCAACCAGCGGATCTTCCAAACGACGAACGTACGAATCCACAAACTCCGTTATTTTGCTTTCGTCCCAATCTGCATAAAGCCCCGTGATCTCGATTGATGTGCCGCAAAGGTCAGCATCCTTCTTATCGCCGATCTCTACATCGATCCTCACATCCTCCAAGAACAGATTTGGGTCCTCGAAATCGCGCCAGTCGAATCTAACTTTGTTATTTCTGGTTTCGCCCTTAACACTTGACGTTACCGTTACAAATCTTCCCAGCCGCATCATTGATAGGCGACCGATTCCTTTTTCTCCGAGCGTTACCTTCCCAGAGCCATCATCCGTGCCCTTGACCATCCATTTGTTTGGAGTGCCTATGACCAAGAACGCATCGCGCAACTTAGTCATCGTCATGCCGGCGCCTGTGTCGGAAACACAGAGGCGGAAAGCCGAGGCCAGATACTTCTCGGTGAAGACAATGAGCTTCTTGGACGTCGACGATGCCTCACGGAAAGGGCGCAGCTCATCTGCTCGTTGGTCGGTGCTCATGGTTCCCGGGAACGCACTGTGAATTTCGCGCAGCGCAGCCTCTGGGCCAATTCGTTCTTTCTTGAGCTGCTCAAGAGTTCGCCGCAGTACGATCGGATTCAGTGGAGAGATGACCTCGATGGAGACCCGAGGAGATCGAGCATCAAAGGCGTTTTTGACGAGCTCGTTAAGTGCAATCTCGTCCGACGTAATAAGTTCCGCGCCAAGCTGGCGAAGGACGCGCGCGGCAACGCGAAAGGATGGTTTGTCCTGGCTGGGCATTTTTCGCTTCGCTCTTCTTGTCGTTGAATCGTAAACACATGGTGTTGCCAACCTGCCATGTACAAAAGTCTACTTATGGCAAATCAGGCATGCACCGCCACCTTCATCATCCAAATACATCTCGTCAATATTCTCGGCGACGCTTTCCGTCGGGCGCAGCGGATTCGATTTGCGATTTGCTAACTCACGTTGCTTCCTCGCCTCGAAATCTGTCCGAATTTGTGCAATTCTCTCCGGCCGCTCCAATTCGGTAAGCGATTCCTTTTGGGACCATGTGAAAGGAGAGCCATGCTCCAGCGCATCCTTTTCATATTGCTTGGCTTCCTCGAATTCTTTGGGATGCTCCTGCTTAAGGCGGACCCATTCGATCTTTTGTTGGAAGAAGCAAAACGTACATCCGCTTCTAGAGCGCCAACGATAATAATCAGGCAGCCCCAAGCCACTATTCTCTAGGATTTCGATCACACCTGCCTTGTCGATGCCCTCTTCGCGAAAGGGAAGTACAACCGCAAGATTGGGGTCGGTGGCAATCATGCCCTCGCGATGCTCCTCATCCGAGCGGATTGCGACATAGCTTGTTACGCGCACCCCCGCTCGCAAGCTAGGCCGCACCCAGTTTTCGAAAGGCTTGAGCTTCAGCTGTCGTGTGCACCACCGAGTCTGGGGAGATGGAAGGAAGTGGTTGTATTCCTTAAGCCAAAAATCGAAATCCTTGTCCGGATTCAGTCGAAGAATAGGCTTTCCAAGAAACCCCTCAAGCTTCGACAAGTATTCGTAGACCTCCGGTAGCTCTTTTCCAGTGTCGGTGAAGAAATACTCGATATCGATTTCCGGGTAACGTTGCCGCATAAAAACGGCAAGCGCAGCACTGTCCCGTCCGCCAGACAGGCCAAGAACGTGACGCGTAGCGTTCACCGGCATTTCTACGGTCATGGTTTACTTTCAGGCAGTTTGTCGATCAACTTGACACCAACGGTTGCAAGCGCAGCCAGGGCCAGGCGCATATCTGATCCGTATCGCTCCACCAGGCTATACACTTCGTCTGCCATTTCTTGGACTGGTTCCATTTCGTCGTTGCCAACGTCAATCGATCGCATCGTTGTCTGCCCCGATTCGCCAGTACCAACTACGACACCGATCGCGAGACGCGACGGCTTTCGATTTCGAACGGCTGCGAGCATTTCCGCGTGCCTGAACTGTAGCGCCAAGTCTGCAACAGCCATGGTTGCGCGATCGAAATCTAAGTCAGTGAGCTCTCGTGCTGGCCGATTTACGGCGAGGCCCACAATATCTTCAAATGCTTTTAGCGTCATGCCATCGCTGGCCAAACGTGTAGCAAGCGCCTCCAAGCGGAGATCGCCCGTGATGCCTTGTACGACCGCCGCGCGCTGCTTCAGCGTTGCTTCCCGCCCCTTTACCACACCTAAGGCGCCGAGGAATTGAGTGCGTGTCTGCTCAAGTTCATTGGAATAAGCGTTTCCCAGCTCATCCAGAGTTTCGCCCAGAAATTTCGCAATCTTTTTCGGCTCGCCGGAGCCTGCTAGGCTGGGCAAATCAACAAGAACAAGTTTCGGCGGGTCCGCGGCTGCATGCAGTGTAGATTTGAGCTTTGTGGCGCCAACGCTAAGCTTTTGTGTCCGCCGGGTCCACGGAGGCAAATTCAAATAGAACTTAACAAGCGCACGCCCGAGTGCCAGGGGTTCCGGTGCTACAGTTTCTCTCGTTCTCGCGAACAAGGTTTCTGAGAGTGCGCGTAACAGTTTCGACTGCTCGGCCGTCCCGATAACTCGGCGGAGTGCGACAATTTTCGGATCGCGTGCAATTTCGTGGGCAAAGACGTCTGTGATGTCGGGCTGGTAGACATCGTCAAGGTACATCGCCATGCTGGCACGATTAGACATAATGTAGGCAAGACCAATTAGCGGCATCACGCCCCCTGTCAAACCGAATGGCGCCGCCTTCCACACGCGGTAGATATCTGTCAGTTTGACTATCTCTTTGTGATTGGCGAGCAAGGCGTCTGCCGCTGCCCAAACGGGTTCGAATGCAGCACTCAAATCTCCCGCGCGCGGCCTATGAAAGCCGAAAACGTCGTCGAGCGATTGATGCAATCCCGTAGCAGCAAAGACCGTTTCATAAAGACCGCGTTCTGCGCTGTAGTTTGTGATGCCGGCGGCAGCATAGCGGTCGTTGGTCACACAGGCCACAAGCAACGCATTTACAGCTGCCTGCGCATTGCTAGAAATATTTTCTCTGTTGACAAGTTCGCTAAAGATTGGAGGGCATTGAGCGAACTGCGCTTCGCATAGATTAGATGCCAAGGTGTGTAGATCGTGTGCCCCGCCGATTCGAAGTGATTCGCCATTGACGAACCACTCTGCATTGCTCCTGGCAACAAGTAATTCTTCTTCGAGTTTTCCCGAGACAGCTGCAGTTCTCGCAACCACTTCCTTGCGCGCCACACTGTCGCCCATTAGTTCCGGATGCTGCACACTCAGAGACTCTAAGGCGACGAACTCACGACCCAATGAGCGCAATGTATCGGCGTTGGAGGGGAGGCCAATGGCCAAAGGGAAATCGGCTCTGATGCTCGATGCTTCTCGGCATTTTGCTCGCCGTGTCTTTTCGGAGAGTTGATCGTTAGGTATGACAAGTACAAATCGTCCGGCTAGACCTGGGGCAGCGTTCGAGGATTTCACCAGCGCAGGCAAGGATTCTATCGTTGCCAGCTGTGACTCGAACCAACGCAAGGCACCCGACTCATGGTAGTGCCGCTTAGGCAATATTGGTTGCATGGCGACAAGCGTCGATAGCCGAACAACATCAAGCCCATGGGACTCATTGAGCTGGCGTTGAACGGCGGCGGCGATATCGAAATCACTTCCTTCGAATACGCCGTACGCCTTTAAGTGCGAACGATAAATTACAACCGACCACTCCAACAAGTCTTTTAGCGCGGCGTCAACATCCGCCTCAGTCGAATCCGCCAGGCAGGCAAGCAATAAATTTTGCGACGCGTTTAGGCCTGAGCCATTTCGAAAAAGGTCGATAATTGCGATCGATTTGATCAACCGTACGTGCAAAGAGCTTCCGCGGCCTTCGCAGCGCGAAACCGCCTCTGACGCCTGCGCCCAGCGATGTCCATCGGGAGAGACCAGGATGGTCGGCTCGAGATTTGAACAGAGGTAGTCCCAATACCGAGCGGGCTCGTAGGTGAGCTGCGCACCGTCATCGACGTTCTTAAGGAAATCCAAGAAGCCTTCTGGCTCGCCAGAGCCGAGAAAAGCGAAGGTGCTTCTTTCGTTTTGGCCAAAACGTCTCTTGGAAACCGGCCCCAACAGTGCAGCTGTGACTGGGTGCAGCGGCCAACATGCGTCGAGTTTCTCTGGGAGGTCTTTTGCGGATGCGGGTCTATTTTGTGTAATGCAATCCGCGACGAGTTGCGCAAGCTTTTTTGACTTCGGATGTTTCTTTTGGGAGGCAATTGCGCGGCCTGTCAATTCAATGACTTCGTCAACACCAGCAACTAAGGGAATATCAGCAAAGCGTCCCTGTATCTTTCCCCATTCGACTCTCGCCTCGTGACCTAGGCGCGCCCCATACATTTCGAACGCTTGGTGCAGGATTCCAAGAAACAAGAAACGCCCGTGCGAGCGCGAAGCAATTTCTGCAAGTTCTTGGAAAAAGTGAATGTCGCCACCGAAGCTTGCAGCGTGTTCCAACATTTTTCCTAGCTCGTCTATCACCAGAAAAAGCCCGGCTACTTCAGGCTGCTCGGATAGATCGCTTAAGACCTTTAAGACTCGAGTCGCGTCCGGTCGCTCGCCAAGACGTTTTGTGACGTACGGTATGCCAGAGGATGCAAGCGCTTTTGCGATAGATGTAATTGGATCTTCGCGGCGGCCGGCGACCAAAACAACATGCCAGAGCTTTGCAGCAGAGCCATTTGTGGGCACACGTAGCGGTTTCGCAATGTCATTCACGAGACCATCGCCGAGTACTTCCTTCGCGGCTCGCCGGACGCCTACTTCACCACCCAATAGGCTCGCCAAGACGAGCGCCAGCGATGACTTTCCACCGCCATAGGGTCCCGTTAGGGTAAATGCAGATTGACGCCTTTCCAGTAGATGCATGACGATAGTACGAACCGCTTGCGCCGCAGATCCTTGGCAAAGGTAGCCTTTCAACGCACCTACATTTCCCCAGTCTAGGTCTATACGGATGGCACGCTGGAATTGCGGTGCAAGTTGCACATGGTCGATGTACTTGCTCATGCTAATTTCGCCGATTCACAGGCGCGACGTAGGCCGCTCCGAGGAATTGAAACGGATCGATGTTCCGCTGAATCCGTACTATCTGTTTTAGACCCGCAGTCTCACTCCAACCGTAGGCACCTTGCGAAGATTGTTCGATGTTCATTAGTCTCTCGGCAAGGCTATCAATGTCCATCTTAAACACGAGCCCTAGTGCACCGCGTTCGAATGCGAGCATGTCTAAACTCAGTGTGTTGGCGCCCGACTCAAGGCCATTCCAATATCGCGAGAGCGCGAAGAGCAGCACTCCATCGGGAAGATTTCGCTTGGGCCCGATTCGAAATGTGTATTCGTTCCCTTTAAGATGCGATATCAAGCCTAACTCTGCAAGCACCGGCTCGACCAAATCTTCAGCGGTCTCGTTGTTCGATCGCGGGGCGTAGCTCCGCATGCAAACCTCGACGTCTCGCGAAATCGTTGCGGCGGCAGCGCGATTGACCTTCGCCTGTTCGCAAAAATCCCGTATGCCCTTGCTAATGTCATCGCGATCGAATACCGGACCGACGACATGATTAAAGAGCCAATACCACGTCGTACTACGTCGTCCTTCGCCGGCCAAATACCAATGTATCAGCCACGCTGATGCGGGATGCTCAAGATAAGGATCAAGGCCGCGGGGTCCAAAAAGAAGCGTCCCGATCGGGCCAACCTGAAATCCGTTTGGCACCTCCGCGATCACATCGCAGGCAAGGCTCCAATGCCGTATAGCAGACACCATGTTTTTGCCCACACCAAAGCGAGCAATTGCATCGTCGTCGCCGAATACGCCTTTCGGAGCGTGCACACCGTGTTTAGATACGGCGATGTAGGCTTTTCTGAGCCAAAGTTGACGAAGCGGAAACGTTTCATGCCCCGAAAACTGCGGGCGATATTTTGGGGACGCTAGTAGGCCGCGAATCATTTCGCCATGCTACTGGAGACCTGCCCCAGAAGTAAACCTCTAGGCTGGTGGATACCGCCAGTCAGCCCAAACGAAACCCCATTCTAATGCAATCCCGACCGAGCAAGTGCAAACGCAATTAGTTGATTATATGAATAATATTATCAATATTGCGCGCGAGTTGATTAATTTTTCTGCACAACTTATTGAGTATCAATGGTTTGGGCATTTGCTACTCAGTAGCTTCTGGCGGCGAGCGATCGCATGCTGCCCGGGCCATTCACGGGACCGGCGATGTTCAGTCCTGGCCGACGGCGTGCACACGCACCGACTTGATGGTGCCCGCATCTGCCGTGATGCTGGCGCGGCAATCGTATTTCTGGCCGGCTTCCAGACCGGCGACCACTACCGGCGCAGAGCTGGCTTCGGCCTGGACGCCGGCAGCATTGCTGCCAACGGCGCTGCAATCGACGCGGTAATGCGGGTTCATGGCGGAATGTGCGGGCGTGTCGAATTCGACGATCGCATTGCCTTCGATGCCGATAACCGTCAATGCGGTCACTACCTGGGAAGTGCTTTTGGCGCTGATTGCCAATGCCGTGCCGCATGCCAGGGCAATGCATACGCCATAAATGACGGCGCGTCCGTTGCTGCTTTTCCAAAGGGAAGCCGGGGCTGACGCTGCGGGGCTGCTATTGACGGTTGCGGTTTGCATGATGGTCTCCTGGGGTGTCGATTGGTGAGGGCAGGTTGGCAAAATCGGGGGGTGGGTCTGTTTGCCGCAATCAAATGCGTGATTGCATTCTGCGAGTCTCCGCCAGGGGATTCTGTGTTGCCGTTAACAGTTTCCGCGCCAGTTTGTTAACAATGGTCACGCCGGGGGCGAGGATCCCCGCTGCGGCGGAAACGATCGGGCGTCCGGCCGGCAGTCGGCGGGTGTCAGCCGAGCGGGATACAAAACCGGATCGGCCGCGCGCGCGGCAAAATGGGCGCTACTTCCTGCGGTCTTTAAGCAGTCCCTGCTCTAGGCCGCATGGTGATGCCAATGGTCATGCCACCATATGATGAGTTCGCGGTCCGTCATCATTTCCCAGACGGCGAAAACGATCACCAGCACGCCGACCATCGCGCTATTGAACGTTGCTGAACGCGATTCGAAACCCAGTACCCAAGGCACGACAATCAGCGCCAAGCCGACGCCAATCTCCCCCAGTTCCTCAAGATATGAGGGGATAACCAGGCCCTCGATGGCGAATAGTATGACGCTGATCCCCAGCACGACCGTGAACCAGGCCGCGGCACCTTGAACGAACAGCACCAGCGGGCACAACACCAGCCATACGCCCAAAAACAGGCTGGCTACATCCTGCCAATGTTCGGTACGCATGCGACACCTCCTTCCAACGCTGAAGTGGTATCGATTTGACCGTGCCGGTGCACGCGCGTTCCTTCAACAATCCCGCCTCTGCGGTCGGTAGACGCCGCCGGCTCCGTGCAACCTGGCAGCGGCAAATGAATCGCCCCTGGAACGGGGCGCCACTCGCAAAAACGCCGCTAAACGCGGCGCCAAGAACAGCGTTGGCGGCAGCCGCTACTGCAGGAATTCGCCCTTGGAATTGATGATCGAAATCTCGATGTAATCCAGGCCGGAATGATTCGTCGGGCTGTAGCCCAGTTGCATGCCGCCCAGGTCGAAATTCTTCATGCCCTCCAGCGCCTCGATAAGCCCGACGCGCGTGACCGGGCCCTTGCCAGCGGCGCGGCGCAAGCCTTCAACCAGCACCTTGGCGGAGGCAAATCCCTCGAGCGTGGCGTAAGAGGGCTCGATCCCCGCGTCTTTCGCCAGTTTCTGCAATTCGAGCAGGATGGCGTGGCTGCTACGGCGCGGATTCGGGAACACCTGGGTGACAATGACGCCGCGCGCGTTGGCGCCCAGCAGCTTCACGAAAGAACTCGATGAATTGTTGGACAGGGTGGCGAATTGCGCCATGGCGCCTGCGGCCCTTGCCGAATTGATCAACTCGGCGGGCTGGGCGCCGGTGCCGAACACCATCACGGCCTGCACCTTGGACTTGAGGATGGCGTCGATCACCGGCGCAAAGTCCGGCTTGAGGCCGTCAAATTTGAGCACCCACTCCGGTTTGAGATTGGCATTCCTGAGGCCGCGCTCCGCGCCGGCGAGCGCATCCTTGCCGAAGCTGCTGTCCACGTACACCACGCCGATGCGGTTCATCGCCACCGTGGTGAAATGCGTGACGGCGCGCTCGGCCTCGGTCTGGTATTTGCTGCGCACGTTGAACACCACGCGCCGCAGCGGTTCATGCATCACCTGCGCGCCGGTGGAGGGCGCAACCAAGGCAATGCCGGCCTTTTCGGCCAGCGGAATGATGGCTTCGGACTGCGGCGTGCCGCGCGACAGAAACAGGGCGACCACGCCGGAATCGATCAATTTGCCGGCGTTTTCAGCCGCGCGCTTCGGATCGAAACCATCGTCGATCGAATCGAGGATGATTTTCTGGCCATTGATCCCGCCCCTGGCGTTGACCGCGTTGATCCACAGTTTGGCGCCGTCGGTGAGTTCCTTCACGCCGCCGGCCTGCGGACCGGTGAAGCCTACCGTCTGGCCGATATGAATGCCTTCGGCGCCGGCTGGCGCACAAGTTCCCGACAGGACGGCGCAGGCTGCCGCCATGATTGCAAATTTCCGTGGCAGATAGCTCATCAAAGTTTCATAAACCTGGTGCTTGCGAAAAGTCTCTAAGCTTAGCTCGCCCAGCGGTATTACTCAAGTTCGCTCGAGCCCGAGCCGAGCGTCCTGCACCTGCCCGGGGCTGGCGTTAGTCCTGGCCCATGACCAGAACGCGCGCGGTGTCCGACACCGGGGTATCGGCTGCCGGGCGTGCATGGCAGTCGTAGGTATCGCCGGCAATCAGGCCGCCGACGACCACGGGCGAGGAGGCGGCTTCGCCATGCGCCCGGACGTCGCCAATGACGGCGTTGCAGTCAACGCTGAAGCGATTGCCTGTGCCAACGGCGGATGGAACATCGAAGGCGACAATGATATTGCCTTCGATGCTCGAAAACGTAGCCCCCGGGGCGCGGCTGGCAGTGTCGACGGTGCCGATCGCCGCCCCGGTCAGCAATGCAAGGCACAAGCCGGCAAACAGCTGACGGCGCTTTTCCGGCGTCCATTTACTGCCCGCAACGATATCGCGGTTGCTGCTCGAATTTCCGGTTTGCATGACGGACCTCCTTCAGGAAGCATGGTGTTGGATCGGTGGCGCGGCGGCATTGCATGGCTGCGCTTGCTGTGAATTCATTCTGGGTGGAGCCGGCCCCCATTTCTATGGCGCGCTTAACAGTTTTGGCGATGTTTTGTGAACAATCGTCAAGGCGCCGAACCCATTTCCGCAAGCCGATAGGTGCAACTTGCCTGTCAGGTATTGACGATCTGCCGCAAACGCCGCCCGGCTGGGTGATTGCACGAGTACGCGAGCCCTTGCCGGGTTGATCGATCGGCCCGGCCCTCGGCGGCCGGCAAATTGTGTCATTTTGTGATATCTGCCAAGGATGTGCATTGCCTTGTTGTAGCAGCCATCGCCTGCTGCATAATGCGGCGTGCCCGGATGCCCGGGCTTCACCACTTTATGTACACGCGCTGTCAATGCTGATTCGATGCGTTTATTTTTGGGTGCTGTCGGCCGCGTTTGCGCTGCCGGCGGCGGCCCTCGATACTGCCAAGCCGATCGTGGACTTCATCCACGAAAGCTGGTCTGTCGATGACGGCTTGCCGCAAAGCGCCATCCAGGGCATGGCGCAGACCGCCGATGGCTATCTCTGGTTTGCGACGCACGAGGGCGTGGCCCGCTTCGATGGTCATCGCTTCACGGTGTTCAACGAGGCCAATACCCCGCCGCTGGTCGGTAACGGCATCAGTGCCCTGCGTGCGATGCAGGACGGCAGCCTCTACCTTGGCCTGCGCGACGGCGGTCTGGTGCAGTATTCGCGCGGCGTATTTAGAACGATAAATCCGGCCGGCGGCTTGCCGCGCGGCGTGGTGTCGGTGCTTGCCGAGGATGCGACCGGCGCACTGTGGATCGGCACCGCCGGGGGCGGGCTGGCGAGGATGGCGGACAACCGGACCACGCTGTTCACCACGGCCAATGGTTTGCCGCACGATCTGGTCAATGCCATCAAGCCGACCAAGTCTGGCGAGGTGTGGGTCGGCACCGCTGCCGGCCTGGTGATGCTGCGCGATGGCGCGGTACAGCCGCGCCCGCTTGGCAGCAATGCCGACGCTGCCTATGTTTCCTGCATCCTCGAGGACAGCCGCGGGCGCCTGTGGATCGGTACCTATGGCGACGGGCTGTATCTGAAGGCGGCCACCGGGTTGCGCCATTTCATGCCGCGCGACGGGCTGGCCAGCGATACCCTGCAGCGCGTGTACGAGGACCGCGCGGGCAATATCTGGGTCGGCACTTTCGAGGGCCTGCAGCGCATGCACGACAATGTCTTCGAAACCTACAATTCCGCCAACGGCCTCAGCAACAACTTTGTGCGCGATCTTCTCGAGGACCGCGAGGGCAATCTCTGGATCGGCACCGATCGCGGCATCGATCGCCTGCGCGACGGCCCGATCCTCGCCTGGGGGGCGCGGCGCGGCATCGGCGAGGAATTCACCCGCGCCGTGCTGGAGGACCATGGCGGCAACGTCTGGGTGGGCACGGCGGACGGGCTCTATCGCATGAGCGGCAAAAGCGTGCGGCATTTCGCGCGTCGCGACGGCCTGCACAGTGGCGCCATTCTGTCGCTGGCCGAAAGCCGCGACGGCAGTTTGTGGATCGGCACCAATGCCGGCGGCCCTTATCGGCTGCGCGGCGAACGCATCGACCGCGTCGGCGGCACGCACGGCCTCGGGGTGGCCTCGGTTCGCACCATTGTCGAAGCGCGCGACGGCAGCGTATGGCTGGGGACCAACACCGGCCTGTACCAGTGGCGCCGGGGTGGGGTGGCCAGGCTGTTGCGTGTCGCCGACGGCCTGCCTAGCGACCAGGTGACTTCGCTGCATGAAGATCGCGCCGGGACGATCTGGGTGGCGACGCGCGACGGGCTCGCGCTGGTGGCGTCCGACGGCCGTTTGCAGCGCCATCCCCAGCTCGGCAGCACGCCGCGCACCCTGTCGATCGGCGAAGACGCCGAGGGCGATATTCTGGTCAGCCTGGGCAGCGGCTTTGCGATGGTGGTCGGCGACAAGACCTACCTGTTCCAGGCGGCGCAGGGGGTGCCCGGCCGCTCTTATTTCAATGTCATCGACGATCTGCAGGGCAATCTGTGGCTGTGCTCCAATCAGGGCCTGGTGCGGCTCAGCAAAGCCGAGTTGAACGACGTCGCGGGCGGGGTTCGCAAGGCGGTGGAGCCGATACTCTATGGGCGCTCCGACGGCATGGCGACCGCGCAGTGCAACGGCACTTCCGAGCCGGCCGCCTGGCGCACCCGCGACGGGCGCCTGCTGTTTGCGACGGCGCGCGGGGTCGCGGTGGTGCAGGCGATCAAAAACCGGCAGCCCAATTTGCGCCCGCCGCCGGTGCATATCACCGCCGTCAAGGTCGATACCGAGCAGATGCCGCTGGCCAATGGCATCGAAATGACGCCCGGCAAGCATCGGATCGAGTTCGCCTATGTCGGCCTCAATTACGCCGATCCGGACAAGATTCGCTATCGCTACCGCCTGTACGGTTTTGATCAGGCCTGGGTCGAGGCTGGCGCCGAGCGCAGCGCGGTGTACACCAATCTGCAGCCCGGCAGCTACCGTTTTCAGGTCATCGCCGGCAACAGTGACGGGGTGTGGAATGAGGAGGGCGCCACGATCGCCGTCGCCTATCGCCCGCATTTCTGGCAGCAAACCTGGTTTCAACTGCTGTCGGGGCTGCTGATCGCGATGCTGGCGTTATCGGCCTATCTGGCGCGTATGCGGCAATTGAGCCGCCAGGCCACCTCGCTGCGCCTGCTGGTCGATGAACGCACCCGCGATCTGGAGCTGGAGAAGGAAAAACTCGAGGCTGCCCATGACGAGAAAGCGAGCCTGCTGGTACAGGTGAAGGAACAGTCCGAAGCCTACGAGAGGCTGTCCAAGCAGGACAGCCTGACCGGATTGGCCAACCGCCGCGAACTCGATCGCCTGCTGGCGCTGGAATTCGAACGCGCCTGGCGCAACAAGCGCCCGCTATGCGTGATGCTGGCCGATCTCGATCATTTCAAGGCGGTGAACGATCGCTGCTCGCACGCGGTGGGGGACGATGTGCTGCGTATCGTCAGCCGCATCCTGCTCGAGGGCTGCCGCGCGATCGATGTGGTGGCCCGCTACGGCGGCGAGGAGTTCGCGATCGTGCTGCCGGAAACCACCATCGAGGACGCCTACCTGCTGTGCGAACGCCTGCGCCAGCGCGTCGCGGATTATGCCTGGACGCCGATCCATCCGGAATTGAAGGTCACCATCAGCTTTGGCATCGCCGCCAACAATGCAATGGCCGACATCATGGATCACGACAAACTGCTCGACGCTGCCGACGAGCGACTCTATGAGGCCAAGCGCCAGGGGCGCAACTGCGTTTGCGTCTAGCTTGAAAGGTAAAAGTCCAGCATTGGCGCGGATTTTGAGGCATTTTTGCCTGGAAACCCGCGCCAATGCTGGACTTTTGTTTTCGGAAATTCGTTTTTAGTCGACAGGCAGGACCACCCTGGCTTCAAGGCCGCCACCCTCGCGCGGCAGCAGCCTGAAGGTGCCGCCATGGGTTTTGACGATGCGCTCGACAATGGCCAAGCCAAGGCCCGCGCCGGATTTCCCGCTGCGCGCATCGTCGAGACGCGTGAAGGGTTGTTTCAGGCGGTCGGCCTCGGCGACCGGAATGCCGGGGCCGCGATCGAGCACGCTGAATACGATTTGTCCGTCCTGTTGGGTCGTACGCAGGGTTATCGCGCCGCCGGCATGCTTGATCGCATTGTCGAGCAGGTTGCCGATCACGCGCCGCATCGCCAGCGGGCGGATCCGGCTGGCGGCGATCTCGTCTGGTTCCAGCACCACCTCGGCGCCCATGCGCAGGGCGCGCTCCGCGGTGCTGCGCACCAGCAGGTTGAAATCGAGCAGTTCGAGCGCCTCGCGGCTCTCATCGCGCGCGAAATCCATGAACTGGTCGATGACGCCGTTGATGTCCTCGATATCTTTTTCCAGATCTTTGCGGGTTACCGGATCGGCCGGCAGCATCTCGATACCCAGCCGCAAGCGCGACAGCGGCGTGCGCAGATCGTGCGATACGCCGGCAAGGAAGGTGGCGCGTTCCTGCTCGTTGCGCGCGAGGTCGTCGCGCATCTGGTTGAACGCCGCCGACACTGCCTTCACTTCCTCCGGGCCGATTTCCGTGACCGGCTCCGGGTTCTTGCCCTGGCCCAGTTCGCGCGCGGCGCGCGCCAGCTGCCGCAGGGGCCGGGTGACGCGGCTGACCAGGAATACGGCGCCCATCAGGGCCAGCACGCCGCCGAAGGTGGCCCAGCCGATCCAGGCCCAGGAGTAATCCTGCTCCACCACGCGGCCGCGTGGGAACACTGTCCAGAATTCTTCGTTGTTGATCTTGAGCTTGACGATCAATACCGGCGGCAGCGAAGGATTGGCGCGCGGTCGCACATAGATATCCACATCGGGGCCGAACTCGCCGCGCAGACGTTCGCGCGCTACCCGCAATACCGGCACATCGGGGGCGCGCTCCAGCACCTCTTCCGGTCGCGGGCGGATGACGCGCAAGCCGCGCTCCTCGCGCAGGCGTTGCAGGAAATCCTGGTGCAGCGAAGCCGGCAGTGTTTCCAGGGCCGCGCGGATGGTGCGCAACTGGGTAATGAAGTGGACTGCCGCCAGTTGCACGCGCGGCGTCTGCGAGTAGTAACTGAACAGCATTACCGACACGCCCTGGCTGGCAATCAGCGCGATCATGATCACCAGCGCGGTGCGCGCCAGCAGGGATTGGGGAATCAGGCGCATCAGCTGTGCTTGCCGCCGTCAGGGACAAACACATAACCCAGCCCCCATACCGTCTGGATATAGCGTGGATTGGCCGGGTCCTCGCCCAGCAATTTGCGCAGACGCGATACCTGGACATCGATGGCACGGTCGAAAGAGTCATGTTCGCGGCCGCGCGCAAGTTCAGTGAGCTTGTCGCGCGATTGCGGGGTGCGCGCATGCTGCACCAGTACTTTCAGCAGGCTGAACTCGCCGGTCGTCATGGCGACCGCCTGACCCTCGCGGTGCAGCTCGCGTGTACCGAGGTTGAGTTCGAACGGCCCGAAGGCGACGACTTCATCGCCTTCGCTGGGCGCGCCCGGCGCCGGCAGCGGCGTCTGGCGGCGCAGTACCGCATTGATGCGCGCCACCAGCTCGCGCGGGTTGAACGGTTTCGGCAAATAGTCATCCGCACCCATCTCGAGGCCGACGATGCGGTCGACGTCGTCCCCCTTGGCGGTGAGCATGATCAGGGGAATAGTCGCTTCCGGCCCGGCACTGCCGCGCAGGCGCCTGCAAATGGCGAACCCGTCCTCGCCGGGCAGCATCACGTCCAGTACCAGCAGGTCGTAGCGATTGCGCGTGAGCGCGCGGTCCAGCGAGGCGGCATCGGGAACCGTGTCGACCGCAAAGCCCTGTTCGGTGAGATAGCGTTTAAGCAAATCGCGCAGACGAAGATCGTCGTCTACAACCAGGATACGGTGGCGGGGCAGTGAGTTCGTAGTCATGGGCGAATCTTAGGGAGTGGATGCCGGTACCGGGCCGATTTTTCGGCCATCAGTTGTAAGCAGATGTTAGCAAACCGCGTGGTTCCGCCGCGGCGTTACAGGACGTTACCATGCGGGCATGACCATCCGCTGTCCGCTGCGTTGTACTGCCTGAGCCGTGCATTGTGTACACAAGCTTCCGTTTAAATTTCCGGAGAACGCCATGAAGACCTTTCGCGCTGCATTGATCGCTGCCGGCCTGCTTGCCTCGACCGCATTTGCCCAAACCCCCGCCGGGCCGGCGCCAGCGGACAAACCCGGCAAAGCCGAAAAGCGCGCCGCGCAGATGCAGGAACATCTGAAAGCGGCGGACAAGAACGGCGATGGCAAGATCAGCCTCGACGAGGCCAAGGCCTCGCTGCCGATGATCGCCAGGAATTTCGACAAGATCGATGCCGACAAGGACGGGTTCATCACCCGGGAAGAATTGAAGGCATGGCATGATCGGCGTGACGAACGCAAGGCGCCCGCCAAATAAATCCGTATTGAAATCCGCATCGCGCGCGGGCCGCTTGTGGCCGGCATGAACCCGGGATGAAACCAGGATGAAAACATCGTTGTTCCTTTCCACATGGCGCCGGTTGCCGATATGGGCAATAGGCATCGTGCTTGCCGCCGGACCGGCGATGGCGCGGGAATCGTCGAACCGGGTTGCATCATTTGCCATGCCGGGCCCCTTTTCGGTCGAGTCCGACGATGGAGTCTGGCACGACGCGGCGCGTGAACGCGATATTCCGGTGCGCATTCTGTCGCCGTGCCCGGGCGCGGCCGCAACCGCAGCGGAAAAGGATATGGCCTATCCGGTGATCATTTTCTCCCATGGCCTTGGCGGTTCCCGCGAGGGCGGCGCGCTTTGGGGGCGGCACTGGGCGAGCCATGGTTATATCGTGGTTCATCTGCAGCATATCGGCAGCGATGAAGCGGTGTGGAAAGACAAGAAACCTCACGATGCCGTTGGCAGCATGAAGCGCGCCATGAATCTCGAAAACAGCCGCCTGCGTATCGGGGATGTGAAATTTGCATTGGATGAAATGGCCCGCCTGCGCGATGCCGGGGCCGCGCCGTTCAAGCATGCCGATCTGGCCCGCATCGGCATGTCGGGGCATTCCTTCGGCGCACAGACGACGCTGGCGGTTGCCGGGCAGCTGCTGCTGCCGCTTCCGGGGGTGGCCGGCACACGCGAGGCGCGTATTGTGGCGGCAATCGCTTTCAGTCCCAATGCGCGTGTAAAAATCGGCCTGGACCGGCAATTTGCCGGCATTACCCTGCCGTTTTTCTCGGTTACCGGCACGCGCGACGGCAGCGTGCTGGATGACAGGACTCGCTACGAAGACCGCCTGGCGCCCTACGAAAAAATGCCGGCCGGCGATAAATACCTAGCTTCTTTTGTCGATGGCGACCATATGGTGTTTGGCGGCCATGCTCTTGGAGGGCGTCGGCCGGAAACCACGCGCGATCGCGAAATCCAGAACGGCGTGAAGGCGGCGACCCTGGCGTTCTGGGACGCCACCCTGAAGCGGGATGCCAGCGCCAGGGACTGGTTGCAGCGGGACTTCAAGTCAACGCTGATTGCCGGTGATTCATTTACCTTCAAATGACGGCGCGAACGCAGACGGTCGATCCGGCGGAGAAAATGATGATTGCAGGGAAAAACATAAAGGCTGCATTTGTCGTCGTTGTCGGCAGCGCGTTTTGGCTGCTCGGCATGCCGGCGCAGGCGGAGCAGGCGATCGGCAGTGATGGCGCACGCCACCTGCTCAATCGCAGCGGATTTGCGGCGGGCGATGCCGATATCAAGGCGTTCGCCGGCCTGTCACGGACCGAGGCGGCCGACCGTTTGCTCAAAGCCGCGAACAGCGTGGCGGCCACCCCACCGCCGGCCTGGGTGGACGAAGCGCCGATTCCGCCGGCCCGACGCCAACAGATGACCCAGGAAGAGCGCATGTCGGAGCAGAGGCGCAATGTCGAACATGCCTTCGAGCTGCGCGAATGGTGGTTCCGGGAAATGCTGACCACATCCTCGCCGCTGACGGAAAAAATGACCTTGTTCTGGCATAACCATTTCGCCACCAGCCAGCAGAAGGTGCGCTTTGCACCGCTGATCTATCAACAGAATATAACGCTGCGCCGCAATGCGCTGGGCAACTTCGGCACCTTGCTGCACGAAGTTGCGCGCGATCCGGCAATGCTGATTTATCTCGATGGCGCCAACAGCCGCAAGGACCAACCGAATGAAAACTTTGCGCGCGAGGTGATGGAACTGTTCACGCTGGGCGAGGGGCATTACAGCGAGCAGGACATCAAGGAGGCGGCGCGCGCCTTCACCGGCTGGAGCATCGACCGTGAAACCGGCAAATTCATGTTCCGGCGGGGTATCCACGACTACGGCAACAAGGCCGTGTTCGGCCACAGCGGCAATTTCGAGGGCGACCAGATTCTCGACATGCTGCTGGCCAAGCCGGAAACGGCGCAGTTCATCACCCGCAAGCTATGGCGCGAATTCATTTCGCCCGAACCCGATGAAGCGGAAGTAAAACGCATGGCGGCGATTTTCCAGGGCAGCGGCTACAACATCGCCAAGCTGATGCGGACCATCCTGACATCGGATGCATTCTATGCACCGGAGAACCGCGCGGCCCTGATCAAATCGCCGGTGGAATTCGTGGTCGGCACGCTGAAGACCTTCGATATCGATGCGCCCAATCTGCGGCCCTTCGTGCTGGCCAGTGCGCTGCTGGGCCAGAACGTATTTGCCCCGCCCAATGTAAAGGGATGGCCGGGCGGCGAAACCTGGATAAATACCGCCACCCTGCTGGGCCGCAAACAATTGCTTGACCGACTGTTTCGCAATGAAGACCGAATGGAGGTCGCACTGCGCAGCATGGATCAGATGGCTGCCATGACCGGCGCCGATCTCGGCCCGCCGGGTCGGGAAGGGCGTATGCAGCGGCAGATGGAACGGCAGATGGGCGGCATTCGCTGGAACCTCGATAAATGGGCGGCCGGTTTTACAGGCAGCAGGGGATTGCAGGACATGACCCAGGTGGTGCTGGCCATTGCGCCGTCGGAGATTCCCGCCGGCAACGATGCGCTCACCGGCAATCCGGCCGACTGGGCGCGGCAGCTGGTAGCCGATCCCGCCTACCAGCTCAAATAAAGGACAACCATCATGGATCGTCGACATTTTTTGCGCTTGGGCCTGGCGGCGGCGGGCGCACCCATGTTCGGCACGATCAACGGCGTGAGCTGGGCGGCACCGGCGCCGGACGCGGCGACAGTTGAGGCAGGCGCATACCGCAACCTGCTGATCCTGGTCGAGCTCAAAGGCGCCAATGACGGTCTCAATACCGTCATTCCCTACAATAATCCGCTGTACGCGCAACTGCGTCCAAGACTGGCGATTGCGCGCGACCAGGTGCTGCCGTTGTCGGAAAACGAGGCCCTGCATCCCGCACTGAAGCCGTTGATGGTGCTGTGGCAGGACCAGCAGATGGCGGTGGTGCAGGGGGTGGGCTACCCGCGCCCCAATCTGTCGCATTTTCGTTCCATCGAAATCTGGGACACTGCCTCGAAGAGCGAGGAGTATCTGGAAGCAGGCTGGCTGGCGCGTGCCTTTGCGGCGATGCCGACGCCGCGCCATTTCGCTGCCGATGGCGTTGTGGTCGGCTCCAACGATATGGGGCCGTTGTCGGGCCCCAATGTGCGCACGATCGCGCTGGCCGATACACGGCAGTTTCTGCAACAGGCCCGGCTCGCCCAGGTGCATGCGGACGGACGCAACAGCGCCTTGCGGCATATCCTGTCCGTGGAAGGCGAGATCGTTCATGCTGCCAGCAAGCTTAACGGCAACTACGCGTTCAGGACCGAATTTCCGAAAAACGGTTTTGGCAACCAGGTGCGTACCGCCGCGCAACTGGCGGCAAGCAATGCCGGCATGGCGGTGATTCGCCTCACTCTGAGCGGTTTCGATACGCACGCCAATCAGCTTGGCACCCAGGCCAATCTGCTGCGTGATTTCGCCGACGGCGCCGGCGCGCTCAAATCGGCACTGCTTGAATTGAATCGTTGGGATTCGACCACGGTCATGACCTATGCCGAATTCGGCCGACGGCCCAGGGAAAATCAGAGCGGCGGTACCGATCACGGCACGGTCAACGCCCATTTTCTGATGGGCGGCAAGGTACGCGGCGGCCTTTACGGCCAAGCCCCGCAGCTGGATCGCCTCGACGGCAACGGCAATCTCGCCTACGCGGTCGATTTCCGCAATCTGTACGCAACGGTGATCGATCGCTGGTGGGGAGGCAATTCGACTGCGGTACTCGGTGGCAGGTTCGACGCCCTGGATTTGCTCAAGGCCTGAACCACAAGCCAAGGCGGAGGCACGGCCCCGCTATAATGAGGGCTGTCCAATTCAGTGTGCGGCCGCCATGCGCCTTCTGGCCCTAGAAACTTCAACCGAACGTCTTTCGCTCGCCATCCTGAATGGCAGCGAGGCGCGGGTGCGCGAAATCGATGCCGGTCAGCGCCATTCCGAGTTGGCGATCGCCGAGCTTACCGGCCTGTTTGACGATGCGGGTTGCACGCTCGACGATGTGGATGCGATCGCCTTCGGCCGCGGTCCGGGTTCTTTCGTCGGTGTGCGCATTGCCTGCGGTTTGGCGCAGGGGCTGGCGCTGGGCGCCGGTAAGCTGCTGTTGCCGGTGGTGACCTTGATGGCGCTGGCTGAAGATGCCGGCAGTGAACGCGCGCTGGTGGCGGTCGATGCGCGCATGGGTGAGTTCTACTTCGCCGCTTACGCACGCAGCAATACCGAAGCCGGCGGCTGGCTTGAGGTGGTGGCGCCGCTGCTGGCGCGACCGACACAATTGCCGGACCTGGAGGGCGCTGACTGGTGCGGCATCGGCAGCGCCTTCGATGTGCCGGCATTGCAAACCATTCTGGCGGATCGCTATGCCGGACAGATTGCGCAGGTTCGGCATGGGGCACTACCCCGCGCGGAATGCGTTGCGCGTATCGCCGCCCACCAGCTTGAACGCGCCGGGCTGGGTGCGGCGCTAGCGCCGGAACTGGCGGCGCCGCTGTACTTGCGCAATCAGGTCGCCCAGACCATTGCGGAGCGGCGTGCCGTCAAGGCGGTGAAAGAAAACGGCGCGTTGCGTGTGCCCTTGCCGGATGTGGCCGCATGAGTGCTGTCCTGGCCGATCCGCCGCTGCCGGCGCTGGTTTTCAAGCCGATCGCAGAGCGCGATATCGCACAGGTGGCGCGGATCGAGGAAGACGTCTATGTCTTCCCCTGGTCGCCGGGAAATTTTCGCGATTCCCTATTGTCCGGCTATCAATGCTGGGGTTGCTGGATGGATGACGAGTTGATCGGCTATGCGGTGGTGATGAACGCGCTCGATGAGGCGCATCTGCTCAATCTGGCCGTCGCCAGCCGCTGGCAGCGACAGGGCGTCGGTGCGAATTTCCTCACCTTCCTGATCAGCGAGGCACGCAAGCTCGACAAGGAAATGATCTACCTCGAAGTGCGGCTCTCGAATATCGCCGGGCGCCGGCTGTATGAACAGTTCGGCTTTACCCAGTTGGGCCTGCGCCGCGCTTATTATCCGGCGGTGGCCGGCCGCGAGGACGCGTTGTTTCTGGGCCTGAATATCGCCGCCAGGAAAATTTGATCATGCGTTTCGACGAAGACTATTTGCGTGAACTTGAACTGTGGCCGATGTTCGCCCTGAAAGGTGCGGATGCGGCGCCGGCGCAAGCTGCACATCCCGCGCCGCACGAGGCGGGCGTGCAAGCTGTCGACGCTGCGGCACGGCGCCCGGCGGCCGCGGCGGTACCACGTCCGGCACCGGTGCAGGCAAAGGCGGCGGCGCCCGCCGCAATTGCCGATCCCGCGCGCGCCGCGCAAATCATGGCGCTCGACTGGGCCGGGTTGGCTCGCGAAACGGCAGCCTGCACGGCCTGCGGCTTGTGCAAGCAGCGCCGGCAGGCGGTGCTGGGAGTCGGCGCCCTGGATGCGCCCTGGCTGTTCGTGGGTGAAGGCCCGGGTGCCGATGAGGATGCACAAGGCGAACCCTTCGTCGGCCAGGCCGGCAAATTGCTGGATGCCATGCTGGCTGCCGCCGGACTCTCCCGCGGTCGCGAAGTCTATATTGCCAATGTCGTCAAATGCCGCCCACCGGGCAACCGTACGCCTTCGCTGGAAGAGGCCCAGGCTTGTGCGCCGTTTCTTGACCGGCAGATCGATCTCATCCAGCCCAGACTGATTGTGGCGCTGGGCAAGACCGCCGTCATGCGGCTGACCGGTTCGGATGCCAGCATGGCCAGCCTGCGCGGCAAGTTGCACCGCTATCGGGATATCCCGGTCATCGCCACATATCACCCGGCCTATCTGCTGCGCAATCTTCCGGAAAAGCTGAAAGCCTGGGAAGACCTGGTGTTGGCGCGCAAGGCCATGGCGGCGCTTGTTGCGGGGAGTTGAATTCGCTGCGGGTCTTGTAAACTGTGGGTCCGCTACGATATATCGACCGCGGCTGGCATGGTCGCGAATTTTCAGGGGAAAACAATGCGTAAATTTCTGGTTATATTGGGACTGGCAGCTGCAATGGTGCTCTCGGGCTGTGGATATAACGATTTTCAGACCAAAGACGAAGCCGTCAAAAAAGCCTGGGCCGAGGTCCTCAACCAATACCAGCGCCGTGCCGACCTGATCCCCAATCTGGTGGCCACGGTGCAAGGCTATGCCACCCAGGAAAAGGATGTCTTGCTCGGCGTCACCGAGGCGCGTTCCAAGGTCGGTTCCATGAATCTGACGGCGGATGCCTTGAACAACCCGCAGGCGCTCGCCAATTTCCAGAAGGCGCAGGGCGATCTGTCCTCGGCGCTGTCGCGCCTGCTGGTGGTGTCGGAAAACTATCCGCAATTGAAATCGGATGCGAATTTCCGCGAATTGCAATCGCAGTTGGAAGGTACCGAGAACCGTATCACCATCGCACGCAAACGTTTTACCGATGCGATCGAGGCCTACAACGTGCTGGCGAGGCAATTCCCTTCCAACCTGACGGCGATGATATTCAGCTACAAGGAAAAACCGCAATTCACGGTCGAGAACGAGAAAGCGATTTCGGTCGCCCCCAAGGTCGATTTCGGCGCGAAGCCGGCAGCGCCGGCGCCCACGGCGCCCGCCAAATAATCTGCTGCCCGCGGCCGGACTCTTCCTGCGCGTGATGATGGGTTCTTCGCGCCGTTCGCGGCGATTGCTGCCATGAACCGTCTTGTTGTACCTGATGCGGGGCGCGCCAGGAGAATTGCGTCATTACTGCTGGCCGCATGCTCCCTGGCGCTGGTTTTTACACTGAGCCTGGCCAGTATTGCCCGGGCGGCAGAGGGCGATCTCCAGCCGGTTCCCAAACTTCTCAAACGTGTCACCGATACCACTGCATCGTTGTCGGCGGCGGAGGAGGCGCGCATTGAGGCGCGGCTCGGGACATTTGAAGCCGCCAAGGGCGCGCAGATCGCAGTGCTGATCGTGGCCACCACCCAACCCGAGCCCGTGTTCGACTATGCCACCCGTGTGTTCACGGAATGGAAGCTGGGTCGCAAGGGCGTGGACGACGGTGTATTGCTGGTCGTCGCTAAGAACGATCGCAAGCTGCAGATCCTGACCGGGCCCGGCATTTCCGGCGCGCTGACCGATGCCATGTCCAAACGCATCATCAGCGAAATCATCGCGCCCCGATTTCGGGCCGGCGATTATGCCGGCGGCATCGACGAGGGGGTAGCGAAAATCATTGCGGTGATCGACGGTGAGGCATTGCCGCCACCGCCCAGGAAGCGCGTTGCCGCCCAAGGCGGCAATTACGAGACTTTCATCATGTTCGGCATTTTCGCCGCCTTGATCGTGGGCCCGCTGCTGCGCTCCATCCTGGGCCGCTTCCTGGGCGCTTCGGCGACCGGGGGCGTGGTCGGGGCTGCTGCATGGTTTATTGCCGGCGGCCTGCTGTTCCCGGTGTTTGCGGGGGTGCTGGTATTCATTTTGGTATTGCTGATGGGGGCGATGAATTTCACCAGTGGGCGTGGTGGCTGGGGTGGCGGTTTTGGTGGTGGCTGGGGCGGTGGTTCGGGCGGCGGCTCATCCGGCGGCGGTTTTAGCGGGGGTGGCGGCAGCTTCGACGGCGGCGGCGCTTCCGGTGACTGGTAGGAGCGCCTGATGAGGTTTATGCGGCGCTTCTTTCGTCATGTGTGGATGTCGCCGATCATCCGCGACCGCAGCTTTTCGCGCGACACGCTGGCGACGATCGAGCAGGCGGTCGCCGGAGGTGAAAAAATGCATCGGGGACAGGTGCGTTTTGTGGTTGAGGCCGAGTTGACACTTGGCCAGCTCTGGCACGGGATGCAGGCCCGGCAGCGCGCCCTCGACGTATTTTCGATGCTGCGCGTATGGGACACCGCGGAGAACAATGGTGTGCTGGTCTACGTGATGCTCGCGGATCGCAAAGTCGAAATCGTAGCCGACCGCGGCATTCATGATCACGTCGGCGACGAGCGCTGGCAGGCGATCTGTCGCGAGCTCGAACTGCACTACCGCAAAGGGGACTTCAGCACCGGCAGCGTGATCGCGATCCGGAAAATCAGTGAAGAACTCAGGTTCTATTTTCCCGCCAACGGAGCGCATCAAAACGAGCAATCCGACCGGCCCGTGCTGATGTAGGCCGGACGGTCAATGCGGCCGCTCGCCGAAGTGCGTCGGCGATTCGCCCTTTTCGATGCCGATGTAGCGCTCCGCATCGCCATGCACGCGCTGATTGTAGCGATGCAGCCAGATGACGCCGGCCATCGACAGCGAAACGAAAATACCGAACGTCATGATCACGACGTTGATATGCATTCTGATCGACAGCATTCCAGCATATACCGCCAGCATGGCCAGGATGCACAGGTTTTCGTTGAAATTCTGGACGGCGATCGAATGCCCGGCGGACAGCAGCACATGACCGCGGTGTTGCAGCAGCGCATTCATCGGCACGACAAAGAAGCCGGCCATGGCGCCGACAAGAATCATCAGCCCGTAAACGATGGGCATCCCGGTAACGATCGTCATCATCATTACCACGCCACCCATAGCGATACCCGCGGGAAGCACGCGTAGCGATTGTTTGAGCGGAATGATCCTGGCCGCCACAATCGCGCCGAATGCGGTGCCGAAGGCGAATACGCCGGTCAGCACCGAGGCCTTGTCCAGCGGCATGTCCAGATGCACCTCGGCCCAGCGCAGCACAATCAGTTGCAGGGTGGCGCCGGCCCCCCAGAACAGCGTGGTCACCGCCAGCGAGATCTGGCCCAGCTTGTCGCTCCATAGCGTTTTGAAGCAGTGCACGAAATCCGTGTACAGCCTGATCGGGTTCTTTTCCTGTTTGGGATAGCGTGCGCCGGTATCCGGAATATACAGATTGAAAAGCGCTGCAATGACGTAGAAAAGCACGATGACCGAAATGGCGGCTTCTGCCGGTGTTTCGATTCCGGTGTCGATATAGGGCATGTCGAGCAGCAGCAGACGGCCCGAAACCGAGGGCTTGATCAGTATTCCGCCCAACACCACCCCCGCGATGATGGAACCAACCGTCAGTGCCTCGATCCAGGCATTGGCGACGACCAGTTTTTCCGGCGGCAATAGCTCGGTAAGAATGCCGTACTTTGCCGGTGAATAGGCTGCCGCACCGAATCCGACCACGCCATAGGCAACCAGCACCACCATATAGGGCTCGAATCCGAGGCCGGCGATCGCCGAATAAAACAGCATCATCAGACAGCCGCCGACCTTGATGGTGTTGGTCGCGAACATGACGCGCCCCTTGGGTAGCGCGTCTGCAAATGGTCCGACGAAAGGGGCCAGGACGACGTAGGAGACTGTGAAGAAAAATTTCAACAGCGGCGTCATCCAGGCCGGACCGTCGAGCTCAAACAGCAGCGCGATGGCCGCGATCAGCAGTGCATTGTCAGCCAGCGAGCTGAAAAACTGCGCCGCCATGATGGTATAGAAGCCGCGTCTCATTGGATCATTGTGATGATGCGTTCAAAAAATGGGCAGGCAGGTCGGGACCGGCTTCGCCTCCAAGCCTTGCATAACGTCAATTGAGCTGGCGCTGAAAAATTCTTTTTATGCGGTTTCGCCGAGAGAAGCCGGCGCCGCTTTTAATCGTTTATACCATGTTTCCACGGGGCAACTCCGGTAGTGTCCCGGCGGCAGCGGTGCTGCAAATCGTAGTGCCGCCGGGTTCATTCATGTCTCGTCCGTCGAATCTGCATCGGGCGTTACAGCACCTCTGCGGCGTGATCGGCAAGGCGTGAACGTTCGCCGCGCTGCAGGGTGATGTGACCCGAATGATTCCAGCCCTTGAAGCGATCGACCACATAGGTCAGACCCGAGGACCCCTCGGTCAGGTACGGGGTGTCGATCTGCGCAATATTGCCCAGGCACACCACCTTGGTTCCCGGGCCGGCACGCGTGATCAGGGTTTTCATCTGTTTGGGCGTCAGATTCTGCGCTTCGTCGATGATCAGAAACTTGTTCAGGAAAGTGCGGCCGCGCATGAAATTGAGCGATTTGACCTTGATGCGCGAACGGATCAGATCGCGCGTTGCCGCGCGGCCCCAGTCGCCGGCCTCGTCATCGGTGCTGTTGAGCACATCGAGATTGTCTTCGAGGGCGCCCATCCAGGGGTTCATCTTCTCCTCTTCGGTGCCCGGCAGAAAGCCGATGTCTTCACCCACCGGCACGGTCACACGGGTGATGATGATTTCGGAATAGACCTTGAATTCGAGGGTCTGCATCAGGGCCGAAGCCAGGGTCAACAAGGTTTTGCCGGTGCCGGCCTGGCCCAGCAAGGTGACGAAGTCGATGTCCGGGTCCATCAGCACATTGAGCGCAAAATTCTGCTCGCGATTGCGCGCCACGATGCCCCAGATATTATTTTTCTGGTGGGTGTAATCCTTCAGCGTTTTGAGGATTGCGCTCTTGCCTTCGGTACCGACAACGGTTGCATAAAACGGCTTGTCGTCCTCCTGATAGACAAATTCGTTGACGTGCAACGAGGTCACCATCGGCCCCTTGATGCGATATAGGGTGCGGCCATGCTCCTGCCACGATTCCATGTCCTTGCCGTGCTTGTCCCAGAAGTCGCGGGGCAGCTCGCGCACGCCGGTGTAGAGAAGATCGGTATCCTCAAGCACCTTGTCGTTGAAATAATCCTCCGCGGCGACGCCGATGGCGCGCGCCTTGATGCGCATATTGATGTCTTTCGACACCAGTACCACGCTGCGCTTGGGATTGTGGTGCTGCAGATCCAGGGCGACGGCGAGAATCTGGTTGTCCGCCTTGCCGCTGTCGGGCAGGGCGGATGGAAAGTCGAGGGTGACGGGACGCGTCTGCAGCATCAGCCGTCCGCTTGCTTCGCGGGTGCCGAACTCCCCGAGCGAAATGCCGGTTTCAATTTCGCCCTCCTGGCTCGAAACGATCTCATCCAGGAAGCGGCTCGCCTGGCGCGCATTGCGTGCGACTTCGGTCATGCCTTTTTTGTTGTTGTCGAGTTCTTCCAGCGTGATCATCGGCAGGTAGACGTCGTGCTCCTCGAAACGAAACAGGGATGTCGGGTCGTGCATCAATACATTGGTGTCGAGGACGAACAGCTTGCTGCCTTGCGTTTTGGGTCCGGAAGGTGCGGCGTCTTTTCTGGGTTTGGGGGCCAAAGTAATGTCCTCTCGGATTGGCGTTAAGTGCGGGCCGGAATGAAAGGCCTGGAAGCGGGGGGAAAGGGATATTTTTGCACTGCTTCAAAAGCGAAAAACCCTCTTGCGGCCTGCGCCGTAAGAGGGTCTGTGATCAGTTGGGAACAACTCAATTAGTGTCTGCGCAATGCGGTTTCAGGTTACGTCGTTCACGATGTCGCGATTTGATTATGACATGGATTTCGCGGCGTTCAACACCTCTTCGGCATGGCCGTCCACCTTGACGCCCCGCCATTCCCTGAGAATCTCGTTTTTCGGTCCCATGATGAAGGTCGAACGTACGACGCCCATTACCTTCTTGCCGTACATATTTTTTTCGTGGATGACGTCGAATAGCCGGCATACGGTTTCGTCGGTGTCTGCCAGCAAGTCGAAGGGAAAGCCCATCTTCGCCTTGAATTTTTCATGGCTGGCCAGGGTATCGCGCGATACGCCGAACACCATATAGCCCGCTTTCTTGAATTCGTCGTGCAAATCCCGGAACGCGGCGCCTTCGATGGTGCAGCCCGGGGTCGCATCCTTGGGATAGAAATAGAGAACATAGGGGTGGCCGCGGAACGCCGCGCTGGAAAAACGCTGGCCGCCAGTGGCGGCAACCTCGAAATCCGGTATCACGATGCTACTCATTGTTGATCGCTCCTGGAGTGATGATCGGTAATGGACCAGCATAGAGCCTGAATGTGACAGCACAGTTCCAGCAAGGCGCCGGCGTCACCTAGGCCGCTTTGTCCATGGCTGGCAGAAAAGGCTTGCCCTGCACCAGCAGGGTTCCGCTACGGCCGGGGATTTCGCCTTGTTCCGCTGCATAGTAAGGCAATGTACTGCGTTTCAGGGTTTCGTGAATGGTCCGTGTCGGCACCAATTCATAGCCCTGCGCGCTCCAACCGGCCAGAAGTTTTTCAAACACCGGCTTCAGACGCATGCCCTCGAGCTCTGCGTGCAGCGTGAAGACATGACCATGCAATGGGCTGGCCTCGGTCAATCTTAAAACATGCTCCGCGACATTTGCCTCGCTGATGCCGTCGATGCCGATCAATTCGTCCAGCGTCGGCAAGGTGGTCGGCAGTTGGGGGCAATCGATGATTTCGCCATTGACCACCGGAAAATGCGGCTCGGTTCCGCGTCCGTCAGAGCAGTAATCGAAGCCCATTTCTTCGGTCAGCCTGAGTGCATGTTTGGACATCTGCCAGCCGGCGGCGCCATGGGTTTTGGCGGGCTGTTTGTAAATATCGCAAAAGCGGTTTTGCGCGGCCTCCATTTCGCGCCGGGTCCATGCTTCGCTGGCGTTGACGACGCCATCCTGCCATTTCACATGATCCCAGGTGTGGATGCCGCATTCGAAACCATCATCCAGGGTACGGCGCAGGATATCCGCGCAGCGACGGCCAATGTCAGGACCAGGCAGGACCGTGCCGTAGAGCAGGGTGGGGAAGCCGTAATGCTGGACGACGGAAGTACGCTTGACCTTGCCCAGGAAGCCCTTGCGGAACACCCGCTTGATCGCCCGGCCCGTGTGATCCTGTCCAAGGCTGAACAGAAAGGTGGCGCCGGCCTGGTGTTTTTTCAGCGTATCGATCAATCCGGGCACACCGATGCGGGTGCCTTTCAGGGTGTCGACGTCGATTTTGAGTGCGAGATACTTTTTTGGATTCATAAGGCGCAATTATGCCAGTGTCGTCGCGTCCCGTTAAGTTGTTCAGGCGTGTTTTGCGGAGGTGGCGAGAGTCCGGAAAATTTGCATGCCCGGGAAAAGGCGCCGGGATTGCGAATAAAATGTTCGCATGAATACAGAGGAAGCTAGGAATCAGGCCGATCCAACGCCCTATGAAATCATCGGCGGCGAAACCATGGTTCGCGCATTGATAAACCGTTTTTATGATCTGATGGATGAGGATCCGGATTATTTCGGCATTCGCAAGCTGCATCCGGAGTCGCTGGCCGGGTCGCGCGAAAAACTGTTCATGTTCCTTAGCGGCTGGCTTGGCGGGCCGCCGCTCTATATCGGCACTTATGGCCATCCGCGGTTGCGTGCCCGGCATTTGCCGTTTGCCATCGGCAGTGCGGAACGGGATCAGTGGATGTCGTGCATGTCGAGAGCCATGCAGGATGTCGACGTTCCGGAGGCGCTACGCGTACGTCTGGTGGATTCGTTCGCCAATACAGCAGACTGGATGCGTAACCGGGAGCCATAGACAGTTGGCAGGCAGTGTTTGGCGCAGTGCACAAATAGCTCGAAATCGCCGTCAAGGCATGCTAAAATATTGAGTTTTCTCAATCATTTACAGCCGTTGCGGGCATTCCGCCCGTGAAACGCTTTCGCCGAGTACATCTCCATGTCACGCCCATTACGCAATATCGCCATCATCGCCCACGTTGACCACGGCAAAACCACCCTGGTCGACAAGCTTTTACATCAGGCTGGCAGCTTTCAGGCCCACCAGCACATCGCCGAACGCGTGATGGACTCGAACGACCTGGAAAAAGAGCGCGGCATCACGATTCTCGCCAAGAATACCGCCATCGATTACGAGGGCGTGCATATCAATATCGTCGATACCCCTGGCCATGCCGACTTCGGTGGCGAGGTGGAACGCGTGCTGTCGATGGTAGACGGCGTGCTGTTGCTGGTGGATGCCGTCGAAGGACCGATGCCGCAGACGCGCTTCGTGACCAAGAAGGCGCTGGCCCTCGGCCTGAAGCCGATTGTGGTCATCAACAAGATCGACCGCGATGGCGCCCGTCCGGACTGGGTGATCAACCACACGTTCGAATTGATGGACAAGCTTGGCGCAACTGAAGAGCAGTTGGACTTTCCGATTGTCTACGCTTCGGCGCTGAATGGTTTCGCGATGCTCGACATGAAACAGACGTCGACTGATATGCGTCCGCTGTTCGACACCATTCTGAAATACGTTCCCGCGCCGGAATCCAAGCCGGATGAACCGTTGCAGTTGCAGATTTCCGCATTGGACTACTCGAGCTACGTGGGCCGTATCGGTATCGGTCGCGTGCGCCGCGGCAAGATCAAACCCGCGCAAGACGTGATGGTCATGATTGGCGACAAAACGCCGAAGCGCGCGCGCGTCAACCAGGTGCAAGGTTTTCAGGGCTTGAACAAGGTGCCGCTGGACGTGGCCGAAGCCGGTGAAATCGTGCTGATCTCGGGCATCGAAGAATTGGCGATCGGCTGCACGCTGGCTGACGTCGAGCGCCCCGAAGCGCTGCCGGTGCTGGGCGTGGACGAGCCGACCCTGACCATGAATTTCCAGGTCAACAAATCCCCGTTCGCCGGACAGGAAGGCAAATTCGTCACCAGCCGCCAGTTGCGCGAGCGGCTCGACAAGGAGCTGTTGGTCAACGTTGCGCTGAAAGTCGCCGAAACCGAGGATACCGATTCCTTCATGGTGTCCGGCCGCGGTGAGTTGCACCTGACGATTCTGCTTGAAAACATGCGCCGCGAAGGCTACGAACTGGCCGTCGGCAAGCCGAAGGTGATGATCAAGGAAATCGACGGGGTCAAGTGCGAGCCCTATGAAATGCTGACTCTGGATGTTGAAGAAACGCATCAGGGCGCGGTGATGGAAGCGATTGGCCAGCGTCGCGGCGACATGGTGGATATGGTCTCGGACAGCCGCGGCCGTGTGCGCCTGGATTACCGCATTCCGGCGCGCGGCCTGATTGGCTTCCAGACCGAATTCATGAACCTGACGCGCGGAACCGGGCTGAAAAGTCATGTGTTCGACGAATATGCGCCGATGAAGGGCGATATTCCGTCGCGCCGCAATGGCGTGCTCATTTCCGGCGAGCAGGGCGAAGCCGTTGCCTACGCCTTGTGGAAATTGCAGGATCGCGGCCGCATGTTCGTGTCGCCCGGCGATCGCCTGTACAACGGCATGGTCATCGGCATCCACAGCCGCGACAACGACCTCGTGGTCAATCCGATCAAGGGCAAACAACTCACCAATGTGCGCGCATCGGGAACCGATGAGGCCGTGGCGCTGGTGCCGCCCGTGCAACTGACCCTGGAATCGGCGATTGAATTCATCGACGACGATGAATTGGTGGAAATCACGCCGAAGACCATTCGCATCCGCAAACGCTTCCTGCTCGAGCACGAACGCAAAAAAGCGTCGCGCGAAGCCGCGTAGTTTCGGAGATAGAACTGCGGCCCGCGCGCCGGAAGCTGTTGACAGTAAATCATCAACAATAAGGCCGCGTCATTTCTGACGCGGCCTTTTGTTTTTTTGTTGCTCTCTTGTGCGCCAAGAGGGGTGGTCAACTGCTAGCGCCAGCCTTGAATGGCGGCCCGCGCAGACACCAATTTGCGCCGGACCGGTGCCCGTGACTGTGATTTTTCGCACTCTTGACAATCTTTAACAAATGGCGCGGACGTTCGACCCGAGCTGGGCTCATGCTACAATTTCGTCTTGGAGTGTGAAAATAATCAATGAAAAAACAGATAGTTACACATTTTTTGTGCCGGTCTGCGCGAGCTGCCTGCGCGCGTTCGCGCGCAGCTTGGCCGCGACTGGCAATGCCGTCGGCCGCGCAGCCGCATTTGTCGGGTAAGGGCTAAGCGCATGGAAATGCAAACCCTGCTGATCATGGTGCTGGTGGTGTTGTTTCTGCTTGTCGCCATCGTAGTTGGGCTGGGCCTCTTACTCAGTCGCCAGATCGGCTCGATTCCCGCGGGCTTGCGAACCGAGCAGGAAAATCGCCATCGCGAGATACTCACAGACTTGGCCGACAGCCTGGCCCGCCAGGCGGACCGAATCGCCGCCAGCCAGCTCGATGCCGGTGAGCGTCTGCGTGGTGCCGTGGGGGATGAACTGGGCAAGACGAGACAGGCGCTGCACTTCCTGCAACTGGAGCAGGCGCAGGCCCTGTCTGCCAGTCGCGAAGCCCTGATCCAGCAGCTTGCCACCCTCAATCTGGAACTGGGGAAAAAGCAGGACGCGCTCAAGGCCGAGGTGCTGGGCGCCACCCTTGAAAAACTCGCCGAGCAGGCGCGCGCGCAGCAGGAATCCATTCAACTGATGATGCGCGATGTCACGCTGCGGGTGACAACCACCATCGAGTCCCTGGCCAAAACCAACGACGCGCGTCTCGCTGAAATCAGCGGCAAGGTCAACGAGCGGCTGGACGAAGGCTTCAAGAAAACCAATGAGACCTTTGCCAATGTGATGGCGCGCCTCGCCACCATCGACGAAGCCCAGAAGAAAATCGACGGCCTCACCACCAATGTCGTCAGCCTGCAGCAATTGCTGGGCGACAAGCGCTCGCGCGGCGCGTTCGGCGAGGTGCAGCTGGAAACCATCGTCAAGAACGTCCTGCCGACCAGCGCCTATGAATTCCAGTACACCTTTCCCAACAAGGTTCGCGCCGACTGCGTGCTAAAGCTGCCCGAGCCCACCGGCCTGATCGCGGTGGATTCCAAGTTTCCATTGGAGAACTACGAGCGCATGCTGGCTGAGGGCGCCGACCGCGCCACCCCCGCCGCATTCAAAGCCGATGTGCGCAAGCATGTCGACGATATTTCGAGCAAGTACATCATTCCCGGCGAGACCGGCGACGGCGCGGTGATGTTTCTGCCTGCCGAGGCGGTGTTTGCGGAAATACACGCCCATCACCGCGATCTGGTCGAATACGCGGCGCGCAAGCATGTGTGGATCGTGTCCCCGACCACCATGATGGCCGTGCTCAATACCGCGCTCGCCGTCCTCAAGGATGTGGAAACGCGCAAACAGGTGCATGTGATCAAGGACGCACTCGGCAAGCTGGGCGCCGACTTCGGACGCTTCCAGGCGCGCATGGACGATCTGTCCCGGCATATGGGGCAGGTCAGCAAGGACGTCGAGCTGGTGCATACGTCCAGCCGCAAGATCACCGAGCAGTTCCAGAAGATAGAAAAAGTCGAGATAGAGCCGCCTGTGCTGGGCAGCGAAGCCGAGGTCAAGCCTGCGCTCAAGGTGATCGATCCTGCCGGTGACGCTTAAGCCGTTTTCAATCAACGCTGTACTTCATTTTCGAGGATGTCATGCCACGTTCCAAGCCGGTCGCAATTGCCATACTGTCTACGCTTGCCGCCACCCTTGCCGTTGCGCAGCCGATGAAATATCCGGAAACGCGCAAAGTGGAGCAGATCGACAACTACCATGGCACGACGGTGGCCGACCCCTATCGCTGGCTGGAAGACGACAACAGTGCCGAGACCAGGGCATGGGTTAAGACGCAAAACGAGATCAGTGAAAAATTTCTGACCGCGATCCCGCAGCGCGATGCGATCCGCAAGCTGTATACCGATCTCTACAATTTCGAAAAATTCGGCATCCCGGCCAAGGAGGGCAAGCGCTACTTCTGGACCCGCAACGATGGCTTGCAGCAGCAAAGTGTGTTGTACACCGCCGCATCGCTCAAAGAGACGCCCAAGGTTGCGCTTGATCCCAATACGCTATCGGCCGACGGCACGGTCGCGCTCAGCGGCACCGCGCCCAGCCGCGACGGCCACTATCTGGCGTATGGTGTGGCGATCGCCGGATCGGACTGGCAGGAGTGGCGGGTTCGTGATCTCTCCACGGGCAAGGACCTGGCCGATACCATCAAGTGGGTGAAGTTCTCCACCGCTGAATGGACCCCGGACAGCAAGGGTTTTTTCTATTCCCGTTTCGATGCACCGCGCAATGGCGCCGCGCTCACCGACAGCAATTATTTCCAGAAAGTCTACTATCACCGCCTCGGTGAAGATCAAGCCAGGGATGTGCTGGTGTTCGAGAGCAAGGCCGAAAAGGAATGGGGATTCGGCACCACGGTCAGCGACGACGGCAAGTTCGCCATCATTTACGTGAGCAAGGGCACCGCGCGGCAGAACGGCCTGCTGTGGATGCCGCTGAACAAGGGCACTCTGGCGGCAGGCGTGCCGACGCCGATCACGCTCGACTTTGATGCCGAATACGTGCCGATCGGCGGCAACGACAACACCATCTGGATCCGGACCGACAAGGACGCGCCGCATGGAAAGATCATGGCGATCAATCTGGCGCATGCCGAGCGCGCCAACTGGAAGACGGTGGTGCCGGAGGTTGCGGATACACTGACAGGCGCCGATGTGGTTGGTGGCAGGCTGTTCGCCCAATATCTCAAAGATGCGGCCAGTCATGTCAAGGTTTACGCGATCGGCGGCAAGTTCATTCGCGATGTCGCCTTGCCCGGGGTGGGAACCGCCAGCGGCTTCCACGGGCGCTGGACGGATACCGAGACTTTTTTCAGCTACACCAGTTTCACCGCGCCGACCGAGATCTATCGCTACGATGTGAAGTCGGGCCAGGCCATGCTGTTCAAGCGCCCGAAGACCGCGTTCAATCCGGAAGAGTTCGAAACCCGACAGGACTTCGTCACCAGCAAGGATGGCACGAAGTTTCCGATCTTCATCGCACATAAAAGAGGCATCAAACTCGACGGCAGCAACCCGACCATACTTTATGGCTACGGCGGCTTCAATATCTCCCTGACCCCCGGCTACAACGTCACCGCCGCGACCTGGATGAAGATGGGCGGGGTGTACGTCAGCGCTTCGCTGCGCGGCGGCGGCGAATATGGCGCCGGCTGGCATGATGCCGGCACCAAGCTGAACAAACAGAACGTGTTCGACGATTTCATCGCCGCGGCCGAATGGCTGATCGCCAATAAATATACGCAGCCCGCCAAACTGGCGATCAATGGCGGCTCCAACGGCGGCCTGCTGGTGGGCGCGGTGCTGAACCAGCGCCCCGAGTTGTTCGGCGCGGCCGTGCCGCAGGTGGGGGTGATGGATATGCTGCGTTTTCACAATTTCACCATCGGCTGGGCCTGGACCTCCGATTACGGCTCGTCCGACGATGCCGGGCAATTCAAGGCGCTGTACGCTTACTCCCCCCTGCATACGATTCAGTCGGGGAAAAAATATCCGCCGGTGCTGGTGACCACGGCCGACCACGACGATCGCGTGGTGCCGGCGCATAGTTTCAAGTATGCCGCCACAATGCAGGCTGCCGATACCGGCGATGCACCCAAACTCATCCGCATCGAGACCAGCGCCGGGCATGGCGCCGGCAAGCCGACCTCAAAGATTATCGACGAGCGCTCGGATATTCTTGCGTTCATCGCCAATGCGTTCAAAATGGACGTGAAATAGTCGGTATCGTTTTGCAAATCTCCAGTGCCCATGAAAATCATCGCCATCGCAGGTTATTCCGGTAGCGGCAAGACCACCCTGATCGAGAAGGTCATTCCCTGCCTGGTCATGGAAGGCCTCAAGGTCGCCTTGATCAAGCACGCGCATCATGAGTTCGATGTCGACCAGCCGGGCAAGGACTCATGGCGCCATCGTCATGCCGGTGCCATCGAGGTGATGGTCAGCTCCAGCAAGCGCTGGGCCCTGATGCATGAATTGCGCGGCGCCGTCGAACCTTCTCTCGAGGAGCAGCTCAAACATCTGTCGCCCTGCGATGTGGTGATCGTCGAAGGCTGGAAACACCATGCCATGCCGAAGATCGAGGTGCACCGCAAATTGAGCGACAAACTCCTGTTGTTTCCGGAAGATGCGCAGGTGGTCGCAATCGCGACGGATGAGACACTGGCAACCGAACTGCCGCAATTCGATCTGGATGATGCCGAAGGCGTGGCCGCCTTCATCATCAAGCATCTGGGTCTGCGCAAGCCGGCGATGCATGTGGTGAAATAATGCTGACCATTCTGTATTTTGCGAGTCTGCGTGAAAGCGTCGGCAAAGCCGGCGAATCGCTGGCTTTGCCGGTGAATGCAACGGTGGCCGGCCTGGTTGCCGAGCTGCGCAGCCGCGGCGATGCCTGGGCGGCTGCGCTGGATGCCGGCAAACGCTGGCGGGTGGCGGTCAACCAGGAAATGGCCACGTTGGAGACCCCTCTGCACGCCGGCGATGAAGTGGCGATTTTTCCACCCGTGACCGGAGGCTGAATGGGCGCGCCCGGGAGCAAAGATGCATACCATCCGCATCCAGACTGAAGATTTCGATATCGCCGCCGAGCTGGCCGCCATGCGCGCCAATCCTGCCATCGGTGCGGTCGCGAGCTTCATTGGGCTGGTGCGCGACATCAATGACGGCACCGGCGTCTCCACGCTGACCCTGGAGCATTACCCGGCCATGACCGAAAAGGCGCTGGCCGCGATCGTCGCGCAGGCGCAGCAGCGCTGGGAGATGCTCGATTGCGTGCTCATCCATCGCGTCGGTACCTTGCGGCCGACCGACCAGATCGTGCTGGTGATGGTGGCCAGCGCGCATCGCGGTCATGCCTTTGAGGCCTGCGCGTTCATCATGGACTACCTCAAGACCCAGGCGCCATTCTGGAAAAAAGAAGCGACGCCGGCTGGTGAACGCTGGGTGGAATCCCGCGACAGCGACGAGCTTGCGGCTTCGCGCTGGCGGACTTGACGGCCGGCAATTCCCATAGCCGGAGAACCGAATGTCCGCGACCCGTCCCCCCGCACTGAATGTACTGGGCAATGCCCTGGTTGCCTGTTGCACCTCGCCGGTCACTGGCTTTTATCGCGACGGCTATTGCCATACCGGTCCGCAGGATCGCGGTTCCCATACCGTATGCGTCAGGCTCAGCGCCGAATTCCTCGCTTTTAGCAAGCGCACCGGCAACGATCTCTCCACGCCGCGGCCGGAATATGGCTTTGCCGGCCTGAAGCCCGGTGATAAATGGTGCGTCTGCGTGTCGCGTTGGGAGGAGGCTTTCCTGGCTGGTGTGGCGCCGCCGGTGGTGCTGGAGGCCACTCATGAACGGGCGCTGGAAGTGGTAACGTTGGACGAGTTGCAGGCGTATGCGTTGACGGTGCGCTGACAGCAGTCAGCGCGTTGCGAATGCGGCAGCGGCTCAGATGCCGCAGAAAATATCCCGGGTCAGGGTGATCATGCGCACAATCCGGCGATCCTCGATGCGATAGTAAATCCGTGTTGCATCCTTGCGCGAGCCGACAATGCCGCAATCCTTGAGGATGCGCAGGTGCTGGGAGACATTGCTTTGCGTGGTGCCGACCGCGTCGACGATGTCCTGCACGATCATCTCGCCCGAGGACAGCATGCACAGGATCTTGATGCGCAGGGGGTGCGACATGGCCTGCATGGCGACCGCCGCCTGCTCGATGTTTTCCGATTTGCCGATCAGGGCGAAGATGTCTTCCGAAACGTCCTCGGTGGGCAGTTTCTTGGCAGCCTTGGCGGCAGCGCGGCGCGCGGCGCTGCTGGCGGTCGCGCGATCGGTCTTTCTGGCGGGGGCTTTGGTCGGCATGTGTTTGCGCTCACTGGGTTGAGGCCAAGACTACTTGACATGCCCGTTCCTTGTCCATTAGAGTCTGCTTATATAAGAAAAAACTGATGAATAAGCTGCGGAGCCGGAACGACAGAACCGGAAACCCGGCGACTGCCGGTTCAAACGAGGAGAAGGCGGATGGCGCAATCGAAGCTCGCCGCGGCGCAGCCGGCCGGTTGCATTCAGCGTGCGCCGGAGAATTTTCTGGATGCCGCGCAGATCGCCGAGGTCGCCGCCGGGCGCCGCGATTTCCTGCGCAAAGCCCTGTTGACGGCGGGCAGCGGCATCGCGGTCGCGATGAATGCTTCCCCGGCGCGGGCGGAGCCTGCCGGCGACCCCAATATTCTCGAGCTCCCGCAACATTCCAGGGCGCTGGGCCAGCCGGTGGCAGCGCGCGGCTACGGCCAGCCTTCGCAGTGGGAAAAGAACCTGCAGCGCCGCGAAAGCCCCGGACTGACACAGGTATCGGCGGCGTCAGTGTCGTTTACACCTTTGCAGTGCCTGTTCGGCATCATCACCCCGAACGGCCTGCATTTCGAACGCCACCACGCCGGTTGGTGGGATATCGACCCCTCCAAGCACCGCTTCATGATCAACGGCTTGGTCAAAAATCCCAAGGTCTATACCATGGACGATCTGATGCGCCTGCCTTCGGTGTCGCGCATGCATTTCATCGAATGCGGGGCCAACACCGGCATGGAATGGGGCAATGTGGCGGTGCCCACCGTGCAATACACGCACGGCATGATGAGCTGCTGCGAATTCACCGGCGTGCCGCTGTCGGTGCTGCTCGACGATTGCGGATTCGACCGCAAGCGCGGCAAATATCTGCTGGCCGAAGGCGCCGACGGTTCCGGGATGACGCGCACCATTTCCATGGAACGCGCCCTCGACGATTGCATGGTCGCCTATGCCATGAACGGCGAAATGCTGCGTCCCGAGAATGGCTATCCCCTGCGTCTGGTGGCGCCGGGCATCCAGGGCGTTTCCTGGGTGAAATGGCTGCGGCGCATCGAGGTTGGCGATATGCCTTACGCCACGCGCGACGAGACCCTGCATTACAGCGACCTGATGCCCGACGGCACGCTGCGCCAGTACACCTCGATCCAGGAATGCAAGAGCGTCATCACCTCGCCCTCCGGCGGGCAGACCCTGCTCGACAAGGGTTACTACAACGTGAGCGGCCTCGCCTGGTCGGGGCGCGGCAGGATCAAGGCCGTGGACGTGAGCGTCGACGGCGGCCGCAACTGGCAGCCTGCGCGGCTGGAGGGGCCGATCCTCGGCAAATGCCTGACGCGTTTCAATTTCGGCTGGACCTGGAATGGCGGGCCGGCGGTGTTGCAAAGCCGCGCGATCGATGAGACCGGCTATGTGCAGCCGAAAATCAACCAGTTGCGCGAAGTCCGCGGCCGGCGTTCGATCTATCACAACAATGCCATCCAGAGCTGGCGTGTGGCCGCGTCGGGAGAGGTCGGCAATGTGCAGGTCTACTAGCGTGCGTCGCCGTCTCGTTCCGGCCGGTATATTGGCCGCCGCGGCGATGATGGTGGCCGCGGCGCACGCGCAGAAAACCTTTCCGGATATTGGCCGCAGCGCCACCGCGGCCGAGATCAAGGCCTGGGACATCGATGTGCGCCCCGATTTCACGGGGCTGCCGGCGGGATCCGGCTCGGTCGCCAAGGGGCAGCAAATCTGGGAAACCAAATGCGAGTCCTGTCACGGCGTGTTCGGCGAATCGAACGCGGTGTTCACGCCGATTGCCGGCGGGACCAGCGCGCAGGATATGCAAAGCGGCCGGGTGGCGTCCCTGGCGCGACCGGATTTCCCGCAG
>DASWEY010000004.1:0-8418 GCA_036394575.1 Usitatibacteraceae bacterium | reverse complement strand
TCTACGGCGCCGGCGACGTCGAGGCCGACAAGCGCATCAAGGACCAGCTCGCCGATTTCGCAAAGCAGGGCTTCGGCCATTTTCCGGTGTGCATCGCCAAGACCCAGTTCAGCTTTTCGACCGACGCCAATCTCAAAGGAGCGCCGAGCGGTCACATCCTGACAGTGCGCGAGGTGCGCCTATCCGCGGGAGCCGAATTCGTGGTCGTGACGTGCGGCGACATCATGACCATGCCCGGCCTGCCCAGAGTGCCGAGCGCGGACGCGATCGACGTGGATGACAACGGCAAGATCATCGGCTTGTTCTGATCGATTAGAACCCCCCCTTTGCAAAGGGGGCAGGGGGAGAGCGAAGCGAGGGGGCAGTGCGGTCGCCAATAATTGCTGGCGCTGATAAATCCCCCTCAATCCCTCTTTTTTAAAGGGGGAAGTCCTGCGTAGTTGAAACGCCAAAATAAAACGGCCAGCGGGGCAACCCAGCTGGCCGTTTTGCTTTCCGCGCTGGCTTAATCTACCTTCGCTCCCGTGGCGCGAATCACCTCGCCCCATTTCACCGTTTCCGCCTCCATCCATTTCGCCAGCACCTCGGGCGAACCCCCCACCGTATACATGCCGACGCCGGAGAGGCGTTTCTTCACATTCGCATTGGCCAGCACCTTGTCGCAGGCCTTGTTGAGTTTGGCGATGATCTCCGGTGGCGTTTCCTTGGGCGCCATCAGCGCGTTCCAGGCGATGGCTTCGAAGTTCTGCAGGCCCGGGATGCCGGATTCGGCAACCGTCGGCACCTTGGGCATGAAGGCAAAGCGTTTTTTGCTGGTGACGGCGATGGCGCGCAATTTCCCGTTGGCGACGTGGCTGACCAGGTTCGATGGCGCGGCAAAAATCATCTGCACCTCGCCACCCATCACTGCCTCCACGGCCGGCGGCCCGCCGTTGAAGGGGATGTGGACGACATCGATACCGGCTTCGCGCTTCAGCAATTCCATCGACAAATGCGATACCGAGCCATTGCCCACGCTGGCGTAATTGAGCTTGCCGGGTTTGGCCTTGGCCAGCGCGATCAGGTCTTTCAGATTGTAGGCGGGCACTTCGGCGTTCACCGCCAGCACATTGGGCTGCTCGGTGGTGAGGATGACGGGCACGAAATCGCGCTGCGGATCGTAGGACAGTTTGGCGTACATGGCCTTGGCATTGGCCAGGGGGCCATTGAAGCCAAGGTAAATGGTGTAGCCGTCAGGGCGCGACCAGGCGACTTCGGCGGCGCCGATGGTGCCGCCGGCCGCAGGCTTGTTGTCGACGATCACCGGCTGGCCCAGCAGGGGCTTGAGGCCTTCGGCGAGAATGCGCGCGGCGACGTCCACCGAGCTGCCGGCCGGGGCGGCCACCACCATGCGAATGGGTTTCTGCGGCCAGGCCGCACCGCCGGCAGCATCGGCCGGCGCGCTGGTGAAAGCAAACAGCGGCGCAAGAAGGAAACAGGCGAAGCGAAAACCGTGCATGATGATTCTCCAGGCTAGTTGCTAATTCTAGGCGATCCCGGTTGCGTATCGAGAATGAGCCTTGGATAATCGCTTCACAAGGCCGGCGGGTTGATGGCTGGTAAGCGCGGCGCAAAACAAGATATGGGAGCAGGGATGAGACTGGAAAACAAAGTGGCCATCGTCACCGGGGCCGGCTCGGGTTTTGGCGAAGGTATCGCCAAGCGATTCGCCAAAGAGGGCTGCAAAGTGGTGGTGAACGACTTGAAACTTGATGGCGCCGAGCGCGTGGCCAGGGAAATTTCCGCAGCCGGCGGGGCCGCCGCGGTGTGGCTCGCCGATGTTTCCAAAGATGTCGATGTCGGCGCCCTGGTCCAGTTCGCCATCAAACAATTCGGCAAGCTCGATATCATCGTCAACAACGCCGGCATCACCCATCGCAACCGGCCGATGCTGGAAGTGAGCGAGGCCGAGTTCGACAAAATTTACGCGGTAAACGTGAAAGCGCTGTTCCTGACCGCCAAACACGCGGTGCCGTATTTCCGCAAAATGGGGCGCGGATGCTTTATCACCATTGCCTCCACCGCCGGCGTGCGCCCGCGGCCGGGGCTGACCTGGTACAACGGTTCCAAGGGGGCGGCCATCGTCACCTCGCGCTCGATGGCCGCCGAACTGGGCCCGGACAATATCCGGGTGAACGTCATCAACCCGGTGATCGGCGAGACCGCACTGCTGGAAGAATTCATGGGCATGCCGGACACGCCGGAGAACCGCAAGAAATTCCTGGCGACGATCCCGATGGGGCGCCTGTCGCAACCGAAGGATGTGGCCAATGCCGCGCTGTACCTGGCCTCGGACGAAGCCGAGTTCATCAATGGCGTCTGCCTCGAAGTCGACGGCGGCCGTTGCGTATAAATTGCGTATTGATTAATAAAATAAAATCACTGATCGAATAAATCCGATATTTACCGGGCGCCGCCAACAATATGAGTAAAAAGCTGGAAATGATCGGCAAATACCAGGTCATCCGTGAACTGGGGCGCGGCGCGACCGGCGCGGTTTATCTGGCCGACGACAACTTCAACAAGCGCCAGGTCGCCATCAAGGTCATGTTCCCGGCGATGCTGAAGGACGCCGAGGACGGCGAGCTCTACCGCAAGATGTTCCTCACCGAGGCTTCGCTGGCGGGCAAGATCATCCACCCGCATATCGTCTCGATCTACGACGCGGTGGTCGAGGATGAGATGAGCTATATCGTCATGGAATATGTCGAGGGCGCAACGCTCGATCAGCACTGCAAGGCCGGCAATCTGCTCGATACGCAGTCGGTGGCCGAGATCATTTTCAAATGCGTGCGCGCCCTGGCCTTCGTCAATATGGAGGGCCTGATCCATCGCGACATCAAACCCGGCAACATTCTGCACAAGGGCGGCACCGAGATCAAGGTCGCCGATTTCGGCGCCGCCCTGAACCGCGTTTCCGATCGCACCCAGATCGCCGCCGTGGGCTCGCCCCTGTACATGGCGCCGGAGCTGATCGCCGGCGCCAAGGCCACGGTGCAGTCGGACATCTATTCCCTCGGCATGGTGATGTACATGCTGCTGGCCGGACGCCCGCCCTTCGAGGCCTCGAACCCGGCCAGCCTCGCTTACCAGATCGTCAACCACGAGCCCGAACCGCCCTCGAATTTTCGCAAGGACCTGCCGGCCGCGATCGAGGATATCGTCAAGCTGGCCATCGCCAAGGATGTGACGAAGCGTTATCAGGCCTGGGAAGATTTCGGCAAGGATCTCGCCGACGTCTGGCAGGGCGCGCAAACCCCGCAAAAGAAACGCGGCGAGGTTTCCGATACCGAGCGCTTCAGCTTCCTGAAAACGCTGTCCTTCTTCCGCCATTTCCCCGAGAACGAATTATGGGAAGTGCTGAAGATCAGCAAATGGCGCGCCTTTCCGCCGGAGAGCGTGCTGATCAAGGAAGGCGATGCCGGCGATTCCTTCTTCATTATTGTCCAGGGCTCGGTCAAGGTCACGCGTGGCAAACGCCTGCTGAATGTGCTGGGCGCGGGCGACTCGATCGGCGAGATGTCCTACCTCGCGACGCGTGTAGGCAAACGTTCGGCCACCATCACCGCCGGCACCGAATGCATCATCATGAAAATCCGCGCCGAGGATTTGCGCGCCGCCAGCCCCAGTTGCCGCCAGCTGTTCGACAGCAAGTTTCTCGAGACGCTGGTCGAGCGGCTCGACACCGCCAATCAGCAACTGGCGATGACCTGAGTACTGACCGCCTTATCCTGTCAATCGAAACCTGAGCAAAGCCCATGTCCTTTTCCCTGAATATTCCCCTGGCCATGCCGCTGGCGATCAGCGCCATTTACGCTTCGATCCTCGCGCTGTTCCTGATCATCCTGGCCGTTCCCGTCATCATGCTGCGGTGCGGCCTGCGCGTGGGGCTTGGCGATGGCGGACACCGGTCACTGCAGCAGGCCATTCGCGCGCACGGCAATGCCGCGGAATTCATCCCGATTTTCATTGTCCTGCTGGCGATCTTGGAATTGAACCGGGGGCCGGCCTGGGCGCTGCATGCTTTCGGCATCGCTTTCCTGCTGGCGCGACTGGCGCATGCCGGGGGTTTATATGTCAGCACGGGCCATACTTCCGGGCGCGCGGCCGGCGTGTTGGGCACGTTTACCGTACTGGTCCTGCTTGCCGGGGCCAATCTGTGGCAGGTGATCGCCAGATAGGCCGCTACAGAAAATAGGAAATCGCGAACACACCCACCATGGTGAGCGCCAGCGCCAGCTTGGCCAGCGCGCCGAACAGCAAGCCCAGCCAGGTGGCGAACCCGACTTTGGCCGATTGCCCCGGCTTCTGGTGCGCCATGAATTCGCCGATTACCGCGCCGACAAACGGGAAAATGAAAATTCCCCACAAGCCGAAAAAGATGCCGACGACGCTGCCGATGGCCGCGCCCGCCAGCGCCTGCTTCGACGCCCCGACGCGCTGCGCCCCAATCACGCCCGCAAAAAAATCCACCGCAATCGCCATCGCCGTCAGCAGCGCCAGAATAGTCAGCGTGCCCCAGCCGATGCGCTGAAAATTATCGATCCAGGCGCCGATCAGCAGGCCGCCAAATACAAATGGCACGCCCGGCAGTATCGGCAGGATGGTGCCGGCGAGGCCGGTCATCACGAGGACGATGGCGAGGCCCCAGAGGAGGTAGGTGGCGATTTCGGGCATTCGGCTTGGTCCTTGGAGTAATCAGCGAGTCAAGACGCGAGTGTGTCTGGATTGAGGCTGTTGATTATGACCAAAATGTCGGGGGAAAATGCCGCGCATGGAAAATTTATGTCGGCTAAGTGGGGGCAGAGTGATCCGCTATCGACCCGTTGCGTACGCTGGTGATAATTGGCCACCCTGCTTATTTGGCTGGCCGCAGCGCTGGCCCGCTGGCCGGAGTGCTGATTTCAGCTGAGCGTCACTGCATGCATATTCTGGTGCCGATTGACCGGTCTGCTGGTCACGCCGAAAAGAGCCACTGGCTTAGGCTGACCGAATCGCCACTTAACGCTCACTTAGATTGAATTTCAAGAAGATCGAACATCACCGTGTCCACATAGCGCTTTATCTTGTGAACTTCTGATTTGCTTTCTTGAACATGCGTCGCCAGCGAAGCTCTATTGTAGATTGCCCTCATTACGTCCCCCGAAAGCTCCTCGATGAGCGAGAGCGACTTTTCTGCGGACTCCCGTTGTGTCTTGTTTCTACCTCTGGAAGTGAGAACAAAGCGCACTTTCTGCCTCATCGTTGGTTTTGATTGGCCTTGTTCGGCTTTATACCAACTTTCACCCTCGACACTCTTATCTGGGGCTAGATGGTCGAGAGTCTCGCGCAAAGCTTCGCGAAATTCTGCGGCCGTTCCTCGATATGACAATCGCGTATTTCCTACCAGGTCAGCCAATCCTTGTCGGTAGGATGCAGCAGCGCTTGGCACTAGAGTCTCCAGCGTCGATATGAGTAACGCTTCTTCGCGCGAAGGCTCATGAACTCCCCCACCAGCGCTAGCGCCTCCAGCAGGGGCAGCGAAAGAAGACATGCTCATCTTGGAGAGTCCTTTGTTTATGGCACCTAACGTCTTAAGGTAGCTCTTCCGCAAGTTGTTTCCGTGAGCCAACTCGACGAGGTGTTGCCATTCGCTGTCATGTTCAGCGATGGACTCCGGCGTCGCGGCAGACTTCACGACCTGAGGCCTAACCTTCTCGAAGTATTGCCTCGCAAGTGCAATCGTTCGCTCTTTGGTACCTTTGTCGTTTACGTTAACGGACGTGCTACGACGTACTAAGCTCGATAGCGCCTTTACGTCAGCAATTTGCTCTGCGAGCACTATCGTTTCTTCTGCGCTGTGGTCGCCTTCGCCTTTTGCTTCGCTTTCGGGCGCCTCTTGGGCGGTCGATCGGCACTTGCTTTGCGAGGCATGCTGTGAACAACCAAGTTGTGCCCTACGGCATTCAATTTGTATCCACCCCCTGGAGCTACATCAAAGTAGCCTGCGGTCTTCGCATTCCCTAGCGTCATCCTCGATTGATGTGGTAGCGGAAACTCGGCGATCTTAAATTGTGTTTCTATGTCAGACGTCGATATCGTCGGTTTTCGCTCGCTCGCAGGCACAACGTGGGACAAATAGTAAGCGACTAGCGCGGCCATTTCATTCGCGGACCTCGGTTGTTTCTGCTCCTTTAGCGCTTTGATGTGCGTCGGTGCAGGCACAGGCACGCCAGGTGTGGGTGGGGCGCCGCTACCGTCTAGGTTTGGCAAATTGCTCGGTAGCCCAGTATTTCCCGCAGCCTCAACATCCATAGAAATTTGAAGTCGCTTGACTACATAATTCAGCACACTAACTCTGACCTCGGGTAGAAGTGGCTCTAGCGCCTTCAACACGGTCCCTATGGCGCCAATTTCGTCGTCGATGGTGTCTGACATGGTTTCTCCCTTTGGGGTTAAGAGTGATACAAAATGTTAGTAACAATAGATAAAATAGAAAAGGTACGACGCTGCTTTGGAGACAGATTTGGAGCGCGTGGAGCTTGGGCTCAACCGGGTGTTGGACGTCCGTTTGACTGGAGGCTCCGCTTCACGCGCTCTTCGTATCATATAAAGGCCGACGTTACTCTGCTCGGCTACTGCTTGCCGGCGGCTTCTAGATCACGGCCACCTGTACTAATCATCTTGTCCACGGCTTGCTGCCCCGTTGTTGTCAGCTTGTAACGCTTTCTTGCTTGCTGAGAAGACCCAGATTTGCGAGTCTGGATCGCAAGTTGTGGTTTGCGATTCATCAAGATGCCAAAGGCCTGTGTGATGTTTGATAGGCGATGGCCCAAGTGTTTTAATTCGTTATTAATGGTTTGCGAGTCAAAGTCTGGCTCGCCGTGCACTATTTGCACCCAGTAACTGGCGACCAACGCTTTTTCGGCATCACCGGAGGGCTGAGTAGCCGCAAACAGATCAGCTATTGACGTAAACGCAGCTTGCCGCAGGCCTTCACCCTGAACGCTTCCAATCGGCGTGGCCGACGCGCTCGACTGCTCGGGAGCCCCTTTGGTAGCTGTCGTTTTGAATGCTTCTGCAGCCCACTTCAACACTCGCCCGCGAGAATCGGAATTGAGTTTCTTCAGCGCAGCTGCAACTTCACGCATCGCGTCTATTTCCAGAAGTGCATTGTCATCAAGGTCTGTCATATCTATTCCTATTTTGTATCCGTAATTATGATACGCGAACCATTTAACTTTACAATAGTTATTACTTTACTAAGTTTTATATTTATAAAACAATAACTTAATAAATATCATTAGAGCAACATATTATCAAGGGTCGACTTCTTTCGTGATCACTTTTATGCGAGTGGCGGGCAAACTCGGTAGAAATTCTGTGGCAGCAAAGCGATCGCCGCGTGCGATCGCCTGTCGAATCACCATATCAAGGCACTTGCAGGGGATGCCGGCGACTATTCGATTGCGATAGACCAGCCGTATTCAAAGAGCTGATATCTTTCCTCACCAGATGTCCGCAATGATTAATTAGCAAATAATTAGGGTTGGAGTTGATTAAAACATCTTGCGCGCTTCACCGCGCGCACGCCAATAGCATGGCTGCGCTTTAGAACAAATCCCCGCTCTCCCCAAGCATTGCTCTGCGGATCAGCGGCATCGGCAAGGGCCCAAGCGCAATGAAGCTGTCGTGGAATTTTTGCAAACTGTATTGCGCGCCCATCTTTTTCCTGTAGTCCTCGCGAAGCTTCAGGATCGCCAGCTTTCCCATGGTGTAGTAACCGTACAGCGCATCGGCCGTGCCGCGTTTCGCTTCGGAAACCGCGACCGGGTGCGGCTGATGTCCCTGCGTTTCGAACAGCTTTGTCGCTTCGTCGACCGTCATGACCTGGGTGTGCATCTTGATGCCGACGATGAAACGTACGTCGCGCAGCAGGGCATCCTGCAATTGCGCAAGCCGGTACTGCGGCTCGCCAGCGTGGAAGCCCTCGTCAAGCATCATTTGCTCGCAATAGTGGGCCCAGCCCTCGCTGTTGGTGGCAGCCCCGAACACCTTGCGCACGTCGGACGGGAAAGACTTGGCATACAGGAACTGAAGATAGTGACCCGGGTAGACCTCATGCACCGAAACATTGGTAATCGAGGCGTAGTACCACTGCCGCATGAAATCCGCCTGCTCGGCGGTCCCCCAGCGCGGATCGGGCAGGGTCATGTTGTAGAACCCACCGAGCTTGGCGGTCTCGAACGGTCCGGGCGTGTCCATTGACGCCGACGTGGTCGAACGCATGAATGGCGGCGTTTCCTTGACGGTGGCCGGATCCGATGGCGGTATCGTCACGATGCGATGATCGACGATGAACTGCTTCAGCGAGTTCAATTCCCTCTGCGTAGCGGCCAG
>DASWEY010000003.1:0-54124 GCA_036394575.1 Usitatibacteraceae bacterium | reverse complement strand
TATATGTGCTGACCGCGCGTAGTGCGGATCGATACGGCGCGGCAACCGTCAGCTGGGTATCGCAGGCCTCGTTCAAGCCGCCGCTCATCATGGCGGCTGTGCGCCGGGACAGCAATGTGTTCCAGTGTCTGGCGGAAAGCCATTTCGCGGTTCTGCACATTGTCGGCGACCGGCAGCAGGAAGTCGCGCGGCAGTTCTTTTACCCGACCCGGGCGTGCCCGGGAACCATAAACGGCGAGCCGTTCGCCGCCGGAAGAACGGCGGCGCCCGTATTGGCCAATTTACCGGCGCATATCGAATGCGGGGTGAACAAAATCGTCGATTCGGACGGCGACCATGCCATCGTGATTCTGCAGGTTCTGGAAGCGGAATGCCGGGAACAGGTGCGTCCTTTGACAATTGCGGAAACGCCATGGGTGTACGGGGGGTGAGGTCGCGATTGTTCCCGCAATATGCGCACGGCCGCATGATCCGCGCGGGAAATCATCGATGCCCGCGCCGACAGCCGGCTCGACGTGGCCCCGGTTTCTGGCTGGCCGGTCTTTTTGCCGCAGCAGCCGTCTGGTGCCAGGCTTCCATCGCTGGCGACAGGACGGAATTCCCCAAGCTCATGGGGATAAACATTGGCGCCAAGAATTACGACGATGCCCGATATCAACAAGAACTGGCGCGGCTCGATGTCGTAATCCTGGGTTTCTACAAGGGATGGAATCCGAATGGCGATGCGAAAGGCTCGACCGCGGCCATTCAGGCAGCGGTACGCGCGATCAAGGCGCATCACCCGGGAATCCTGGTCGGCCAGTACACGGTGCTCAATGAAGCCAACGACGATCCCGGCGACATCGCGACGCTGGATTTGCGTGACAAGCTTCACAAGCACAACTGGTGGTTGCGCACCGCCTCGAACCGGCGAGCGCAGTGGACCGCGCAATACGCAAACTGGGAGGTCAATATCACGGCTTGGGCCAGGCCGGATGCCGACGGCCTGCGCTGGCCCGAGTGGCTGGCGGAGCGCAACTACAACACCTTTTTCCGGGCTGTTCCGGAATTCGATATTGTCTACGTGGACAACGTCATGGCGCGGTCGAGGGTTACGGCGGATTGGAATCTTGACGGGGTTGACGACGACCCCAGCTCCGCCGAGATTAGCTCCGCGCACCGGGCCGGGTATCTCGCGTACTGGCGCCGTTTGCGTGCCTTGCTGCCGGCGGCAACGCTGATTGGCAATGCCGACAACGACCTCGGAAATCCGCAGTGGCGGAATCAGCTCGATGGCGCAGTCCTGGAAGCGCTGATGGGGGAAAACTGGTCGATAGAATCCCGCGAAGGCTGGGCCGCGATGATGGCGCGCTACCGTGCGGCTTTGCGAAATACACAGGCGCCCAGCTTGGTCGCCTTCAATGTGGTGGGTGCCGTCGACGATTTTCGATTGTTCCGCTACGCCTATGCCTCCTGCTTGCTCGATGACGGCTACTTCTCGTTCACCGACAGGCTGCGCGGCTACAGCAGCGTCGCCTGGTTCGACGAATACGATTACCCGCTTGGGCGCCCGCTCGGGTCGCCGCCGTCGGCTGCCTGGGACCAGGGAGTCTGGCGCCGCGACTTCGAGCACGGCATTGTGCTCGTCAACCCAGGTCCGCAGGCCAGGACCGTCATGGTGGAACCGGGTTTACGGCGCCTTTCCGGCAAGCAGGATCCGGCGGTCAATAGCGGCGTGGCGGCGCGCACATTGACGTTGCCAGCGAAGGATGGAATTGTGCTGCGCCGCTGAGATGCGCAGGGTGGCCTGTACGCGCCGGTGAAAGCGATTTCGCGGAATCGGTAGTACGTCGTCGCTGTTGTCATGATTGTTATAGCGAATGCAGAAATAAAATAGCGTAGAACGCCATTTGGTGCGGTGTTTGAGGCATTTTTGCTTCAAACACCGCGCCAGTGCTTGAGTTTTGATTTTTGGCACTTCTCGAAACTTCAAATAATCGTCATTCCAGCGCAGGCTGGAATCCAGTCCTTCGTATATTCAAACACTTGGACGGACTGGGTCCCAGCCTGCGCTGGGACGACGAAGTTTTTAGAAGTTCCCTTTTAAATAATTCGGTACTGCCGTCCCGAACGGCGCGGGGACAGTCGCGCGCGACCGCTGGCGCAGGCATCTCCATCCGCGCGACGATCCCATCCAATATGGTCATCAGGTCAAGGCGTCACCGCTGCCGCACCGCTGGCGTCGATCGTGATGTTTTTACCCCCAACCGGCACGGTCCATACCCCATTCGTTTTGCTGGCGCTGGCAGCAGTCGGTGCGCATCCCACCCTCAGGAGCGCAATGAATTCCACAGAAGTCGAAGGCTGGGCGCTGATGAACCTGCCGTGCCATTGGCTGCTGCCGACTGCCGGCGCTGCACCCGACGGCCAGGCAATGGTCTGCGCGAAGGCGCCGCCCGGCCCTGCCAAGGCGTCGATGCAAAGCGTCTGCGCGCCCCGGGTAATCCTGACCTGGCTATTTTCCGAAATGACTGCAATCTGGTCCAGGGCGTGAATGTTCCATTCCCACTTACGCGGGCTGTCGGAGGCGAGATTCTCGTAGAGCACGATGGTGCCCGGCCGAAGATACACGAGGGTGCGGACCGCCCTGGTCAGCGCGCCATGGTAGGTGTCGGTGGCATCCGCGCTGACGATGTCGTAGTCGGCGGTGCTCAACTGCTGGCGTATCGACCCGTAACGCATATTCCCCGGCTGGTAGGGGTCGGGTTGATGCTCGAAGGCAATTTCTCCCACGCCGCCGTCGAAGGTGACCGCATTCTTGGACAGCGTGCGTTTGACCCAGTATTGCCAGTGACCGCTGTTGTAGGCATCGTAATATCCCGATTCAATCGCCAGCCGTTCGCCGCCGGCGTTGATGACAAATGCGTTCTGATCCGCGGACTGGTGGTTGTAAGCGCCGAACGGCTGCGGGCTCGACTTGAAATAAACCGAGGTGCGGCTGGGGTCGGCCAGATCACTGTGCATGGCGATCCATCCGGTGGAGCGCAGGTAGAGCGTGTTGGCTGTGCCGGGCGGCATGGAGGAGGTCAAGGTGCACGTCGTCGGTGGCGACATCAGGTACTCGATGCGGGTGTAATCCTCACCCACCAGGCTGGATGCATACCAGCAACCCAGGGGCGAGGGCGCGAAATTCGCCAGCGCCTTGGCGAGCCGCGCGCGCAGCTCGAACAGCTGGGCCTCGGCGAAACCATCGCCGAACAGGCCGACTGGCGTGCCGGCGTCACTGCTTCTCGTATTGTGGACAGCCAGGTCGGCCGCGAACGTCGGCGGCGAAAAGTAGGCCAGGAAACGGGAGTAGTTGCGCACCCATGCCTTGCGCCCGAGATCGATGCAGGTCTGCTGGGTATCGCAAGTCGCCCAGCGCAGCGCATACCAGGCGCTCAACGATGTACTTACATCCCACATGCTGTAGGCAGTGCCGTCGGCGTAGCCGCCGTCCTCGCCGCTCCAGGGATTGACGACGTTGAGGGCAAAGGGCAGCAGTTCCCGTGTCCAACCGTCGGCGGCCGGCAGGTCGCCGACGAGCAATGCGCTCATCACGGCGAGCGTGGTGACCAAGGCATTGCGATGGGCATCGCGCGGCGATTGCCATAGGGGAGGCGGCACCCATGAACCGAGATTGGTGGGCGGCCAGCCGGCGGCACCGACGACATAATTGCGCAGGTCGCCGACGCGCGCGGCCAGATTGGGAAGAACGAGGTCCCGTTCAGCTTGCGTCAGCACGGGGCCCAGCCAATCGTAGCCGAGTACAACGACCCAGGCGATATAGACTGACTCCAGGTCATCATTGGCAGAGGCCCCTCGGGGATTCCAGGAGGCAAGATTCAGCACACGTCGCCGCGCGTCTTCTCTGGCGCTGAGGTTGCTGCTGTCGTAGACGTAGGCCATCAGCGACCATAGCGCCCGCATGCCGTAGCCGTTGTACCGGTAGCCATCGCCCTGCGCGCCATCCGGCGGCAAGGTCTCGCCCAAATTCTGATTGACCTGCCAAAGCAATGCGCTCAAGGCCGTGTTGCGCTGGCTTGCCATTGCGGCCAGCGAAGTCGCGTCGGGCAGCGCACGCGGGCGCGGTTTGGCCAGCAGCTTTGCGATGACGTCGTCCATGCCGGGCACCACAAAGGCAAGCGCATCCGCGGCGATGTTGAATTGGCGTGGCAGGCTGAGTTGGCCGGCACCGGCAATGGTCCAGGCATAGCTTCCCGCCGGCAGGGAGCCGTTCCAATTCAGCCAGTTTTGCGCGGCGCTTCTTGTTTCGCTATGGCCATCTGGAAAAGTCAGCGTCACCGTATACGGTCCGCTGCCGATCGCAGGCCAGCTGAAATCGGGCGGATTCTGTTTGACAGTCGAACATTCGATGGGACGAATCATTGCCGCGCCGGGTGCGGACATAACGAAAGGATCCTGTGCGACGGGTAGGCAATTTTGCGCATGCGATCCTCGCGGAAAAGCTGCGGCTATCGCTATCGCAATGACAACCATATACGCCAACAACTTGGGCCATATGAAGGTTGTTGACGATCTGCTCCGGCGGTGTGTCAGCTGTTGCGAATCACCGAAATGGGGTGGATGGTGGTGACGCCAGAAATTTGTCATGAATCCTCGCGCCGCTGATGTGCGGCCTGTTGCCATGGTAGAGATGCATGACAAGCATCATATTGACGTCTCAATGCGCCGGTCGGACCATGTTGGCGCGGCGGCAAGCGACAGGCCAGGCTGCGCTCCAACCATTGAGCCATTGAGCCTGCAGTCAACTGGCATTTGCCGAGAGGTGACGCCATAGACCGAACAGGCCAGGCCCCTGCACCACGTCTCGCCTTGTGACGCGCATATGATCGGTATGCGCGGAGAGCCCTATGAATAAGACCCCAGTTTTTACATCGCCGTTTACGAACGATGCGACTCGTGCCGCCTATCTGGAAAAAAATCGCATCGCCGTCGGTCCGCCCAGCGATCCGGAAGAATTCCGTCGCGAATACGAGCGCTTCAAGGGACTGCTGCCGAAGCGTAACCCGCTTCGCGTTCTCGACATCGGCTGCGGGACCGGCGCGTGGAGCGTGCATTGGGCCACGCGTGGCTGCAAGGTTACCGGAGCCGATTTCGACGCCGAGTTCGTTGCGCGGGCGCGGCTTCGGGAGAATCTTTCGGACCCCAATGTTTTTCGCGGGATTGTGGCCGACGCGACAAGTCTTCCAGCCGAAATTGGCGAATTTGATGTGGTCTCGCTCAACTCCCTGCTTGAACATGTGCCCGATTGGCGTGCCGTCGTCAGGGAAGCGGTGCGCGCACTGGCGCCGGGAGGGGTGCTCCTTCTGCACACCACCAATCGCTATCACCCATTCCAGGGCGAGGTGAATCATTTCCCGTTTTATCCCTGGCTGCCAACGCGGTTACGTGAGCGCGTTCTGGATTGGATCATGAAGCATCGCCGCGACCTGGTTAACTACACGGACTATCCCGCCGTGCACTGGTTCTCGTCGCCGCAGCTCTCGAAAGTGCTGCAGGACGCGGGCCTCGAGGTATACGACCGGCTGGACTTGATGAAACCGGGGCAACTGACCGGACTGCGCTCGATCGCGCGATGGATGCTTCCGAACAATGGTCGTTCGGCGCGCTTCAAATTTCTCTTTTACCTCGTCTCGCCGACAGTCTCGCTGTATGCGCGGCGTCCGCGTAGTGCAAGATAGAGCTTGCCAGGTCCGTATGCAGCATGTTGTAAGTAGATAAATCGGGTTATATCCTAGCGACGGTTGTCGGCACCTACCTATACGGCATTCGTGTGCCGGAACAGGTTAGGGGTTCGAGGTAATGCGATGCCGCAGGAGAAGAGTCCGGCGAAAAAGATGCTCGCGGTTGCGCCATGCGTCGCGCAGCGGAAGATAGATGCGGCCTTTCAAGGTAAGCGCCAAGGTGCAGTCATACGAGCGCTCCCGCCGCCCCCCAAAGTCTTCCTTGAACCGGTTGATGCCGGCGCGTTCCGCCGTGGAGTCGTCCTCGAACAGCCCGCCCCAGTCGTAGCGCACCATTCCCATCTGCTTGAACCACAGCATGTCCTGCCAATGCAGCCATCGGTTGGCCCGTCCGACCAGCGCACGGTATTCGTTTTCCCGGGTCCTGAAGCAGGAACAGGTGTACTGGAGCACCACGGTTTTACCGGATGAGACATAGGCGTGCCAGACCAGCACCTCACCGTCGCGGACTGCCGCGGTAAGCAGTAGCCTGCGCGCCCGGCTGGCGGCGATCAGCCATCGATGATCGGGCGGGGCAATCGACTTTTGTCTGGCGAACGCCGTGAAAGCTGCGCAGAATTCGTCCAGCTTGCGTTCGGGATCAGTAATGAATTCTGCGTGCAGGCCATCCCGGGCTTCGGCGCGCTTGATCTTGTAGCGGCAATCCTTGCCGAATCGCGCCATGATGGCGTCCTGCTCGGGCGCAAGATCGGTAACGATCGAGAGAAACGGGGTGTTTCGCGCTGCCGCGATGGGCGCCCCTCGAAATCGGTAGACAAGAATGTCCGCGCCGGCATCGTCCGGCGGCTCTTCGTCGTACCAGACTTCCGCGTAGATTGCCGCGCGACCAGGAATGCGAATCATGCCGCTAACCGCGACGCCAGGTCAGTGGAACTGCCGAACCGGGCGCGAAATTCCTTCAGCGTACTGCCGTAACACCAGGTGGAAAGTGTCTCAAAGAGAATTTCGAGCTCATCATACAAGCGGTCTATATCCGATGCATTGCGGTAGTGCGGGCTGCCGCCGGGCATGAGTTGCGACGAATGGAGCGCGAATTGAAGGTGAATCGCACCGTTCGTCCGGGCGCGATGCGCCACATTCAACATCATTGCAAGCGTGGTTTCCGAAGGGCAAAGCCAACTGAGCGCAGGCGATACCAGCCGATTCGCTGCCTGGCGCAGCACCGGAATGCGATAAGCCCAGGGCGCCAGCCTGGAGAGACTGCTTGCACGCGTTGTCACCGGCACCTCCAGCAATGCACCGGCCGTCGGGCGTGAAACGTCGGCTGGATCAAGGAAGTACGGTTGATCGGGAAAGGTGGTGTAGTTGACTCCGCCGCCCCCATTCGGCGCGCCCAGATGCCTGCTCCAGTCCACCCCGGGGGTTACCGAACAATCCACTTGGTAACCTTCGTCGATCAGCATGGCCGCATAGCGCCCGTCCAGGGCCCAACGTCCTGCCCGATGGCTGGTCACCCCCTGGTTGAAGCGATCCTCGAGCAGGCCCGTCATGGCCTTGATCTTTTCGCGCATCATGCGTTCAGAAAATTCGATGAGATAAGGCTGGTGATGGAAATCGTCCTCGGTGAGCGGTTCGAGCGGGGGCGAGTTCCACGCATGCAGATGCATGCCGATCTCGCCAACTAAACGCCGCAGCACATCGCGCCCGAAATCGACAAACTCGTCCGACATCGCCATCTCGAAGTTGACCAGGTAGACCGGCTTGAAATCGAATCGCTCGCATAAACGCTGGAAACGGGGCAGGTAGGCGGCGTTACGCGTGGTGATCTCGCGCGGCTTCGCCCAGAGATCATCGCCCTCTGTGTCGATAGTGATAATGAAGGCGGTCTCAGACACGACCGGCCCACCGTGGCGCCAGTACCGAATCTACGGCAGCCTGAGCGGGCGCCGCCGCGCTAAATGAATTCATGTACGGTTCAAGAATCTCGTCCTCGTCGTAGCGGTGCGCCATAAACCTGAGGCAGCGGTCGCTTGCGGCCCGCCACGCCGAGGCATCTTCAAGCAGATGCAAAACGGCGCCGGACAGCATCGCCGCGGATCGTATGGCCGCGCCAAGCCCCTCTCGTTCAATGACCCCGTCCGGGTCGATAAACGTGACCACGGGCACCCCGCTGATCCAGCTTTGCAGGTATGAATTGGGGAATCCCTCGATATCCGACGTGTTGACGAAAATCTTCGCCCGGGCATAAAGGTCCTTGGCATCCCAGTACGACAGGCGGCCATGGAACGTCACATTGGGCAGGGTTGTCGCTGCCGGGGCTATTTCCTGGAACAGCGCTTCTTCGCCGGGCAACGCGCCTCCCACCATATGGATTTTCAGGCCCGGCAATCTTTTCGCCAGATCAAGTATGCGGTCCGGTCTCTTGAGGCGCCGGATATTGCTGACCCACAACACATCGATATCCCGGCGTTCGGCCGGCGTTGGGCGGTCCACGAGCATGCCTGCCAGATGGCTGGTCAGGGCATAGTTCCGCCACAGGGTCCGCGCTTGCGTCATGCTCTGAACGAGGACGGCGTTGGCGCGTCGCAGGCCATACGCATACAACCAGCGGTCGCGAGCGAAACGCACGAGCAGGCGCGAGGGATCGCAGTCCGTATCGCTTGCGGCGCGGAAGACAAACCGTTTGCCGAAACGCCGGCAGAACAGGGCCAGAAGCCCTACCTGCATGCCGGCGCAACTGGTGTAGTACACATCGGCGTCGGCCCTCGCCAATGCCGACCACATGCCGGTCCAACGCGGATGAATGAAGCGCAGGACAGGGAGGCCCGCATCGGGACGAAATGCCTTGAAGACCCGGATCGCCTGCCAATTTTCACCATCGCTTTGCCCATAGTCTCCAACCACCATGCTCACCTCGTAGCCGCGGCGGGACAGCGCCAACGCCAGCAACGTTTGCTGTACGGACTCTCCGCCGATGGTGTGATGCCGATATTCCGGCGCCAGGACGGGCAGGTTTTCCAGCCCGACAAAACAAATCTTCATCGTATTATCCAGACTAGGCAGAATAAAAAGGTGGGCATGGGTCAGCCAAGAAGTCCATGCTGAAAGCCTGAATGCATTTTGTTGATCCGTAGTGGGTTGTGCCTGCGTTCGGCTGGTCTGTTTGGGCTATATAGGCAATATTCGACTTGCCAAAGCGGGCTCAAGGCCCCGTGAGACGTGAAATTTTGCGTCGAAGGCTGTAATAGCGATTTGTCCAGGGGCCGATTCGATAGCCGCCAGCTTTTGCCTTCATCTCCGACAATTCATCGAGGTATCGTAATCGGTGGAACTCGATACTCGCCGAATCACTGTCGAACAGCGCGCATTCAGCTAATTTGTATCCGCGCTTGCGCGCGGCATCCACCGACCCGGGATTGATGAAATAAACTCGGTCCTTGCGCAAGGACATTTGCTCTGCATGAGAAAGTTGACGTACTTCCTCTCCGTCAATCTCAAATATTTTTTGCTCATGCGCATGGCCATACATGCAGATGCGCACAGCCGGAAAGTCGGCTTGCAAGTAAGCATTGTTCTGACGGATTTGCGATGGGGCATTCATGTATTGCTGAACGTCGCGGACGCCACCGTGCACTAGCAAAAGACTGTTTTCAGCCAATAAATGTTCGGGTAACGAGGCAAGATAGCGGGCGGTTTCCGGCGTAATTTCCTTGCGCGTTCGTTTGAGGGAGTGAATGACGGCATTGGAACAAAAATTAAAACCGAGCCGGTCGATCGCAATCAGGTCGTGGTTCCCGGCGATGGCAAGAGCACTCCTGGTGCGCAACTGCATGGCGCAGCCATCAGAATCGGCGTTGTAGCCGACAATATCTCCAACGCAAAGGATCTTGTTGATATTGCGCCTGTCGAAATAGGCGAGCACCGCATCCAGCGCTTCCTGGTTGCCATGAATGTCGCCTAGGATGCCGTAGAGAGCCATCGCTTCACCGTGTTTTCTGCCTGGTGCAGTCCGCGACGCGCTCGAGACTGGGCACGATTGAACCCCGCCAAAAGCCAGGGCAACGGATCTGCCCACGAGAACAAGTGATAGACCTTGTGCGTGCGGATTAGTGATGCGATCCAGGAGACCATGCCTATCTCGCCGTGAGCCCTGAGGTCCAGATAGGCCCGGAAATCAAGCCGCATGCACAGCCACCGGAACCGCGTGCCGTAGCTTGTGCTTGTCGGGGGGATGCCATGCACCAGATAGTCGTAGGCGATCTGCGGCAGATTGATACCGTTGCGTGCTGCCATGTGGTGCCACAGGTTGAAGCGGGCGTTGATTTCGAGTATGCGAAAGCGTCCGTCGTGCGCATCCTTTTTGAAATCGATCTTGAAAACTCCCTTGAGTTGCAAGCGCGCAACGATGTCGCGGCCGAGCGCCTCAAGCTCGGTTTCATGCGCAAGTTCGAGGAAGCTGCTCATGCCGGTAAAGCGAGGAAATGTGCGCAGCTTGTGACCAATGAACCAGGCGAGAAGGTTACTGTTCTCGTCAGAGAATCCATGGAACGACCAAAGTTGCGCGTCGCCCCCCGGTATGAATTCCTGAAAGGCCAGATGCTTTCTGAATTGGTTCGCCAAAGGGTCGTCGATCACCGCCTGGCCGTTCTCGAATATGCGCGCTTTGCCCTGTGGACCGAACAAGCGCGCATGCATGGTTGAATCGTCCCAGCCGACCTTTACGCAGGGCTTCACCAGCACGGGACCGCATGCGCGCCTCAAGTCATTCGGACTGGCGTCACCCCATGTCAGCGCCTTCGGTGCCAACAGGCCATGGTCCCTGGCCAACAGTTCGAACCGGGGCTTCTCTAACAACGCGTACGCGAGTTCCGGCTCGTTGAGCAAAAACAGAAAATAACGCGACAGCTGATCGCGGAATTCGTAGATCAGACTCAGGTAGTCGTCGTTGCCGTAGAACAGCACAACCCGGCGGCCTAAAACGTCGAACAGTTGGCGGCCCGCGTCCAACAGTGCTTCCGCCATTGCAGCGCGATTATCCATTGGCGGCAACCGGTAGCAGCCGAGGCAATAGCGTGACATCATGGTCGGCTCATGCGGATTGGGCGATGCGACGATTGCGGGAATCGCGGCAAAACCAAGCGGCCGGAGAAGATCGAGACCGCCAAGCAGAAGTACGGGCGGGCGGTCCGCATGCAACTGGGTCCAATCCAGATCGAGGAACAAGGGTCGTCTGCCTCCTGACAGGATGTCTGCGGGTTACCGCTAGTTGCGCCGGACGAAGACACGCCGGCAAGATGCCGCCATGGCATCGATGCGGAATGCTTCAATTTGCGGGAGCTGCGTGCCGTGCGGCCTTTGCTCCTCGCCCAGGAATCGCAGCCACCATTCACCGTCGAGACGGCTGAGAAATGCGCTGCCTTGCTGAAACGCGGCGATGATGTCCGGATTGCGGGAGTGCACCAGCGTCCACGTGCCTTCGCGCCGGAACCAGCAATGCCGATGCGAAAATTCCTGTATGTGGCGGGGATCCAGGCGCCCTCGAACGGCAACCGCGCCAAGCCGCCAGGCGTCCTTCAGAAGTTGCACCAGCACATCGTCGAAGGCGCCGGGCCGCGCCGCGATCTGGACAACTTCACTCACGCCGCCAGTATGCAAGTAATAAAGATACCAGCCGATCGGCCGCTGTCGCGCGTCAAGCACGCTGCGCGCCCGCAGTGTGCCGTGCCGGGTTTTCCGCGCCGCCTGGTCAAGTAACCAGGACAATGCGGGCAAGTCGTACGCAGGCTGCAGCGTCGCACCGCCCATGACTTCAGGCAAAAGTGCCAGGACGGTTCCGGGGTCCAGCGGGCTGTCCTTGAGAACAGACGCTTGATGCAAGAACCGGTTGGGGCGCAGCCGCGTTGCGAGGGCATCTGAGGCGGCGGCGAGCGGCCGTGCGGCGTACTGCAACGGCATAGGCAAAGCCGCGCGATCCTCAAGCAGCGACAGCGCGCAGCGAACCGGCCGCAGCGGCCGGATCCAGTGAAGATTGTAGAGCGATGGCACCGTTCCACCGATGGCGAGGCAGATGCGTCGCGACTCATCATTGGCGCCATCGGCAAGCGTCAGGTCTTGCGGACCCGACATGCAGGCCTGAGCCAACTGGAGTGCTATCAGACTGTGGCGTTTGTCGGGGTCGACAATGAACTGCGTGCTCACGGCGGCACGGAGCTTGCGCCCCTGGAACATCATTGGCCGTGGCACCACGGCCTGCAGCCCGGCCACGTGTCCGCGATCTTCGGCAACCCAGGAAGGGAGGCGCAGGTCGCGCCAGGGATTATTGAATAGCATCTCCTTGAAGTAGGCCTCGCATGTTGCCTGCGAACGCCAACGATGCTGCGGATAGACGCGCGCGAAGAGCGCGACTACTGCGGGAATATCATGCTCGACCAAGGGGCGAACGCTTATCATGAATTGGCGCTGAAGGCTGTGACGACAGGGGCGAATGCGGGTTGAATGGCGTTCGGTATGCCGCGCATCAATTCGCTGCCGAAACGCGCGGGCCGGATGAGGTCTCTGCGCCGGCGACCAGCCGCGCGATGCGCGCGAGCGTACGCAGATCGTCCAGGTCGATGTTCTCGATCCCGATCCTGAAGCCGAATTGCTCTTCAAGATGCAATAGCAATTCCACGAACTGCAGCGAATCGAGCGTTCCGGACTCAAGGATATCCGTGTCCAGCGTCGGCACTTCGATATGAAAATGTTCGACGAATAAAACACGGACGCGTTCAATCACGATTTGCGGGTCCATCAGCTGTCGATTCCTCCGAGGCTATTGGCCGCAATCCGCGGTGCGGCCGTCCCGATCCGCGAGGCAATTGTTTCGCCCGGCGGCGTGCCGATGCTGTCTTGTGAAGGCGTCATCTGCGTCTCGGTCGTCCGGCGTTCCGCCTGTTGGAAGGCATGGGTAAGGCCGGTTCGATCGGTCTTGCCGCTTTCGTTCTTCGGCAGACTTTCATAACGCATCCAGCGCGCCGGCAACATGATGCTGGGCAAAAGTTCTGTCAGACGCTTGCGTAGACCGCTGATGGACGAGGCATCCCCCGGTTCCGGGACAAAGGCACAACAGATCAGCCAGCCTTCGAACCCGGGCGAGGGGATCGCCACCACGGCGGCGTCGCGAAGCCCATGAAGAGATCGGAGCGCCGCCTCGATTTCACCCAATTCAATGCGATGGCCGCGGCTTTTGATCTGCATATCGATACGGCCGTGGAAGTAGATCATGCCGTCCGCGCCACGATGGGCGAGATCGCCGGTCTTGTAGAGCAGTTTGGCCATACCCCCCTGTTCATCCTGTCGTGTCACAAATGCGCTTGCGGTCTTTTCCGGGTCGCGCCAGTAGCCTGGAGCGACGCCCGCACCGCCAATATATAGCTCGCCAATCTGGCCAGGAGGCACCGGGCGCATTTGCTCATCCAGGATCAACAACTCCTCACCCTCGCAAGCGGTCCCGATGGGAATCGGTTCGCGATCGTCGATCGGGCAATTGGGCAGTGTGTAGTGGCTGCTGGAGATGGTCGTTTCCGTGGGCCCGTACAAATTGGTGAAGCGCACATGCGACAGGCGCTGCATCAGGTGAATCAATGTTGGCGTGGGCAACACTTCGCCGGCGAAGAGCAATCGACGCAAACCGGGAAAATCGTGGTGTTGCACGACATTGAAATTGACCATGAGTTTGAGCACCGAGGGTACCGAGAACCACTGGGTAAGTTCCGCGTCGCGGATGAATTGCGCCAGTTTATGCGGCAGCAGATTCAGTTCGTGAGGCACAAGGTGCAACTGGGCGCCCGCCCACAGGGCGCCGAATATATCGAATGTGGCTACATCGAAGCGCAATGGCGGGTGTTGTGAGATCCGGTCGGTATGGTTGATGTCGAAGTAAGCGCCGGCCCATCGGATGAAGTGGACAATGTTCGAATGGGTGAGCATTACTCCCTTGGGTAAACCGGTAGAGCCGGAGGTGAACAGAATCTGCGCAATGTCGTCGGCATTGCTGGCCGATGCGGGGAGGCTGGATGGACAGGCAGCGAGATCGCGCAGCGTGAATGCCGGCGCCTGCTCGATGCCAAGTGGCGCCAGTTCCTCCAGCCAGCCGATCATGGGCTGCTGTTGCAATTTGGCAGTTGCGAGGGCGTCGCGCAATACGGGGTAGACCGGGCCGGCAGCCAGCACACAGCGGCAATCGCTTATCTCCAGGACCCTGGCCTGGCGCGAGGCCGGGCTGGCGGGATCCAGCGGCACGTAGATTGTGTCGGCTTTAAGTGCGGCCAGGATGCCCAAAATCGCCGTGTGCGTCTTCGGCATTAGCAGCCCGACCCGGTCTCCGGGCTGGCATCCAGCGGCCATCAGCAAGTGTGCCAGCCGGTTGCTCGTTTCCTCCAGCTCGGCGTAGGTTAAACGAATGTCCTTGAACACCAGGGCGGTTGCGTCAGGCCGTTTTTGCGCCTGAACGGTAACACCGGAATGTAGTAGTGGCTTCATGCGGCGAGGCAGCGCTTGGCGCGTTCGAATACGATACCCGTATGCTGCATTTCCTCGCGGTTCGCCGGCACGTCGAGGATGAAAGTCCGATAGCCGATATCAAGATAGCGGCCTACTTCCTCTGCAACCTGATCATAGCTTCCCACCAGGTAGGGGCAGACCGCCTTGTAATTCTGAAAAGGCACCAACCAGTACGGAGTCCTGCTCGCCGGCGCGTCGCTGCCCAGTCTCGAAAGCTGCTGGTGCCAGGACGAATCCGATACTTTCATCGCGAGTTGATGTGTGAGCTGCCCCTTGCGATCCTCCGGAAACCGTGCTTGGGCCACCGACCACGCTTCCGCCCCCTCGGGGCGTGCGATGATTCCGATTCTGATGCCGCTCGGGGCGCCTGTTGTTGTTTGTGAAACGGCGGCATATTCGGCGGCGGGTTTCGGATATTCCACCGCGATGGCGCCAAGATGCCGTGCTGCGCTCATGCCGGCTTCGGAAGACCCGGAGACAAGCACACCCGGCATCAGGTTGGCAGGCAAAGGCGGGGTCAACTTCAAATTGGTGACGGTATAGTGGCGCCCTTCGAAGCTTGTCGGATCGCGCGTCTGCAACAGGCGCTGAATAATGGTGGTGTATTCGACCAATCGCGCATACCGCTCGTCATGCGGGGTCAGGTCATTGAGCGCGGCAAGATCGTTCTTGAATCCGCCCGCAACCATATTGAGATACAAGCGACGATGGTATAGAAGCGCCAGCGATGTCACCATCTTGGCCACGGTATAGGGATGCATGTACGTGGGCTGGATCGCCACCAGCGGGCAAAGACGATCGGTGGCCTCAATGATTACCTGGGACACCAGCCACGGATCCAATTGACCGTTATCGGTGAAAACCAGGATACCTTCATACCCGGCATCCTCGCTCCAGCGCGCAATTTCCTTCAGCCGGCGCATGGCAATGTCGGGTTGAGCCAGAAGATCGGCGGGGCAGGTAGAGAATATTTTAGGGTCTTGCTCGAAGATTGGATTTGGCATACCGGACCACTTGCAGTTGGTATAGCGTTGAGCACCATGCCCTTTACAGTAGCCGGCGGCGTGGATGTCCTGTACTGCGCTGACAGCTTTGCCACCAGTGATCGTCACATGCGACTTTGTCCGGTGCGCGGCGGTTGAAGTTGCGTTCTCCCCGCCGTTCTGCCGCCGGATCCCGTGCTTCAGTGCACGGTTCCGTCACCGGAATGCACAATCTATCGGTAGAAAATGCATAACGCGCTTACCGGGTGAGTGCGAAAATTGATCCGTTCGGCTCATCAGGCGCAAAGCCATATGCACGCCGGGGAGGCGTGCGGGTTTTGGACGTAGCCGTATCGCTACGTTTATCCGCTGAATCGCGACATAAAAACAAAGCTATCGCGATAGTCTGCCCGGCTGCCACAGCCTATTATTCATGGAGCCATCCAACCTGCTTCGGCGCTAGCGGCTCATGAACGATCGGTTTCGACAAACTTCCCAGTAGATTTGAAACGACCTTCGAGTAATTGTCGATGGCAACGAGGCTCTGGATCAAGTAAATCGCGCGGCACACTTCGTCGTCCCGGAAGGGACTCCCGTGTGGCGTGTTTTCTTTTCAATAGCCGAGACTGCCTTCTGTCTTTGTCGCTCCGCCTTTCGTCAGTTTTGCCTGAGTGCCATTGCCCCCAACCGGCAAAGTGTCGAAAAGCGCCTCTGTCAATCCGGCGAAGACGCTATTTAATTCCAGGGAAAACATCATGGATCGCCAATTTGCACCATACAGCCTTGACCATGGAGAGCTTCTCGCGGCATTGCGCGCATTTCGCAAAGGCGATTTTTCCGTGCGCATGCCGATGGATCTCGTTGGTATCGAGGGGGAAGTCGCACAGGCTTTCAACGATGTCGCAGAAATGAACGAGATGATCGTCGACGAGTTTGCGCGCATCCGCGATGAGGTCGGCAAGGAGGGCCAGATCAACCAACGGGTGAAGTTGCAGGCGGCGACGGGGTCCTGGGCCGGCGCGGTGGATTCGGTGAATACGTTGATCGGCGACCTGGTTAGACCCATCTCGGAAGTGGCGAGGGTCATTGAGTCCGTTGCGCGTGGCGATCTCTCGCAGAATTTGTCACTTGAGATCGGCGGCAGGCCACTGCGCGGCGAGTTTCTGCGGATCGGCAAAGTTGTGAACACCATGGTAGATCAGCTTGATGGGTTTGCCTCGGAAGTATCGCGGGTGGCGCGCGAGGTGGGCACCGACGGCAAGCTGGGCGGTCAGGCGCAGGTGCCGGGGGTGGCGGGCACGTGGAAGGACCTCACCGACAACGTGAATTCGATGGCGGCGAACCTGACCGGGCAGGTGCGCAATATCGCGGAGGTGACGACGGCGGTGGCCAAGGGCGATCTGTCGAAGAAGATCACGGTGGACGTGAAGGGCGAAATCCTCGAGCTGAAGAGCACCATCAACACCATGGTGGACCAGTTGAACGGGTTTGCCTCGGAAGTATCGCGGGTGGCGCGCGAGGTGGGCACCGACGGCAAGCTGGGCGGTCAGGCGCAGGTGCCGGGGGCGGCGGGCACGTGGAAGGACCTCACCGACAACGTGAACGCCATGGCCGCCAATCTGACCAACCAGGTTCGTGGCATCGCGCAGGTCGTGACGGCGGTGGCCAAGGGTGACTTGAAGCGCAAGGTGGTGTTCGAGGCCAAGGGTGAGATCGCTGCCCTGGCGGATACTATCAACAGCATGATCGACACGCTCGCCATGTTTGGCGACCAGGTGACGAATGTGGCGCGCGAGGTGGGTATTGAAGGCAAGCTGGGCGGTCAGGCGCGTGTACCAGGTGCCGCGGGGCTGTGGCGGGACCTTACGGATAACGTGAACCAGCTGGCCGCGAACCTTACGAACCAAGTGCGTGCCATTGCCGAGGTGGCGACAGCTGTGACGAAGGGCGACCTGACGCGTTCGATCATGGTGGAGGCGATGGGGGAGGTTGCGGCTCTGAAGGACAACATTAATGAGATGATCCGCAACCTGAAGGATACGACCTTGAAAAATACGGAGCAAGACTGGCTCAAGACCAACCTTGCGAAGTTTTCCCGTGTGCTGCAAGGTCATGGCGACCTGGCGACGGTCTCCAAGTTGGTCCTGTCCGAGCTGGCGCCACTGGTCAGCGCGCAGCAAGGCGTCTTCTACACGCAGGTGGCGCACGGAGAAAATGCGCGTCTCGAGCTGCTCGCGAGCTACGCCTCGAAAATGAACAAGAACCTTGCGAAGTCGCTGCGCCTGGGGGAAGGGCTGGTGGGCCAATGCGCCTACGAGAAGAAACGTATCCTGATCGAAGACGTGCCATACAACTATGTACGCGTCGAATCGGCACTGGGCGCGGCCAAGCCGCTGAACATTATCATCCTGCCAATATTGTTCGAGGGCGAGGTGAAGGCAGTTGTCGAACTGGCTTCGTTCAAGAAATTCAGCGAAACCCATCTGTCCCTTCTGGACCAGTTGGCCGAAAGTATCGGAGTCGTGTTCAACACGATAGAGGCGAATATGCGGACTGAGGAACTGCTGGAACAATCGCAATCGCTGACGAAGGAACTGCAGAGCCAACAAGGCGAACTCAAGACCACCAACGATCGCCTCGAACAACAAGCCGAAAACCTGCAGAATTCAGAGCGATTGCTCAAGGCGCAGCAGGAAGAGCTCCAGCGTACCAACGAAGAATTGCAGGATAAGGCGAAATTGCTCTCCGAGCAGATGAGTCAGGTCGAGTACAAGAACAAGGAGATCGAACAGGCCAAGGCCGCACTCGAAGAAAAAGCCGAGCAACTTGCGCTCAGCTCGCGGTACAAGTCCGAGTTTCTCGCCAATATGTCGCATGAACTGCGCACCCCCTTGAACAGCTTGCTGATACTGTCCAAGTTATTGGCCGACAACACCAACAACAATCTCACATCGAAACAAATCGACTTTGCGCAGACAATCTACGCGGCAGGCACGGACCTGCTTTCTCTCATCAACGATATTCTCGACCTCGCAAAAATCGAATCGGGAACGGTCACGCTGGATATTGCCGCCGAACGCTTCGCCGAACTGCATAACTATGTCGAGCGCACTTTCCACCAGGTCGCGCAAGGCAAGGGACTGAATTTTATCGTTGAGACTGACGCGACGCTGCCTTCCGTTATTTACACCGACGAAAAGCGTCTCCAGCAGGTTCTGAAGAACCTGTTGTCGAACGCTTTCAAGTTTACCGAGCGGGGCAAGGTGGCGCTTCGTGTGTCCATCGCCCTGTCCGGATGGACGCCCGGGCACCCGCAACTGGACGATGCAGACAAGGTAGTCGCCTTCGCGGTCATTGATACCGGTATCGGAATCCCGGAGAACAAGAAGAAGGTGATTTTCGAGGCGTTTCAACAAGCTGACGGCACGACGAGCCGCCAATACGGCGGCACTGGATTGGGCCTCTCGATCAGTCGCGAACTGGCACGCCTCCTGGGCGGAGAAATTCATGTCGACAGTACGCCCGGAGTCGGCAGCACATTCACGTTGTATCTCCCGCTCACGCACGAGACCATCACTGTCGAGACCGAGGTATCTGGCGCTCATCCGGCAGACGAAATGGCGCTCCGGTCAAAGTATGCCGCGCCGCATGCAACGAGTGCCAAGATCGGACAGCGGGTTGTGTCGCAGGTAAATGACGATAGTGCAACCATATCGCCTGGCGACAGGGTCGTTCTGATCGTGGAGGATGCTTCCCAATTCGCAGCCACTTTGTTGGGCCTTGCGCGCGAAAGCGGGTTCAAGGGGGTAATCGCGCCGGATGCTGGCACCGCGCTAGGATATGCAAAGGCGCTCCCGCCCGACACCATAACGCTCGATCTGGAGCTGCCCGATATGGACGGTTGGGCAGTTCTGGACTCCTTGAAGCATGGCGTTGATACCCGGGAAATACCCATCAGCGTCATCTTCGCGGTAGATCAAGCGAACAAGGGCTTTCTTATGGGGGCAGTCGACACCGTCCAGAAGTCGGTCCTGGGGGAAAGACTGCGCGGAATCTGCGGCAAGACGCGCAAGATAAGGGCTTCAGGGGCGGGAACAGTGCTTGTTGCGGACAACAACAGCGAACGCCGCGCCGGTATCGCCGAGGCGCTTGGCGGAGAAAATCGGCGCATTACGGAATGCGCCGATGGTCGTCTGGCCATCGAGGCCATTGGCGCCGATCGCATTGACTGCATGATTATCGGCCCTACGCTGACCGACATGACGGTCACAACGCTGCTCGAGCGCATTGCTGCAACCGAGGCGATCAAAACCATGCCGATCGTTGTATACCGGGCCGCGCAAGCATTCGATAATAATACAGAGGGTAATCCCGGCAGCCTTGTAACCATTATCGCGTTGAAGTGGGCCACGACCACGGATGCAGTGCTCGCTGATACCAGAGAGTTCCTGCGGCAGGCGCCGCTCAGGTCACTCACGCCAAGTCGACATCAACGTGCCGCGACTGTCGAGAACTCGATGCATGAGCTTTCCGGCCGCAAAGTGCTGATTGTCGACGATGACATCAGAAATATTTTCGCGCTTACCGGGGCATTGGAAGAACAGGGAATATCCGTCCTTAACGCCGAGAACGGCAAGGAGGGTCTCGAGGTGCTGCAAAATAATGCCGAAGTGGATGCCGTCCTGATGGATATCATGATGCCGGAGCTGGACGGATACGACACAATCCGGATGATCCGCAGGCTTAAGCAGTTCAAGGATATTCCCATCATTGCGGTGACCGCCAAGGCAATGAAAGGCGACCGCGAAAAATGCCTCGAAGCCGGGGCTTCAGACTACATTGCGAAGCCGGTCAACGTCGAGCAGTTGATGTCGTTGCTGAGGGTCTGGGTCAGGCAATAGGCTGATTCGCCGCATGTGATGAAGGGCCTGTCAAAAGCGAATATTCTTGTGGTCGATGACGAGCCGCAAACGCTGGTCGCGATGCAGGAACTGCTGAGCCAGCCGGATCGTGACATCGTGCTCGCTCGCTCCGGGGAGGAGGCGCTGCGCAAGATCCTGAAAGTCGACTTCGCGCTCATTTTGCTGGACATTCGCATGCCGGGGATCGATGGCTTTGAAACTGCCGCCCTGGTCCGTGGGCGGATACGCTCCCGCCACACGCCGATTATTTTTCTCACCGCCGCGCTCGAGGACATGCAATCCATGTTCCGCGGTTATGAAGTGGGTGCCGTCGACTACATTCTCAAGCCGGTGCATCCCGATGTGTTGAAGTCGAAGGTCGCCATATTTGCCGATCTATACGACAAGACTGCGCAACTATCGGCACAGATTGCCCGGCGCAAGGCTGCCGAGCGCGAACTGTCGAGGCTGAACGAGGATCTCGAATTCAAGGTGCGGGAGCGCACCACGAGCCTCATTTCAGTCAATGAACGGTTGCGTAAGGAAATAGACGCCCGCAAGCAGACGGAAAGCGAGCTGTACGGTGCCAAGATCGCGGCGGAGGCGGCGAATCTCGCGAAATCAACCTTCCTGGCCAATATGAGCCACGAGATACGCACACCCATGAATGCCATTATCGGTATGACCGAACTGGCTTTGGAAGCGTCGTCTAGCTCTGAACAACGCGATTATCTGGGTATCGTCAAAACGTCCTGCGATTCCCTCCTGACCATTGTCAACGACATACTGGACTTCTCGAAAATCGAGGCAGGCCACCTGGAAATCGAGACCGTTCCGTTCTCATTGCGGGATTGCGTCGGTGACGCGCTGAAAGCCCTTGCACATCAGGCGCACAGCAAAGGACTGGAACTTGTTAGCAACGTGGCGACGGAAGCGCCGGACGCATTGCTGGGCGACCCTGGCAGGTTGCGGCAGATATTGCTCAATATCGCAGGCAATGCCATCAAGTTCACAGAGCATGGCGAAGTCGTGGTCACGGTCGAAGTTCAGTCCGCCGATGATGGCGCGGTGTTCCTCCAGTTCATGGTCAGGGATACGGGCACCGGCATTTCCGATGACAAGCAGCGCGCTATTTTCGAGCCGTTCCTCCAGGGCGACTCCTCCACTACCCGCGTGTTTGGCGGCACGGGACTTGGGTTGACGATTTCTGCGCGGCTGGTACGAATGATGGACGGGCGAATCTGGGTCGAGAGTCAGCCTGGGAAGGGAAGTACTTTTTATTTCACCGTGCATGTTTGTGCACAAAAAACGCCGCCTATCCGGTCCGCCAGAGCGATTGACGGGAATCAGGGGGACCTGTACCTGCCGTTGGCAACAGCGGCACAGAAAAAACGATTGAACCTGGCCATTCTTGTTGTTGAGGACAATCAAGTGAATCGCCGTCTTGCGCAGCACGTGCTTGAGAAGGCCGGGCATCGCGTAGTGGCCGTCGACTGCGGAGCCGCTGCGATAGCCGAGACAGCGCAAAGGACTTTCGATCTCATCCTCATGGATGTACAAATGCCCGGCGTTGACGGCATTGAAACGACAGCTGCGATTCGCAAAAGCGAAATCAAGTTGCGTCGCCGCACGCCGATCATCGCGTTAACGGCCAATGCGACGGTCGTCATGCGTGAACGCTGTAAGCAAGCCGGCATGGATGGCTATCTGACCAAGCCGATCCGGCCGGCAATGCTGATAGAGGCCGTAGAACAGGCGCGTACGGGTTCGCCTGAGGTCGCGCCGGATATCATTGATCGTGCCGCCTTGATGGAACGGGTGGGTGGCGACCCTCGATTGCTTGCCGAGATTGTCGATATTTTTGTCGACAACTGCGACAAGATTTTGGTCGCCTGCCGGAGCGCCTTTGCCCGGCGCGACGTCGAAAAGTTTGCGCAAGACCTGCATACGCTGCATGGCATGATGCTGAACCTTGGGGCCGGGCGCGCCCAAGGGTTGATCGAGAATCTTCAAGCCAGTGGCCCGATGGGCGAGCGCGGGAAGGTGATGGCAGGGTTTGAAACGCTGGAACGCGAAATGCAGATGCTGAAAATCGCGCTCTGCAGCCTGGCCGAAGAGGCGATGCCATCTGATGGAGTAGGAGTATCCCCTAAGGCGCAGGCCTCGCTTGCCTAGTCTGGCGAGCCATCAGGTGTGGGGCCATGCATCATCCGGACTATCAAGGGTCGCCGCAATTCGTAATAGCCGGCGGCTATTACATATTCTTGTCTTGACTGGAGATTGGACGAATGGAAGTTTCCGGCTACCAAACAGGGGTTCCTAATGGCGTTCACTGGAGAGCATGCTGTACAGGATTTCGATAGAAGCTACTTACCTGAAAGCAGAACTCTTTAATCGAGAAACGATGCAGGAAACGCAGGCGTTCTTGCGCGTTGTTGCGAGGACTGCCTTGAAGCATCGCCAACCGAGGGTCCTCATTTCCGTTCTTTCCTCCAATCCGGCATTCACGGCCGAGAAATCCGGCTTCCTGGATGTCCTTAGCTGCCTTGGCGCGGATCCCGCCCACAAAATAGCCTTGGTTGGTGACTCGATGGAACTCGGCATTTCACACGAATATGTTGCCTTGGTTGGGAAGCAACACGGAATTCAGATGCGCAGCTTTTTGAACGAGGCGATGGCGCAGCGATGGCTTGAGGCGAAGGAATGATATGTGGAGGCCAAGTGATGTTCTCATGGCAACGTCGATGTTCGACGGTCTTCGTCCTGTCCGGCCGAACGCCAGCGCGGTGATCCGGTAGAGCGGGTTCGCGCGCGACAAATCATGGCCAGTATTCTTATCGTGGAGACTGACTCCAGCGATCGCCGCATCGCGGCGATGTTCTTGAGAGCAGAGCATCACCATGTCATCGAGTCGTCGGAATGCGAGGAAGGGTTGAAGATCGCCAGTGCGGAGGCCCCCGATTTGGTGATCATAGATGCAGTGATGACAAAAATGGACGGGGGCCAGTTCGTCCAGGCGCTGTACGCCGACGCTGCCGGCAACCACCCGGCGGTGATATTTCGGGCACCGGCCTGCATTGAAAATGAAGCACGCGCCGTGGCCAGCGCCTATGGCGTCTTCTTCGTCGTCAAGCAGGCAAGTGTCGGCGTGCTGTTTTCGACCGTCGATATTGCGCTGGCGGAGCGCCCGCCGCTCGCCGTCGTCTCACTGGAGCCAATGTTGGCTGACGGATTGTGGCGACAGCTCGCAAGCCGGCTCTATCGCAGCGTCGAACGCCTGGAAAAGATCAACGGCGACCTCAGTCGGGACATGGCCAAATGTAATTCGCAACTCGAGGCGGCGCGAACCGCTGTCGACAGGGAAATCAAGAAACGGTTGTGGGCGGAACAGGAACTTACGCGCTTGAACACAGGTCTGCGCGATCAGGCCATGCGGGACGTTTTGACCGGTCTGCATAACCGTCGCTACATGGAGGAGTCGCTCTACCTTGAGGAAAGCCGTGCACGCCGAGGCAATCTGACGTTCGGGATAATGATGATCGACATCGATCATTTCAAACGCGTCAACGATACGTTCGGACATGCGGCCGGCGATGAGGTGCTTCGCGTCTTCGGCAATCATTTGCGGTCCCTTGCCCGGACCGGGGACATTGTGTCCCGCTACGGGGGCGAGGAATTCGTGCTCCTTATGACCGAATCCTCGAAAAGTACCGTCCTGGAGCGCGCCGAAGAGATCCGGCAGGGGGCGCAACTTTTGGAGTTTGAACACGAAGGCAAACGCATTGGGGGAATCACATTGTCTCTAGGCGTCGGCATCTTTCCTGACCATGGGGACAGCGGACATGCCGTGTTGCGTTCCGCGGATATCGCTTTGTATAAAGCCAAGCTTGCGGGACGGAATTGCACAATGATCGGGGGTATAGATACCCCAACGCTGGGGGGTGGCGAGTTCGATTTGCCGGCCAACGTTCCAGAGAAGACTACATTTGATGTGCTGCCGTGAGCGCGATTGCTTGCGCAAAATTGCGTAGCCTGTTACGAAAATAACCGGCCCATCATCGTTTTAGCGTGAATCCAGCACTGGCGCGCCTTCCAGGCCAAAAATGCCCCGAAAGCCGCGCCAAATGGCGTTCTGCGTGTTTTATCGTTGACCCCAAAAAGAAAGAGCACTGGCGATCAGCCAATGCCCTTTCTTATGGTGCCGGAAGCCGGAATCGAACCGGCACGGTATTGCTACCGCGGGATTTTGAGTCCCGTGCGTCTACCAGTTCCGCCATCCCGGCACAGATTGTGAACGTTGCTCTTGCCTACGTTCGGCGAGGTGGTAGCCCCGCCTGATGCTCGTGCAAATTTAACTTTGCGGCTTGCTTTGAAGAGGGCGGATTATAGCGTAATCTGCGCGACATTTGCCAGTGTCCGGGCTAGCCGCCGCCTTTGCCGAACCGATGAAACTTGCCGATTTTGACTATGAATTGCCGCCGGAACTGATCGCCCAGCAGCCGGCCGCCGCGCGCACCGCCAGCCGTCTGCTGCATCTGGATGGCGCCACGGGTGTGCTCGTCGATCGCCTGTTCGCCGATCTGCCGTCCTTGCTGGCGCCCAATGATGTGCTGGTGTTCAACGATACGCGGGTGCTCAAGGCGCGCCTGTCCGGCCGCAAGGAGACCGGTGGTTCGGTCGAGGTGCTGATCGAACGCGTGCTGGACGGCAATTCGCCGCGCTCGCACCAGGCACTCGCCCATGTGCGCGCCAGCAAATCGCCCAAGCCGGGTTCGCGCTTATTGTTTGCCGACGATGTCGTCGCCACCATGGTACGGCGCGTCGACGATCTGTTCGAGCTGCATTTCGAGGGCGATGCCGGCGTTTACGAGGTGCTGGAACGCCATGGCCAGGTACCGCTGCCGCCGTACATCACGCATCAGGCCGATGCGGTCGATGAATTGCGCTATCAGACGGTATATGCGCGTCATCAAGGTTCAGTGGCCGCGCCCACGGCCGGCCTGCATTTCGATCGGCCGCTGCTGGATGCGCTGCAACAGCGTGGCGTGGCGCTGGCCTATGTCACCCTGCATGTCGGCGCGGGGACTTTTCAGCCGGTGCGCGACGACGATATCGGCAGGCACATCATGCACAGCGAGTGGTACCGGGTGCCGCCCGAAACGGTCGAGGCCATCAGCAAGGCAAAACGCCTGGGCGGACGCGTGATCGCGGTCGGCACCACCAGCCTGCGCACCCTGGAAGCCGCCGCGCGCGAAGGGGCGCTGCGGGCGGAGTCGAACGAGACGCGCATTTTCATCACCCCCGGCCACGCATTCAACACGGTCGACCGCCTGATCACCAATTTTCATCTACCGAAATCGACGCTGATGATGCTGGTGTCCGCGTTTGCCGGGCATGAACATATCATGGCCGCCTATCGTCACGCGGTGACGTCGCGCTACCGTTTCTTCAGCTACGGGGATGCGATGCTGCTGGAGCCGGCGAAGCGCCGCTGAGTACTGTACTGTCAGGCATCGCAAGGCCTACAGTTTTTCCAGTTCCCGGCGGCTGTCTTCGCGCGGGACGCATGCTGCCCGGGTGCGCAGCCAGTCGCTGGCCCCGGGGGCGAAGCCGCTCCAAGCCGAGTCCTCGCCGACGGCCGCAACGAAAATGATGTCGTTGGCGCGCAGCAATTTCTTCAGATGGGTGGCGATCTGCGCAGCCGGCCAGGTCGAGGAGATGAACCAGACGGTTTCCATCGCCCGCCAGCACTGGCCGCATTCGTCGATACCTTGCGTCAGATCGCGGTATTGGTCGATGGGCCGCTTCAGGTCCAGCGTCAGAATATACAGAGGCACGACTTCTCTCCAGTGAAAACAAGTCACGAGCGGAGAGAATACGGTGAAGCCCGGCCGCAGTACCTACTCGTGCGGGTAGGAAAAAAGCTTGCCGCTGCGTGTCCGGGCCTGTTAGCCGGCGCCGCGGCGGACCCGCCTCAGCTCAGGTGCACACGGCTGTGCGCCGCCACATGCTGCTTCAGGAATTCCATCTGGTCGGTCAGGATGCGGCGATTGGCCAGGATCAGGAATTCGGCGCGGTTCGGCACGTAGGGTGCATAAACCAGCTCCATGCCGGCTTCTTCGGGCAGGCGTGAGCCCTTGCGCTCGTTGCAGCTGCGGCAGGCGGTGACCACGTTCATCCAGGTGTCGACGCCGTTGCGCGAGTAGGGAACGATGTGATCGCGGGTCAGCTTGGAATGCGAAAAGCCGCCGGCGCAATAGCCGCAGATATGGCGGTCGCGGTGGAACAATTCGCGGTTGTTCAGCGGCGGCACCTGGCTGAAGCCCTTGATTGCCATCGCCTTGCCCTTGATGGCGATGATCGAGGCGGCGGTGACGGTGGAAACCTCGCCGGTATCGCGGCATTTGCCGCCGCAGACCGTGAAGGCCTCCGAGCCGGTTTCCCAGGCGATGCGCTGCTTGGCGTAATACCAGACGGCATGCTGCCAAGTGATCCAGCGATGGGGAATGCCGTTCTGGTCCAGCGTCAGGATCAGCGGAAAGCGCTTCGCCTCCGCGGAAAACAGCGAGAACGCCGGCTCAAGCACGTCCTTGACCACTGGTATGGCCTGTTCCACAGCGGCGACGCGAACCTTCGCATGTTTCAGATGTTGACCCGCCTGCTTCCTTTGATGCACGTATCCTCCGATGCTCCGCCCTTGGCGGAAGGGTTACGAACGGCGATAATGCGAGGCTGGAGTATTGCTGATGAGGCCGTGTTGCTGAATCCCTGTTGAATCTCCATGCTCTTTAGTCTGGTGCGACCGGTCGTATGACCATGTATGGCTATGCTGTATGACGTGCCGCACGACTAGAGGCTAATCCATTTTTTCCCTCTTGAGAAGCCCCTATGAGTCTGAACCGAGTCGATGCCGGCGCCGATGTACCCAATAATGTCAATGTCGTGATCGAAATCCCGATGAACGGCGATCCGATCAAGTATGAAGTAGACAAGGAAACCGGCGCCTTGTTCGTCGATCGTTTCATGTCCACCTCGATGCACTATCCCTGCAACTACGGCTATATCCCGAACACCCTGTCGGATGACGGCGATCCGGTGGATGTGCTGGTCGTCACCCCGTTCGCCCTGGTGCCCGGTGTGGTGGTGCGCTGCCGGCCGCTGGGCATGCTGAAGATGACCGACGAGGCGGGCGGCGACGAGAAATTGCTGGCGGTGCCGATCGACAAGCTCACCTCCATTTACCGCAGCGTGCAAAGCGTCCGCGATTTGCCGGAAATCACCCTTAGCCAGATCGCCCATTTTTTCCAGCATTACAAGGATCTCGAGCCCGGTAAATGGGTCAAGATCGACGGCTGGGTCGGCGCCGAAGAAGCGAAAAAGGCCATTACCGACGGCGCCAAGAAATTCCAGGCGTCGAAGAAAAAACCGCGCGCCTGACTGGCGCCGCGGGGCAGGTCAATCCGCAAGCTGTAAGGCGGCGCGCCATGCGCCGACTGATGCGACTGTGTTTCAACCCGATCCAGTCGCCACGCCAGCGGAGAGTCGAATGCAGCCCGGAATTTCATTGGTGGCGCAGATAGTGGCCGTTGCCTTCTTGTCATTGTCGTCGACCATCGCGTCCGCCGGAGCGGCTACTCCGTCGATCGCTTGCGGCGCGGTTGCTCCCCGGAGCAGCGGGCCGCGCACGGCATCCGTCATCGAACTCTATACCTCGGAAGGATGCGACAGTTGTCCGCCAGCGGACAAGTGGTTTTCGACGCTATCCTTCCGGCGGGATGGCGTGGTACCGCTGGCTTTCCATGTCGATTACTGGGATTACATCGGCTGGAAAGATCCCTTCGGCAAGGCGGCCTGGACCGAGCGCCAGCGCAGCACCGTCGCCCGGCAGGGCGGTCGCGTGGTGTATACGCCGCAGGTCCTGCTTGACGGCAGGGACGCGCGCGCCTGGGCCTTCAATTCGAAATTCGACGCCGGGATGCGCGATCTGGCGGCGCGGCCGGCGCGCGCAGCATTGAGGCTGGCGGTGAACGCGGTCAATCCGGCGGCAACGGCGATCGTGGTGAAGATCAACGTAAACATTGCGGATGCGGCCCTGCGCGACGAATCCGCGTTGTTCATTGCGCTGACCGAGAACAATCTGCAAAGCCGCGTGACGGCGGGCGAGAACCGGGGCCGTACGCTGAAGCACGACCATGTGGTGCGCGCGTTGCTCGGACCGATCCCCATTCCATCCGACCCATCCGGCGCCATCGACATTCAGCGCCAGGTGGACCTTGGCGGAGACTGGAAACGCGCCGACCTCAATATTGCCGGCTTTGTGCAGAATCAGCGCAGCGGCGAGGTGTTGCAGGCTCTGAGTGCACCGCTGTGTGGTCCTTGAGCACGGGAGCGGGGCGCATGTAAGACATTCCCTTACATCGAAACCGGTTCCTGCACATCGAGCCGGCAAAAATTTCATTCCGAAAAATTTTTCGGCGCCGGGACGCGGTAATATGCCCGTCGTCATTCAGATATCGCGAGCTTCCGGCACCTAGCATGGATCAAGTCTCAAGTTTCACCATCTCCCCTGTCAGCTGGATACAGCTGGGCGAAGCGCTCTCCCAGGTTCGTTTTACCGTGTTTGTGCGCGAGCAGGGTGTTCCGCCTGAATTCGAACTCGACGATCTGGACGCCGACGCGGCGCGCTGCCTGCATGTGGCCGCGACCGACGATGGCGGCACGGTCATTGCGACCGCGCGCCTGATCCTGGATCACCCGATTCCGCGCATCGGCCGTATGGCGGTGCTGAAAGCCTGGCGCGGCCACGGCGTCGGCGCGGCCATGCTCGAGGCTCTGTGTGCAGAGGCCAAACAGCGCGGCTTCAAGGAAGTCATGCTGCATTCGCAAACGCATGCAACGCCGTTTTATTTCAAGCTCGGATTTTTATCGCATGGCAGCGAGTTCGTCGAAGCCGCCATTCCCCATCTGGAAATGCGCCGCAAGCTGTAGCGGCCTTGCCGCCTATGCGGCGCTGGGCACCTTGGCAATATTGCTGACCTCGGGAATGGCATAGGGCAGCGGACGGATTTGCAGGCGCGAGCCGCCGGCATTGCCCATCCGCAGCGAATTCGCGTTGATGCTTTCCAGTTGTGCCACTACTAGGGCATCAAAGCCGCCTCCGGCGGCGGGGGCGACATTGGCGAATGCGCCGGCCGCCTGTTCGCCGAACTCGGGCGCATACACGTTCTCGCCCGGCTTCGGCAGCGAATCAGTCGTCTCACCATGCACGCGCACCATGCGCCGCTTGAGAATGCCGCGATACTGGGTGCGCGCGACAATCTCCTGCCCGGGGTAGCAGCCCTTTTTGAAGTTCACTCCGCCGATCAGTTCAAAGTTGGCCATCTGCGCGACGAAGCTGTCCTGGGTCTCCGGCAGGATGGTGATGATGCCTTCCTGAATCGCCAGCCCGTCCCAGACGGGCGCGCCGACCGGTACAGCCGCCTTGCTTGCAAAGTGGTTCCACAGTTCGATGCCACGCTCGGCAGGGGCGACGATTTCAAATCGCCGCGGCGACAGGCGGAGCAGGCGCGCACCCTCGCCGTGAACGCTGCTCATATTGCCCCGGGCAATTGCCCCGAACACCGCGCGGATACTGGCTTCCAGGGCATCGATATCGGTGCCGGCGAGACCGAAGCGAACCCATCCCGCACTGGCGTCATCCAGCTTGACCTTGGCGCGCAGCACGAACATCTGCAGCCGCTTCTGGATGGCAGCCTGCAGACCGCGCGGCAGTTGCAGGAAAAACCCCTGCCGTCCTTTCCACATCAGGAAGGAGGTCAGCATGCGGCCCTTCGGCGAATTCCAGCTGTTCCACTGCACATCGCCTTCCGCCAGCGCCAGCACTTCATTGCTGAACTGGCCGTGCAGGAAAGTGGCCGCGTCCTCGCCGGCGGCGAGGATCAGGCCCTCGTGCGAGAGGTCGCAGATAATCGGTCCGGCCGCGGCAGCCTCCAATTCGGCAGCGGGATCGCCGAAATGCGCGGCGCGGCCGTTATCGAATTGTGCACCGTGACGCAGCAGTTCGGCGGTCCAGAGTTCGTTCATGCGCTGATGATAGAGTGTTTTTGTCCTTATTTTAATTGTGGGTTGCATGGACCAAAATCAAGACCCGCGCTGGCTGCGGCTGCGTCCCTCGCGCATTCACCTCGCGGTGACCGCAGGCGGTGCGCTGGTGGCGGGAATCGTCGCCGCATTCCTGCCCCTGGCCTGGTGGGGCCGATTGATGCTGATTGCCGCCGTCATCCTGCTGGCGACGCGCGAAGTGCGCCGTGCCCGTCTGCTTGACCGCGGCGCAGTAACGGCATTTTATTTACGCGATGCCGTAACCACGCCGGAGGCCGGCGGCGACGGCGAGCCCGGCCTTGTCATACGACTGCGCTATCGCGCCAATGTACTGGTATTGGCGGAGATGGATGCGGAAGGGGCGGTGTTGTCCGGCGCCTATGTCACGCCCTGGTTCAGCAGCCTGCCTTATTGCCTGGCGGACGATCCGCCCTGGCGCCGGCGCTGGCCGCGCATCATCCCGCTGTGGCCCGACAGCCTGGAAGCGGACGCATTCCGCCGGGTGCGGGTGCAACTGAAGTGGACCTGATCCCCGGCGGCGACGGCTGATCGCGGGCAGCGGGCCGGAATGGCCGGCGCGAGTCCAGTATAATTTGACCTTCGCGCGAAATTCCGCCGCAAAGCGCCTGCCGTACCTTCCTTCCCGCCCTCGCTACCATGACCGCCCCGTCTGTTGCTTCGCCAGTCGCGCCTTCCATCATCACCTTGCGCGGCGCTGTCGCCCTGTCGCCGTTTCGCATCGAAAAACTGCTGGCGCCATTAAAGGCCGCGCATCCGGAAATCGCCGGGATTCAAGCCGAGTTCGTGCATTTTGTGCAAGTCGCGCGCGCACTGACCACCGCCGAGCAGCGTGTGCTCGAACAGTTGCTGACCTATGGCAGCCAGCGTGCAGCCGAGCCGCAGGCCGCGCCGATGCTGGTGTTGCCGCGCATCGGCACGATTTCCTCCTGGGCTTCGAAGGCTACCGACATCGCGCACAACTGCGGCCTCGACGCCATCCGCCGCATCGAGCGCGGCACCGCGTTTTATATCGACAGCAAGGCTTCCTTGAGCGAGGCGGCGCGGGCCGCCGTCATCCGCGCGATTCATGATCCGATGACCGAGACCCTGTGTCCCGCCTTCGACGATGCGCAGGCGCTGTTTGTCACCCAGCCGCCGCAGCCGCTGGCTTCAGTGGCGGTGATGCGCGAGGGCAAGGCCGCCCTGGCGCGCGCCAATGCCGACATGGGGCTGGCCATGTCGGCCGATGAAATCGACTATCTGTTCGACTACTACGCGCGCATCCAGCGCGACCCCACTGATGTCGAGCTGATGATGTTCGCGCAGGCCAATTCCGAGCATTGCCGCCACAAGATTTTCAATGCCGGCTGGACGATCGACGGCAAGGCGCAGGATAAAAGCCTGTTCGCGATGATCCGCAACACTCACCAGCTTGCGCCTGCCGGCACCATCGTTGCCTATTCGGACAATTCCGCGATCATGGAAGGCGCTCGCATCGAACGCTTTTTCCCGACCGCGGGCAAGTATGGCTTCAACGAAGATGAGACACATATCCTGATGAAGGTGGAGACGCATAACCATCCCACCGCCATCGCCCCCTGGCCGGGCGCGGCCACCGGTTCCGGCGGCGAGATTCGCGATGAAGGCGCCACCGGCATCGGCGCCAAACCCAAGGCCGGGCTGACCGGTTTCTCGGTGTCGAACCTCAATATCCCCGGCCATCTGCAGGCCTGGGAAGGTACTTATGGCAAGCCGGCGCGCATCGCCTCCGCCTTGTCGATCATGATCGAAGGCCCGATCGGCGGCGCCGCGTTCAACAATGAATTCGGGCGCATCAATTTGTGCGGTTACTTCCGCACTTATGAACAGTTTGCCGACAAGGTGGTGCGCGGCTATCACAAGCCGATCATGATCGCCGGCGGTCTCGGCAATATCTCGGGCAAGCACACGCATAAAAAACCGTTCGGCCCCGGCACCCTGTTCATTCAGCTCGGCGGCCCCGGCATGCGCATCGGCCTCGGCGGCGGCGCGGCGTCCAGCATGACATCGGGCTCGAACACGGAAGCGCTGGATTTCGATTCGGTGCAGCGCGCCAACGCCGAAATGGAGCGGCGCTGCCAGGAGGTGATCGACGCCTGCTGGCAACTGGGCGAGGCCAATCCGATCCTGTCGATCCACGATGTGGGTGCGGGCGGCATCTCGAATGCCCTGCCCGAGCTGGCGCATGCCGGCGGCGTCGGCGCCAAATTCGATTTGCGCAAGGTACCGTCCGAAGAGCCGGGCATGAGCCCACGCGAAATCTGGAGCAATGAATCGCAGGAACGCTATGTGCTGGCGATCGCGCCCGCATCGTTGGCGACCTTCGAGGCATTCTGCAAGCGCGAGCGCTGTCCCTTTGCGGTGCTGGGCGAAGCGACTGCAGAGCCGCAACTGGTGGTGGCCGATCCCCTGTTCAACAATCGCGCCGTCGATATGGGCATGGACGTGCTGCTCGGCAAGCCGCCGCGCATGCATCGCGAGGTGCAGACGGTCGCGCCGGAATTGCCGGCGTTGAATACCGCGAATATCGATCTGCGCGAAGCCGCGTACCGCGTGCTGCGTCTGCCCACGGTGGCCGACAAATCCTTCCTCATCACCATCGGCGACCGCTCGGTCGGCGGACTGACTGCGCGCGATCAATTCGTCGGTCCCTGGCAAGTGCCGGTGGCCGATTGCGCTGTGACCCTGATGGGGTTCAATACCAGGCAGGGCGAGGCGATGGCAATGGGGGAACGCACCCCATTGGCGATCATCGATGCGCCTGCCTCGGGCCGCATGGCGGTGGGCGAGGCGATCACCAATATCGCCGCGGCCGATATCGACAAACTCTCCGATCTGAAACTTTCCGCCAACTGGATGGCCGCCGCAGGCTATCCGGGGGAGGACGCAAAATTGTTTGCGACGGTGAAAGCGGTCGGCATGGAGTTGTGTCCGCAACTGGGCATTTCGATCCCGGTCGGCAAGGATTCGTTGTCGATGAAAACCGCGTGGACCGAGGGCGCCGGCAAGAAGGAAGTGGTGGCGCCGGTGTCGCTGATCATTTCCGCCTTTGCCCGCGTGAACGATGCGGCGGCAACGCTGACGCCGGAATTGTCGCGCGAGGCCGATACGGAATTACTGCTGATCGACCTGGGGGCGGGCCGCAATCGACTTGGCGCCTCGGCGCTGGCGCAGGTCTATTCGCAAGTCGGCAATCAGGCGCCGGACGTCGATGATGCGACGCTGCTGAAAGGATTTTTTGCGGCGGTGCGCGCCCTGGCGCGCGCCGGCAAGGTGCTCAGCTATCACGATCGTTCCGATGGCGGCTTGTTTGTCAGCGTCGCGGAAATGGCCTTTGCGGCGCATCGCGGCGCGACCCTGTATCTCGATACCCTGGTTTACGACGAACGCGAAACCGATGTCGATGATTACGACGTCACCGCCACCTCGAAGAAGCTGGGCGACAACGACGCCATGCTGGCCGCACTGTTCAACGAGGAACTGGGCGCGGTGCTGCAGATTCGCAAGGCCGATCGTGCGGCGGTGATGCAGGCATTGCGCGACGCGGGCCTGGCGCGCATCAGCCACATCATCGGCCATCCGAACGACAGCGACGAGTTGCGCATCATCCGCGGCTCGAAACCGGTGCTGGCGGAAAAGCGCGTCGATCTGCAGCGCGCCTGGAGCGAGACCAGTTACCTCATCCAGTCGATGCGCGACAACCCTGCCACCGCAAAACAGGAATACGACCGACTGCTCGACGCCAAGGATCCCGGCCTGCACGCCAGGCTCGGCTTTGATGCGGGCGCCGATATCGCCGCGCCCTTCATCGTCACCGGCAAGCGTCCCGCCATCGCCATCCTGCGCGAGCAGGGCGTCAACGGCCAGATCGAGATGGCGCATGCCTTCACCAAGGCGGGATTCGACGCCCACGATGTGCATATGAGTGACATCATCGCCGGCCGTACTTCGCTGAAGAGCTTCAAAGGTTTCGCGGCCTGCGGGGGCTTCTCCTACGGCGATGTGCTGGGGGCAGGCGAAGGCTGGGCGAAATCGATCCTGTTCAATGCGCGCGCCCGCGACGAATTTTCCGCGTTCTTTCAGCGCAAGGATTCCTTCGCGCTGGGCGCCTGCAATGGCTGCCAGATGATGTCCAATTTACACAGCATCATTCCCGGCGCCGAGAACTGGCCGCATCTGGAGCGCAATCGCAGCGAGCAATACGAGGCCCGCACGGTCATGCTGGAAATCCGCGAGTCGCCCTCGATCCTGTTTGCCGGCATGGCCGGGTCGATTCTGCCGGTGGCTACCGCGCACGGCGAAGGCCGCGCGGTGTTCCGCGACCAAGCACAGCAGGACGCCGCGCGTTGGCTGGCGGCGGCGCATTTTGTCGATGGCTATGGGCGCGTCAGCGAAGCCTTCCCGGCCAATCCCAATGGCTCGCCGCTGGGCATGACCGCCTTCACCACGCCGGATGGCCGCTTCAACATCATGATGCCGCATCCCGAGCGCGTGGCCCTGAACGTCAATTTGTCCTGGCATCCGAAGGCATGGGACGCGGTATCGCGTGAAAGTCCGTGGATGCGCCTGTTCCAGAATGCGCGCGCCTGGGTGGGCTGAGGCAGGGCACGAAGAAAATATCTAGAACGCCATTTGGCGCGCCTTTTCAGGCATTTTTGCCCCGAAAGCCGCGCCAATGCTGGGGTTTTGATTTCTATTTGCTAGTTTTCGAAGCGCGCCCCGTAGGCTTCCGCATAGGCGCTTTCGCCGAACTCGAAGTGCGAGTCCGGGCTTTCGCCCAGGTAGGTGGCTTCTATCGTGACCTTGACGTAGCGGTCGAGCTTGCGCCAGATGGCATAGCTGAGGGTGCGGGCGATATCGGCCGGGCGTTCGCCGGCGCGAATCTGGTGATCGGCGATCAGGATCAGGGCGCTGGCGTCGCCGACGCTGGCGCGATCGACTTCCTCGGGCTTGGTCCAGTGGGCCGTGAACACTTCAACCACGGCAGGCACTTCGCGCGGCAGCAGCGGGGAAACGCCAACTTCGAGCCGGTAGAGGTTGCCCGCTTTGGCGAACTGCACCTGGATTTGAGTGGTCATGTCGCAACGTTAATCGAACTGCGCAGCGCGCGCAACGCTAGGCAAGCCGGGAGCTTTGGTTTAGCATCAATGGCTGGCAGGAATTTGCGCGCATTCCGGCATGCCTGACGGCAGGTCATGAATGGCGCAAACAACAATGAGAACAATGCAAAGAGGGGCAGCCACTGGCCGCCCCTCTTTTTTTTCTTGCTTGATCTGCCGGCGATTTATTTCACGTCGATCTTGGCGCGCTCGCGCAAGCTCTTCACCAGATTGCCGACCTGTTCCTGCTGGGCGCGGCCGCGCAGGTTTTCCTTGGCTTCTTCGAAAGTGGGGACCTTCAGGTCGCGCACATCGTCGAGACGGATGATGTGAAAACCGTACTGGGTCTTGACCGGTGTCTTGCTGGTCTCACCTTTTTGCAGCGCTTTCAGGGCATTGCCGAATTCCGGAACATAACGGCCAGCCGGACCCCAATCGAGGTCGCCGCCGTTGTCCTTGGAGCCGTTGTCCTTGGACTTGTCCTTGGCCAGTTTTTCGAAGGCTTCGCCGCGGCCGAGGCTGACGATGATCGCCTTGGCCTCGTCTTCGGTTTCGACCAGGATGTGACGGGCCTTGTATTCCTTGTTGCCCATTTGCGCGGCGATGGCGTCATATTGCGCCTTCAGGGCCGTATCCGGAATAGGGTTGCTTCTGGTGTAGTCGTCAAGGTAGGCCTGAATGAGCACGGCCTGGCGGGCAATATCCATTTGCGCGGCGATGGCCGGATCCTTGTCCACCCCCTTCTTGCGTGCCGCCTGGGCGAGGACCTCACGGGTGACCAGCTCATCCCGGATGGCCTGGTTGATTTCCGGTGTGGCCGGCTGACCTGCCTGCTCGCGCTGGCGATTCATGGCGTCGAAATAGGCCTTGGGAATGACCACGCCGTTGACGGTTACGCCGCTGCCGGCGGCCTTGGCGGGTTTTTCCGCTTTCTCTGCTTTTTCGGTTTTGGTCTGGGCGACTGCGGCCGAGGCGAACAGCGCGACGGCGATGGCGACGGCAAAATTTTTCATATTGAGTTGCATAGGGCTTCCTTAACAGAGATCAGAGATGACGACAAATAACGACAAACGAAAAAACGCGAAATAAAACGATAAAAACAGTACCGGGGCTTACGAGGGACGCGCGTCGATCTTCAAAGCATGAATGCGCGTTTTCATCAATTCATCCAGCAATTCGTAAATCATGCGATGCCGGGCCACTGGCGCTTTGCCGGCAAAGGCGGCCGAGACCACGGTAATTTCAAAATGGGTGCCTTCGCTTGCGTTTGCGTCGCCACCCAGGCGTGCGGCATGCGCGGCGGCGCCGGCATGGCCGGCATGCGCGGCCGATTCGTCGACGATTTTCAGCAGCGTCGGATGCAGCGGCTGCAGGCGGGCCTCAATCTGTTCGCGCACCGAGCTCATATCAGGCAGGCAACACTTTCTTGAACGGCTTGACAGTCACGCCGGAAAACACCCCGGCCAGGCAATAGGGGTCGGCCGATGCCCAGGCGATCGCCGCCTCGCGCGAGGGAAACTCTGCGACGATCAGCGAGCCGGAAAAGCCCGCCGGGCCCGGATCCTCCGCGTCGATCAGCGGGTGCGGGCCGGCGACGATCAGGCGGCCCTCGGCCTGCAGGGCCTTGAGTCGCTCGACATGGGCCGGGCGATTCGCCATGCGCTTGTCCAGCGCGCCGGGCAGTTCTTCGCAGATGATGGCGTAGAGCATCAGCTATTTTTCTTTTCAGGTTCGTCAGGCAAATGTTTGGCCAGCCAGAACGATTGCGCGATGATGAAAACAATGAAGGCCGCCATGCCGCCGAAGATCTTGACGTTTACCCATTGAGCCAAGGGCAGCACCATTGCAAAATATTGATTGAGCGCGGCCAGCAGCAAAAAATAACCGGCCCAGGCCATCGACAGCTGGCGCCAGACTTTTTCCGGCAGCACCAGTTCCTGGCCCATCAGGGATTTGAGCGGGTTTTTTTTCAGTGCCAGCGCCACAAAAATTGCGATGCCCATCAGGGCATAGAACAGCGTCCACTTGATCTTGATGTAATACTCGTCGTGCAGCAATATCGTCAGACTGCCGAACACGGCGATGAAACCGAGCGAAATCCACTGGATCGGCCTCACCGGTTCGCGGCGAATCAGCGACCAGGCGATCAGAATGATGGACGCCCCCATGGCCACGCCGGTAGCGACGAAAATATCCGCGAGCTTGAACCCGACGAAAAAGAGGATGGCCGGCAGAAAATCGAAATACTGTTTCATTAAACAATCACTAGGCTGATTAAAATCAGTAACTTGGCATTATCGCATTTTTGCCAGACTTGATGCGAGCGCCAGTCCGCCCGCTAGCCGTCCGTCAATGCACCCGGGACCAGCGCGCATGTTCGGCCTCGATCAGGGCGCGCGTTTCCGGCAGGAACCCGGGTTGCGAGGCCAGGGCGCAGGCCTCTTCATAAAAACCGGCGCGTTCATCCGGCAGGTGATTATTCAAGGTGTCGAAAGCGAAACGCATCAGGGCGGCATCGCCGGTGCGGATGGCGGTAATCGCAAAATTGAGATTGAGCAGGCGCCATGGCCGCTCGGGATTGGAACGCTCCAGATCGGCGTCCAGCTGCGGCGCCAGATGGGCGATGAAACCCTGCATCAGGGCGTAGGCGGCGGCGGTCTCCTGCCGGGTGGCCGCCTCGTTGGCGCGGAACGCCAGGGCGTTGACGATCGGTTCCGGCGTCGCCAGCGCCAGCTGGTGGCGCATCATCCACAGGCCGATGCCCAGCACGGCCGCATGCAGCGCCGGGCGCCAGGAGGCCAGTTCGAAGCGGTCCAGCCACGGGTCCAATTCGGTGGCGCAGCGCAAGGCTTCATCGGCAGCGTCGGCGGCGTCGCGTACCGGCAGCACGCCGTCGGCGCCGTATTCCGCGTCCAGCTGGGCGGCCACATCCAGAAAATCGCCGACCGCGGCGGCCAGTGCGATGGCGTCGTTGGCGCCTAGTCCGGCGCCGCCGAAGCGCTCACGATAGGCGGCATTGATGGCGGCGGCCAGCGGCGCAAAATGCTCGCCCGGGCCGGGCTCCGCCGGCGGGTTCAGGATGCTCGCGTCCTTGAGCGCCAGACGTATGGGTTTGGTCTCGGCCATGATCAATGATGGTCTGATTCTCGGTTTGTTATGATGCCGGATTGCATTTTAAGTTTGCCCGTTTGAATAATTTCGATCTGCACAACCATACCGCCGCCTCCGACGGCCTGCTGTCGTCCTCCGCCCTGGTCGAGCTCGCGGTGCGCAATGGTTGCGACGGCCTGGCTTTGACCGATCACGATACTGTCGATGGCTTGCGCGAAGCTGACACCGCCGCCAGGCGGTTGCGGCTGCGTTTTATTCACGGCGTGGAGATTTCCGTGTCCTGGTCGCCGAGCGGGGATGCGAAGTCTACAACGCTGCACATCGTCGGGTTGGGTATCGATGCTGAAAATGTTGTGCTGACGGCCGGTCTGGACAGCATTCGCGAGGGGCGCATCGCCCGCGCCAGGCTGATGGGCGAGGATTTCGCGCGCGTCGGCATGCCTGGCATGTTCGACGCCGCGTATGCGCTGGCCGGGAACAAATCGATGCTGGGCCGCACCCATTTTGCCCGCGCCCTGGTCAATGCCGGCCGCGTCAGCGAAGTCGGCAAGGCCTTCAATCGCTACCTCACGCCCGGGCGCCCCGGTTATGTACCGCACCAATGGGCCACCCTGGCCGATGCGATCGCCTGGATCCGCGCCGCCGGCGGGGTGGCGGTGATCGCGCATCCGGGGCGCTACAAACTGTCGAAAGCCGAAATGACCCAGCTGATGGGCGAATTCAAGGATGCCGGCGGCGCGGCCATCGAAGTCGTCACCGGCAGCCACTCGCCGCCGCAATTCCGCGAATACGCGGCGCGGGCGCGGGAGTTCGGTTTTTTGGCCTCGCGCGGCGCGGATTTTCACGGCTTTGCGGAAAGCCATTACCAGCCCGGACGGCTGCCGCCGCTGCCGGACGACCTCACCCCGGTGTGGTCGGTGCTGTCCTGAGCTTGCCATGAGCCAATTTTTCACCCTGCATCCCACCCACCCCGAGCCCCGCCTGATCAAGCGCGCCGTCGAGATCGTGCGCCAAGGCGGCGTGATCGCCTATCCGACCGATTCCTGCTATGCGCTCGGGTGCCATATCGGCGACAAGACGGCGATGGAACGCATCCGCGCCATCCGCGATGTTGACGAGCGTCACCACTTCACCCTGGTGTGCCGCGACCTGTCCGAGATCGGTACCTTTGCCAAAGTCAATAATGCGCAATATCGCCTGCTGAAAACGCATACGCCGGGCAGCTACACCTTCATCCTGCAGGCCACGCGCGAGCTGCCGCGCCGCCTCGCCCATCCGAAACGCGCTACCATCGGCGTGCGGGTGCCGCAGCATCCCGCCACTCAGGCCCTGCTGGCGGAATTGAACGAGCCCCTGCTGTCGTCGACCCTGATCATGCCCGGCGATGATCAACCGCTGAACGATGCCATCGAGATTCGCGCGCGCCTCGACCACCAGCTGGACCTGATCCTCGACGGCGGCGCCTGCGGGGTGGAACCCACCACGGTGATTGATTTATCGCAGGACGAGCCCATCTTGGTGAGGCGCGGCAAGGGCGACATCTCGGTATTCGGCTTTGCCGAAGCCTGAGCCGCGCAAGCTGCAATGCGACCATCCCTCGACATTTGAAAGACCCCATGGATTCAGAGACCATCCGGCAGATAACGATTTATGCGATTCCACTGATTTTCGCCATCACCCTGCACGAAGCCGCACATGCCTTTGCGGCCCGTTACTTCGGCGATGGCACGGCGTATATGCTAGGGCGCATGACGCTGAATCCGCTCAAGCATATCGATCCGGTGTGGACGATTGCGGTGCCGCTGGTGCTACTGATGCTCCCCGGTTCTTTTTTGCTTGGCGCAGCTAAGCCAGTGCCGGTCAATTTTGGAGCGCTGCGCGATCCCAAGCGTGACTCGGTATGGGTCGCGGCCGCCGGGCCCGCTGCCAATTTGCTGATGATGATCGCCTGGGCCATCCTTTTGAAAATGGTTCTCAGCATCGATACAGCCGTAGATCTCACCGAACCCATCTGGTTTTTGCGCGAAATGGCCAAGGCGGGGGTGGCAGTCAATTTGATGCTGATGATATTCAATCTGTTTCCCCTGTTGCCCCTGGACGGCGGCCGTATCGTTGCGGGCCTGCTGCCGAACCGGCTTTCGTATCAATATGCGCGACTCGAACCCTATGGCATGTTCATTATCATTGCATTGGTCGTTTCGCACGTTTTGGACCCGGTCTTCGGGCCGCTGGTTTACTTCGGCGAGAAAGCGGTATACTCTGCAATCGGAATTTCCTGAACGCGCTGGTAATCGACTATCCGCCTCCCGGCGATGTGTAGTGAGCGCAAGGATTCAACCACAGGTTTCAAGACGCGGCACCAATACTGCCCAATACTGCAAACAAGCCGCGCAGTGGTTTGCCGATGTCAATTGTTCGACCATGCTGTTGCTGCCTTGCCGGTGCTGCCCGCCGGCACGCAAAATTTCTGCCTTATTTTTCGCTTAAGTGCACAAGGGTCTGATCCCTAACTATGTTTCCTGATCGAGTGTTATCCGGCATGCGTCCGACCGGGCGTCTGCATCTGGGCCATTATCACGGCGCGTTGAAGAACTGGGTCAAGCTGCAGCACGAGCATCCCTGCTATTTCTTCGTCGCCGACTGGCACGCGCTGACCACCCATTACGAAACGCCCGATGTCATCGAGCAGTACACCTATGACACCGTGATCGACTGGATCGCCGCCGGCGTCGACCCTTCGCAGGCGACCATGTTCGTGCAGTCCAAGGTGCCGCAGCATGCCGAGCTGACCCTGCTGCTGTCGTTCTTCACGCCGATCTCCTGGCTGGAGCGCGTGCCGACCTACAAGGACCAGGTGGAAAAGCAGGCGCAGTTCGGCCGCGACTTGACCACCTATGGTTTTCTCGGCTACCCGCTGATGCAGGCGGCCGACATCCTGATCTATCGCGCCAACCAGGTGCCGGTGGGCGAAGACCAGGTGTCGCATATCGAGCTGACGCGCGAAGTGGCGCGGCGTTTCAATCATTTGTTCGGCCGCGAAAAGGGTTTCGAGGAAAAGGCCGAAGCTGCCGCCAAGAAATTGGGCTCGAAAAAAGCCAAGCTTTATCACCAGCTGCGCACCCGTTTCCAGCAGGAAGGCGACGAAGGGGCACTGAGTGAAGCGCGTGAATTGCTGGGCGATGTGCAGAATCTGTCGATGGGCGACCGCGAACGCCTGTTTGGTTACCTGGAAGGCAGCGGCAAGGTGATCCTGCCCGAGCCGCAGACCCTGCTGACGCCGACCTCGCGCCTGATCGGCACCGACGGCGAGAAGATGTCGAAGAGTTACGGCAACACCATCGATCTGCGCGAGACGGAAGAGAGTGTGGCCAAAAAGATCCGCACCATGCCGACCGACCCGGCGCGTGTCCGTCGCACGGACCCGGGCGACCCGGAAAAGTGCCCGGTATGGACGCTGCATCAGGTGTATACGGACAGCGCCACGCATGACTGGGTGGTGCAGGGCTGCAAGAGCGCCGGCATCGGTTGCCTGGAATGCAAGCAGCCGGTGATCGACGCCATCATCAAGGAACTGAAGCCGATGCGCGAGCGCGCGGCGCCGTTCGAGGAGGACCCGACCCTGGTGAAGAACATCATCGCCGACGGCTGCGAGAAAGCGCGCGATACGGCGGAGGAAACGATGCGCGATGTGCGCGATGCCATGGGCCTCAACTACCGATGAGGACTCAATTACCGATGATACCGGCCAGCAGGATGACGCCAGCATGAGCGTGGAACTGATCGTCGACAACAGCGCCCAGCCCTCGCTGGACATGGCGATGCCGGTGGCGCGCATCCGCGGCGAAGTAATGACCGAAATGCCGGCGGATCTGTTCATTCCGCCCGATGCGCTGTCGGTGATCCTCGATCAGTTTGAAGGCCCGCTCGATCTCTTGCTGTATCTGATCCGCCGCCATTCGCTGGACATTCTCGATATCCCGATGGCCGATCTGACGCGCCAGTACATGACGTATATCGAGGCGATGAAGGATACCCAGCTGGAGCTGGCCGGCGAATACCTGCTGATGGCCGCGATGCTGATTGAAATCAAATCGCGCATGCTGCTGCCGCGCCCGCCGAAAGAGGCGGAGCATGAAGGCGAGGATCCGCGTGCCGAGCTGGTGCGTCGCCTGCTGGAGTACGAACAGATGAAGGCGGCGGCGCAGGCCATCGACAGCATGCCGCGGCGCGAGCGCGACTTTTCGGTGGTCGATGTACTGGTCGAGCAGAGCCTTGTCAAGCGCGTGCCCACCGTGCTGGTGGCCGATCTGACCGAGGCCTGGCGCGTGATCCTGAACCGCGCCAAGGCCACCCAGCGTCATCGCGTCGGCCGCGAGGAGCTGTCGGTGCGCGCGCATATGAGCCGCATCATGCGCCATCTCGGCGGCAAGGGTTTCGTGCCCTTCGACGAACTGTTCACTCCCGAGGAAGGCGTCGCCGTGGTGGTGGTGACCTTCCTGGCGGTGCTGGAAATGGCACGCGAGTCGCTGCTCGATATTTCCCAGACGTCGCCGTTCGAGCCGATCTATGTGAAATTGCGCGATGCCGAAATGCCCGCGCTCGAGCCGTCCAACTAGCATCCGACCAATGCGGCCGCGGCCGCGCGGGCTGAATTACACAAGTGGTTTCCCCATGCAAAACGAACATGCCAATCTGAACGACGATTCAACGTCAACGCCACCCGCGCCATCCCAGCTGCCCGACGACTTGCCGCCGGACAGCGTGCAGGCCGAGGAGACTCTATCCGAGCCCGCGCCGGCGCCCGAAGTCAGCGCCTTTGCCGTCGATACCGCCATCGATGTGGTCGAAGCCAAGCGCGCGCTCGAAGCCGTCCTGCTGTCCGCTTCCGAGCCGATGGCGGTGAACGAGCTGAAGAAAATTTTTGACGGCGAACTGAGCGCCGACACGGTCCGCAACCTGCTCGAGGAACTGCGCGAGGAATGGACCGGCCGCAGCGTCGAGCTGGCGCTGGTCGCGAGCGGCTACCGCTTCCGCGTCAAGCCCGATTACCAGAAGTATCTCGACCGCCTGTCGAATGAAAAGCCGCCGCGTTACTCGCGTGCGGTGCTGGAAACCATGGCGATCATCGCCTACCGCCAACCGGTGACGCGCGGCGATATCGAAGACATTCGCGGCGTGGCCGTCTCGCCGCATATCCTGAAAACACTGGAAGATCGTGGCTGGATCGATGAGATCGGCCACAAGGATGCGCCCGGCCGCCCGGCGCTGTTTGCCACTACCAAACATTTTCTCGACGATCTCAACCTGCTGTCGCTGGATGAATTGCCGCCGTTGCACGAGTTGCAGGCCACGCTCGATATGTCGCAGGCCGGGGCCGCATTGAGCGCCGGCGAAACCCCGGCCCTGCCCGGTGTTGACCGCGACGTTAAGAGCGATGCCGAGGCCGGCGCCGCTGCCGCAGTCAACGACGCCGATCTGTCGGCGGAATTGCCGGGCGATGCGCACGACGGCCCTGCCGATCCCTCTCTTTCTACCCCCCCGAACCCCGCTGAGCCCACCGGAGCCCCGTCATGATCAAGCGTGCAGTCATTCGCGCCCCGGCGCGGGGCTATGTCGATGGTCGTTTCATCGGCGAGGAAAAAGATGGCGCCGATGGACGCCGCGGCGGTCGCGGCAAGGCAAACGCGAATGCGGACAGCATTCTCGGCAGCGTGACCGGCGCCGGCCGCGGCGGCAAGCGCCGCGGCGCGGGTGCCGGCGCTGCCGCTCCCGATAACATCGGCAACACCACCGCCAAAAAGCGTGGACGCGGCGCGCCGCGTGGCGCCAATGCGGGTGGGCAAGGACAAGGACAGGGCCAAGGTCAGCGCCGCGGCACCGGCCAAGGCCAGGCGCCGCGCGGGCGTGGCGGCAAGCCGCGCGCCAATGCCGGACAGGGCACCGTCGATCTGCTGGCGCCGCCCAGCCCGGGACCGCGCTTACGTGGCCCCGGCACCGGCAAGCCGGCCGCGCGCAAGGGCCGCGGCGGCAAGAAAACGCCATTCCGTGCGCCACCGCAGCTGGAGATGTCGCCCACCCAGGGTGCAGATTTGCGCCGCATGGGCGACGAGGCCAAATCGGGGCAGTTCGCCGAGGCGCTGGCAGCCAGTGCCAATGTCAAACGCGAGCGCCTGCACAAGATCCTCGCGCAATCCGGGCACGGTTCGCGGCGCGACATGGAAATCCTGATTTCCTCCGGCCGCGTGATGGTCAACGGCATTGTCGCCACCACCGGCACCCAGGTCGCGCCCGGCGACAATGTGCTGCTCGATCATCGCCCGATCAAGCTCAAGTTCAACGAAGACCTGCCGCGCATCCTGCTGTACCACAAGCCGGAAGGCGAGATTGTCACCACCGACGATCCGGGCAACCGCATCACTGTGTTCGACAATCTGCCGCGCGTCGAAAACGGCAAATGGGTGGCGGTTGGACGCCTCGACATCAATACCTCGGGGCTGCTGATTTTTACCACCAGCGGCGAGTTGGCCAACCGCTTCATGCATCCGCGTTACGAAGTGGAACGCGAGTACGCGGTGCGCATCCTGGGCGAACTGAGCGAGGAGCAGACCCAGCGCCTGCTCGACGGCGTGAACATCGAAGGCGACGCGATGCCGGCGGAGCATGGGCAGGAAACAGGAGAGGAGTTTGAATTCGAGGCGGATGAATTTGCCGACGAATTCGCCGATGGCGCAGGCGAAGGCGTCGTGCCCGCCGCCGCCCCGGTATTCCAGCGCAGCGGTCTTGCCAAATTCGACATCATCGAAAAACGCGGCGGCGAAGGCGTCAACCATTGGTATCGCGTGGTCATCAAGGAAGGCCGCAACCGCGAAGTGCGCAAGATGTTCGAGTCGCAGGGCCTGCAGGTGTCGCGACTGATCCGCACCCGTTTCGGCAAGGTGGAGCTGCCGCCGCGCCTGATGCGCGGCAAAATGGTCGAGCTGGATCCGGTACAGGTGAAAAACGTGCTGGCCAGCGCCGGCATGAAGATCGAAGGCGCCATCCCGCCGTTGCCGCGCGAGGGCCGCGAGGCGCGCGGCCCGGGCAAGGTCCGCGGTCCGCGCGGGCGCGGCGCACCGCGTGAGCCACGCGAACCACGTGTGCCGCGCGAGGGCGAAGCCGGCAACCGTCCGCCCGAGTTGGCGCCCTTTGTTGCCAATGATGGCACGGTGCCGATCAACAAACGCCGTCGCAACAAACGCGGGGCGCGTGGCCGCGATGCAGGTGAAAATCGCGGCGATGCCGCCGTGCGCGTGCTGGCGGATTTTTCCGGCGGCGTTGAAGGCGCCGGCAATTTCGGCGCGCCTGTCGTACCCGGCGCGCCCGCCAATGCCGGACGCGCGGGCAAGGGCGGCCGTGGCCGCAATCGCCGCAATCTGCGCGGCCGCAGCCGCCCACCAAAGGCGGGGGGGGGCGAAGGCGGGAGCAACGATAGCGGCAATAACGGAAATGGCGGCAACGGCGGCGGCAATTACGGCGGAAACGATGGCGGCGGCGGTGGCGGCGAAGGCTTCGGCAACGTCTGAAGCGCCGTCAGCGGCAATGCACCAGTAAGCGCAGACGCCAGCCGGGAATTTCAGCGGCTCGTGGCGAGCAACTCTTCACGCGTAATCAGGAAGACCACGCCATTGCCCGCGCTGGTTTCAGCCCAGGTCAGCGGCAACTGCGGGAACGCGGCTTCTACGCCTTCGCGATTGAAACCCACTTCGACGACCAGCAGCCCGCCGGGGTTCAGATGCCCCGGCGCTTCGGCAATAATGGTGCGTACATGATCGAGCCCGTCGTCGCCGCTACCCAGCGCCAGGGCAGGTTCGGCGCGATACTCCGCGGGCAGGGCCTGCATCGATTCCGCCGTCACATAGGGCGGATTGGAAACGATCAGATCGTAGCTGCGGCCCTTGAGGCCGCCGAACATATCGGAAAACAGCGGGCGCACCCGGCCGCCGAGTTGGTAATCGCGGATATTGCGTTTGGCCACTTCCAGGGCGTCGACCGACAGCTCGGCCGCATCGACAGCGGCGTTCGGAAACGTCAGCGCGGCGATGATCGCGAGGCAGCCGCTGCCGGTGCAAAGGTCGAGCACCCGTTCGACGCCTTCCGTATCGGCAATCCAGGGCGCCAGTTCTTCGCGCAGCAGTTCGGCGATGAACGAGCGCGGCACGATCACGTGTTCGTCGACATAAAAACGGTATTCGCCCAGCCAGGCTTCGTGGGTCAGATAGGCGGCGGGCAGGCGCGTGTTGACGCGTCGCCCGATGATATCCAGCACGGCGCTGCGCTCGCTGCCGGTGAGGCGCGCGTCCAGAAAAGGCTCGAGCTGATCCAGCGGCAGATTGAGCGTGTGCAGTATCAGATACGTCGCCTCGTCCCAGGCGGTATCGCTGCCGTGACCGAAAAAAAGATTGGCGGCGCGGAAGCGGCTGACGGCGAAGCGCAGCATATCGCGCACCGTGAGCAACTCGTGGTGCGCTTCGGCAAACAGGTCTTCGACGTAATCAGTCATGGCGTTACCCGATCAGCAGATGGTTGAGGGTGCGTAAATACACCTCGTGCAGGCGCTCGATATCGGCGATGGCGACATGCTCGTCGAGCTTGTGGATGGTGGCGTTGAGCGGGCCGAATTCGGCGATCTCGTCGCATACGTCGGCGATGAAGCGTCCGTCGGAAGTGCCGCCGGTGGTCGACAGTTCCGGCGTGATGCCGGCGACTTCATGGATCGCCGCGCTGAGCGCCGCCACCAGCCTGCCGCGCGGGGTGAGAAAGGGGCGGCCGCCGAGGGTCCAGCCGAGTTCGTAGCGCAGCCCGTGCTTGTGCAGGATGGCCTCGACGCGCGCTTTCAGGGAATCCGCCGTGCTGGCGGTGGCGAAGCGAAAATTAAAATAGACGTCGACGGTGCCGGGAATCACATTGAAGGCGCCGGTGCCGCCGTGGATGTTCGATACCTGAAATGTGGTCGGCGGGAAATATTCATTGCCGTGGTCCCACACCGTGGTGCTCAATTCGGCCAGCGCCGGCGCCACCAGATGGATGGGATTCTCCGCCAGATGCGGATAGGCGATATGGCCCTGCACGCCTTTCACCAGCAGCCGCGCCGACAGCGAGCCGCGGCGGCCGTTCTTGATCATGTCGCCGAATTTTTCGTTCGAGGAGGGTTCACCGACGATGGTGTAATCGATGCGTTCGCCGCGCGCCTTCAGCCATTCGACCACCTTCACGGTGCCGTCGGTGGCCGGGCCTTCCTCGTCGCTGGTGATGAGCAGCGCGATCGAACCGGGATGCTGCGGATGGCGGCGCACGAACGCCTCCACCGAGGTGACGAAAGCGGCGATGCCGGTCTTCATGTCGGCCGCGCCGCGGCCATAAAGATTGCCGCCGCGTTCACTGGGGGCGAACGGGTCGGAATGCCATTTGTCCAGCGGACCGGTCGGCACCACATCGGTATGCCCGGCAAAGCACACCAGGGGTGCCGCATCGCCATGTCGCGCCCACAGATTGCGCACGCCATTGGATGAAAAATGTTCGAAAGTGAAACCCAGCGGCGCGAGACGATCTGCAATCAGCTGCTGGCAGCCGGCGTCGTCGGGCGTGGTCGAATTGCGCGAGATCAGTTCACGCGTCAGCGCCAGGGTGTCGCTCATGCTTGCGGCTGATTTACCACCACATTGGCCGGGCCGATCGGTGCGCCGTTGCGGGCGGCCAGGGTCGGGCCGACGCGCGCTTCCACATATTGTTTGAGCGCACGCTTCAGTTCGAGCATGAAGAAAACCTCGGTCATCACGAACAGCGGACCGATGATCAGGCCCACCAGATCGTCGGTGAAAGCCGGCTTGACGCCCTCGTATTTATGGCCGACGAACTGGATGACCCAGCCGATCACGAACAATACGGCGGCGACACCGATGACGATGCCGGCATAGCCGATGCGCGCATTGAGATAGACCGCCACCAGGTAGGCGACAAACAGGGAAATCAGCATGGCCGTGCCGAGCGCGCGATCGAGATAGAGGTAATAGATCGCCGCTGCGGTCAATGCGATCAGGGCGATGTTCACGCCGCCGGGCGCGAAGGGCACCATCGCCAGCAATACCGAAAACACGATCATCGGCACGCCGACAAAATGGGTGGCGATATTGCGGCGGTCGCGATGATAGGCCGCATACTGGGTGATCTGCTGTTCCAGAGTACGCATGGCGTCCTCCTTTGGAAATTATCGAGGCTGGATTTTAACAGGCGAGTGGCGCCGCCACGGTAAAGTCGAAAAAGACAAACTCAAGCATTGGCGCGGTGTTTGAGGCATTTTTGCCCGGGAATCCGCGCCCAATGGCGATCCGCGTAATTTGACGATACACTGATTTGCCTGCTGCCCGCATCACCAAGGCTATGCGGGCCGGTGTCAGCGCGAGGTGGCGGTCAAAAACTTCAGAACATTCGGGTGCTGAGTAATCGTTTCGTTGGGCAACAAGCACTGATTAACGAGCCGTTGGGTTTAGTGTCGAAATAATACTTACTCTGATCCCGGACGTTGCCCTGGAGCCACTTTCGATCATTCTGCTTGGTGCGCCGCCTTCCCGGTCGGGCGCGGACAAGAGCCTTTCCAGACATAAGAACAAAAAAATATTTTTGCCTTCGCCGGTCCATGCAAATGTCAAGTCGTGACTTCATTTCCAACCTGCGCAGGTAGGTTGAGATGACGCCTGTGGCGAAATTGTCACGCCCAATAAAAAATTACCTTGCCCATCAATTTGGAAAATTGTTACTGTCCGTCCGGTGCAAAAAAATCAATTTGTGAGAATCGCGCGCTAATGGGCGAAAGATTTTCAATGGCCTGCCGGTGGGCGTGATCAAATGACCGCAGAATTTAATGACAGAATTTTTTCTAGAGCAATGATGAATGAAATCTTTAGCGCCAAGGTTTTCATGCGTTTCTATTTTGCGTTCCTATGCGACTGCCCGCCTGGGGTTTACTACATCGAATTTTTGAAGATATGGCATCAAGCCTGTGACAAATAAGCTTGAAGAACAAAGTTGGTCAGACTGAGTCTTTCAAATAATGAATTCAAATCTTCGTCATGTTTACCCAGGAAAACATCCCATGCAAAGAATATTGAGTGTCTTTTTAGCATTTAACTTGGCTATTCTTGCACTCGCTGATGCCAATGCTGTCGACAATTATGTCGCCAACGATGCTGCTCGAACCCTCTATTCGGATTGTTTCGTAATGGGCCAGGTAGAGACCGGGTGTTATGTCGGAGGCTGCGGTGCAACGCTTGGAACAGGTTGTGGCAAATTTGAACCAGCGGGTGCAGTTAATTCAACGACGTGTCCATCAGGGGTAATGAGTCCATTAAATGGCGGGCGGAGTGCCGGGCTTATCACCAGCACCACGTATAACGTTAACTATCCGTTTTATGGCTGGGTGTGCGGCGCGCAACTTTCCGCGGCCACTAAAAATAACGGCCAACCGAGTTGTACTTCTCCCAGTTCGCCTAATCCCATCAATGCGGGCACCGGCAACAAATACTGGTCCGACACCGATTATCGTGCGGATGGTGTAGGTGGCGTCGCCTTCAACCGCCAGTACAACAGCCGGGATGGCGGTCAGATGGGCCCTTTAGGAGTCGGGTGGCATCATGGCTATGAGAGAACGATTACTGATGGCGTTATCGAGAACAACATTTCGGTGACGCTGGTGGCGCGTAACAACGGTGTCGTCTATCCCTTCACCGTCAGCGGCAGTACCTACGTATCCCAGAATGCCGATGTCACTGACAGGCTGACCCGACTCGTCGATGGCAGCAACAGCACGACGGGCTGGACCTATTATGTGGCCGGTAGTGATTCCACCGAAACCTACAGCGCCGCCGGCAAGCTAATATCGATTCAGGACCGCGCGGGCTTTGTCCAGACCTTGACCTATAGCGACAGCACCACACCGGTATCTATTGCGCCGCGTGTCGGCATGCTGATCAGCGTCACGGATACCTTCGGTCGTAAAATCAGTTTTACCTACAACTTCGCCGGCCGTATGACCAGCATGACAGACCCCGCTGGTAACCAGTACACCTACGCCTACGATGCCAGCACCAGTCATCTCGCCACGGTCACCTACCCGGACGGCAAGGTCAAAGGCTATCTGTACGGTGAAGCGGCCTACACCAGCAGCACCAGCCTGCCCCATGCCCTGACCGGCATCGTCGATGAGAAGGGCATCCGTTACGCCAGCTATTACTACGATGCACAAGCGCGGGCATTCTCCAGCCAGCACGCCGGCGGGGTTGACCAATACCAGATCACCTACAACGCCGGCAACAGCATCATCACCGACCCGCTGGGGACGTCGCGCACCTACAACACTCAAAGCATTCTCGGTGTCATCAAGACCACCAATAATTCCCAACCCGGTGGCTCCGGCTGCGGTGCCAGCAGTTCAGCGTATACCTACGACGCCAACGGCAACATAGCGTCGCGCACCGACTTCAACGGCAACCGCACGAACTACAGCTACGATCTCAGTCGCAATCTGGAGACATCACGCATCGAGGGTCTTACCTCGGCTGGCGCGACGACAGCCGCCACCCGCACCATCACCACGACGTGGCACCCCACCTACCGGATCCCCGCCACCATCACCGAGCCCACCTCGGTCGGCGACCGGGTCACCACCTTCGGCTTCGACAATAGCAACGGCAACATCCTCAGCAAGACTGTCACGGTGAACGGTTCCACCCGCAGCTGGAGCTGGACCTACGACAGCTACGGCCGCGTCCTCACCTCCACCGACCCGCGCGGCAAAGTCACCACCAACACCTACTACCCCAACACCGCCGCCCAGAACACCACGCTGGCCAACTCGCGCGGCATGCTCGCCAGCGTCGCCAATGCCCTGAATCAGGCCGTCACCATCACCAGCTACAACCCCCACGGCCAGCCCCTCACCATCGTCGACGCCAACGGTCTTGCCACCGCCCTGACCTATGACGTCCGCCAGCGACTCAAGACCCGCACGGTCGGCACCGAGACCACCGGCTACACCTACGACGGCGTCGGCCAGCTCACAGTCGTGACCCTCCCGGACGGCTCCACGCTTACTTACAGCTATGACGATGCCCATCGCCTATACCAAATCCAGGACGGACTCGGCAACAAGGTCGTCTACACCCTGGACAATATGGGCAATCGCACCGCCGAAAGCTACAAGGATCCTGCTGGTGTCCTCGCCCGCACCCGCACCCATGTTTACGATGCGCTGAGCCGCCTGTACCAGGAGATCGGCGGTGCCGACCCGGCCCACCAGGTCACGCAGTTTGGCTACGACAGCAATGGCAACCTGAAGACCGTGCTCGACCCGCTGGCGCGCACCACCACACAGAACTACGACGCCCTCAACCGCCTGTTCCAGGTCATCGATCCGGTCAACGGCAGCAGCGCGCCCACCAAATACGAATACGACGCCCAGGACAACCTCACCAAGGTTACCGACCCCAAGAACCTGGACACGGTCTACGCCTACAACGGCTTCAACGAGCTGCTGACCCAGACCAGCCCCGACACCGGCGCCACCAGCTTCACCTACGATGCTGCCGGCAATCTGTACACCAAGACCGATGCGCGCGGTGTCACCGCCACCTATACCTACGACGACCTCAACCGCCTCATTACCATCAGCTACCCCGTCTACCAGTCCGACCCGGCTGAGACAGTGACGTATACCTACGACAACTGCAGCAATGGCATCGGCCGTCTTTGCAGCTTAAGCGACAAGACCGGCACCACCGCCTGGAGCTACGATCTGCAGGGCCGTATCCTCGGCAAGGCCCAGACCGTCGGCGGCGTCACCCAGACGGTCGGCTATCACTACAACAATGCCGGGCAGATGGATGTAATGACCCTGCCCTCCGGCAAGGCGGTGGTTCATACCTATGTCAACAACCGCGTGGCCAGCGTGACCGTGGACGGCCAGCCGGTCATCAAGAGCGCCGACTACGAGCCCTTCGGCCCGGTCGGTCAATGGACCTGGGGCAACGACACCACCGCCAATCCCAATCAGCACATCCGCTCCTTCGATCTGGATGGGCGTACGACCCGTGTTGAAAGCGGTGCCGCCATTGATCCCGCGTTGATCCTCTATGACGCCGCCAGCCGCATCACCGACCTGCAGCGCATGATCGGCAGCACGGTCGACCTGTCGCGCAGCAACAGCTATGGCTACGACAACCTCGACCGCCTCACCACCTCCACCCCCAATACCGGCAACCCCAACCAGCCGCGCAGCTACAGCTACGACGGTGTCGGCAATCGCCAGACCGATACCCTGGCCGGAGCGACCACGACCTATGGCTACAACAGCAACAGCCACCAGCTGCAAAGCCTGAGCGGCGCCACCGCCAAGACCTTCGGCTATGACGCGGTCGGCAACAAGACCACGGATGGCACCCAGACCTGGAGCTACGGCGGCAACAACCGGCCGATCAGCGTCAGCATTGCCGGCAGCCCGCTGACCACGGTGCAGGCCGGCATCAATGCGCTGGGGCAGCGGGTGACGAAGACGGTGAACGGCGTCATTACCCGCTTCGTCTATGACGAGCAGGGCAAGCTGATCGGGGAGTATCTATCCGATGGCACGAAGATACGAGAACACATCTGGCTCAATGACCTGCCGGTGGGGGTGATCCAATGAGGCCCGCCATGTTCTCCACCATTCGCAAAGCGGCGCTTCGTACGACACGACGTGCCGCTACAGTGATGGCCTCAGTCGCGGCGGCCGCCGCGTTGCTGATGGGCGCACCCGCTACGGCCCAGGATTCCGCCCAGTTCATCTCCCAGTCCGTTCCCACCACCATGGCGGCCGGCCGTAGCTATGCGGTGACGGTCACCATGAAGAACAACGGCGCCAATACCTGGACGACGGCGGCCAATTACAACCTCGGTTCACAAAACGCGCAGGACAACACGCGCTGGGGATTCGGTCGCGTCGGTCTGCCAGGGTCAACTTCAGTAACCACCGGTAATACGGCCACCTTCAGCTTTAATGTCACTGCGCCTGCTACGGCGGGTACCTACAACTTCCAGTGGCGCATGGTGCACGACGGGGTGGCTTGGTTCGGCGATTACACGACCAATGTGGCCATCGTCGTCAAGCAAGCCCAGACCATCACCTTCCCGACCATTTCGAACAAGCTGACCACTGACGCCCCGTTTGCCATCAGCGCTACCGCCTCCTCCGGTCTGGCGGTCACCGTCACGTCCAGCACCACGGGCGTTTGCACGGTGTCCGGCAGCACGGTGACCCCGGTCAGTGTCGGTACCTGCACCCTCGTTGCCAGCCAGGCCGGCAATGCCACCTATGCACCTGAGCAGACGAGTCAGTCATTCCAGGTACTGAACCCGCAAACTATTACCGGTTTCGCCCCGACGACACCCATTGTCTACAGTTCAGGTGCAAGCTTTACCCTGAGTGCGACGGGTGGGGCGTCAGGCAACGCGGTGGTCTTCGCTGCCACCGCAGGTTCAGCCGGTATTTGTTCGCTCAGCGGCAATGTCGTCAGCGTGCTCGCGGCAGGTACCTGCACGCTGACCGCAAACCAGGC
>DASWEY010000002.1:0-77814 GCA_036394575.1 Usitatibacteraceae bacterium | reverse complement strand
GTCAGGTAGGTGATGGGCAGATATTTGCGCAGACCGCCCATCTTGCGCATGTCCTGCTCATGATGCATGGCGATGATCACCGAGCCGGCGCCGAGGAACAATACCGCCTTGAAAAAAGCGTGGGTCATCAGGTGGAACACGCCGGCCGAATAAGCCCCCGCACCCAGTGCCATGGTCATATAACCCAGCTGCGACAGCGTGGAGTACGCCACCACGCGCTTGATGTCGTATTGCACGATGGCGATCAGGGCCATGAAGAAGGCCGTGATGGCGCCGATAATGAGCACAAAGGACAGCGCGGTTTCGGAGAGTTCGAACAGCGGCGACATGCGCGCCACCATGAAGATACCGGCGGTCACCATGGTTGCGGCGTGGATCAGCGCCGAGATCGGCGTGGGACCTTCCATGGAATCCGGCAGCCAGACATGCAGGGGAAACTGCGCTGATTTGCCCATCGCACCGATGAACAGGCAGATGCAGATTGCGGTGACCAGCGGCCATTGCCAACCCGGCACAATGTTCAGCACCCTGTCCGCGAGTGCCGGCGCCAGCTTGAAGGCTTCGGCGTAGTCAAGCGTGTTCATGGCGGCGAACACCAGACCGATGCCGAGCAGGAAACCGAAGTCGCCGACACGGTTGACCAGGAAGGCTTTTAGGTTGGCGTAGATGGCCGTGGAGCGCGTGTACCAGAAACCGATCAGCAGATAGGACACCAGGCCGACCGCTTCCCAGCCGAAAAACAGCTGCAGGAAGTTGTTCGACATCACCAGCATCAGCATCGAGAAGGTGAACAGCGAGATATAGGCGAAGAAGCGCGTATAGCCTTCGTCCTCGGCCATATAGCCGATGGTATAGATATGCACCATCAGCGACACAAAGCTGACGACCAGCATCATCATCGCGGTGAGCGAATCGATCAGGAACCCGACTTCAAGCTTGATGCCCCCGGTTTGCATCCATGTGTAGATCGAGCCGTTGAAGGTCTTGCCGGCCAGCACATCCTGAAACACCAGGCAGGACAGCACAAAGGATGCAGCGACCCCGAGGATGGTGACGCTGTGCGCGAAGGCGCGCCCCAGCATTTTGCCGAGGAACCCGGCGAGGATCGCGCCCGCCAGCGGCAGCAGCGGGATGGCGAGAAGAATGAGTTTGTTTTCGATCATCTGCGTTGGACCCTTGCCTTAGCCTTTGAGTGTGCCGATGTCGTCGACATTGATGCTGCGCAGATTGCGAAACAGGATGACGAGGATGGCGAGGCCGATGGCCGACTCGGCGGCCGCCACGGTCAGGATGAAGAATACGAACACCTGCCCGGACAGGTCGCCGAGGTAATGCGAGAAGGCGATGAAGTTCATATTGACGGCGAGCAGCATCAACTCGATGGCCATCAGCAGGACGATGATGTTCTTGCGGTTCAGGAAAATGCCGGCGATCGAGATCGCGAACAGCACAGCGGACAGCACCAGGTAATGGGTTAGCGTGATCATGTTTTCCTTAAGCCTTGGTGGCCGGTGGCGGGGTTTCTTCGGCGGGCACCGACGGCGCTTCGCGAACCGCATCCATCTTGATGATCTTCAGCCGGTCGCTGGCCTTGACGCGAACCTGGTCGCCCACCACCTGCGATTTGGCTTCCTTGCGTGAACGCAGGGTGAGCGCAATGGCGGCAACGATCGCCACCAGCAGGATCACCGCGGCGAGCTCGAAGGGAAACAGGTAATCGGTGTACAGCACGCGGCCGAGATCCTTGGTATTGGATACGGTGGCCGCGGGTGCACCCGGACTGACGATGCCGGTGAGCCCGAACGATTTGCTGACCAGCAACATCACCATTTCCGCGACCATGGCGATGGCGACGGTGGCGGCGATCGGCAAATGTTTCCAGAACCCTTCGCGCAACTTGACGAAATTGATGTCGAGCATCATCACCACGAACAGGAACAACACCATCACCGCGCCGACATAGACCAATACCAGGGTGATGGCGAGAAATTCGGCGAACAGCAGCAGCCACAATGCGGCAGCGGTAAAGAACGCCGCCACCAGAAATAGCGCGGCATGTACCGGGTTCCGGGCGGTAATCACGCGCAGGCCGAATATCAGCAGAAAGACCGCGAAAGTGTAGAAGATTATCGATTGGAGAGTCATTGGAATTTTTCTGGGAACGGCGCGTGCTGCAAGCTAAAGCGTATGTTGATGTTTTGAAGTTTCATTCACCGCATTAACGGTATTTCGCATCCTCGGCGCGGCGGCTGGCGATCTCGGCCTCGTACTTGTCGCCGATCGCCAGCAACATGGGTTTGGTGTAGTAAAGGTCGCCACGTTTCTCGCCGTGGTATTCCAGCAAATGGGTTTCGACGATCGAGTCCACCGGGCAGGATTCTTCGCAGAAGCCACAGAAGATGCACTTGGTGAGGTCGATGTCGTAGCGCGTGGTGCGGCGGCTGCCGTCGTCGCGCTGTTCGGATTCGATGGTGATGGCCAGGGCCGGGCACACCGCCTCGCACAGCTTGCAGGCGATGCAACGCTCTTCGCCGTTCGGATAGCGGCGCAGCGCATGCAGGCCGCGGAAACGGGGGCTTTGCGGGGTTTTTTCTTCGGGGAACTGCACGGTGATTTTGCGCGCGAACAAATGGCGGCCGGTGAGCATCATGCCCTTGGCCAACTCGCCCAGCATCAGGCTGCCCATCACTTCTTTGGTTCTGTCCCACATGGCTTATTTTCCAAACCAGATGTTGATCAGCGGCATGCTGGCGAATGGTTCCATCATCAGCACACCCACCACCACGATCCACACGATCGTGATCGGGATGAAGATTTTCCAGCCCAGACGCATGATCTGGTCATAGCGATAGCGCGGGAAGGAAGCGCGAATCCAGACGAAGATGATCATCAGGAACATCATCTTGGCGAACAGCCACAGGATCGATGCGGCACCCAGCACCGGGATCGCTTTCGGAAACGGCGACAGCCAACCGCCCATGAACAGGATGCTGGAGATGGTCGCGACCAACAGCATATTGGCGTACTCGGCCAGGAAAAACAGCGACCAGGTCATGCCCGAGTATTCCACCAACGGACCGGCCACGATTTCCGATTCGCCTTCGGCGACATCGAAAGGATGGCGATTGGTCTCGGCAACGCCGGCGATGAAATGTACGATGAACAGCGGGAACAGTGGAATGAAAAACCATTCAAGTGCGCCGTAGGCACCATCCTGACGCGCAACGATCTGCGTCAGATTCATGCTCTGCGCCGCCATCAGGCCGCCGACCAGGGCAAAGCCCATGGCGATTTCATAGGAAACCACCTGCGCGGCCGAGCGCATGGCACCCAGGAAGGCATATTTGGAGTTCGATGCCCAGCCGGCGACGATCACGCCGTACACCCCCATCGAGGTCAACGCCAGGACCACCAGCAGGCCGGCATCGACATTGGCCACGACCCAGTTCGGCGTAAACGGCACCATTGCCCACACCGCCATCGCCGGCGCCACCGACAGCGCGGGGGCGATCAGGAACAAGGCCTTGTTGGCACCTGTCGGCACAATCTGTTCCTTGAGCAGCAGTTTCACCGCATCGGCAATCGGCTGCAGGGTACCCCAGGGGCCGACACGATTGGGGCCGCGACGCACCTGGATCCAGCCGATCACCCAACGCTCGACCAACTGGAAATACAGCACAAACAGCAGCAGGGGTACCACCACCATGACGATCATCGTCACTGCCTTGGCCAGGGCAAATGCGCTTGGACCCCATTGCGGACCAAGATAGCTGGTGAATCCGGCGTTGATGGATTGAATGACGGAATCCATGCCCTACTCCGCCGCGGCTGCGATGGAAACCTTCTCCACCATCAAATTGCCGAACATCGGACCGAGCGCACTCGTTTCTGGAATGGCGGCGGCAACACGCACACAGCCCGCGGGCAGACGCTCGTCGCGCTTGGCAACAAGCGTCGCCGAACCCGTAACCGTGCTGATCCTGACTTCATCACCTTCGTTCAACTTCGCGCCGGCAAAAACATCCGAGGCGAAGAAAGCGATCCGGGAATTTTTCGCATCGGCAGTCTTTTGCAACGAAGGCGCGCGGCGCACCAGGGCGTCGGCCGCGTAAATCGGCGCCTCGCCGATGCGCTCGATGCCGTTGCCGACCGTCGGCATTTCCAGCTCGGCACCGCGCATGATGTTGTCGAGCTTGCCGGCAACAAAGGCATTCAGGTCCGGGGCAATTTCGACACGGATGGCGTCGACATTGTCCTGATCGAAACCGTTCATCTGCAACAGATTGCCGAGGACGCGCAGCACCTTCCAGGCGGGACGCGCTTCGCCCAGCGGCTTGACGACACCGTTGAACGATTGCACGCGGCCCTCGGTATTAACGAAGGTGCCTGCCGTTTCGGTAAAGGGCGCGATCGGCAGAATCACATCGGCATATTCCATCGCAGCGGAATTCTGGAATGCAGACATGGCCACCACAAACTCGGCTTGCTTCAGGGCGTCCAATGTTGCGACCGGATCATGGCAATCAAGCTCGGGGTCAACACCCAGCAGGACGTAAGCCTTGCGCGGGTTGCCGACCATGTCTTGCGCGCACAATCCATCTTCGCCGGGCTCGGCGCCAATCACAGCAGCGCCCACGCTATTGGCGGCTTCACCGAGGAAGCCCAGCGTCGCACCAGACAGGCGGGCCACTTCTTGTGCCAGCAGATGCAGCGCAGTGTAATGCGGATGATTTTGCGCGGTGTTGCCGAGCAAGACAGCGGTTTTTTCTTTTTCGGCGAGACTGTTCGCCATGGCCCGCGCGGTTCCATCGATGTTCGCGACAGCGACCAAGCCGGCAACATCGGCAGACACCGTGGCGCCCTTGATTTCGGCCAGGGCTTTGGCTACGGCGGCCAGGGTGTTGGCAAGAGCGCTTGGACGCACGATGGCACTATTTGCCACCTTCATCAACAGCTCGTCGCCCGCGCAATGAATCAGATTGATGGCAAGGCCTTTTTTGGCGGCCTGGCGGAAACGATTGGCCAGCAGCGGATGATCTTTTCGCAAGGTTGAACCGACAATCAGCACGCTTTGCAGCGCGGCGATATCGACAAGCTTCATGCCCAGCCAGCGCGCGCCCGTCTTGCCGTCGGCACTGGTATCGGCCTGACGCAAACGGGTGTCGATATGCTTTGACCCCAGAGCCCGCACCAGTTTGTTCAACAGATAAAGCTCTTCCAGCGTCTGATGCGGCGAGGCCATGGCGCCGATCGTGTCCGCGCCGTGTTTATCCTTGACCGATTTCAAACCATCCGCAACAGCCTGCAGCGCCTCCGCCCATTCGGCTTCGGCGAGGACGCCATTTTTCCGTACCATCGGCCTGGTAAGGCGTTCAGCGGAATTCAACGCCTCATAGGAGAATCGGTCCTTGTCCGAGATCCAGCACTCGTTGACCGCTTCGTTTTCCAGCGGCAACACGCGCATGACGCGGTCCTGCATGACCTGCACAATCAAATTGGTACCGAGTCCGTCGTGAGGCGATACCGACTTGCGGCGCGACAGTTCCCAGGTACGGGCCGAATACCGGAAGGGCTTGGACGTCAGCGCGCCGACCGGGCATAGATCGATGACATTGCCGGAGAGTTCGGAATCGACCGTCTTGCCTACAAAGGCAAGAATTTCAGAATGTTCGCCACGACCGACCTGGCCGAGTTCCATCACGCCGGCGACTTCCTGGCCGAAACGCACGCAGCGCGTGCAATGGATGCAGCGCGTCATATCGGTCGAGATCAGCGGGCCCAGATTCTTGTTCACCACCACACGCTTTTCTTCCTGATAGCGCGAAGCGGAACCGCCATAGCCCACCGCCAGATCCTGCAGCTGGCATTCACCGCCTTGATCGCAGATCGGGCAGTCGAGTGGATGGTTGATCAGCAGGAACTCCATCACGCCTTTTTGCGCGGTCTTGGCATATTCGGACGCCGTCTGCACCTTCATGCCCTCGGTGGCGGGAGTCGCACAGGCGGGCAATGGCTTGGGTGCTTTTTCCACCTGTACCAGACACATGCGGCAATTGGCCGCAATGCTCAGCTTCTTGTGATAGCAAAAATGCGGAACAAAGATGCCGAGCTTGCTGGCCGCTTCCATCACGGTGGCGCCATTGTCGACTTGAACGGTTTTACCGTCGATTTCCAGATTGATCATGGTGGTATTTTCTACTCGGCAGCCATCGCCAGGGCCTCATGCGGTACGGGCGAGGAATAACCGCCCGGCGCGACGAGGCAGCGCTTGTTGGCGATGTGATACTCGAATTCTTCGCGGAAATTTTTGACGAAGGCGCGCACCGGCATCGCGGCAGCGTCGCCCAGCGCGCAAATGGTGCGCCCCTGAATCTGGTCGGATAAATTCAGCAACAAGTCGAGGTCTTCATGGCGGCCTTCACCATGCTCGATGCGATGAATGATGCGGTACAGCCAACCGGTGCCCTCACGACAGGGCGTGCACTGACCGCAGGATTCTTCGTAATAGAAGTAAGCGAGGCGTTCGGCCGCCCTCACCATGCAGGTGTCCTCATCCATGACGATGACCGCACCGGAACCCAGCATCGAGCCGGCTTTGGCGATCGAGTCGTAATCCATATCGACGGTCATCATCAAGTCGCCTTTGATGACTGGCATCGACGAGCCACCCGGAATCACCGCCTTGAGTTTCTTGCCGCCGCGCATGCCACCGGCCATTTTCAGCAGTTCGGCAAACGGGGTGCCGAGTTTGATTTCGTAGTTGCCGGGCTTGTTGACATGGCCGGAAATGGAAAAAATCTTGGTGCCGCCATTGTTGGGCCGGCCGAGATTCAGGAAAGCCTCACCGCCTTCGCGCATGATGTACGGCACCGCGCAAAATGTTTCGGTGTTGTTGATTGTGGTCGGCTTGCCATAGAGGCCGAATGAGGCCGGGAACGGCGGCTTGAAGCGCGGCTGCCCTTTCTTGCCTTCGAGAGATTCCAGCAGGGCGGTTTCTTCGCCGCAAATATAGGCGCCGTAACCGTGGAAAGCATGCAGCTGGAAGGAAAAGCCGCTACCGAGAATATTGTCGCCGAGGTAGCCGGCGGCGCGCGCCTCTTCCAGCGCTTCCTCGAAACGGTCGTACTCGGCCCAGATCTCGCCGTGGATATAGTTGTAACCGACCGGAATGCCCATGGCGTAACCGCCGATGATCATGCCCTCGATCAGCATATGCGGGTTGTAGCGGAGGATGTCGCGATCCTTGAAAGTGCCCGGCTCGCCTTCGTCGGAATTGCACACCAGGTATTTGGCGCCCGGCAGCGTGCGCGGCATGAAGCTCCACTTGAGCCCGGTCGGAAAACCGGCGCCGCCGCGGCCGCGCAGAGCGGACTTCTTCACTTCGGCGATGACGTCTTCCGGCTTGATGCCGTCTTTCAAAATCTTTTTCAGCGCCTGGTAGCCCGCGCGCGCTTCATAGTCTTTCAGGCGCCAGTTGCCGCCGTCGAGACCCTTCATCAGCACCGCATCGGGGCCGTAATCGAGCATTGCCATTATTTCAACTCCTCGATGAGTTGATCGAGCTTGGGCTTGGACATGAAGCTGCACATGCGCTTGTTGTTGACCAGCAGCACCGGCGCATCCCCGCAGGCGCCCATGCACTCACCCTCCACCAGGGTGAATTTGCCGTCGGCCGTGGTTTCTTTCCAGTCAACACCAAGTTTGGTTTTGAGGTATTCGGCGGCGTCCACGCCACCGGACAGCGCGCAGGGCAGATTGGTACAAACCGTGATCTTGCATTTGCCCATGGGCTTCAGGTTGTACATATTGTAGAAGGTCGCTACTTCATACACGGCGATCGAGGGCATGCCCAGATAGCCGGCAACTTCGTCCATCAATTCATTGGACAACCAGCCGTTCTCGTCCTGCGCAATGGCAAGCGCGGACATCACCGCGGACTGTTTCTGGTCGGGCGGGTACTTGGTCAACTCGCGGTCAATCTTCTGCCTGGCTTCTGCGGATAACACGGCCCTACTCTCCCTTCCAATAATCGACATGGTCAGTCGCCTGTGTCATATGACGCAGGCCGCCACCGAAGGCCCCGATTTTTTTAGAGTCGGGATACTCGCAGACCTCTGCCGGCATCATGGTGCTCACCGAAATATAGGCGAGCTCGGCATCGGTGTCGTTGATGATCTGGTGCGCCGTTTCCGCTCCGCCAGTCGGGCAGCAGATGAAGTCGCCGGCGCGGATTTTTCGCATCTCGTTGCCATAGCGAAGGGTTCCGCTACCTTTCACGATGAAGAACATCTCCTCTTCAGCGCGATGGCTGTGAAACGGGCAGGAGCGTTTGCCCGGCGGAACCACGTCGTAAGAGTAGCCGAGATCACTCGCGCCGAGCAGCGGCCCAATTCGCATAGCATCGCTCTCGAACTTTTCGCCATTCGCAAAATGCTCGAGCTTGAGTTCGTCGATGTTGATTACCTTGGTATCGATCACCTTCATACCATCGGTTGGCTTGCCCGTTACGGTCCCGGCGTTCATCGGTCTATTTCCCCGAACACGATGTCCTGCGTACCAATGATGGTGACGACGTCGGCGATCATATGGCCGCGCGACATTTCGTCGAGCGCGGCAAGATGCGGGAAACCGGGGGCGCGGATTTTCAGGCGATAGGGTTTGTTCGCGCCGTCCGACACCAGATAGATGCCGAATTCGCCCTTGGGATGTTCGACCGCAGAATAGACTTCGCCCGGTGGCACATGGAAGCCTTCGGTGAAGAGCTTGAAGTGATGAATCAGCTCTTCCATATTGGCCTTCATGCTCTCGCGCGAGGGTGGCGCCACTTTATGATCCTCACTGATCACTGGCCCGGGATTGGCGCGCAGCCATTTCACACATTGCTGGATGATCTTGTTAGACTCGCGCATTTCCTGCACGCGCACCAGATAGCGGTCATAGCAATCGCCATTGGTGCCGATTGGGATATCGAAATCCATGCGGTCGTAAACTTCATACGGCTGCTGCTTGCGCAGATCCCAGGCAATGCCTGAACCGCGCAGCATCGGACCGGTGAATCCCAATTGCTGGGCGCGTTCCGGCGTGACCACGCCGATGCCGACCAAGCGCTGCTTCCAGATGCGGTTGTCGGTCAGCAGCGTTTCATATTCGTCGATATAGGTCGGGAAACGGCGGGTGAAATCGTCGATGAAATCCAGCAGCGAGCCCTGACGGTTTTCATTGAGGCGCTTCATCGCTTCGGCATTCTTGCCCTGCATAGTGGTGTACTGCGGCATGCGCTCCGGCAGGTCGCGGTAGACGCCGCCAGGACGATAGTAAGCGGCATGCATGCGTGCACCCGATACCGCCTCGTAACAATCCATCAAATCTTCGCGTTCGCGGAAGGCGTACAGAAAAACGGTCATCGCGCCCACGTCGAGCGCGTGCGCACCCAGCCATAGCAAATGGTTCAGCACCCGGGTGATTTCATCGAACATCACGCGGATGTACTGCGCCCGCTCCGGCACCTGCACACCAACAAGCTTTTCGATGGCCATCACATAGGCGTGCTCGTTGACCATCATCGACACATAGTCGAGACGGTCCATATACGGCACGCTCTGGATGAAGGTGCGCGTCTCGGCAAGCTTCTCGGTGGCGCGATGAAGCAGGCCGATATGCGGGTCGGCACGCTGAATCACTTCACCGTCGAGCTCCAGCACCAGCCGCAACACCCCGTGCGCAGCGGGATGCTGGGGGCCAAAATTCATTGTGTAATTCTTGATTTCCATCATGTCTAGTTACGCCCTGCGTAATGGTCTTCACGGATTACTTTAGGCACGATTTCACGCGGCTCGATGGTGACCGGCTGGTAGACCACGCGCTTAAGTTCGGGGTCATAGCGCATTTCGACATTGCCGAAAATTGGAAAGTCCTTGCGGAAGGGATGGCCGACAAAACCATAATCGGTAAGAATGCGGCGCAGATCAGGATGTCCGTCAAAAACGATGCCGTACAAGTCGAATGCTTCGCGCTCGTACCAGTTGGCGGCAGCCCATACCTCGATCGCCGAGGCAACCAGCGGAAAATCATCATCGGGACACCAGGTGCGGACCCGCAGCCGCTGGTTGTTGCGCAGGGACAACAGCTGATAGACGGCGGCATAGCGCGGCCCATCCCAGCTACCGCCGAATTCCGCATAGTCCATGCCGCAGAGATCGACCAGCTGGCTGAACGCAAAGGCAGGATGGTCGCGCAACACGGTTAGCGCAGCAATCAGATCCGCCGACTTTACTTCGACAATGATCTGCTCTTTATCAACGATCAGTTTCGCCAGCTTGTCGCCAAGCGTGGTTTCCAGACCGGTTTTAAGGGTATCCAGCTTAAGCGTCATATCAGCGTGCGATGGTATTGGTACGTTTGATCTTGTTTTGCAACTGAATGATGCCGTAGAGTAGCGCCTCGGCAGTCGGCGGGCATCCGGGCACGTAAATATCCACCGGTACGATGCGGTCGCAGCCGCGCACCACCGAATAGGAGTAGTGATAGTAGCCGCCTCCATTGGCACAGGAACCCATGGAAATGACCCAGCGCGGTTCGGCCATCTGATCGTAAACTTTGCGCAGGGCGGGCGCCATCTTGTTGCACAGAGTGCCGGCAACGATCATCACATCTGACTGGCGGGGGCTGGGGCGAAATACCACGCCGAAGCGGTCGAGGTCGTAGCGCGCCGCGCCGGCGTGCATCATTTCCACGGCGCAGCAAGCCAGACCAAACGTCATCGGCCATAACGATCCGGTGCGGCTCCAGTTGAGCAGCGTGTCAATCGATGTGGTGACGAAGCCTTGCTGAGAAACTCCACCTTCCGGCATGACCAATCTCCAAATTTGTGCCCGATTTTGTCGGGCTCCACATGCCTTCTACGGAGTCGCAGCAGCGAAACCGCGCGGCACTTTGCGGGTCCTGGACTCAAAACGCCGGACTCGCGGTCTTCCTTCTACTCCCAGTCCAGCGCGCCCTTTTTCCACTCGTATATAAAGCCGACCACCAGAACTCCCAGGAACAGCATCATCGCCGAGAAACCGAACCAGCCGATCTCCTGCAGCACAATGGCCCAAGGGAAAAGGAATGCAATCTCAAGGTCAAACAGGATGAACAGGATGGCAACCAGGTAATAACGCACGTCGAATTTCATGCGCGCATCCTCGAACGCCTCGAAACCGCACTCGTAAGGGGAGAGCTTCTCCGCATCGGGGTTGTCATTGCCCAGCAGGATGGAGAACCCCTTGGTCGCAACCAGGGGAAGAACACCGATGGCGATACCAACGATGATGAAAATCAGTATGGGGAAATAATTTTCCAAATTGCTCGAACCGGGACTGGAAACTATTGATTCACGCCAAGCGTGAACGGGATCAAAAAAATCAAACTGCAATGCGGATTCACGACAACCCCGGCCATGCAACCCACTGCCCTTAACCGGAACCTGCTGGCATCTCCACCTACTCAAATCTGGTGCCGACGGCGAGACTCGAACTCGCACAGCTTTCGCCACTACCCCCTCAAGATAGCGTGTCTACCAATTTCACCACGTCGGCCAAGCAGGTTGCAGCAAATGTATCCGCAGGATCGGCCCGTCTGATTCCGCGCCTGGTCGTGATGACCATTTAGCGGGTCGGGCGAACTGCGGTTTACAACGCTACAAACTGCAATTACTCTTGAAACGAATTTTACTTCGGAATCTCTTGCGATTTTGCAGGTGTATCACTGCCTGCCGCGGGTGCTGCCGGCGCCGGGATACTGTCTGCGGCACCTTTGGCCGGCTCTGCCGCCGGAGCGCTCACCGGCGCGTTCTTCATCACGCCGTCCATTACGCCAACGCCTGTTTTCGGCGCGTGGTAATAAGTCAGCCCCAGGCTGGTGACGAAGAACAGCGTCGCGCACACCGCCGTCGAACGTGACAGAAAGTTCGCGGCCCCCGAGGAGCCAAACAGACTGCCGGCAGAACCGCTGCCGAATGCCGCCCCCATGTCGGCGCCTTTGCCATGCTGCAGCAGCACCAGGATGATGATCGACACTGCCAGGATCACATGCAAAACTAAAATGATATTTGCCAACATTGCTTTTCCTTATGGGGGCTGGCTCGTTTAGAGCGCGCGCCATATTCCCAAAAACTCATCTGCCACCAAAGATGCCCCACCGATCAAGCCACCATCGATATTGGGCATCGAAAACAATTCAGCCGCATTCGATGCCTTGACACTGCCGCCATACAGGATCGGCAGCGAATCCCCAACCTCGGCATCCGCCTGTGCCACGTGCCGGCGCAGCTGCACATGTACCGCTTCCGCCTCGGCCGGTGTTGCCGTCTTGCCGGTGCCGATCGCCCAGACCGGTTCATAGGCAAGAATCGCCCCCCGCAGAGACCCGATGCCATTGGCGGCAATCACTGCGTCCAGCTGCCGGGAAACCACTTGCACGGTATTGCCCGACTCGCGCTCGACAAGAGTTTCGCCCACGCAGAAAACAGGAATCAGCCCGGCCCTCTTTGCTCTCGCAAATTTCTGCGCAACCACGGCATCGGAATCGCCGAACAGACTACGACGCTCCGAATGCCCGACGATCGCCAGACGGCTACCAAATTCCGCAACCATCGAAGCCGAGACGTCACCCGTATATGCACCGATCTCATAACGGCTTACATCCTGCGAGCCCCATGTGATTACACTCTCCCGAAGCAGGTTCTGAGCCTGCGCCAGGTAGACATAAGGCACACAAATTCCGCAATTCCGTCCGTCAGCAGCTGAAATATTGCCTGCCAGCCGCGCCAGTAACGCAGAATTTGCCGCCAAACTCCCGTTCAGCTTCCAGTTTCCCAAAACAAAACGGTTACGCAAGGCAATCAATCCCGCAAGCTGACAAACTTTGCGATTATAGCGCGAGCATGGGTAGGCGGCAAATGCGCAAGTGTTTCGGAAATTGACAGGCGCATGCCGTCAACGCCAGGACACCACGTCTGGCACCGTGTCGAACGACTTGCCGTTCAGCGCTGCAGGTCGAAGCGACTGAGCGTGCTGATCGAGGTCGGATCGCGGCTGATTTGCAGCGTTTCCTGAATTTTCGAGCGTGCCAGCAGGAAAGGCGAACTATGCGCGGCCTGGCCAAGGAGGGCATCCAGATCGCCATATTCGCGTCGCAGCCGCGAAACCAGGGCAAGGAAGCGGTCTGTCAGCTCTGGATCGAACTGACGGCCACGCAATGCCAGTATCTCGGTCAGCGCACTATCCACTGTCCATGCCTGCTTGTACGAACGCTTGTGCGTCAACGCATCGAAAACGTCTGCCAGCGCGGTGATACGCGCCGCCAGCGGGGTATCCGTGCCCGTCAGGTTATTGGGATAGCCGCTACCGTCCCACCACTCGTGGTGGGAGCGGGCGATTTCTTCCGCCATTTGCATATGGGGAATCTGACTTTTCGCCAGTACTTCCGCCCCGATCAAGGCGTGAGTCTTCATGATTTCGCGTTCTGCCGAATTCAGGGCCGCGGGCTTGAGCAGGATGCCGTCGGGTATGCCAACCTTGCCAATGTCATGAAGGCGTGCGGCGATATCGAGCATGAAAACCATGTCTTCGTCGCAACCGGCGTCCTTGGCCAGCAAACTTGCCAGGCGGCCGACCCGGTAGGAATGTTCCCCGGTGGAGTCGTCGCGTAATTCGGCGGCAACCGCCAGGCGTTCCATGACTTCGACCCGCGCCTTGAACAATTCCTGATCGCGCTGTTTCAGTTCGCGTTTGGCGACGCGGCCTTCCAGTAATTCCGCGCGAGTCGCCAATTTCTTGATCACCTGGGTGGCATCTTCGGTCGGCGCACTTTCGTCCGCAGGATGCAATTGCGCCAAATGGCGCTTCACATGTTGCAGGACATTGGCCTCCTGCGTCCTGCGCTGCTGCTCGAGCATGCGGTTCAGGTATTCCAGGGCGCGATCATGCTGTCCGGTGTATTCAAACGCCTTTACCAGTGCCACCAGCACTTCGCGGCTGGTCACCTTCAGGGTTATCGCGCGATCCAGCGTGCTGGTCAGCCTCGAGATACCGATATCGGTCTGCCCGGAAAATACCTCGGCCAGGCCCTCGGCAACGGAAGCGGAAATATCGGCACGCGGCGATTTAGACTGGGATGCGAATTCGCGCGCGAGTCGGGCATGCTCGCGGGCGCCTTCAAAGTTGTTAACTTCAATGAGCAAGCGAGTGAAATAGTTTTCAGCCAAAACGCGATTCAAAATTGAATGTGCGTCCGTCGTATTCGAAAAAAGATCGATTGTCTTTCGAATAGCTGCCAAGCCCTGGCTGATTTCGTCAAGATTTAAATGACAAAGTGCGATATTTGTCTGCGCGCCAAGAACGGAGGATTCCAGTGATTTTTCAATCTTTGCTATTTCCACGACCCTGGAAAAACAGGCAATGGCCTCGCGAAATAAACCACTATAAATGAGTGCCGCGCCCAGATTTAGCCAGACTCTACCTTCACGAGAGTAATCGTTATTTTTTTGCGCGAGAGAAAGGGCATCGGCATATGCTTCCATCGCCATTGGCAGGTTGCCCGTATCTGCCGCACAAATTCCCAACATCGTGAGTGCAGCGGCCGTTGCCTTTGCATCCGCCACTTCAAGGGCGAAAGAGCGTGCCTTCGCCGCTATATCCAGGCCGCGATCAGGTCTTCCGGATACATAAAAAAAGAACGCCGCATCAAGCATCAGCCTGAGCTGTTTTTCATTGTCTATCCCCAGGGAAGGAAGCTGCCCAGCCAAGGCTTCCAGCAGGCGCGGATCAGAACAAGCCCCGGACTTGAGCGCGGGGACAATTAGGTCCTCAGCCTGTTTGAGAACAGCTTTTGCCTTGTCTGTTGCATTTGCGCTAATGGCCACTCAGAAACTCCTTGCACATCATTGAGTTACCACAGTATGCTTTTTCGCACTGTGACATAGTTCACAAAACAAATCAGTAGTTTAAACCCTTAACTTCATCAGGAGATCGCCATGAGCAAAGAACTTGACACCCTCGACATCGCTTCCGAAATCATCGAAACCCCGGCTGACGACCTCGTCCAGCTGGATGACTTCTCCCTGGCCCTGGTCGGCGGCGGCGAAGCTATCGTAATGCCCTGAATATCAACAATTATTTATTCACTTTACCGGAGATCACCATGAGCAAAGAACTTGACACCCTCGACATCGCTTCCGAAATCATCGAAACCCCGGCCGATGACCTCGTCCAGCTGGATGACTTCTCTCTGGCCCTTATCGGCGGCGGCGAAGCTATCGTAATGCCCTGAACAAAAATATCAGGTACCAGATCGCAGCAGAACTTGTCGGGCCGATAGAACCGATTCTGGTCGATGACTGACCAGAACAATTGTCGAGACACGGCTCGCCAGATTATTGCGAATGCGACTTTCCTGTTCCGCATCGACCTGATCCAGTGTCTCGTCGAGGAACAGTACTTGGGGACGTCGATAAAGTGCGCGCGCCAACAACACGCGCTGTTTCTGGCCGCCGGATAACGTCGTGCCGAGCGCGCCGACCAATGTCGAATAGCCCATCGGGAACGCCATGATTTCGGCATCCACTTGGGCGGTCACCGCACAGGCCTTGACTTCATCAACATTGAATTCGCCACCGAATGCAATCGCATCCGCAATCGACCCCAGAAACAATTGGTCTTCCTGCATGACCGCTCCCAGGCGCGCGCGATAGTGGGCAAGGTCCCAGTCGCGCAGATCGCGCCCATTGACCAGCACCAGACCCTCAGTCGGTTGGAGCAGCCCGAGCAGCACTTTCAATAGCGTGGTCTTGCCGCTGCCGGAAGGCCCCACCAAGGCGACCGTCTCACCCGGCTTGATTTCGAGATTGATATTGCGGAACGCGAATCCCTCTGGCCCGTAGGCAAAGCCAAGGTTGCGGGTTTCAATAGTGAGCGGCTCAGGCTGGTCGGGTACAAATACCGGACCGCTTGCGGATGACTTTTCTTCCTCGGCGAGGGCAATATCCGCAATCCGCTCGGCGTGCAAATCCAGCATGCGGAATTCGTTCCACTTTTCGACCAGGTTGTTCACCCGGGTCAAGAAGACCAGCTTGAAACCCAGAAAAGCGTAGAGCATGCCGACCGAAAAAATGCCGTCCATGACCAGCATCGCCCCCAGCCAGATGACGATGATGCTCTCGAGGCCGAAAATCAGGCCGCTGGCGCCACGCTGGAAGATGCCCACATTCTGCACCTTGACTCCGGCATTGATATGTTCAACCACCAAGTTCTGGTAGGCCACACGCCGATCGTTTTCACGCAGATTGAGCTTGATAGCCATCATTCCGCGCAGGGTTTCGATGAAATGGGTGCCGGCCTTGGCCTCGTGCGCCAACTGTTCATCGGTGGCATAGCGTTGCGGATAATAGAAATACCAGCGGATCAGCGCATAAAGTGTCGCGGCACTGACCACCACCATCGTCAATTTCGCGCTGTAAAACGTCATCACACCAATGGTGATCAGCACCATCACACCATCGATAAAGGTTTCCACAAAGGTGGTGGACAGCGTTTTCTGGATCACGTCGACGCTGCGAAATTTCGAAACGATGTCGCCGATATGCCGTTTTTCAAACCAGCCCAGCGGCAGCTTGAGCAGATGGTTGAACAGCGCCGTGAGCAGCCGTAAGTTGAAATGTGTGCTCAGATAGATACCCACCCAGGCCCGCACCGCAGTGACCAGCACCTGGATGATGACCAGCGCGCAAAAGGCGATCCCAAGCACGCTGAGCAAATCGCGGTCGCGCCCGACCAGCACCCGGTCGACCACCAGCTGTAAAAAAAACGGCATGGCAATCGCGAACACTTCCAGTGCGAAAGACAGCAACACCAATTGCACGATGCTGCCCTGCAAGCCGCCGCCCACACTGAGCAATTGCCAGGCGCTGATCTTCTCGCGTTCATCCACCTTGCGAAAGCTGCCGGTCGGCGTGAACTCCATGGCAATGCCGGTGTAATGCTTGGAGGCCTCAGCAAAAGTCAATTTGCGTCGACCGCGCGCCGGGTCATGAACGATCAAATACTTGCCGGAAACGCGAGTCAGCACCACAAAATGGTTCATGTCCCAGTGCAGCACCGCCGGCAATTGCAGCTTGCCCAGCGACTCCAGCGATACCTGCACACCGCGTGCCGCCAAGCCCATGGTCTCGGCAACCTGGGATATATGCTTCAGCGTCACCCCTTTGAGCGAGGGCGACAGGCGCAGACGCATCGCCGACAGGTCCGTCAGATGGCCATGGTAAGAAGCCACCATGGCAAGGCAGGCGATACCGCATTCCGGTGCTTCGCTCTGCAAAATAACCGGGACGCGCCGGCCGAACACGCCGCCCGACATCAGAGCCTTCCCCGCAGCTGAATGACCGGCTCGAAGATCCACTCCAGCAAACTGCGCTTCTCCAGAAGGATGTCAGCGTTTACCAACATACCTGAGCGCAGTGGATATTCCTGACCCAAGGCAGATACCGTCTGCTTGTCCAGTTTGACGTCGACGCGATAGACCGGCTCTTTGATCGTCAGCGGTCCGACCTTTTCGCCTGACGACCATACCGCCTGGCTGACATCGGCAATTACGCCGCGATACTGGCCGAAGCGTTCGAACGGAAATGCTTCATAGCGCATCACCACTTCCTTGCCCTTGTTGACGAAGCCGATGGCGCGGGTTGGCACCAGCAATTCCACGTGCAAGACACTGCCCTTCGGCAACACCGTCGCCAACAGGGAATCGGCGGCGACCGACTGCCCCTGATTGATGGCGATATTGGTGACCGTGCCGTTGATCGGCGCGCGGATCACGGTTTCGCGCTTGGCATCCTCGGTGGCAAGGGTTTGCTGCACTTCACTGATCTGGCGGCTTACCTGATCAACCTGAGCACGGGCCTTGAGCGTAATGGCCGGTTCTTCCATGCGGGCGTTCGACAGATCGCGATCGACAGCGATGCGCTGGCGCTTCAGCGCCTGCAGCCGTATTTCCTGGTCGGTGACATCGTCCTGCTTCTGGCGAACGGCGACATCGGAATAAAACTTGTCCTTGGCCAGATCGGCAAACTTCTGCGCCTGCTCGCGTGCCGAGGTGAGGCGCTTTTCCTGCAGCTTCATCTCCGCATCGATCTGCGTCAGCTCGCTTTGCAGATCCACCACTTTCTTGCGCAACTGCTGCACTTGCTGTTCCCCAAGGTCGCGCCACTGGTCCTGCTCTTTTTCCAGAATCGTGCGGCGCTGCGCCAGTTCCTTTGCCACCGCGCCGCTGGTCGACGACGACGCTTCGGTCGAGCGGTCGTATGAGATTTTCGCCAGCGGCGCACCCAGTGCGACTTCCTGTCCCTCCTTGACCATCAGTTCGACGATCCTTCCCGCGTCGGGAATCAATACCTTGGCGGCACCGACATCCAACGCCAGGTAGCCCTCAACCCGTTCGCGGCGGGTGTATTGCCCCCATACCGCCACGGCGATCATCAGCATCGCCGCCGCCGCCGCCAGCATCGTCAGCATCCAGAACGGCAGCGGACGGGCGATCGTCGCTTCACCGAAGAATTTCTCTCGCTGCGCATCGATTGCTTCCTGGCGGAATAGCTTTTTACTCATTTTGGATTGCCGGGGGCCCGTTTCCGCGAATTTAACGCGACTTTTAAGTATTCAACGCAATCAACTGATTGTAAAGCAAAGTTGATCGAGCTTGATTCGGTTTATTGGTGGAACGCAGGCCTGAGACGGGGAAAAGCTGTCATTAGGCTGTCATATTGCATCCCTAACCTTGCCATCCTGTAAGAAGCAAAGAATTCGATGATGTCAATAAATGGAGATCCCTATGATTGCTAAGAAATTGTTCCTCGTGCTGGTGAGCACTGTCGGCCTGTTTGCCGCAACCAGCCGTGCCGCAGACATCACTGGCGCCGGTGCGACTTTTCCTTACCCTGTTTATTCAAAGTGGGCAGAAGCGTACAAGGCCAAAACAGGTACCGGGATGAATTACCAATCGATCGGTTCGGGCGGCGGCATCAAGCAGATCCAGGCCAAGACCGTCGACTTCGGCGCATCCGATATGCCTCTCACGATCGACAAACTGGAAGCCGGAGGTTTGGTACAGTTTCCGGCAATCGTCGGTGGCGTGGTGCCCGTTGTAAATCTCGAAGTGGTGAAACCGGGCGAAATGCGTCTGAATGGAACGGTGCTGGCGGATATTTTCCTCGGCAAGATCAAACTCTGGAACGATAAAGCCATTGCCGACTTGAACCCTTCCCTGAAGCTGCCCGCCGATAACATCGTCGTGGTCCGCCGCTCCGATGGCTCGGGCACCACCTTCCTGTTCACCAACTACCTGTCAAAGGTCAGCCCCGATTGGAAAGCCAAGGTCGGTTTCGATACGGCCGTGGCCTGGCCAGAAGGCGTAGGCGGCAAGGGCAACGAAGGAGTTTCCGCCTATGTTCAGCGCATCAAGGGCTCGATCGGCTATGTCGAATACGCCTATGCCAAGAAAAACAAGATGACCCACACCCAGTTGCAGAACCGTGAAGGCGCCTACTTGCAGCCGGATGATACGGTGTTTCAGGCCGCTGCGGCCAATGCCAACTGGGCAAATGCGCCGGGCTTCTACGAAGTATTGACCGATCAGCCCGGCAAGACCAGCTGGCCCATTACCGGCGCGTCGTTCATCCTGATGCACAAAGCACAGGACAAACCGCAGATCGCCGCCGAGGTATTGAAATTCTTTGACTGGTCGCTGAAGAACGGACAGAAGATGGCGGAGGAACTCGATTACGTGCCTTTGCCGAAGAACGTGGTGGCGTTGATCGAAGCCATGTGGGCCAAGGACATCAAGGCTGCCAACGGTCCAGCCATCTGGAAATAAACTACCGGGCTTCACGCTGCAAATGGATGTCGCAACGGGCAGGCCGCCTCCAGTCGGGCGGCCTGTCCGTTGCCGATTAACGTAAAATAATGGGCGTACTCATATGAGCATCACGGAAACGGGTGCGTTTTCCCAATCCCCGCCGAAGGGTAACTACGTGTCGCGAGAAGAACAATCCCGGGCATTATCGGACCGTCTCGCCCGGCAGCGCTGGCAGGATTCGGTATTTCGCTACATTACCCTCGCCTTCGCTCTGCTTGTATTGCTGATCCTGGGCGCCATCATTTTTTCTCTGCTGATGGGATCAATCCCGGTGTGGCAGAAATACGGCCTGCATTTCCTGACCAGCAGCGCCTGGAACCCGGTCACGCAGGAGTTCGGCGCATTGAATGCGATTTACGGCACGGTCATGACCTCCCTCATTGCCTTGCTCATCGGCGTCCCGGTCAGTTTCGGCATCGCGGTATTCCTGACCGAACTGTGCCCGACCTGGCTGAAACGCCCGCTGGGGACGGCCGTCGAACTGCTGGCCGGCATTCCCAGCATCATTTACGGCATGTGGGGCCTGTTCGTGTTCGCGCCAATTTTCGGCGACTATGTCCAGCCGGCGCTGAGTAAGTTCATCGGCCCCATTCCACTGGTCGGCCAATTGGTCACCGGCGCCCCGATCGGCATCGGCGTACTCGCGGCCGGCATCATCCTCGCCGTGATGGTGATCCCGTTTATCGCCTCGGTCATGCGCGATGTGTTTGAAGTGGTGCCTCCGGTGCTGAAAGAATCGGCCTACGGCCTCGGCGCCACCACTTGGGAGGTGGTGCACAATATCGTCCTGCCCTATACCAAGGCGGGCGTGGTGGGCGGCATCATGCTGGGCCTGGGACGCGCACTCGGCGAAACCATGGCGGTCACCTTCGTGATCGGCAATGCGCCGAAAATTGCTGCCTCGCTGTTCGAGCCGGGCAGCTCGATCGCCTCGACCCTGGCCAATGAATTCGGCGAAGCCAACAATGAACAGCATATTTCCGCGCTCATCTCGCTGGGGTTGGTACTGTTCCTGATCACCTTTGTGGTGCTGGCCCTGGCCAAGCTGCTGCTGCTGCAACTGGGCAAACGCGAAGGCGCGAAGACATGAACCCGCGTTACAACAGACGCCTGATGATCAATCGCTTTGCGCTGCTGCTGGCATTGCTGGCAATGGCGATCGGCATGGCGTTCCTGTTCTGGATCCTGTACGTGCTGGTGTTGCGGGGTTTCAGCGGCTTGAGTCTTGCGGTGTTCACCCAGACAACGCCGCCTCCCGGCAGCGAGGGCGGTTTGGCCAATGCCATCGCCGGCAGCCTGATGATGGTCGTGGCGGCCACGTTCGTGGCGACCCCGATCGGAATTCTGGCGGGTATCTATCTGGCCGAATTCGGCCGCCGCGGCTGGGTCGCGCCGGTGACGCGCTTCATCAATGACATTCTCCTGTCCGCGCCGTCAATCATCCTCGGCTTGTTCATCTATGCGATTTACGTTGCGCAAGTGAGGCATTTTTCGGGCTGGGCCGGATCCTGCGCGCTGGCATTGCTGGCCATTCCGGTGGTGGTGCGGACTACCGAAAACATGCTGAATCTGGTACCCGCGAGCTTGCGTGAAGCCGCCACCGCGCTCGGCGCCCCGCAGTGGAAAGTGATCACCCTGGTGGCGTTGCGCGCGGTCCGGGGCGGCGTCATCACCGGCATCCTGCTGGCAGTGGCGCGCATGAGCGGCGAGACCGCGCCCCTGCTGTTCACCGCGCTCAACAATCAGTTCTGGTCCTCGAACATGAATGCGCCGATGGCCAATCTGCCGGTGGTCATTTTCCAGTTCGCGATGAGCCCGTTTGAAAACTGGCAGTCCCTGGCCTGGGCCGGCGCGCTGCTGATCACCGCCTCGGTGCTGACTCTCAACATCCTCGCGCGCACGGTGTTCGACCAGCGCCAGAAAAGCTGAAGCACTCTCTACGGAAAAAACATGAACGACATCGTTTCGAGCGCAGCGCCCGCCACCAAGATCAGGGTCGATCATCTGCAATTCTTCTACGGCAACTTCCAGGGCCTGAAAAACATCAACCTGGAAATTCTCGAGCGCCGCATCACCGCTTTCATCGGCCCCTCGGGCTGTGGCAAATCGACCCTGTTGCGCACCTTCAACCGCATGTACGATCTGTACCCCGGGCAGCGCGCCGAGGGGCGCATCGTCATGAACGGCAAGAACATTCTCGACAAAGGCCAGGACCTGAACCTGCTGCGCGCCAAGGTCGGCATGGTATTCCAGAAGCCGACGCCGTTCCCGATGTCGATTTACGACAATATCGCGTTCGGCGTGAAACTTTACGAGAATCTGTCGAAAGCGGAAATGGACGAGCGCGTCGAGTGGGCGCTGAACAAGGCTGCCCTGTGGACCGAGGCCAAGGACAAGCTCAAGCAGAGCGGCCTGTCGCTGTCCGGCGGCCAGCAGCAGCGCCTGTGCATTGCCCGGGCGGTCGCGGTAAAACCGGAAGTGGTGTTGCTCGACGAACCGACCTCGGCCCTGGACCCCATCTCCACCGCCAAGATCGAGGAGCTGCTGCATGAACTGAAAGAGGACTACACCATCGCCATCGTCACCCACAATATGCAGCAGGCGGCGCGCGTGTCCGACTACACCGCCTATATGTATCTGGGCGAGCTGGTCGAGTACGGGGTGACGGACGAGCTGTTCATCAAACCGAAACGCAAGGAAACCGAGGATTACATCACCGGCCGTTTCGGCTGATTCACGCTTCACGCCGATCGTTTGGTTCGAAAAAACCTGAAGCTTGCTTCAGGTTTTTTTTCGCCGGCTGCACAAGCGCACAGGCACACGGATGACGACATAATCGTTCCATTACAGTCATGCGCCTGAAATACTGGCGCCGTATTGTCGTCATCTCAAATCATAAAAGAAAGCCGATGATGTGCGCACCCCTAAAATTCGCCACCCGGGTCCTGGCTGCACGCCTTGCCTTGGTCATCCTCGCCGCCGGCAACGCCCCCGGCGTGCTTGCCCAGGAAATCCGCATCGGCAATATTGCCGATCAAAGCGGCATCGAAGCCGATGTCGGTCGCGACTATCTGGCCGGGGCACGCACCTATTTCGATTACATCAACGCCAGCGGCGGCATCAACGGACGCAAGATTGCCGTCATTGAAAAGGACGACGGCGGGCAGCCCGCAAATACCGTACGCCTGACGCGCGAACTGATTGAAAAGGACCGCGTCGATGTGCTGTTCGGCTATGTCGGCGACGACGGTCTGCGCGCGGTGGCGGGCGATGCGTACTTCAAATCATCCGGGATGACGCTCTACGCGCCATTGAGCGGCGCCGAAATCGGCAGTGCTGCCGACCATATTTACTTTGTGCGCCCCACCTACCGCGAAGAAGCGCGGCACATCGTGCAGCACTTCACCCTGCTCGGCAACAAAAATTTTGCCGTGCTGGCCACGGCAAACCGTCTCGGCGAGACGCTTGCCGGTCAGCTGGGCGAAGAACTCAAGGCGCGTGGCCTGGGGGCCGCGGCGCGGTTTACACTCTCAACCGACCTCAGGAATATCGATGCGACAGTTCGCGAACTCGCGCAATTGAAGCCGCAAGTCGTGGTAGTGGCGGCGGACACGATCGCCATGGCGGAGTTTCTGAAACGCTTTCGCATGCTGGACAAAGGCACCAATGTGGTCGGATTCTCGACCGTAAACCACCGTACGCTGCTGGAAATTGCGCGGCCCGATTTTGCGGTCAGTACCTTGATCACCCAGGTGGTACCGCATCCGGCCGCCAGCAATACGCGCTTGCAGGTCGAACATCGCGCATTGATGGCGAAATTCCGCGACGAGCCGCCGTCGCATCTCACCCTCGAAGGCTTCCTCGCCGCGAAAGGCCTGGTGCGCGCGTTGGAACGCGCCGGCAAAGACCTGTCCCGCGGCAGCATCGCCGCCGCCCTGAGCGGCGACAAGCGCTTCGACCTCGATGGCATGACCCTGGTATTCACGCGCGGCAACGACCGCGGTTCCCACTTTGTCGATCTCGCCTATCTACGCCGCGACGGCAAGCTGGTGCAATAAAAACGCAGAACGCCATTCGGCGCGGTTTTCCAGGCAAAAAAGGCCGAAAAGCCGCGCCAGTGCTGGAGTTTCATTTTTGGTTTTTGTCAGACGCTGTTTTTGATCGCCCCGGCGATGGCGCCGGCCAGCGCCTCGATTTGAGCGCGCTCGCGGCCTTCCACCATGACGCGAATCACCGGCTCGGTGCCCGAGGCGCGCAGCAGCACGCGCCCCTGCCCGGCCAAGGCAGTCTCGGCCGACGCCACCACCCTGGTCACGGCGGGATCGCTCGCCCAGCCATTGCTGCCCTGGGTGCGCACATTCACCAGCACTTGTGGAAACATGGTCAATTGCGCGGTGTATTCGGCGAGGCTGGCGGCACTGCGCCTCAATGCCGCCAGCACCTGCAGCGCGGAGATGATGCCATCGCCGGTGCTGTGCTTGTCCAGGCACAGCAGATGGCCGGAGTTTTCGCCGCCGCACTCCCAGCCCTTGGCGCGCAGCATTTCCAGCACATAACGGTCGCCTACATTGGCGCGGGCGAACGGCACCGCCATTTTGGCCAGCGCCTGCTCGAGCGCGAAATTGCTCATCAGGGTGCCGACGGCGCCGCCATTGAGCACGCCGCGCGTCTGCCGGTCCTTGACTATCGCGTACAACAGCTGATCGCCATCGAACAAGGTGCCGTCGGCATCGCACATCATCAGGCGGTCGGCATCGCCATCCAGCGCGAGGCCGAAATGGGCGCCCTGCTCGCGCACCGCAGCCTGCATCGCGGCCGGGTGCGTGGCCCCGCAGTGATCGTTGATGTTCACACCATTGGGCTGATTGGCAATGGCAATGACCTCGGCGCCCAGCTCGCGGAATACATGCGGCGCGATGTCGTAGGCAGCGCCGTTGGCGCAGTCCACCACCAGACGATAACCGCGCAGATTGAGCGCGGCCGGGAAGGTGCTTTTGCAGAATTCGACATAGCGGCCGGCGGCATCGTCGACACGCCGCGCCTTGCCCAATGCGATCGAGGCCATGGTTGCCACCGGTTTGTCGACCATCGCCTCGATGGCGTGTTCGACGGCATCGTCCAGCTTTTGTCCGTCGCCGGAAAAGAACTTGATGCCGTTGTCGTCGAAGGGATTATGCGAGGCCGAAATCATGATGCCGGCCGACAGGCGCAAGGCGCGCGTCAGATAGGCCACGCCGGGCGTGGGCATCGGCCCGACCAGAAGCACATCGACACCGGCGGCCGCCAGCCCCGCCTCGAGCGCACTCTCCAGCATATAGCCGGAGATGCGCGTGTCCTTACCGATCATCACCGCGGGACGGCCGCCGTTGGCTGCCTCGTGGCTGGCCAGCACACGCCCGGCCGCGTGGCCCAGGCGCAGCACGAATTCGGGCGTGATCGGCAATTCACCCACTCTGCCGCGCACGCCGTCGGTACCGAAATATTTTCTGCTCATGTGTTTGGCTCGTGTTTCAAAACGACATTATCACCCGGCGCCAAGGGACCTAATGGCGCGCCTAGAACTGCCCGCCCTGCTTCAGATCGAGATAGCGATTGACCATGGCGATCGGCAGGCGCGCCGGCTCCACATCGAGCAGACGCACGCCCTGCCCCTGCATACGCCTGGTGAGCGCCTCGCGGTCGGCCAGATAGCTGGCGGCGGCGGCATAGGTCAGGGCATCGTCGTCGTTCCTGATCGGCCGCTGCAGGGTTTGCTCGACGACGCCTTCGCGCAAATTCGCGAACATCACCAGATGGCGACGGCGCAGCAAGGCCAGTGCCGGCATCAGGCCTTCGGCGTCTTCATCGCGCAGATTGGAAACGATGATCACCAGCGAACGTTTTTTCAGGCGCAGCGACAGATCGAGCGCCGCCTGGTAGTAATCGGGGGTCTGCAAGGTCGGCTGCAGACCATACAGCGCATTCAAAAAGCGGTTGATGGTCGCACCCGATTTGCGCGGTGCGACAAAGCGCTCGTCGCCGGTGGCAAAGGTCATCAACCCCGCAGTATCGCCTTCGCGCAGAGCGACATAGGCCAGCAACAGCACCGCATTCAGGGTGTGATCGAAATGCGAAAGCTCGCCATCCCGCGCCGCCATGCGCCGCCCGCAGTCGATCAGGAACACGATCTGCTGGTCGCGCTCGTCCTGGTATTCGCGCGAAATCAGCTTGCGCATCCGCGCCGTCGCCTTCCAATCGATCTGGCGCATGGTGTCGCCTTGCCGATACTCGCGCAGCTGGTGAAAATCGAGCCCTTCCCCGCGCCGCCGCTTGCGCAACACGCCGATCTGCGAGAGGCGGTTATCGATAGCCAGCAAGGCATAGCGGGTGATTTCGGCAAAGTTCGGGAAGCTGCGCACCACGGTCTCCTCGCCGCTTTCGCGCACTATTTCCCACAGACCGAATGGCGACTGAATGCGCAGTAAAACCCGACCGAAATGCAAATCGCCGCGCACATCGGGGCGCAGACGATACCGGGCCAGCACGAAGTTGCCGGGCGCGAGGCTGATCGCCATCGGCAGATGTTCAATCTCGCAGCCTTGGGGGTAGCGATCGAAAGCACGAAAACGCAGCGTGCCGCGTCCCGCATGCGAAAAGCGCAAGATCACCTCGCGCCACACGCCGACCGGCAGGGTCGCGGCTATTTTTCGTTCCACTGCGGGCACGTCACCGCCGATACGGCCGGCCAGCGCATCGCTAAGTGCAAGCAGAGCCAGCAGCGCGCTGCCCATCCACCAGAAATCGGCCAGACCGGACTGCACAGGCAGCAGTGCAGACATCACGACCGAGACGCCAAGCCATGCGGTCAGCAGCCACAGCAGGCGTGTCGACGGAATCATGCGCATCGACGCAACCTTTGGATGCGCCAATCAGGCACGCGGCGCCTCGACGGTCTCGAACATTTCGGCCAGCAATTCATCGATATCGCGGCCTTCGATTTCCATTTCCGGCGACGGCATGATGCGGTGCCGCAACACCGGCAAGGCGACGGTCTTGACATCATCCGGGGTAACGAAGTTGCGCCCCTGCATCAGCGCCTGGCCGCGCGCGGCGCGCACCATGGCGATACCGCCGCGCGGGCCGGCGCCGGCAGAAAAACCGCTGAACTCGCGCGTGGCGCGCGCCAAGCGCACGGCGTAATCGAGCACATTATCGTCGATCGTCAGATTGGCGGCGATCCGCTGCAGGGCGACAATCGTTTCCGGCTTGACGATGGCGGCCACCGCATCGACATTGAGCTTGTCGCCGACGGTACTGGCGGTGACGCTTTTGACCAGCGCGGTTTCTTCGGCGAGCCCGGGATAATCGATGCGCACCTTGAGCAGGAAGCGATCCAGCTGCGCTTCCGGCAGCGGGTAAGTGCCTTCCTGTTCGATCGGATTCTGGGTGGCCAGCACCATGAACGGCATCGGCAGAAAATGGGCGGTGGCTTCGATCGTCACCTGCGCCTCCTGCATCACTTCCAACAATGCCGCCTGGGTTTTGGCCGGTGCGCGGTTGATTTCGTCCGCCAGCAACAGATGCGCGAACACCGGCCCCTTGCGTGTGGTGAAATCGCCGGACTTCGGATCGAACAGGGTATGTCCGGTCACGTCCGAGGGCATCAGATCGGGCGTGAATTGGATGCGCGAAAAACTGCCGTCGAAAGCCTTGGCCAGGGCCTTGACCAGCAAGGTCTTGCCGAGACCCGGCACGCCCTCGATCAGCACATGGCCGCCGGCGAGCAGCGCGATCAGAGTCTGATCGACTATCTGCTGCTGCCCGACCATGGCCTTGTCGATTTCGGCGCGCAGCGCCCCCAACACGCGCGTCGCCTGCTGCAGTTTTTCGCTGTCGATGGTTGCTGCGGGGTTGAGATTGTCGGTCATACAAGGTCCTGGTTTAATTGCCGCGAGGGCGGGAGGTTGCCGTTGTGGTGCTGCGTGCTGCGCTGCTCATGCTGTGTTCGAGCGCGCGCAGGGTGCGAATGATTTCGCCGAAACTGCGGCGGTTGTTCGCTTCCTGCGTCAGCGCACGGTGAATGCGTGCGGCGCCGATGCCACTCATCTGTTCAAGCGCAGCTGCAAGCGTTGCCGGGTCCGCCCGGTACAGCGCCGAGCGCTCGCGATGAAGCCGGGCAATAAAACGCTCGCGTGCCGCCTTCAGCAACGGCGCCCAGCCGTCACCGCGGCCAATGTAGTGGCCCATGGCGTCCAGATGTTCCGACAGGCTGAGGCGCGCCATGGGCGCTTCCGGCAGCAGCGGACCGAAGCGCCGCATCATGCGCATCAACCAGAAAATCAGCAAGGCCAGCAAAGCCAGCAGCGCCATCCAGGCATGGGCGGCGAGCCACTTCCACAGACCGCTGTCGGGGCTGCGCAAGGCGGTAAGGACCAGCGGCGTGGCGCTGTCATCGCGAATCTTTATCAGGTACCAGAGAAATTCCGCATGGTCTTCGCGTGTCAGCGCGCGCCATGTCATGAAATCAAAATTGGAAATCGCCGTAAGCCTTCCCTTGCCCTCGGCGAAATGGACGAGGCGCAGGCCGGTCTGGTCGCGCACCTCGACGGCGCCCTGGCGCGGTTGGCGATAGCGCAGATTCTGGTAAGCCGTGAATACGACCTTGAAGCTGGCGCCTCCCGGAAACACCACTTCGGTCGCCTCGGTGCCGAGCTTCAGTGGCAATTTGAGGCGGCGACGCAGGGCTTGTCCCGCTTCGCCACCGGGCAGCGATTCGGCGTTAACACTTTGCCCTTCGTCCTCGTCTTCGTCTTTCGCCTCGGCCTTGCCTTTTTCATCGCCCTTGCCGACATTGCGATCGTGGTGTTCGACGAATCCCGACTTTGTCAGGCGCAGGCCGACATGACCGAGTCCGAACGCCGCCAGCACCGGGTCGTCAAGTGTCGGCTGTTCGGCTTCGACGATCAGGTGGCCCCCGGCCTGGACCCAGGCTACCAGCCGCGCCACCCGATCCGGCGGCATCGTCGACAAGCGACGATCGCCGAGGAACAAGGTCGCGTTGCCCGGCAACCGGTCTAGGTCCTGCCCAAGATTAAGCGTGACCATTTTCGCGCCCATGGAAGCAAGCAGGCGCTTCATGGCGAGATAGGGGTCGCGGGCTGCTTCGCCTTCCGCGCCGACCCAATGCCGGCGCTCGGCGATTTCGTACCAATTGAGACCGATATATACCGCACCCGCCAGCAGCAAGCCTCCGAACAACATCCAGATGGCGCGCGAATGATCGACTTTCATGCCGCCTGCCCGACTGGCGGCGCGCTACCCGCTCCCTGCGCGGTTCGATCAACGGCGAAATGTTGCGGCCAAACATCAACCAGCGCTTGCACCTCGTTCGCCTCGATTACCAGCCGCGCATAGGCCACCCGCTGCCAGAGCTGCACCAGGGAATCGAAATAGGCAGCCTTTGCCTGCTCATCCGCATCCGTCCGGTAGGCTGCCTTGACTCTCCACAGGCACTCGCCTTCGGTATCGCCGCGACCGATATCGATGCGCCCCTCCTGCAGCAGGGATACCAGCGCGCCGCGATACAAGAGGCCAACCGCTGCGCGAATCTCGCCGCGGGCCAGGAAGGCGCGCGCCGCCGCCGGCAAATCGTCGGGCAGCGATTCCGGACGCACATTGAGCCCGAACAGCATATCGGGTGGCGCCCGCTTCGCGCCGCGCTGCCAGCCGTTGATGCCGACATAACGCGCCAGCAGATAGAGCAATCCCGTCGCCACGAGGGCCACAACAATCCAGGCAATGACGCGTGCGCTTTCAGCAAAAAACTTCACGATTGCATCGAGCACGCTTGATTTGCTTCTTTTGGGGGGCTCGCGCTCGCCCCAGGTGGGACCGATATAGCGCAGATAGCGCTCATTTTCGTAGTGGCCAAACTCCGGCGCCGTCAGCACCTTCTTCGCCTTGTCCCTTGCGCCGGTAACGGGGGTCGATGCCGATGGCGCCGGCGGCGCATCCAGTTCGTCGTCATCATCGTCATCGACTGTGGCCCTGGTATCGACGGCAGGCGCATTCTGGGCCTTGGCGGGCGCCTCCTGCGCCTTGACATCAGGAGCCTCAATCATCGCCGTCATCACGGCAATGCCGAGCAGCAAGCTGGCTGCGAGCCGCGCCACTCCGCCGGCGATCTTGCTGCGCGACGCTTCCATGCGCGAAGCAAGACGCTTGAAGGCAAGCTCAACGTCCCAGCCTTCAATCGCACTGCGGCAGTTGAGGTAAATGGCGAATCCCGCGGCCACATAAAAGGGCTCGAGCATGCACAGCACCAGGGCATTTACCGCGTTGGCCGCAAACAGCCCGGCGGTCGACATCTGCGCATTGAACAAGCTTGCCCAGGAAAAGCGAAAGCCCGGCTCCTGGGGCATGAACAGGTCGACGAGCAAATAGCAGGAGACGATCAGGATGAACTCGAAATGCATCGACAGGACGGTAAGCCAGACGGCTGCGCCCCAGCCCTCGCGTCCGAGAATGCGCCGGCGCTGGCGCCGGATGTTGCCGCGGCTGCCTTCAAGCTGGGTGACCGGCAAGGTGAAGGAACGCGCAAAATTGAAGCGTGCATACGTCAGGGCAGCAAACAGGCTGTTGCCCCACCACAGCCGCAGCAGCACGCGCAGCGTCTGCCGCAGCGTGGGCATGGCGCCGAAAGTGGCACTGGCCAGCACATGCAGGACGACGCGATCGAATGCCGGCTTCAGCCACCACATGATGGCCGCTGCCAACACCGGCATCTTCCAGCACAGCAAATTGACCAGCAGTACCACCGGCAAATAGACCACGCACCAGGCGGCCAGCACGTCTTTCCACCATACCTGCACCATCGCATAACCGAGGTCGACGGCTTCCATGGCCGTCCGCGGGCGCAAGGCAACGGCCATGTCTTCAAGACGCATCTTTCCATCCCTTGCGTGCGCGTCCGGTCAATACCAGGTAGGACAGTGTAACGATCCAGAGGAAGATACCGACTGCATATTTGACCTCCACCGGGGGCAAGCGCGACGCCGACCAGAAGGCTTCGATGAAGGCGGCGAGAAAGGTAAACAGTGACGCACCATAGACGAGACCGATGATGTCCGACATATTTGCCCTCAGCGCTGCAAACCGGCCGCGCCGCCCCGGCGCAATCAGCGCCATGCCCACCATCAAGCCCGCCGCGCCGGACAGGACCACGCCCGTCAGCTCAAACGCGCTATGGCCGGCGACAAAACCCCAGAAGGTTTCGATATATCCCATATGGGTCAGGTGGCCGGCCACGGTGCCGATGACGAGGCCATTGAACAACATGAAAAAAACCGCACCCACCCCGAATAATATGCCGCCGGCAAAGCACTGAAAATCGATGCGCACATTGTTGGCCACGTAAAAGCCGAACATCACAAAATCGTTGTCCGCGCTGCGTTGCAGCCCCAAACGTGTATTGCCCGGGGCATACATCTGCTGGGCCTCGTTCAGCTGATTGCTGTCGAGCACGATCTGCGCGAAATCGGGGAAAAGCTGGATCACGATCAGACAGGCGATCAGCGGCCCGAAAAACAACAACGAGGAGGCCGCAATATAGCGGATGCGGCGGCGGACCAGGGCCGGAAAACCGTGAAACAGGAATTCGCGCACGCTGCCGCCGAAGGCACGCGCACCGTAAAGCCACTGATGGCCCGCCAGCGCGAGATGTTCGAGCCGCTCGACCAGGGCGGTGCTGTATTGCCGATCGCGGGATAGCGCGAGGTGATGGCAGATCTCGCGATAGCGGCTCGGGAATTCTTCCACCGGCATGGGTGTAAGAGGCATTGCCGACAGCGTACCCCGCTTGCCGGGCTTGCGCCCCGTCGCCAGGGCCGCTTCAAAGGCCCGCCAACGCTCGGAATATCGTTCCTCGAACAGTTCCTGACGCATCGTTAGGTGACTCCGTCCAGTACAGCGAGGCAAATGAATTGATAGCGAATGCAGCAAGCCATCAGCGTCGTCCTACCAGGAAATTGGCGATGCGCAGCAAGCGCGCCGTGGCGGCGCCCTCGGCAACATGTGCCATCAGCGGGGTGGCGTGACGCGCCAATTCCTCAGCGCGTTCATCGGACCAGCCGGCGCGACGTTCCGCAAAATCAATAATGGCGCGCTGCTCCGTCAAAGTCAGCGCCAGGTTGCTAGCCAAGGGCTCGGCCTTGGGTACCCCCCTCGCCCTGCTGACGCGCTCGGTATGGACCACGATGGTTCCCGCCGCCAGATCGCCCAGCCGCTGGAAATTCCGGTTCATCAGCATGGTGACAATGGCGAAGCCATACATGAAGGGCAGGAAATCCACGAAACGGATCAGATTGCGCGCCACTGAGGCGCGCCAACCGACCGGGGTGCCGTTCTCATGCAGCACGCGCAGATTGCACAGGCGTTTGCCCGGCGTCGTTCCCTGCCACAACACCTCGAACAGCACCGGATAAAGCCACTCAAGCGCAAAGTACAGAAGCATAAAGATGCCGACCCCGACTTTGCCAAACGCAGAAAGCGCAATCTGCAGCACCGTCACCACGGCAAGGCGCACGAAGCCGTCAATCAGCCAGGCGCGGGCGCGCGCCACCGGCCCTGCAGCCTTGAGTGTGAGTTCAATTCCCTCCGGAGTCGGAATGGCGCGCAGGGTGTCGAGCATCAGCCGCGCGCGCTATCCATTCCAGCTTGTATCAATGCGGGTTTATTCGCCAAGAAAAATATCGCGGTAGGCTGCGTAGGTTGAGGTAAGCACCAGTGGGACCACCACCAGCAACCCGAGGCCGAATGGAATGATTGCGATAACAGCCAGGACGAGGAAGATAAATCCGTAGAGCAGGAATGGCACAAAATTCTTGAGACAGGCATAAAAACTCATGCGAATCGCTGTCGTCGGGCTCACATCTTGCAGCGCCACCAGCACCGGAGCAAACCAGAATGCCATCGCAATCGGGATGAATGCGGCCATCACCAGCAATGCGATGAAAATGACGCCCAGGGTTGCTCCACCGACAATCGCCATCAATGCCGCCTTGTCGCCACTCATGATGGCCCCAATTGCGCCGCTGGCGCCCAACAACGCGATAGCCAGGATGCCTGCAAATATCAGCAAGGCAATTGAAACTACGGCGTATAGCGCACCCACCGTCAACAATGATCCCGCCTTGTCCTTGAATCCGGCAAACAAATCATTGACTTCAAGCGATCTGCCGCTTCGCTGCGCTTGCGCTCCCATCATCAGACCACCGTTGAATACCGGGAAAAGGACATAAGTGACAAGGGAGCCAATAAACGGAATGAAGCCCAGTACAAAATGAATGATGAACAAAATCACGACATTGACAACCCAGATCAACGGCGACTGGATGAAAATAGCCCATCCCGCCGCGATCCAATCCCAGCCATGTCCAGCAGCAACCGCCTTACCGCCCTCGATAAACGCTGCATCAGCCTGCGGTGCGCCGGTCATCACTTCAACCGCTGGTGCCTGGTACGGATTTCCGGAATTATCCTGTTGCATGACAGTCTCCCTGAATGGTTTTTGAGTGTGTTACCCGGCGGGGATCAAGCCCGCCTGCGCATTATTGTAACTGGCATCGGTTTTTCCCGGCAGCGCATTTCAGGCAGACCCAGAGCTCACTTTCGGCGTGTGGCCGCCAATACCTTAAGCACATCGACCGTTTCCCGCACATCGTGCACGCGCAATATGGCGGCGCCGTTTTGCGCGGCTATGAGTGCGGCGGCCAGACTGGCGGCAAGGCGTTCGTCCACCGGCCGGCCGGTGATGATACCCAGCGAAGTTTTGCGCGAATAACCCGCCAGCAGAGGATAACCCAGCCGGGTCAACGCCCGCAGTTCGCGCAATAAGGTGAAGTTGTGCTCCACCGTCTTGCCGAAACCAAAGCCGGGATCGATGACGATGCGCTCATGCGCCACACCGGCAGCCTCGCATACACGGGCGCGGGCCTGCAGGAAATCACCGACCTCAGCCAACACATCATCGTAGTGTGGGGCGGCCTGCATGGTTTGCGGCGTGCCCTGTTTGTGCATCAAACAGATCGCGACGTCGCTGTTCGCGCAAACCTCGACCGCGCCCGGCGCCTGCAGAGCATTGACATCATTGATCATGGCAGCACCGGCGGCGATGGCGGCACGCATCACCTCAGTTTTTTGCGTATCGACGGACACCGGCACGCCGTCACCCACCACCGCTTCTAGCGCCGGCATGACGCGCGCCAGTTCTTCATCGAGCGTGGCGGAGGGCGCGCCGGGCCGGGTGGATTCGCCGCCGAGGTCAATCAAGTCGGCGCCGTCGGCAATCAGCTGCCGCGCATGGGCAATGGCCTGGTCGCGCGCCAGGAAGCGTCCGCCGTCAGAGAACGAGTCGGGCGTGATATTGACAATACCCATGACCAGCGGGCGATTCAACGGCAGGCGGTATTTGCCGCATTGCAAAATGACGGGGCTTAATGTCATGACCTTGATCGCAGATATCGGATGAAGCGATTGTTGAAATGAAAACGGGCGACTTTTCAGTCGCCCGCCTGGTTCAGCGTGCCCTCGGTCTACTGGGCGCCTTCGGCCGGTTGCGCGGTGGCTTCCGGCTTGACGTCACCCGCGGCGGCGGCATTGCCACCATCATTGCCCGATTTCGGTTTAATTGGCGGCATCGAAGACGGTTTTGGCGGGCGCGGTTCGCGACCGGCGATAATGTCCTTGATCTGGTCGGCATCGATGGTTTCCCATTCGAGCAGGGCCTTGGTCATGGCCTCGACCTTGTCCGCATTTTCCGTCAGCAGGCGCTCTGCCAGCGCGTATTGCTCGTCGATGATGCGGCGGATTTCCGAATCGACTTTCTGCATGGTCGCTTCCGAAATGCTGGTCTGGCGCGTCACCGAGCGCCCGAGGAAAACTTCGCCCTCGTTCTCGGCATACACCATCGGCCCGAGTATGTCGGACATGCCGTAGCGGGTCACCATATCGCGTGCGATCTTGGTGGCGCGCTCGAAGTCGTTGGACGCCCCGGTCGAAATATTGTGCACAAACAGGTCCTCGGCGATGCGGCCGCCGAACAGGATGCTGATCTGCGTGAGCATCTGGTCGCGGTACAGGCTGAGACGGTCCTGTTCCGGCAACTGCCAGGTGACACCCAGCGCGCGACCGCGCGGGATGATCGTCACCTTGTGCACCGGATCGGCATTCGGCAGCAGGGAAGCGACTACCGCATGACCGGATTCGTGATACGCGGTGGCGCTCTTTTCCTTTTCCGTGATCACCATGGAACGACGTTCGGCGCCCATGTAAATCTTGTCCTTGGCCTTCTCGAAATCTTCCATGTCGACCAGACGCTTGCTGGCGCGGGCAGCAAACAGGGCCGCCTCGTTGACGATATTGGCAAGATCGGCACCGGAGAAACCGGGTGTGCCGCGGGCGATGATATTCGCATCGACGTCGGGTGCGATCGGCACCTTGCGCATATGCACCAGCAAAATCTGCTCGCGGCCACGGATATCCGGCAGTGGCACCACGACCTGGCGGTCGAAGCGGCCCGGGCGCATCAGCGCGGGGTCCAGCACATCCGGACGGTTGGTGGCGGCAATCACGATCACGCCGGCGGTGGCCTCAAAGCCGTCCATCTCGACCAGCAATTGGTTCAGCGTTTGTTCGCGCTCGTCGTTACCGCCGCCCATACCGGCGCCGCGCTGGCGGCCGACCGCGTCGATCTCGTCGATGAACACGATGCAGGGCGCGTTTTTCTTGGCCTGCTCGAACATGTCGCGCACGCGCGCGGCGCCGACGCCGACAAACATTTCGACAAAGTCGGAACCGGAAATCGAGAAGAACGGCACCTTGGCCTCGCCGGCGATGGCGCGCGCCAGCAGGGTCTTGCCGGTACCGGGCGAGCCCACCATCAGCACGCCGCGCGGGATGCGACCGCCCAGCTTCTGGAATTTGGAGGGGTCGCGCAGGAAATCGACCAGTTCGGAAACTTCTTCCTTGGCCTCGTCGCAACCGGCGACATCGACAAAGGTGATCGGATTGGTGCTCTCGTCGAGCATTTTCGCGCGGCTCTTGCCGAACGAGAACGCGCCGCCGCGCCCGCCGCCCTGCATCTGTCGCATGAAATAAATCCACACGCCGATCAGCAGCAGCACCGGGAACGAGGAAATGAGGATGTTCATCAGGATCGAGGGTTCTTCCTCGGGCTTGGCCTCGATCGCCACGCCGGCCTTGCGCAAATCATCCCACATGAAGAAATCGCTGCCCGGGGTGTAGACCATGGCAGTCTTGCCGCCGCGCAGGAACACGCGCAGGGTGCGATTGCCTTCCTGCCGGACCTTTTCGATATTGCCGCTCTTGGCTTCCTGCATCATCGTGGAGTAATCCATGGCGTCGCGTGTTGCACCGCTTTTGGATACCTGCATGAATACCATCATCAAAATGATGCCGATGACCAGCCACACACCGATGTTCTTGACCCAGTTATTCACTAGCATTCCTTCGCAAAAAAACTTTTGACTGCAACAAACCGATACGGCAAAAAACGACTTTTGGACTCGTTCCCGGACCTAATATCCTACACCAATCGTCCCACCGCGTCCCTGCTCTCAGGACAGCGGTTTTTTGACCGCTTTGGCAACCAGATATACCTCGCGGCTTTCGTCGCGCGATGCGTCCGGTTTCTTGGCCGATACATGCTGGAAATTCTGCCTCAGCAACTTCACGTACGGCTCGAATCCGGCGCCCTGGAACACCTTGACGATGAAAACCCCGCCCGGCTGCAAAAATTTCACCGCGAAATCCATGGCCATTTCGCCCAGATTGAACAATCTCGCCTGGTCCGTCAGCGGTATACCGGTCATATTGGGCGACATATCGGAAATCACAAGATCAACCGGCTTGCTCTCCAGCTCGGCGATTACGGCATTCAGGCCGGCTTCGTCAGAAAAATCCGCCTGAATGAAAATGACCCCGGGAATCGCTTCCATCGGCAACAGGTCGATGGCAACCACTTTGCCCTTGCTGCCCACCTTCTTGATCGCCAATTGCGACCAGCCGCCGGGGGCCGAGCCCAGATCGACGACCACGGCGCCGGGCCGCAAAAAGCCCTCGCGGGCATCGATTTCCTGCAATTTGTACACCGCCCGGGAGCGGTAGCCGTCTTCCTGCGCCTTTTTGACGAAGGGGTCGTTGAGGTGTCGCTTTACCCAGTCGCGGCTGTTTTTGGGGCGGGCATTCGCCATTGGACTTCGCTATCAAAGTTATAATGCTGCATGAAAATCATATTATCTCCCGCCGAGCGCCGGACGCTGCGCGCCCAGGCCCATGGCCTCGACCCCGTGGTCATGATCGGTGATCAAGGCCTGACGCCGGCCGTGCTGAAGGAAATCGAACGTGCGCTGAATGCGCATGAGCTCATCAAAATCCGCGCCTTTACCGATGAGCGCGAGCAGCGCAGCGGCTGGTTCGACGAAATCTGCGATGCGCTGGCGGCGGCACCCGTACAGCATATCGGCAAAATGCTGGTGGTCTGGCGCAAAAGCGAAGAAAAAGCCAAGGCTGCGGCCAAAAAAGCCAATAAACCCAAGGCGCCGCGTCTGACCAAGCGCCAGGAAGAAGCCAAGGCCGCCGGGCAAACGCGCCGCCGTGTGGTCCGCAAGGTTTAAAAGAAAAATACAAACCCTAGCATTGGTGCGCTTTTCCAAGCAAAAATGGCTGGAAACGCGCACCAATGCTAGGGTTTCGTTTTCGATTTCACTTCAGCCATGAATTCCCAGTAGTCTTGCTGCGGCCGATAGCCGAGCATCGCCGTCGCCTTTTCGATCACGTAAACGCGGTCAATCGTCGCCGGCAAAGTCCAGCCCTGGGCCGCGAAATCGGCGTCGATGCCGGGAACGCGTACTTTCAATGCTGTGGCCGCATCGGACTTCAGGACTGCGCAATCCTCGCGCCGAAACGGCGTGGCGGCCGAAATATTGAACACCTCAAAACCTGCCGGTTCTGCCGCCAGCGCCCGCGCAAAGGCCTGGGCTACGTCGCTGGCCGCCACGCCGCGGTAAAGCCGATACAGCGCCATCTCGCGCGCCGGTTCCACAAAACAACGCGAAAATCGCAGGGCCGATGTCACAAAATCGGCAGCAAATGCGTCGGCGCACAGAGCCTCGGCCGCCAGCTTGGTTTCATCGTAGATATCGCGCGGCTGCGGGTTCAACGATTCCGTTACCCATACGGCGCGCTCGGAGTCTTCGAACGCATCTCCATAGACAGACGTGGTGCTGGCCAGCACAAAGCGTCGCACCCCGGCGGCACGCGCCAAGCGCAGCAACTGCTCGGTTGCCTCGACATTGATGGCGACAAAATCCGCTTCGCTGGCGCCCTGGTCCCGATGCGGCGCATGCAAGGCGGCAAGGTGAACGATCGCGTCCTGGCCGACCAGGCTGTGCGCGATCGCAGCCTCATCGCGAATATCGGCAAGCACATCGGTTTCCGCGCCGGCGTTGGCGTCAACGCCAAGCACCTCGTGCTGCGCCCGTAGCGCACGGGTAACAATGCTGCCGACCTTGCCCGAGGAGCCCGTGACGAGAACACGCATCGTCTTGCTCTCAAGCGGCCATTGCAGCTAAAGATCAGCCGATTTACAAATAACGCACATCGACGATTTCATACTCCTTGACGCCGCCCGGCGCGCGCACTTCAACCACATCGCCCGCATATTTGCCGATCATGGCGCGCGAGATCGGCGAGGAGAATGAAATCTTGCCGAGCTTGATGTCGGCCTCGTCTTCACCGACGATTTGGTAGGTGACCTTTTCGCCGGTGGCGACTTCTTCCACGTCCACGGTCGAGGCGAACACCACGCGGCCGTCGTCTTCCAGCAGTTTCGGGTCGATGATCTGCGCGCTCGACAGTTTGCCCTCGAGTTCCTGGATGCGCCCTTCGATGAAACCCTGTTTTTCCTTGGCGGCATCGTACTCGGCGTTTTCGGACAAATCGCCCTGCGCGCGCGCCTCGGCAATGGCGACAATGACAGCCGGACGCTCCACCGTTTTCAGGCGGTGCAATTCGGCTTTCAGCGCTTCGGCGCCGGCGACGGTCAGGGGAACTTTGGCAAGACTGCTCATGACATTTTCCTGTGGAAAGTAGGACTGGCTGCGCACCGCACAGCCATGGTTCGTAAAATCATCGCGCATTGGATGGCGGCTGCCGCCGGAAATTCAATTCGCGGCGGCGATCAATTTGTGAAGGCTTTGCAGATCATAAACCTTCAGCTCGCTCAGGTGCTGCATGCCCATGCAGGCCGCACGCGCCCCCGCGATCGTGGTGTAGTAAGTAATGCGGCCGGTCAACGCCGCATTGCGGATCGCCCAGGAATCGCGGATGGAACGTTTGTCTTCCTCGACGGTATTGATGATCAGGGTGACTTCGCGGTTCTTGATCATGTCGACGATATGCGGGCGCCCTTCCAGCACCTTGTTCACCGGCGTGACGGAGATCCCCGCCTTCTCCAGGTGCGCCGCCGTGCCCTTGGTGGCGACGATGCCGAAACCCAGTGCCTGCAGGGTGCGGGCAATTTCCTCGCACTTCACCTTGTCGGCATTGCGCACGCTCAGGAAGGCCTTGCCACTGGTGGGCAATCTGACCCCGGCGCCCATTTGCGATTTGACGAAGGCCTCGGCAAAGGTGGTGCCCACGCCCATCACTTCGCCGGTCGATTTCATTTCCGGGCCAAGAATCGTATCGACACCGGGGAACTTGATGAACGGGAATACGGCTTCTTTCACAGAGTAGTAAGGCGGCGTGATTTCCCTGGTCACGCCCTGTTCTTTCAGCGAACGGCCGGCCATGCAGCGCGCGGCGATCTTCGCCAGCGGCAGCGAAACCGCCTTCGATACATAGGGCACGGTGCGCGAGGCGCGCGGATTCACTTCCAGCACGAACACCTTCGATTTCCCTTCGTGCTCCTGGATGGCGAACTGCACATTCATCAGCCCGACCACATTCAGTGCCAGTGCCATCTGCACCGTCTGGCGGCGCAGCTCGTCCTGCAGTTCGGCGGACAGGGAATAGGGCGGCAGCGAACAGGCCGAGTCGCCGGAGTGCACGCCGGCCTGCTCGATATGCTCCATGATGCCGCCGATCAATACGTCCTTGCCGTCGCAGATCGCGTCGACATCGACTTCGATCGCATCATTCAGGAACCGGTCCAGCAATACCGGCGAATCATTCGACACCTTTACCGCCTCGCGCATATAGCGTTCGAGATCCGACTCGACATGGATGATTTCCATCGCCCGCCCGCCCAGTACATAGCTGGGACGCACCACCAGGGGGTAGCCGATCTCGCGCGCCTTGAGAATCGCCTCCTCATTGGTGCGCGCCGTGCGGTTGGGCGGTTGCAGCAAACCCAGTTTGGAAATCAACTGCTGGAAACGCTCGCGATCCTCGGCGACATCGATCGCATCCGGTGTGGTGCCGATGATGGGAACGCCGTTGGCTTCCAGTGCGCGCGCCAGTTTGAGCGGCGTCTGCCCGCCGAACTGCACGATCACGCCGACCGGCTTTTCCAGATCGACGATTTCCAGCACGTCTTCCAGCGTCAGCGGCTCGAAATACAGGCGGTCGGAGGTGTCATAATCGGTAGAGACGGTCTCGGGATTGCAGTTGACCATGATGGTTTCATAGCCGTCTTCCCGCAATGCCAGTGCCGCATGCACGCAGCAGTAATCGAATTCGATGCCTTGGCCGATGCGGTTCGGTCCGCCGCCGAGAATCATGATTTTCTTGCGATCCGAGGGGCGCGATTCGCATTCCTCGTCGTAGCTCGAATACATATACGCAGTGCTGGTGGCGAATTCGGCGGCGCAAGTATCGACGCGTTTGTACACCGGGCGAATGCCATTGGCGTGGCGCTTGATGCGGATCTCGTCTTCCTTCACCTTGAGTAGATAGGCAAGGCGGCGATCCGAAAAACCTTTGCGCTTGAGGGCGCGCAGCTCGGTCGCATCGATTGCGGCCAGCGTTTTCTTCTCGACCGCCAGTTCAAGATCGACCAGCTCCTTGATCTGCGCAAGAAACCAGACATCGATCTTGGTATAGGCGTGAATTTCTTCCAGTGACATGCCGATACCGAAGGCGTCCGCCACATACCAAAGGCGCTCGCCGCGCGGATAGGCCAACTCGTCGCCGATCTTTTCCGGGTCCACCGTCTTCAGATTGAAGCCGTCGACACCGGTCTCGAGGCCGCGCAACGCTTTCTGCAGAGACTCCTGGAAATTGCGCCCGATCGCCATCACTTCGCCGACGCTTTTCATTTGCGTGGTGAGTCGGTCATCGGCTTGCGGGAATTTTTCGAAGGCGAAACGCGGCACCTTGGTGACCACGTAGTCGATCGAGGGCTCGAACGAAGCCGGCGTGGCGCCGCCGGTGATGTCGTTCTTCAATTCATCGAGCGTGTAGCCGACGGCCAGCTTGGCCGCCACCTTGGCGATCGGGAAGCCCGTTGCCTTGGACGCCAGCGCCGAGGAGCGCGACACGCGGGGGTTCATCTCGATCACCACCATGCGCCCATTGGCCGGATTGACGGCGAACTGCACATTCGAGCCGCCGGTTTCGACGCCGACCTCGCGCAGCACCGCCAGCGAGGCGTTGCGCATGATCTGGTATTCCTTGTCGGTCAACGTCTGCGCCGGCGCCACCGTGATCGAGTCACCGGTATGCACGCCCATCGGATCCAGATTCTCGATCGAGCAGATGATGATGCAGTTGTCCTTCTTGTCGCGCACCACCTCCATCTCGAACTCTTTCCAGCCGAGCAGGGATTCCTCGATCAGGAGCTCCTTGGTCGGCGAGGCCTCCAGTCCGCGCTCGCAGATTTCGACGAACTCGTCGCGGTTGTAGGCGATGCCGCCTCCCGAGCCGCCCATGGTGAAGCTGGGGCGGATGATGGCCGGGAAGCCGATGGCGGCCTGCACCTGCAGCGCCTCTTCCATCGAGTGCGCGATCGAGGAGCGCGCCGAAGCGAGACCGATCCTGGTCATGGCCTGCTTGAATTTTTCGCGGTCCTCGGCTTTGTCGATCGCCTCGCGCGTCGCGCCGATCATTTCGACTTTGTATTTTTCGAGCACGCCGTGCTTGGCCAGATCGAGCGCGCAATTCAACGCGGTCTGTCCGCCCATGGTCGGCAGCAGGGCATCGGGGCGCTCCTTGGCGATGATGGCTTCAACCACTTTCCAGGTGATAGGCTCGATATAGGTCACATCGGCCATGCCGGGATCGGTCATGATCGTCGCCGGATTGGAATTGACCAGGATGACCTTGTAGCCTTCATCGCGCAGCGCCTTGCAGGCCTGCGCGCCCGAGTAGTCGAATTCACAAGCCTGGCCGATAACGATGGGGCCGGCGCCGATGATCAGGATCGATTTGATGTCAGTGCGCTTAGCCACGTTTCTGCTCCATCATGCTGACAAACCGGTCGAACAGATAACCCATCTCATGCGGGCCCGGGCTGGCCTCGGGGTGCCCCTGGAAACTGAATGCGGCTTTGTCGGTGCGCGTGATGCCCTGGCAGGTGCCATCGAACAGGGATTTATGGGTGATGCGAACATTGGCCGGCAGCGAGGCTTCATCGACCGCGAAACCGTGATTCTGGCTGGTGATATACACCTTGCCGGTATCGATATCCTGTACCGGGTGATTAGCGCCGTGATGGCCGAATTTCATCTTGACGGTCCGGGCACCAGACGCCAGGCCAAGCAACTGATGACCGAGGCAAATTCCAAATACCGGCAGGTCTTTCGCAATCAGTTCCTGAATGGCGCGAATCGCATAATCACAGGGCTCGGGATCGCCGGGGCCGTTCGACAGGAAGATGCCATCAGGCTTGAGCGCGAGCGCATCGGTCGCCGTGGCCTGCGCAGGCAATACGGTCACCTTGCAGCCGCGATCCGCCAGCATGCGCAGGATATTGTGCTTCACGCCGTAGTCATAGGCGGCAACGTGGAATGCTGGATTGGTGTGTGTGCGAATCCCGGCTTCAAGCGTCCAGGTCGAATCGGTCCATTGGTAGGGCTTCTGACAGGACACGACTTTGGCCAGATCGAGCCCACTCATGCTGGGCGCAGCGCGGGCAAGTTCAAGCGCCTTCCCGACGGCGGCATCGTCATGCGCGCCCACCAGGATGCAGCCGTTTTGCGCCCCTTTTTCACGCGTCAACCGGGTGAGGCGCCGCGTGTCGATTTCGGCAATGGCCACTACCCGGTTGCGCCGCAGATAGTCGGGCAAGGTCTCCGTCATGCGCCAGTTGGAAGCCAGCTTGGGCAAATCGCGGATGATGAGTCCGGCCGCGTATGTCCTGGCGGATTCGACATCGACCTGATTGGTGCCGGTGTTGCCGATATGCGGATAGGTCAAGGTGACCATCTGTCCCATATAGGAAGGGTCGGTCAGGATTTCCTGATAGCCGGTCATGGCCGTGTTGAACACTACCTCGCCACAGCCATACCCCTCGGCGCCGATCGATATCCCTCTGAAAACCGAACCGTCGGCCAGAACGAGAACTGCGGGCAGGGTCGGGGAGGGGTGCATCGGGAAGGCTCCGCTGATAGAACGAGGGGTGTCATCGTTTCGGCACGCAACGATGGAGTACGGCACAGCGACCGGGCGCCGGGCATAAAAAACGGGAAAGGCCAATGGGTTTTACCCGGCGCTTTCCCGCGTTTTTGGAACGTCGTGCGTTACTTCGCGATTAAGACTGCATTCTACCCGAAAGGGCGCCCCAGGGCAATCCGCAGGACGGCTATTTGAGGCCCAGCACGTCCTGCATATCGTACAAACCGGCCTTCTTGCCGGCCAAAAACCGGGCGGCCCGCATCGCACCCTGGGCATAGGTGGCACGGGACGATGATTTATGGGTGATTTCGATACGTTCCCCGGCCCCGGCAAAAAACACGGTGTGGTCGCCGATGATGTCGCCGGCACGCACGACGGAGAAGCCGATGGCTCCCGGCTTGCGTTCGCCGGTGACGCCGTGGCGGGCATAGACGCCCGCATCCGTCAGCGTCTGACCGCGCGCTTCGGCAGCCACCTCGCCCAGCTTCAGCGCAGTGCCGGAAGGGGCATCAACTTTCATTTTGTGATGCGCCTCGAATACCTCGATGTCGTAATCAAGTCCCAGGGAGCGCGCCGCCATTTCAACCAGCTTCAGCGTGACATTCACGCCCACACTCATGTTCGGTGCAAAGACGATGGCAATGTGTCCGGCAATGGTTTCGATTTCCCGTTTCTGTGCCAGGGTAAACCCGGTGGTGCCGATCACCGCATTGACGCCCAGGTTTCGACATATGCCCAGATAAGCCAGGCTGGCCTCCGGCCGCGTGAAATCGATCAGCACATCGCTGCCCTTCAACGCCAGATCCGCATCGGCACGCACGGTCAGCCCCTTCAGTTCGGGCGTCAGCACGGCGGCATCGGCACCCGCCAGCGGGCTGGCGGAATGCTCCAGCACGGCCGATATCGCCAGCGCCGGATCAGTCCGGGCAGCTTCGAGCAGCATGCGACCCATGCGACCCCCTGCTCCGGCGATGGCGAGCTTAAGCGTCATCCGCAATGCCGACGATCAGGACTTCTTTGGCGGCGCTGCGCCGGGAGGCAGCGCCTTGGGCGTAAAGCGCCGCTCGCCGCCGCCGGTAAGGATCTCGACAGGAGAGGCCTCTCCCTCAATTTTGCTGACCTTGTCATCGGTAAACAGGATGATGACCTGGAAGCGCTGGGTTTCGCGTCCGAACGGACCGTATTTGGTGGCGCGATCGTCGCTGAAATAATAATCCCAGCGATTGGCGTGAAAGGCATCCTGCAGCAGGGGCGTGCCCAGTGCATTGCGCACATCAAGCCGATTCATTCCGGGTTTGACTTTCGCCAGCTGCTCTTGGGTAATCAGGTTGCCCTGCTGGATGTCGATCTTGTAAACGCCGAAACCGGCGCATGCCGAAAGCATGGCAAGGGCCGCAACGGCAGACAAAACGCATAGGGTATGACGGACAGCGCGCATGACAACTTCCTTTTCGGTGTTCTGCGATTATAACCGACCGCTACCCGTCAGGCCCTATGTCAAGCGCAACAAAAGGGCTTATGATTGCTCAACTATCACTCTCGCGATCCGCCATGCCCGAATCCAAAGACCTGCGCAATATGGGACTCAAGGCGACGCTGCCGCGCCTGAAGGTGCTGGATTTGTTCCAGAACTCGACGCAGCGACATATGTCGGCCGAAGATGTTTACAAATTATTGCTCAATGAGAACGCCGATGTGGGGCTGGCCACGGTGTACCGCGTCCTGACCCAGTTTGAACAGGCAGGGCTGCTGGTGCGCCACCACTTCGAGAGTGGCAAGGCGGTATTCGAGCTGAATGAAGGCAGCCATCATGACCACCTGGTTTGCCTGCAGTGCGGCAAGGTCGAGGAATTCTACGATCCGGAAATCGAGAAACGCCAGACTAGGATCGCGAAGGATCGCGGTTTCAATATCCACGATCACTCGCTCTATCTGTACGCGGATTGTGTCAAGCCGGGCTGCCCGAACAAGGCGGCGGGATCCATCCATCCCTTGGACGGCTCCAGATGATGCAGCTTGTATACATTTCATTTCAATAGTGGAGACCGGGCCTTGCCGGCAATACTGAAGAATTCGCTTGTGCGACTGGCCATGCTGCTGGTGCTGTGCCCGCTGTTGCTGTCCACCAGCAGCGCGAAGGAAGCACCGACGGATTTTCCGCTGATCCTGGCGACCGACCTGCCGGCGGAGGCGCGAGATACCCTGAGCCTGATTCACCGAAGGGGGCCTTTTCCTTATCCAAAGGATGGCGTGGTGTTTTCAAATCGCGAGAAAATATTGCCCCGGCAGCCGCGCGGGTTTTATCACGAATACACCGTGAAGACGCCGGGAGCCCGCAACCGCGGTGCATTGCGCATTGTTTGCGGGGGGAACAGCCGCCTTGTCTGCTATTTTTCCGATGACCACTATCAGACGTTCAAGCAAATCAAGGAATAGGAGTCTTTCGTGCCGCTCTCTCCCGAACTTACCACGCACTTGGCCGGCGATAGCGCAGGTGGGCTGTTATGGCTGAAGGCGCATGCGAATGTGGCCGAAATCGGTAAAGCCGCGCGCAGTAGGGAAATGGCTTTTTTTCATCTGGAAGGCCAGCGCATCGAAAAGAAAGATCAGTTTCTGAATCATGCGGCGATCGCCATGAAGTTTCCCGATCATTTCGGCAAAAACTGGGATGCATTCTACGATTGTCTGACTGACCTGGACTGGGTCGACGGCAAGGGCTTCGTCATCTACTTCGATCACACCGATGCGTTCGCCGAACACAACGAAAGCCAGCTCGAAACGGTTATCGAGTTGTTCGAGGACGCAGTCAATTACTGGGCATCGGAGGGACGACCGATGACCGTGCTGCTGTCCGGCCAGCATGCGCCGGTCGGTGTGAAAAAAATCTAGCCAGGCTCAACCTCGTCGGCGCCACGGATCGTCAGCAACAAAGTGCGGTTGACCTTCAGTTTCTCAAGCCTGAGAATTGGCGCAAGTGCCAGCTGATCGGGGGTTGTGCCCGCATTGCCGAGTGTTAAATGCCAATCATGCCAATCGCCATGGATGTGCCTTATCAAGTTTCCATGATTATGCGTATCGGCCCGGGCTCTTGAATAGGCGAATTGCGGTCTAAAACTCCCCTATTTCCCGCGCTATGGATGAGCGGCCAGGGAATCGCCGGGCATCAGGGAGGCCTGCGCCTTGCCGGGAATGGCGGTCAGGGCAATATCACCGTAGTAGGCGGTGATGTTCGAATGCGTGGTGTTCGAGTCCGTCATCACTCCGACTGAGGTGATCGGCCCCGGCATTTCACCGAAGGCCCGGCGGAAATCCTCGACCACATTGCGCGAAAAACCGAGCCATTGACCCACCCGCTTCCCGCCGCTCTCCACCACAATCATCATCACCCGATCGGAGTGTACATTCTCCAGCAAAGTGCCGACCGGCAGCTCGCGGTCCCAGACATACATCAGTGTGGCGTAGGGCATTTCGCGCCCGCTGAACAGCTTGACGAGTCTTGCCATGGCACGGTCTTCGAAATCGAATTTCCCGCGATCGCCCTCGAAGCTGATGATCACCCGGGCAGGCGAATCATCGCTGCCGCGACGACTGAGATCGGCACCCGGCGCCAACTGCGAAACCCGCCAGCGCCAAGACAGCAGTGGATATTTCTCGGCACTCACCGCCAGCTCCTGCAGCAAACCGGACGCGGCACTATCCGCATGCGCCTCAAGTACCCGGGACCCGCCATCCTCGACGATGCGGTACATCGTGTCGCGGTAATAACGCGAAATAATCCATGGTTGCCAGCCGGCCGGAAGCGACTTGCCCGGCGAGCCCACGGAAAATGGCACCACCGATACACCCGCGGCATGCCGTTCGGAGTCCGTCGGCAGGTTCGCGCATCCCCCCAATATCAGCAGCAGGACCAGGATTCGCAGTTTTACCGAGGCAGGCACAAATGAATAATCGCAGACGATGATGACGTCCTTGTGTCAGGGCTTCATTCCGAGCTTGCAATCAGCGCGGCATTGCCGCCAGCCGCCGCCGTATTGACAGTGAAGGTACGCTCGGCAGCAAAGCGGAACAGGTAATGCGGACCGCCCGCCTTCGGTCCGGTACCGCTCAGACCTTCACCACCGAACGGCTGCACGCCGACGACCGCGCCGATCTGGTTGCGGTTCACATAGACGTTACCGACCCGGGCGCGGACGCGAATCGCCTCGATGGTGTCTTCGATGCGCGAATGTATCCCCAGGGTCAGTCCATAGCCACTGGCATTGATGGCATCGACGACGTCAAGGAGTTTGTCGCCGTCGAACGTATAAACATGCAGGATCGGCCCGAATACCTCCCTGGTGATGGTATCGAACGCCGGAATCTCGAATGCGCAGGGTGCGAAGAAATACCCGGCCGGAATATCCCGCGGCAGCAGGGTCTGTCCGACCTGACTGAACGAAGCAGCCATGCGCTCGCGGTGCGCCACCAGCATGTCGAAGGCATCGCGGTCGATCACCGGACCGATATCCGTATCCAGCCGGGCCGGGTCGCCAAGGCGCAGCTCCTGCATGGCGCCGGCCAGCAGGGTCATGATGCGCGGCGCAATATCGCGCTGCACGCACAGGATGCGCAACGCCGAACAACGCTGGCCGGCGCTGTTGAATGCCGAGGCGATCACATCGTTGACGACCTGCTCGGGGAGCGCCGATGAATCCGCGATCATTGCATTCAACCCGCCGGTTTCGGCGATGAACGGAATGATCGGCCCTTGGCGATGCGCGAGACTGCGATTGATCGCCTGCGCGGTATTGGTGCCGCCGGTGAAGACCACGCCGGCAATGCGCGCATCGGCCACCAGCCTGGCGCCGATGGTTTCGCCCGGCCCCGGAAGCAGGGCAATGGCGTCTGCCGGCATGCCGGCCTCAAGCAGCAATTTGACGGTCTCGAAGGCAATGATCGGCGTCTGTTCTGCAGGCTTGGCAATCACCGCGTTTCCGGCTGCGAACGCCGCCGCGACCTGCCCCAGGAAAATGGCCAGCGGAAAATTCCATGGCGAGATCGAGGCGAATACGCCACGGCCCGTCAGGGTCAGTTGATTGGATTCGCCGGTCGGACCCGGCAGCGGTTCAGCCGACGAAAAGTGCGCACGGCAAAGCGCTGCATAGTAGCGGCAAAAATCCGCCGCCTCCCGCACTTCGCCCAGCGCATCAGGCAGGGACTTGCCGGCCTCCCTGGTCATCAGCGCCATGAAAAATGCACGTCGGGCTTCCAGCAAATCGGCAGCCCGCTCCAGCACAGCGGCGCGTTCGACAGCAGGCAGCCCGCGCCATTTCGAGGTGATATCCAGCGCGAGATTCAACAGCGCATCATCGGCCTGTTCGACCACGCCGATTTTCGCAAGATGGACGGGATCGATTGCCTCGATCGGCGCCCCGCGCATCGCCTCGCCGGCAATCAGGGGCTGGGCGATGAAATCCGTCCGACGTAACACCGGGGCCATCCCGGCAAACAGGGCATCGGTGGCCGATACTTCCGCGAAGCTGAAGCCGGCGGAATTGCGGCGGCTGACCGCCGAATCCAGGTAAAGGTTTTCGGGCTGTGGAATCTTCGCATTGCCCGCGGCCCGATGGGCATCGACCACGGCAACCGGATCGGCAATCACATCTTCGACAGGCACGGCCGGATCGGCGATGCGGTTCACGAACGAGGAATTGGCACCATTCTCCAGCAGGCGTCGCACCAGATACGGCAGCAGGTCTTCGTGGCTGCCGACCGGAGCATAGACACGGCAGGCAGTACCCGGCTGCGCGAGCACGGCGTCGTATAGCTCCACGCCCATGCCGTGCAGTCGCTGGAATTCGAAAGCGGCGGCGGCATCTCCGGCGACGCGCGTGCGCTCGAGAATCGTCGCCACGGTATGCGCATTATGCGTGGCAAACTGGCAATAGAACGCTTCCGGCCGGGCCAGCATTTTCGCGGCACAGGCCAGATAGGAGACATCGGTATTCGCCTTGCGCGTAAACACCGGATAGCGGCTGAAACCCTGCATCTGCGCCCGCTTGATTTCCGTGTCCCAGTAAGCGCCCTTCACCAGCCGGATCATGATCCTGCGCTGATGGGTGGATGCGAGCTTGACGAGCCAGTCGATCACCTGGCTGGCGCGCTTCTGGTAGGCCTGCACGGCAAGGCCCAGGCCCTCATAGCCCGCAAATCGCGCATCACCATAGACAGCGGCGAAAATTTCCAGCGACAGTTCCAGGCGTTCGGTCTCTTCCGCATCCAGGGTAAGGCCGATGCCGCCGTCGCGCGCCATTTCCGCAAGCTTCATGACCCTGGGCAGCAGTTCGGTCATTACGCGCTCGCGATGGGCCAGTTCGTAACGGGGATGAAGGGCCGACAGTTTGACCGAAATGCCAGGCGCTGCGAACACGTGCTGCCCGGGCTTTACATAGGCGGAAATTGCGGCGATCGCGTCTTCGTAAGACTTGAAATAGCGCGCAGCATCGTCCGCCGTCAACGCCGCTTCGCCGAGCATGTCGAAAGAATGCCGATAAGCGCGCTGTTCATCCGCGACCGAACGTTTCAGGGCGTCGGTAATGGTGCGCCCCATGACAAATTGCTCGGCCATCAGCTTCATGCCCTGACGCAGGGCCGCGCGTACGATCGGCTCCCCGGCGCGCGAGGCCAGCCGCGCGAGCCAGCCGCCGACATCGGTAGCGCTGTCCGGCTCGACCGAAACCAGTTTGCCGGTAAGCATCATGCCCCAGGTGCCGGCATTGACCAGCAGGGAATCCGATGCGCCCAGATATTTCTGCCAGTCGCCCTGCGAAAACTTGTCCTTGATGAGCTTGTCGGCAGTGGCTGCATCGGGAATGCGCAGCAGGGCCTCGGCCACGCACATCAGCAACACGCCCTCTTGGGTGGAAAGATCATATTGCGTCAGGAACGACTGCATGCCGACATTTTCGCGCTGCCGGTTGCGCACGGCCTCGACCAGCGAGCGGGCCAGGGCATCCACACGATTATTTGCATCGTCGTCGAGGCGCGCCGACACCAGCAAATATCTCAAGGTCTCGTCTTCCTGGGCGAGGAAAGCGCTGCGGAGAGCGGCAAAGGACGGGGGGGGCAACGGGGTCATTTCGGGTCTTCACATGGGATCGAAGACGCGGATTATCGCATCGGACGGGCTGCTTTGCGGCCCGTCCGATGCCGCCGCCGAGCTTTTTTGTTTGACGAATCGCTGCAGAAACAGCCGAATCTAGGCGGCAGCCGATTCCTGCTGGGCGACTTCGGCGTGCACTTTGACCATATCGACTTCGAGCGATTTTTGCACAACCTGTTCCAGTGCGGCTTTTGGCAGCATGCCGGCCTGCGAGAACAGAATCACTTGCTCGCGGAATACCATCAGGGTCGGGATCGAGCGGATATTGAATGCCGCCGCCAATTCCTGTTCGGCCTCGGTATTGATCTTCGCAAACACCACATCCGGATATTGTCCGGATACGGCCTCGAAGGTCGGGGCGAAAGCGCGGCAGGGACCGCACCATGGTGCCCAGAAATCGATGACGACCGGTTTGCCGCCTTCGATCGTCTGGTTGAAATTGTCTTTGGTAAGTTCGAGGACGGCCATATGCATTCCTTGATGTTGAAAAATAGGGTTTGGAAATCAGTTCTGCAGCAGGGAGCGAAGCATCCACGCCGTTTTCTCGTGGATCTGCAAACGCTGGGTCAGCAAATCGGCGGTCGATTCGTCCGAGGCTTTTTCCGCTGCCGGGAACACCTTGCGCGCGGTACGCGCCACGGCTTCGTGACCTTGAACCAGCAAACGGACCATATCGCCAGCTTCGGGGACGCCATCGGTCTCGGCAATCGATGACAGCTTCGAATAAGCTTTGTACGTACCCGGTGCGGTGTACCCTAGGGACCTGATCCGCTCTGCCACCGCATCGACCGCCAGCGCCAGTTCGTTATATTGGGTTTCGAACATCAGATGCAAGGTCTGAAACATCGGCCCGGTTACGTTCCAGTGAAAATAATGCGTTTTCAGATAAAGCGTGTAGGTGTCGGCGAGCAGCCTGGACAGGCCCTGCGCAATCTTTTCACGGTCCTTCTCGGTAATACCGATATCGATGGGAATATTCGCGGCTTTGTCCTTGGCCATGCCTTATCTCCATATGGTTTGCTGACGATGGATGAATTCTGGTGCCAGGACGCCAATAAGGCCAATTCAATGTCCCGATTGTGTTGATAGGCGCCGCCTATATCCCATCCATATCGGCGAATCCGGGATTATCACGCCAGTTTGACGACGGTTTGTGCAACCTGTGCGCCCAATCTGCGCAGCATGTTTGCGGCCCGTTCATCACGAACGGACCCATCGCTGTTCAGGAGTTCGCCCGCCTTGGGTACCGCGACCACAGGCAGCACGAAAGTGCCGAGATTGCTCAGGATGTACGACACATGCGGCAACGCGCGGATGGTGCCGAACGCGCCCGGTGACGCGCCCATCAGGCCACAAACCTTATTGGCGAAAGGAGCGGCGCCGCTTTCGCCACCGACCGACTGCGAGAGCCAGTCGATGGTGTTCTTCAACAGTGGCGTGATGGAAGTGTTGTACTCGGGACTGGCAATCAGCAGGCCGTCGGCAGCCATCATCAGCGCACGCAACTTGAGCATATTCTCCGGCACACCGTGCTCCTGATGCCAATCGGCGTCATAGATCGGCATCGGGTAATCGGCGAGTTCGGCCACCGTCACCTCGCCTCCGGTGGCGCGCGCTCCCGCCACCGCAAGCGACAGCGCCTTGCGATTGAAGGACTCCCTGCGGACGCTGCCGGCGAAAGCGAGAATTTTTGCTGTGGTCATATGGGCTCGGTCAATGAAGTTTGAAAAATGAAAGTGTACGGGCAAGCCGGCCATCCGCAGAAAACTAAGCGTCGGCCAATTGCCCCATGTGCCCGGTCATATAAGCCTTTTCCGCCGCTCGCACCTGTTCCAGGCTGTTCATCACGAAGGGGCCGTGAAACACCAACGGACCTTCGGCCGGGGCGCCCCCCAGCAGCATGACGTCCAGCGTGGCGCTGCCCGCATTGCTGAAGGCGACCGCGCCGTCGGCATTGTCGAACACTACCAGCTGCCCTGCCTTGGCGGCATGGGCGCCCGCGCCAAACGTGCCTTCGCCATCAATGAGATAGGCGGCGACTTCATGGTTGGCCGGGATATCGGCGCGAAAATTCGCGCCATGCTGTAAACGGACATGCCATAACAGCAGCGGCATCAGCACCTGTGCCGGCCCCTGGTGCGAAACATGATGGGAAACATAATCGCCGGCTACCACGCGCACACTAACTTCGTCGGCCACAATTTCGGGGATATCCTCGGCCGCAATCCGCTGGTAGCGCGGCGGCATCAGCTTCAGGGCGCGCGGCAGCGTCGTCCACAGCTGGATGCCGTGCATCGTCATCTCGCTCTCGGTTTCGGCAAGCGGGGCCTCGGCATGGATGATGCCGCGCCCTGAGGTCATCCATTGCGCGCCGCCGGCGGACACGATGCCGGTATGCCCTGCCGAATCGCGATGCCGGTTGCGACCCGACAGCAGGTAGGTGACTGTTTCAATGCCGGCATGGGGATGCGGACCGACCCCGTCATGCCCCGGCGTCACGCGAAACGGACCGAAGTGGTCGAGAAACACCCACGGGCCGACCGAGTTCCGGTTGTGATCGGGCAAAGCCCGCCGCACCGAGAAGGTTCCCACCGGCGCGATATGCGAGTCGATAATGCGTTCGATTTTCCTCATAATTCTCTCCGCAAGTCATTGCCGTCATTCGGCCAGGTCGAACAGCAGCACCTCGGCGTCCTGCGCCTTTGCCAATTCGACAGCGGCACCGGCCCAGACCTTGAGCGCATCCCCCGCCGCCAGCGGCTGGCCATTTACCGTCACACTGCCACGAGCCACATGCACATAGGCACGCCGGCCGGGTGCCAGATTGTGCACCAGATGATCATCCGCAGATATCAGCGTCGCATACAGCAGGGCGTCGGCATGCACCGTCACCGAGCCTTCGCGGCCGTCCGGCGACGCGATAAGCCTAAGCTGGCCTTGCTTCGATGCGGCATTGAAATGTTTCTCTTCATACGAAGGGTCGATGCCCTTCACATTCGGCTCGATCCAGATCTGCAGGAAATGCGTCGTGCCTTCCGTTGAGTGATTGAATTCGCTGTGACGCACGCCGGTACCGGCGCTCATGCGCTGCACATCGCCGGGGCGGATGGTCGAGCCATTGCCCATGCTGTCCTTGTGCGCCAGGGCGCCGTCGAGGACATAGCTGATGATTTCCATATCGCGATGACCATGGGTACCGAAACCCATGCCCGCCGCGACGCGATCCTCGTTGATCACACGCAGCGGCCCGAAGTGCACATACTTCGGATCGTAGTAATCGGCAAAGGAAAAACTGTGATGGCTCTTGAGCCAGCCATGGTCGGCGTATCCACGTTCTTGGCTTTTTCTAATTTCAATCATTTTGAATCTCCTGAAAAAGCTGCAACAGCAGCATAGACGGCATGTTGGGCTGGTATAATCGGTTTAACAAGCGGATAAATTCGATCAAATTATTCAATAAATTTGAACATGCGTCTTTCACTTGAATCCCTGCAGGTATTGGACGCCATCGAACGGCGCGGCTCCTTCGCCGCCGCTGCAGCCGAGTTGCATCGGGTTCCATCCGCAATTACTTATACAATTCAGCAACTTGAGAGCGATCTTGATGTCCTGATCTTCGACCGGCGCGGCCACCGCGCGGCACTAACGCCAGCCGGTCACGAACTCCTGAATGAGGGCCGTCAGCTGTTGCAGGCGGCGGCTGACCTAGAAACGCGCATCCGCCAAGTTGCCAGGGGCTGGGAAACCGAATTACGTATTGCTGTCGATACCATCATCGGCGCAACGCGGCTTTATCCGCTGATCGGACAGTTTTATGCGGAACAGGGACCGAGCTCCGGAACGCGCATCAAAGTTGCCGAAGAAGTGCTGGCAGGCAACTGGGACGCCCTGGTCTGCGGACGCGCCGACCTGGTCATCGGCGTCAACGACGACATTCCTGCCGGCGGCGGTTTCGCCACCCTGCTGCTGCGGCAATTGAATTTCGTGTTCGTGGCCGCACCCTCGCACCCGATTGGCCTCGAGTCCCAGCCACTGACCGAGGGCACCATCCACAAGCATCGTGCGGTCAGCATCGCCGATTCCTCGCGCAATCTGCCGCCGCGCACGGTCGGCTTGTTGTCCGGCCAGGATGTGCTGACCGTGCCCTCGATGCGCGACAAGATTTCCGCACATATCGCCGGCCTGGGCGTGGGCTATCTGCCGGCGCATCTGGCGGCGCCGGAAGTCCGGGCCGGGCGCCTGCAAATTCTCGACTCGGCGGCGGCGCGTCCCGCTTCCGCGCTCTATGCGGCCTGGCGGCCCAGTCGCATCGGGAAGGCGCTACGCTGGTTCGTCCAGCAGCTGGAAAACGAAAAAAATGTCGCCCCGCTATTTTCCGACGATGCACGCTAGCGTGAATTACATGCCCGGCGGCAGCGAGAACACGCCCTTGTCATCCGGGACCAAGACAAAATGACGCGTAATGGTTGCGAGCGGAATGGGCGCATAGACATGCGGGAAACTTTCTCCCTGACCGGCGAGGTCTTCACACCGGACGGATTCCCCGATTCTGGCATCGTCGATTTCAAGCAGCACCAAGCCCTGCTTGCCGGCAAAGTACTTTTGCGCTGTCCACAACACTTGCCCGCGCGTGGAGCAATGGATGAATCCTTCCCGTGCAAGATCGGTACCGGTGAATTCGCCGCTCAGCTGAGCCGCGTGCCAATCGGCAATTTCGGCGATACGGTAAATCATGATGGTCGATTTTCTTCGCGCATGGACGGCGCAGCCTAGCATGCCGCCTCCCGCCGAGTATATCGGCCGCTTTGCGCCCTCGCCCACCGGTCCCTTGCATTTCGGTTCATTGGTGGCGGCGCTGGCCAGTTATCTCGACGCCAGGGCGCATGGCGGCCGCTGGCTGCTGCGCATCGAGGATGTCGACGAAACCCGCTGCAAAACGCAATTCGGCGACGACATCCTGCGGACCCTGCAAGCTTTCGAGCTGCATTGGGACGGCGAGGTGATGACCCAAAGCGTCCGCAAGCCACGCTACGCGCAGGCACTGACGCAATTGACGCTCGCCGGCCTTGCCTACTCCTGTACCTGCTCGCGCCGGGAAATCGCCGACTCGGCCATTTTCGGCCTGGAAGGGTCTGTCTATCCCGGCACATGCCGCAGCGCGCATCACGCCGGCCCAGGCCATGCAATCCGGGTGTTGACTGGCGATGAACCGCTGCGTTTCATCGATCGTGTGCAGGGCCCGGTTGAACAGCGCCTGCAATCGCAGCTCGGGGATTTCGTCATCAAACGTCGCGATGGACTGTTTTCATACCAACTGGCTGTGGTGGTAGACGATGCCGACCAAAATATCAGCCACGTGGTGCGCGGCGCCGATCTGATCGATTCGACCACGCGACAAATCCATCTGCAGCAGCTGCTGGGATTGCCAACACCCCGGTACCTCCATATCCCGATAGCGATCAATGAAGCCGGACAGAAGTTATCCAAGCAGACCCTGGCACCCGGCATCGGCCATGACGACATCCGTCCAATCCTGCAGCAAGCATTGCGATTCCTCGGTCAGGCAGCAGGCGACGAGGCGCTGCCGGCGCGGGCAATGCTGGCCACCGCCGTACGCACCTGGACAGTGGCGGCAATCCCCACTGTACGCCAACGCACCATCCCTCCGGAATAACCCGGCAGGCAATCTGCGTCCGCAATCCATCGGCCTGGCTTCCTTCCTGTAAATCCGTTTATGCATTTCGTCGCATCAAATTGGCATCCCGTCCCGCAAACCCGCAGACTGCCGCCATCCCAGCCACTTCTGAGCCCACCGCCATGTCGTTTTTAAACCTGCATCGATCTCCCGCCGACCTCACTTTGCCTTCCCCCCGCCGCCGCTGGGTAAGAACAACCTTGGCGTTGCTGACCCTAGCCCTGATTGTCGGCTCCCTGGTCGCTGTGCGCGCCAGCTCCGCCAAAAAGGAAGACAAAAAACCGAATGCCAGCAAGGTCTTTGAATTCACCGATGCCGATATCGCACGCCTCAGCCCGCGCGAATTTGGCCAGAACATCCCGGTTTCCGGCAGTGTGCGACCAGTGGTGCAGGCCATGGTGCGCTCCAAGGTGCCCGGGGAAGTCTCGCGCGTGCTGGTACGGGAGGGTGAACGGGTAAAGGCCGGCGATGCGCTGATTACGCTGGATACGCGCGATCTGCAAGCGCAACTCGACAGCGCCCTGGGCAGCGTTGCCGAAGCGCGGGCGCGTCTGGACCTAGCCAGGAAGAATGAGGAGAACAACAAGCAACTGCTGGCCAAAGGATTCATCTCGCAAAACGCCTTCGACAGCGTGGCCAACTCGGTCAGCGTGACGGCGGCCAACGTCCTGACGGCCGAAGGTCAGGCGGCGATCGCCCGCAAGGCGCTCAGCGACGCCACCATCCGCGCACCGTTCAACGGGATCATCGCAAAACGCGCCGTGAACATCGGCGAAAAAGTCAGCAACGACTCCCCGGTTGCGCAAATCGTCGATTTGTCGCTGATGGAACTGGAAGCGCTGGTGCCTGTGTCGGAAATCCCCGCCGTCAGAATCGGCCAGGAAATCGCGTTTCGCGTTGATGGCTTCGGTTCCCGCACATTCAAGGGCAAGGTCGAGCGCATCAACCCCTCGGCCGACGCAGGTTCGCGCGCCATTTCCGTTTTTGTGTCGATCGCCAATGCCGATGGCGCGCTGAAAGGCGGCATGTTCGCCAATGGCGTGCTGGCTGCCGCCAGCAAGGGCAGCGTGAACGCCCTGCCGAGCGTGGCGGTGCAGGAAGAGGGCGGGCAGAATTTTGTATACATCGTCAGAGACGGCAAAGTCGACCGCCGCCCGGTAACCATCGGTGTACGCAATGTCGAGCAAGGCATGGTCGAGATCCGCGACGGCCTCGATGGCGGCGTCGATGTGGTGGCGGTAAGGGCCGACGGCATCAAGACAGGCGACCAGGCAATCATGAGAACCGGGGCCGCTTTGAAATCGGCCAAGACCGTCGCCAAAGACAGTTAGTCGTCGGCCCCGCAAAAATAAGGGTGAGCATCGCGCGCGGATTTGCGCTCAACAGATCCGCAGTGGTGGCATACACCCGCATCACCTGAAAAAGGGACATCCACCATGTGGTTCACAAGAGTCAGCATCAACAATCCCGTGTTTGCCACCATGATGATGGCGGCGATCATGGTTCTCGGCCTGTTCTCCTACCAGCGTTTGCCGGTGGAGCAGATGCCCGACATCGCCTTTCCGGTTGCCGTCATCCAGACACCATATCCCGGCGCCGGCGCGCAAGCGGTCGAACAGGATGTCAGCCGGCCGATCGAAGAGGCGATCAACACCATCAACGGCATCAAGACCATACGATCGAACTCCCGTGAAGGCGTCTCGTTTGTGGTTGCCGAATTCGAGCTGAGCATCGATATCAAATCGGCCATCCAGGACGTACGCGACAAGGTTGCGGAAGCCCGCCGTGGATTCAACCGGGACGTCGGCGAACCCACCGTGACGCGTGCGGACAATGAAAACGATCAGCCCCTTATTTATCTGTCCATGCAGTCGGACTCGCGCAGTCTGCGCGAGCTCTCCGACCTGGCCGACCGTCTGATCATCAAACGCCTGCAAGGCGCCAACGGCGTCGGCAATATCCAGATCGACGGCGATGTGCAGCGCGAGCTCGCCATTTTCCTGAAACCGGAGAAAATGGCTGCCTATGGTGTTGGCATCGACCAGATCACTAATGCCATACGCACCGAAAACCAGGATGCCCCCTCCGGTTCACTCGTCTCGGACACCAGTGAACGTCTGGTTCGCGTGCTTGGCAAACTGCGCAGCGTACAGGACTTTGAACGCATCATCGTGGCGCGGCGGGGCAGCGGGACCACCAGCGCAGTGACCCTGGGCCAGCTGGCAGAGATCAAGGACACCAAGCGCGAGGAAACCTCGATCGCCACCGAAAACGGCAAGCGCGTCATCTCCATCCAGATCCGCAAGACGCGCGGCGCCAATACCATCGATATGGCCGAGGCCATTCGCCGGCAAATCGATGAGCTGAAAAAGAGCCTGCCTCCGGACATCAAGCTGCAGATCACGTTCGACCGCTCGGTATTCATCAAGGATGGTGTCGACAATGTGCGGCACACCATCCTTGAGGGCGCACTGCTCACCGTGCTGATCGTGTTCCTGTTCCTGCATTCCTGGCGCTCCACCGTGATCACCGGCCTGACCCTGCCGATCTCGGTATTTGCCGCATTCATTGCCCTTTACGCCTTCGGTTTCACGCTCAATTTCCTGACGCTGATGGCCTTGTCCCTGTCCATCGGCATCCTGATCGACGATGCCATCGTGGTGCGTGAAAACATCGTTCGCCATCTGGCCATTGGCAAGGGCCACCGGCAAGCCGCGCTGGAGGCCACCGAGGAGATCGGCCTGGCAGTGATGGCCACCACATTCACCCTGGTGGCGGTATTTTTGCCGGTCGCATTCATGGGCGGTATCATCGGCAAGTTTTTTTACCAGTTCGGCATCACGGTCGTGGTCGCGGTGGTGGTTTCGCTGTTCGTCTCATTCACGCTCGACCCGATGCTGTCCAGCGTCTGGCACGACGGGCCGTCAAGCTGGATGAACCGCATCAAGCCCGTCAAGTGGGCGCTGGACAAGCAGCAGCTTCTCATCGACTGGCTGCATGCCCAATACGATCTGGCCTTGCGCTGGTCACTTGCGCACCGTAAATCGACCCTGGCTGTTGCCGCGGCCATTTTCGCCGGCAGTTTTTTCCTGACGCCGTTCATCGGCTCGGAATTTGTTCCGGACGATGACGACGGCTACACCAATCTGCGCATACAGACGCCGATCGGTTCCTCACTCGACTACAGCAACACGAAGGCCGAACAGGTTGAGGCTGCACTTGCGGATTTCCCCGAAATTAAACGCGTCTCCAAAACCGTCAACAAGAGTGGCGCGTGGTTTGATATCCAGTTGTCGCCGAAAAACGAACGCAAGCGCTCGCAAAAACAGATCGACGACGAAATTCGCAAGCGTCTGGCGCGAATCGCCGGTCTCGAGGTGAATATCGGCTGGAATCGACCCATCCAGCTGTATATCCTCGGCCCGGATATCCGCGAACTCGATCGTATTTCGCAGCAGGTAATGGCGAAGATGAAGGCCATCAAGGGCATGGTCGACATCGAAAGCACATTCAAACCGACCAGCCCGACCCTGGATGTCGTCGTCAATCGCGAGCTGGCCAGCGATCTGGGCGTATCCATGAGCCAGATCACCGCCACCACCAAGGCCATGGTTGGCGGCGAACAGGCCGGCCAGTGGCAGGGACCCGATGGCGAAAACCATCAGATCCTGGTACGCCTGCCCAAGGATGAGCGCACCGGCGTGGCCGATCTGGACAAACTCTATGTAGCAAGCTATTCCTTCAACGCCGATGCGACGCCGCGTATGGTACCGCTCCGCCAAGTCGTCGATTTCAGGCCCTCGTACGCCGAGCGTCAGATCGAGCGTCGCAATCTGCAGCGCCAGATCCGCCTCAATGCCGGTGTCGCAAACGGCTCAAATGTGGGCGATATCGCGGCGCAGCTGCGCGAGTCGATCAAGGATATCCAGCTGCCTCCGGGCTACCGTTTCCAGTACGGCGGATCATCGCAAGACATGCAGGAATCCCTGGGTTACGCCGTCGGTGCGCTGGGACTCGCCATCATCTTCATCTACCTGATCCTGGCGTCGCAGTTCGGCAGCTATCTGCAGCCACTGGCCATCATGGCCTCCCTGCCCCTGTCCCTGGTCGGTGTGTTCCTGGCTTTGCTGATATTCGGCAGCACCCTCAACCTGTTTTCGGTGATTGGATTCATCATGCTGATGGGCCTCGTTACCAAGAATGCCATCCTGCTGGTCGATTTCACCAACCAGGGGCTGCGGGAAGGGAAAACCCGCGAACAGGCGATTCTCGATGCCGGACAAGTGCGGTTGCGCCCGATCCTGATGACGACGGCGGCAATGATCGGCGGCATGATGCCATTGGCGCTGGCATTCGGCGCAGGCTCGGAGCAGCAGTCGCCGATGGCACACGCGGTGATCGGCGGCATCATCACTTCCACCGTACTGACGCTGGTGGTGGTGCCGGTGTTGTACACCTATTTCGATACTTGGGGACGCAAGGCCAAGGCCTGGCTGGCACGCAAACCAACGGGCGCCGGCATCATCGCCATGCCGGCGCAGGAAAAACGCGACGACTGACGGCAACGCTTACTTCGGCTGCGGGGTCAACGCCCTGACGCGCTGGCTCCGCGTCAGCATGGCAATCGTGGAATTTTCGGGATAGGCCAGTACCTGATTGCGACCTGCCGCCTTGGCGCCGTACATGGCCTCGTCGGCACGTTTCAACAGGTGCGCAATATTATCGCTGTCTTCGCGCCCAAGCCGGGCGACACCGGCGCTGACCGTCACCCGCAGAGGATTGCCGCCCCCGCCAAACCCGGTTCGTTCGACGCTTTGGCGAATGCGCTCCGCCAGCGCCACCGCGCCATCAAGCGCGACATCCGGCAGCAGCACGCAAAATTCCTCGCCACCATAGCGCACCAGCAGATCCTCGCGCCGCAGGCAGCTCTGCACGATCTTGGCAAAGCGTATCAGCACGCTGTCGCCAACCACATGACCATGCTGGTCATTGATGCGCTTGAAATGATCCAGGTCGAGCATTACCAGCGACAATGCCGAACCTGCGCGACGGCTGCGCGCTATTTCTTTTTCAGCGAGCTCCAGAAAGGTGCGACGATTGAAAGTGCCGGTAAGCGGGTCGGTGACGGCAAGACGCTGCGCCAGCTCCTCGGCCCGGTCCTTGTGCAAGACCAGGAAACCGACCGAAGTAGTAAGCAACACCGTATGCCCGGCGAAAAAACTTAGCGCCTGGAAAAGCCCGGGCGCCAGCAGCCCGGATGCGTCCGGGGGTTCGATGATCGCCGACAAGGTGCGGGCAAAAAGGGCAACCGCGCCGAGCAGGAAGCCGCCCATCATCAGCCAGCGCGCGGACTGTTTGACACCATCATGAAGACGATTGGTCAGCACCGCCAGCGCCAGCATGCCGCCGCCAAACAGGGTTCCGCTCAGGATCATGCGCGTGGCAACCGAGTCCAGCATCAACAAGAACAGCACGGCAACGAAAAATGCCGGCAGGATATGCCACCAGATGCCGAGGCGGCGTCCATAAAACTCGAGCAATGCAGCGGCTTGCAGCGATACGGCGACCGGAAACAGGGAATTGGGGGCGATGATCGACAGCGCTTCCGGCACCGGCCCGCGCGACGCGAACAGGGCGAAGATCAGGGCATAGACGCATAACGCCGCCGTCCATCTGCCGAGCCCGCCGCGAAAATCCGGACCGACCGCCACCCACAGCGACGCCGCCAGCAGCAGGCTGGTCGCAATCATCAATATGAAAATGGTGTATGCATCAAGCATGGTGCGCAACCCCGTTACGGCGGCGGTGATTTTGCATCTGACCACACAAACGAATCAACGATTCCTCGTAAGAGCTTGCCACATTGCATGACCGGTCTGTCGGGTCGTCAATGCGGCGATTCAAGAATTCGCGAAATCGTCTCTGCACGCCCATGGGCATTGAGCTTCGAAAAAATCTGCTTGATGTGATAGGCCACCGTGTTGGGCGAAAGGCCCATGCCCTGGGCGATTTCCTGATTGGACTTGCCCTGGGCCATGCGCAGGGCAATATCCTGTTGCTGCGGTGGCATACCCAGTGTACGCAGCGCCTCCGCAAACTTGAGCAGCATCGGCTCCTGCCGGGCAATGCGAATCGCAATCGGCGCATCTGCCGACACCGCATCGCCCAAACGGTAGGCACGCAATTGCAACCGGCCCCAGCGGGTTTGCACCGTCAGTAACGGCGGCCGCGATCCTGTGTCGCGCAGCATTTCCGCGAGACGCACAATCATGTCTGTAACCGCTGTATCGGCCGCACGCAATCTTCCCGGCGCGAAGGCGCCATCGACAGCCTGGACCAGCAAGCGCCGCGCCTGTTCGGAGGCATGCAGCAGCCTGCCGTCGACATGCGCTATCACCACCGCCTCATCGTCCGTGTCCACCTGCTGCGATTTATTGATGCCGTCATTATCAGATTCAGTGGCGAGTTCAATGGGCAGCCCGTTGCGTATCGCCACGGCATGCGCCACGTAATGCAGAATGCTGGCCAGGTCGGCGCGCGCTTTGGCATCGAATTCGCTGGATTTTCTGGGCCGATACAGGCTGATCTGGCCCAGGGCCGAGCCGTGGTCGCGCACCACGCCATACAGCACATGATGGGCATCGAGTTCACGCAGGATTTCATTATAATAGGCCGTGCGCTGCAGGGCCGCGTCCGCGCTGCTGCTATCAACCTCGATACCGGCCTGTACGCGCGCCAGAAACTGGCGCCGGAACGGGTGTTCATCGCTATCGTAGAAATGCTCAAAATAAAGCCGCATATGCTCGCTGGGCAGCATGCGCTCTGCGTACAGATTGTGCATGTCGCCGCTGCTGTCGACCCAGAAAAAGCCTGCCGAATCCGCCGGCACCAACTGACGGATCAGCGGCAACAGACGCGGCATCAAGGTTTCAGCCGACAACCCCAGGCAGCAAAGCTGACGGATCTGCGCCCGCAACGAGGTCTGCTTCATGCCGCCGCAGTCCTGCGTTCCAGCAGACGCCGCACCGGCACCGGTTTGCTCAAGCCGCGAAACGTCATTTCGCCCAGGTCTTCGCCGTTGAAGTCCGTCTCGATGGCGGCGAACGCCCGCTGCGACATCAGCACTTCGCCAGAAGCGGCATGGGCGCACAAGCGCGCCGCCAGATTGGTTACAGTGCCGATCGCCGCGTAATCGATGCGGTGATCAAAGCCAATCGCGCCGACCGTAGCAAAACCCTGCGCAATGCCGATTCCCAACCCCAGATCGAATCCCGAACGCGCCCAGGTCGCTTTCAGGCCGTCGGCAGCCTCGCGCATGGCCAGCGCCATGGTCGCGGCGCGTTCGGTGGGTGCCGCCACCGGCACCGGATCATTGAAAAAAACCATCATGCCGTCACCGGTAAATCGCTCAAGCGTCCCCTGATGAGACTGCACCAACTCACCCATCACCCGATGATAATCGCCCAGAGCCCGCATGACAATTTCCGGCTCGCCCGTTTCCGCAAACGCCGTAAAGCCGCGCAGGTCAAGAAATACCACGGTAATTTCACGGCGATGCGAAACCAGCGGGTCGTCAGCGCCGCCGGCGACGATCAGATCAGCCAACTGCGGCGAAAAAAAACGTTTAAGCTTGGCAAGATGATGTGAACGCGACACTTCTTCGGCCACGCGCGCTTCCAGCGTAACGGCCCAGTCGCTGAGCTCACGGCGTTGCTCTTCCACGGTTTCGTAGAGGCGCTTGATGCGCAGCAGGGAGCGCACCCTGGCAAGCAACTCGTGCACATTGATCGGCTTGGAAAGAAAATCGTCGGCCCCCGCTTCGATGCCGCGAATACGGTCTTCCTTGGATTCGAGCGCAGTCACCATCACCACCGGCAACATGGCATTGCCCGGCTCGGCACGGATGCGACGACAGGTTTCAAAGCCATCCATGCCCGGCATCACCACATCCAGCAGCACCAAATCCGGCGCCTGCGCAGCGACGATTTCAAGTGCCGCCTCACCGCTGGCGGCAATCAGGGCGATGAAACCATGGTGGCGCAGCAAATCGGCAAGCAGATTGGCATTGGCGGCGGTGTCATCGACGACCAGCACACGCCCGGCAGATGGCTTGTCCGCAGGCGTACCTTCAACGGTCATTGTTGTTTTTTATGCGAAAAGGAATTGTCCTATGATGCCACGCGCGCAGTTAGTTGTCGTATCGTTTCCAACAAAATCCGCAAATTGACCGGCTTGGGTTCGAAGCCGTCAAAGCCCGCATTGCGAACCCGCTCGCGATCATTGCCCATTACCGAGGCGGTTACGGCAACCACCGGTGTGGCCGCGATCGCCGGTTCGCCGCGAATGACATTGAGGGCATCCAGTCCCGACATGCCGGGAAGGTGGATGTCCATCACCACCAGCTCGGGGTGACGCTGACGAGTAATTTCGAGGCCATCCTCGGCATTGGTGGCTTCCGCCACGGTATAGCCTTGATGGGAGAGCACATCGCTCAGCAAGCGACGGCTTTTTTCATCATCTTCTACGATTAAAATCAATTTTCCCTCCCCCATGATCATTCGCTTCATGCCGTCCCGACTTCGGACGGGCGCACGGCAGGAAGCTCAAAGGTGAATGTTGCACCCCTGCCCGATTCACTGCTGACCCAGATGCGTCCGCCGTGCAATTCGACCAGGCGCCGGGTCAGCGACAGCCCCAGGCCAGTACCTTCATGCTTCGCATTGCCGCTGTTATGCAACTGTCTGAACTCCTCAAAAATCGTGGCCTGGTCCTCAATCGCTATGCCAAGCCCCGTATCCGAAACCGAGATTTCAAGCGTATTTGTATTTGTAACATGCCTTGCCGATACGCGAACCCGCCCGCCCGGGTAGGAAAATTTGACCGCATTGGTCAAAAGATTGATCAGAACCTGCTTGACCTTGCGCTCATCGGCCTCGATTTCACCTGCCGAGGGTTCAATTTCCGCCAAAACCGTCAGGTTCTGCCGTAGTGCGCGCTCACGTATCAAAATGATGGCGTTGTCGATAGCCGCGGCCACGTTGAAGCGACTGGTCTCCAGTTCCATCTTCCCCGCCTCGATTTTGGACAAATCGAGGATATCGTTGATGAGAGACAACAGATGCTGCCCGGAGGAATTGATGTCTCCCACATATTCAGCCTGTTTTTCATTCAGCGGGCCGAAATACTCTTCTTTCAAGGCATCCGAAAAACCGATCACCGCGTTCAGCGGCGTGCGCAACTCGTGCGACATATTGGCCAGGAATTCGCTTTTATGGCGGTTGGCCGCTTGCAATTCGGCGGTTTTTTCCGCCACCTTTTGCTCCAGGCCGGTCGTGTAGTCGCGCAGCTGATCCGCCATTTTGTTGAACTCCCCCGCAAGGGCGCCGAGTTCATCGCCGGAACGGATATCGATGCGGGTCGCCAAGTCGCCGGCGCCGATGCGGGCAGCACCCTGCTGCAATCGCAGAATCGGCGCGACCAGGGTACGGGCCAGCAAGTAACTGGCGACGAAGGCAAACAGTAGTCCGACCACCATAAATCCGAGGGTGCGCAACAAAGTGGCAAACACTGGTTTCAGCGCCTCGGTATAGGATTGCTCCACCACCACCCACCAGCCGACGGGCTCGATATAAACCGCGCTCGACAGCACCTTGCCACCCTCCAGGCCCTCGGCCTCGAACAAGGAAGAATACGTTGCCCCCCTCGTGCTGCTGCCCGCCTCCTTTGCCAGTTGCAGCGCATTGGCGGGCAGCTTTTGTGAAATATCCTCTCGGCGCAGCACCAGGCTCAGGTTGGGGTGGGCCACCAGCTGGCGGGCACTGTCGACGATGTACGCCTTGCCGTTGCTGCCGACCTCGATTTGCGCCACCACATCAGTGACAAATTTCAGATTGACCTGGCCGATGGTCACTCCGCTGGAGCGTCCCGGCACTGCAACTGCCATCGACACATAGGGCAGGTTGCCCTCGCGCAGGTAAGTGGCGCCATACCATTTGCCGGCACGATTGGCGCCGGCAATAGCTGCCCCCAAGCCTTTGCCGGGTGCCACCCCCGTTTCGCTGATGTTGACACGCGAGACGCGGATGGCGCGCTTGCCGGCCGCATCGACATGCTCGATCTCGGTAATCGCCGGCACCATTTTCATGAGCCGCTCGTATTCGTAAACGCGATCCTCGTCATTCAGCAACCCGCTTTCCCAGGGAAGCGCATCGATCTCCAGCAGCTGCTGCTCCTGCCGATCCAGAAAATTGCTGATGCGGTTGGCGACAAGACGCGCATCGGACAACTGCAGCGCCGCGATTTGCGCCTTGTTCTCACCATAGGCGTAGTAAACCTCCGGTGCACTGGTGATCAATAGCAGCAGGGTGACAAAGCCAGCCAGGAACCAGAAGTAGCGCCTGCGCAGGACGGAAGTCGGCCGCCGCGCCGAGGTCGCTAGCCAGAAATTCATTGGATCACCATGTCAGCAACCTTGATCAACGATTTTGGTGGATTGATGCCAACCTGCCGCAGCGCAGCTAGATTCAGGCCGAAGTTGTAGCGGGTCGATTGCACGATGGGAATATTTTCCAGCGGCACGCCGTCGAGCAGGGCAGCAGCCTGTCCTGCAAAGACTTCATGCATATCATCGGTGTTTGGCTGTAATGCAGACATGCCACCTAACTTTAGAAAATGGAGCCGGGGATAAATAACCGGCATTCGGATGCGGGCAAATTCCCGGGTCATTGCTTCTCCGTATAGCACCGCGAACCTGCTCCAGGGTATATCCCATGCATCGACACTTCGCACCTCCGGTCCATGCGCAAATTTTTCGAACTCCGGTAGCGTACTGAAGTAGAAGAAGCGCTTCGTGAGCCGGGTGAAGGGATCGTTTTCAATAATGCTGTCGTTATAGGGAACAGGGCCAGGCTCAAACTCCAGATCGTATATGCCGAGAACTCTGCACTGCGGCACCAGTCGCAGTAGCATTTCACGTCGTTTGACCAGGCTGCCAGGTCCGAGAACATATCCCGTCATCCCCAGTGCAGGCCGCGTCAGGGAATCCGCGAGCCCGCGCGCCACCGGATTGCCCAGGTAAAAAAAAAGGACAGGCAGTCCGGGTTTCAAGTCGCGCACCATCTCCGCATAGGTGATGGTCGGCGCAATGACGATAGCGGGCTGTAGGCTTTCCAAGGCAATACGCAACTTCATTACCGTTTCTTGGCTACGATTCAAGGCAGCCGAAACGAATATCAGCTCGGGCTTGATCCGCGCATTGACAAAGCGATGTTCAAGAGCGCGTCGCATTTTTTCAAAGTTACCACGGGCACTAACATTGTCTTCATTGACGTAGGCAATTTTCGGCGTGCGCGAATTTGCCCGGACAAGCGTGGCATTACCCGCGGCCAGCAGTGCGCCTGCGGCTAGCAAGAGTTTTCGTCGCCGGATGTTAGTATGCAAAGGGGATTTTTCCATTGGACTCATTGGGTGCGATATTGTGTGTTTCCTGCATGTTGGCTAACATGCTCTCGCACTCCAATTCTACAAACTACCAAAAAGAGGAAAAAATGGCAAAGCAACCAGACGGCTATTTTGCATTCAAACTCATCGCGCCGAGTATTGCGAAACACTCGACGCTGCTCGCTACCGCGACGATCATGGATCCCATGGGTCGCGTGCAAGGCGCCATTCGTGCAAGCCCGGGAGCGATGGCCCCTGTATCGACAGGATTCTCCATTGCCGATGACGATTCCCATGTGTTGCATGGCGTCGCTGGTCATCTGGTGGGCACCATACTCAATTTCGCTCCCCAGGAAGTGGCAAAGTGCAAATCACTGTTTGAGGCGGAACAACTGGTGAAGTCGAAGTACAAGACTTGGCTTGCGGACGCCTACGATTGGTTCGTATTCCCGGGTTACCTGCAAAGCGCGCCTTCTGCCAAGGGCGCAGGTAAGAAATCTCCCACAACACAGAGGGTGGTAAACAAGAAAGTGCCTGGTGCGCGCCGGCCATCAAAAGCGCGCAGCAAGCAATAGATGCACGAAGCTTCCGGGCGGCGCCCCGCCAAGACGGCAGTCCGATGCCATGACCTGGCGGTCACGGATGTAATCCACATACCACGCGCGTTCAGCCGCAGCGAATGCGCCGAGATCATCTCCCTACGCGAAGGTCTTGATTGCCATGGTGATCGCTTTCTAAACTACGGAGAAATCCGCGGCGCCAGCGAAGTTTGCTGGTTGGAACAAGATAAGGCACCCCGTTGGTTGAGGCAAAGGCTGCTGGAATTGATGCGAAACGCAATAAAGCGTTTCGATTTTGATATTTCCGATCCGCTTGAGAACTTCAAGCTGATCAAGTACCGCCGAGGTAACCGTGTGCAATGGCATGTCGATTGCGGTGGCGGCGAGACAGATACGCGCAAAATGACATTAACCGTATTGCTTTCGCCGCCGGACAGTTTTGAAGGCGGCGATCTGACGCTCGCGACCCAGCACAGTGAATTGCATCGCGACATCGGCGACGTGGTGATCTTCCCGGCGTTTCTGGTGCACAAGGTTTCCGCCGTCAAGCGCGGGGTTCGGCATGCGCTGGTAACGTGGGCGCATGGTCCGCGTTTCCGATAACCTGCCGCCGGGGTCAATCTGCAATGTGGCAACCGGAAGCAAAACCTACCTGCACAGGTAGGTTTTGTTCAGGGGCAATCCTCGATGCTGCGTAAGCCGAGTATTTTCTCGCCGCGCCATCAGCCAATGCCTCAATCCGGCAATATCCAGCGCAGCAACAATGATGCTCAACCAGGCGAAGCCGAGAACCTTGGCGCATTGACACCAGCCGACACCGGCAAACGTAGCAGGTCGCCGGCAGAGACCTTCATCATCGCCCTGCTGCTGATCATCTGCTGCTTCGCCTTCGCGTCCAGCCTGCTGCGTTAGCGATTCGCGGAACATCAGAACCCGATTGCGCCACCATCCTTGCGATGATCGCTGCCGGCACAATAGGCAACCTCGCCGCCATCATCCATGCGCCAGATCAGCTGCGCACCGCCGAATGCAAAGTTGACCGCTTCAGCCGACGCCAATTTATGGCCCATTGCCTCAAGACCCGCGCCAATACCGGCTTTCAGGGCATCCTCGAGGCCGACAGTGCCATCGGCATTGACGATCCAACGCGGTGCATCACTGGCCGTTTGCGGGTTCTGGCCGTAATCGCAAATGCGCGTCACCATCTGCACATGGCCCTGCGGCTGCATATTGCCGCCCATCACGCCGAATGACATCAGCGGACGGTTCTGCAAATCGGTCAGGAAACCGGGAATGATGGTCTGGAACGGTCGCTTGCCGGGTGCGACCTGGTTGGGGTGACCGTCCTTAAGCACGAACCCATGACCGCGATTTTGCAAGGAGATGCCGGTGCCCGGAACCACCACGCCGGAACCGAAGCCCATGTAGTTCGACTGAATCAGGCTGACCATCATGCCGCTGGCGTCGGCTGTGGTGAGATACACCGTGCCGCCATGCCTGGGCGTGCCGAACAAGGGCGCAGAGGCGCGCTTCATATCAACCAAGGCGGCGCGTTGTTTGAGATAGGCGCGGTCGAGCAAGGTCTCGACTGGCACATCCATGAAGTCGGCATCGGCGATATAGCGATGCGCGTCGGCAAAGGCGAGCTTCATCGCCTCGAGTTGCAGATGCACGCTGGCGACAGAATCAACGGCCAACCCCTTGAGGTCAAAATGGTCGAGGATGCCGAGGCATAGCAGGGCCGCCAGCCCCTGCCCGTTAGGAGGGATTTCATGCAGGCGCACGCCGCGATAATCCATATGGATGGTGCCCACCCAATCCGCACGATGGGCGGCCAGATCGGCGGATGCCAACGCACCGCCTTGCGCCCTGGCATGCGCGGCGATTTTTTCAGCCAGCGCACCGCGATAAAACGATTCGCCGCCAGTCGCGGCAATTTCTTCCAGCGTCGCGGCCTGTCCTGGCAGGATCCACTTCTCGCCGGCACGCGGCAGCCGCCCGCCGGGGGTAAAGTCGCGTACAAAATCCGCCTGCCCTTTCAGCATCTCCGACTGGCGCAACCAGCTGTGCGCCGTGATCGGCGAAACATGATGGCCTTCGCGCGCGTAGCGGATTGCGGCCTCGAACAGCGCGGCGAACGGCAGCTTGCCAAATTTTTTCGACAGTTCTGCCCATTGCGAGACCGCGCCGGGCACCGTCACGCTGTCCCAGCCGCGCATCGGCACCATGCTGGCACCGGGATATTTTTTGGCGAAGTAATCCGGTGTCCAAGCCTGCGGCGAACGGCCCGAGGCATTGAGCCCGTGCAGCGTCTTGCCGTCCCAGATGATGGCGTAGCCGTCCGAGCCGATGCCGTTGCTGGTCGGTTCCACCACGGTGAGCGTAATCGCCGTTGCCAGCGCGGCATCGACTGCGTTGCCCCCCTGGCGCAACATCTGCAAACCGGCTTGTGCGGCCAACGGCTGTGAAGTGGCGACGATGTTCCTGGCCATCACCGGCATACGTTGTGAGGCATAAGGAAAATTGATGGCGGGATTATCGAATGAGAAAAATTTCATGTTTTCCTGGAAATGAAGGCCGATTGGTGAGCGCGCCGCGCTGGCGTAAGCTTACCGCGAATCATTTTTACGGGAACCGTCATGAATCAAGATTTGGATGCGCTGGTATTCGATGCCTATGGCACGATCTTCGATGTGCATTCGGTAGTCGGCGCCTGCGAAGCGTGCTTTCCCGGCCGGGGCAAAGCCTTGTCGGCGCTGTGGCGCAGCAAGCAGCTCGAATACACCTGGCTGCGCAGCCTGATGCAGCGCCATGCGGATTTCGACCAGGTGACGGCAGAGGCGCTGTCCTTTGCCTGTCAGGCGCTTGGTCTCGCCGCAAATGCGGAGGCATTGCGCGAATTGCCGCAGGCCTATACGACGCTGATGCCATTCGCCGACAGTCTCGCCGGCCTGCGCGCCCTGCGGGGCGGCAAGCGCCTCGCCATCCTGTCGAATGGCACGCCTGCATCACTGAATGCGGTGGTGACGCATGCCGGCTTGAACACGACATTTGAGCAGGTGCTCAGCATCGAGGAAGCGGGCATTTTCAAACCGGATCGCCGCGTCTATCGGCTGGCGGTAGATCGCCTCGAGCTGGAACGCGAACGCATCGGTTTTGTCTCCAGCAATGGCTGGGATGCGGCCGGCGCCAAGGCCTTCGGCTTTACGGTGTTCTGGGTCAATCGCACCGGCAATCCGGTTGAGGCGCTGGGCGTGTACCCGGATTACATCGTCGCCGGCGTCGACGAAGTGGCGAGGCTAGTCGGCGGCTGAGCCGCCGTGCGCGGCATCCCAGGCCTTGAGGTCCTTCTCGTACTGCCACAGTTCTTCCTCGTAAATATCCATTACGCAGGGAATGCAGCCGGTGCCGCAACATTCATGCGGCTCGGGTTTGCGCGGGGGCACGGGTTTGTTCATGCGGACAGACTCGGTTTCCATTGGGCCATTTTACGATAGCCTGTTTGCATCGGATGTGACAAAAAAACAAAACCCCGGCGCGCCGGGGTTTTGTGGGGTTCATGTCGCTCAATCCTCGACGAAGGCTTCCTCGCGCTTCTTGCGGATCGCCGGCAGCGCAATGATCACCAGCAGCAGGCCCGCGACCGCCAGCAGGGATGCCGACAGGGGGCGGGTGAAGAACACGGTGGCGTCGCCGCGCGACAGCAGCATGGCGCGGCGCAGATTCTCTTCCATCATCGGGCCGAGAATGAAGCCCAGCAGCAGCGGCGCCGGCTCGCACTCCAGCTTCACGAATAGATAACCGATGAAGCCGAATACCGCCGTGATGACAACGTCGAACGGTGCATTTTGCAGCGAATAGACGCCGATCGCACAGAACACCAGGATGGCTGGGTAGAGCATGCGATAGGGCACCGTCAGCAATTTGATCCACATGCCGATCAGGGGCAGGTTCAGCACCACCAGCATCAGATTGCCGATCCACATCGAGGCGATCATGCCCCAGAACAATTGCGGACGCTCGGCCATCACCTGCGGGCCGGGCTGAATACCCTGGATGATCATCGCGCCGACCATCAAGGCCATCACCGGATTGGGTGGAATGCCGAGGGTGAGCAAAGGAATGAAAGAAGTCTGTGCGGCGGCGTTATTGGCCGACTCCGGCGACGCCACACCGCGGATATCGCCCTTGCCGAATTTTGACGAATCCTTGGCGATTTTCTTTTCCAGCGTGTAGGCCGCGAACGAGGCCAGCACCGCGCCCCCGCCCGGCAGGATACCCAGCAACGAACCAAGGGCGGTGCCGCGCAGCACGGCCGGCGTCGCATCCTTGAAGTCCTGCTTGGAGGGCCACAAGTTAGTCACCTTGTGGGTGAACACCTCGCGCGGCGAATCGTCCTGCTCGAGATTCTTCATGATTTCGGCGAGGCCGAATACGCCCATTGCCACGGCCACAAAGCCGATACCGTCGGAAAGTTCGGGCACACCGAAGCTGAAACGGGCCATGCCGGAATTGACGTCGGTGCCGACCAGACCCAGCAGCAGGCCCAGCACGATCATCGCAATCGCCTTGATCACCGAACCGTGCGCCAGCACCACGGCGGCGATCAGGCCCAGGGCCATCAGCGAGAAATATTCGGCGGGGCCGAATTTGAACGCCAGCTGCGCCAGCGGTGGCGCGGCGGCGGCCAGCAGGAAGGTCGCCACCGAACCGGCGAAGAAAGAGCCGAGCGCGGCCGTCGCCAGCGCCGGGCCTGCGCGGCCCTGCCTTGCCATCTGGTACCCATCAAGCGCGGTCACCACCGAGGATGATTCGCCGGGAATGTTGATCAGGATCGCGGTGGTTGAGCCGCCGTACTGCGCCCCGTAGTAAATACCGGCCAGCATGATCAGCGAGGATTCGGGCGGCAGCGTGAAGGTCGCCGGCAACAGCATGGCGATCGTCGCCACCGGACCGATGCCGGGGAGCACCCCGATCAGGGTGCCCAGCAGACAGCCGATCAGGCAATACAGCAAATTGTTCAGCGTCAGCGCGACGCTAAAGCCGAGGGAAAGGTGTTGAATTAATTCCATGTCCGCTCCCCTTAGCCCAGGCCGAGAAATTCAGGCCAGATCTGGAATGGAAGCTTCAGACCGTAGATGAATACCGCGACCGATCCCGCCGCCAGAATGGCGCTGGAGATGAGCGCCTCTTTCCATCTATGCTCATGGCCGCCATAGGAAGAAATAAGCACCAGCAAGACAATGGCGGCCACCAAACCGGCCGGCTTGGCGATCAAACCGAAAATCACGAAAGCGGAGAGCACCCAGATCAATGGCCGCCAGGCGAATTTGCTGACCGGCCCGCCACTGGTCATCAGCGCCTGGACAACGATGATCACGCCCAACACCGCCATGATCGACCCCAGCACGAACGGGAAATATCCCGGGCCCATGCGGCTTGGGGTACCCATCGGATATTCGGAGACCTTGACGATGATGGCGAATGCCAATCCGATCACGGTAAACATCACCCCGGACCAGAAGTCTTTTGGATTTTTGAGATTCACTGCCCCTCCCTCTATGAAATGCTGAATATCGTTTGCCAAGGATTCTACCTTAACAACTCATTTTCTTTCGCGCGGGCTTACGAACTGCTGACAGGCGGGCGCGAAGATGACGATGGTCAAGAAAACTATTTCACCAGCCCCATGCGCTTGGCAGCCTCGATATAGACTCGTGTGCGCTCCGCCATGAACGCCGGCATCTTGTCATAGCCGATGTCGACCAGTTCGAAACCCCCTTCGGCCATGCGCCGCTGGAACTCGGGGTCCTTGTTGATTTCGCTGAACATATCGGAAATGCGCTGGCGCAGTTCCGGTGGCGTCGATTTCGGCACCGCGACGCCGCGATAGGCGCCGTCCACCCAGTCGATACCGAGCTCGCGGAAGGTCGGCACATCGGGAAATTGCGGGTGGCGTTTTTCGGTCGCGACCGCCAGCATGCGCGTCTTGCCCTTCTGCGCGATCGCCAGCGTCACATAGGACATCGCTGCCGCCACATGCCCGCCGAGCAGGGAAGCGACCAGGTCGCCGGTGCCCTTGAATGGGATATAGGTGGTCTTCACGCCGGCGACGCCGTTGAAACGCTCGGTCGCCATGTGGTTGGCGGTATTGGTGCCGGAGCCGGCGAAGGTGACGTCGCCGGGCGCGGCCTTGGCCGCCTTGACCAGGTCCTGATAGGTCTTGAAGGGGCTGTCGATGCTGACCACGATGGCATCCGGCGTGTAGTGGTAAAAATGCACATTCACCAGATCCTCGGTCTTGTACTGCACCTGGCCCTCGAGCGGTTGCAGCACGATATGCGGCAGATTGGTGCTCATCAGGGTATAGCCGTCGCCGGGGAACCCATTGGTCTGCGCCCAGGCGAGCGCGCCGCCGGCGCCGGGCTTGGATTCGATGATCAGCTCCTGGCCGAATTTCTTGCGGTACACCAGTTGCTGAAAGCGCGCGCCGATATCCGATTCGCCGCCGGGGGCAAAAGGCACGATGTATTTGACCGGCCTGTCGGGATAGGCCGCCATTGCAGGCGCGGCGACCGCGAAGGTTGCTGCGGCCAGCAACCACATCAAGTTTTTCTTCATGTTTCCTCCGGTGAAAATTTTTGATTGATTTTTATTATTTTTCGACTGCGTCTGCGATTGCCTTGCCTACTTCCTGCGTACCGGCGGTGCCGCCCATGTCGCGCGTGCGCGGGCCCTCGACCAGCACTTTTTCGATCGCCTTGACGACGGCGTCGCCGGCCTCCTTGTGGCCGAGATGCTCGAGCATCATCGCCCCGCTCCAGATCTGCCCGATCGGATTGGCGATGCCCTTGCCGAAAATATCCGGCGCGCTGCCGTGCACCGGCTCGAAGCAGGAAGGATACTCGCGTTCCGGATTGAGGTTGGCCGAGGGCGCGATGCCGATGGTGCCGGTGCAGGCGGGTCCGAGATCGGAGAGGATGTCGCCGAACAGATTGGAGCCGACCACCACATCGAACCAGTCGGGATGCTGCACAAAATGCGCGGTCAGGATGTCGATGTGATATTGCGAGGTCTTGATCTCGGGATATTGCGCCGCCATCAGTTTGAAGCGCTCGTCCCAGTAGGGCATGGTGATGGCGATGCCGTTGGATTTGGTGGCGGAAGTGACATGTTTGCGCTTGCGCGTCTTCGCCAGTTCGAAGGCGTATTTCATGATGCGGTCGGTGCCGCGCCGCGTGAAAATGCTTTGCTGCTGCACGAACTCATGCTCGGTGCCGCCGTACATGCGCCCGCCCACGGCGGAATATTCGCCCTCGTTATTTTCGCGCACCACCCAGAAATCGATATCGCCCGGCTTGCGATTGGCCAGCGGCGAGGGCACCCCCGGCATCAGCCGCACCGGACGCACATTGGCATAGAGCTGGAACTCGCGGCGGATCGGCACCAGCAGCCCCCATAGCGAGACATGATCCAGCACCGTCGGGAATCCCACCGCGCCGAGAAAAATGGCGTCGTGATGGCGGATGGTGCTGAGGCCGTCCTCGGGCATCATGCGACCGTGCTGCAGATAGTAATCGCAGCTCCAGGGCTTCTCGTCCCAGTTGAAGCCGATGCCGAATTTGCGGCCGGCGGCCTCGAGCACGCGCATGCCTTCGGGCACCACCTCCTTGCCGATGCCGTCGCCGGCAACGACCGCAATCTTGTAGTTCTTCATCTTTCTCTCCGTGTATTTCCAAAATTTGCAGCTCGCCATTCGGCGCGGTTTTCAAGCCATTTTTGCTCCAAACACCGCGCCAGTGCTTGAGTTTGTATTTTCGAAATTTTCGAAACACTCAAATTTCGTCATTCCAGCTCATTTTGGTAACTGAGCTGGAATCCAGCCCTTCGTTCATTCAAAACCTATGACGGACCTGGGGTGAAAGCATGCTTTCACCCCTTCGCTGGGACGACGCAGTTTTTTAGAAGTTCTCTTTTTGTCGATGCCGCCTATTTCATGAATGCCAACAACTCCTCCAGCAAGCGCGCCGGTACTTCTTCGGGAATGTAATGCCCACAAGGTACCGTACTGCCGCTCACCTCGCCGGCCACGCGCCGCCAGTCGTCCAGCGGCTTGAAGCAGCGATTGACCACGCCGAATTCGCCCCACAGCACGCGCGTGGGGCACTGCATTTTTACGCCGGCCGCGCGATCGGCGCGATCATGTTCGAGATCGATCGAGGCGGCGGCGCGATAGTCCTCGCACATGCCGTGCGCCGAATCGAAATGGCTGACATTGGCCAGATAGGCGGCGTAAGTCTCGTCGGTAAACGGCGTCAGACCGGCGTGGCCCCAGCCGATTTTTTTCTTCAGATAGGTATCCGGCTGCGTGGTCATGATGGTTTCCGGAAACGGCGCCGGCTGGATCAGGAAAAACCACCACCAATAGGCGCGCGCGAAGTCCATCGTCGTCTGCTCATACATTGAAAGCGTCGGCGCGATGTCGAGCAGCATCAGTTTTTTTACCGCCCGCGGATGATCGACCGCCAGACGATGCGAGACGCGGCCGCCGCGATCATGGCCGCACAAATAAAAAGAATCGAAGCCCAGCGCGCGCATCACCTCGACCTGGTCGCGCGCCATTTCGCGCTTGGAATAATTCGAATGATCGGCCAGGCCCGGCGGCTTGTCGCTGGCGCCGTAGCCGCGCAGATCGGTGGCCACCACGGTGTAATGCTTCATCAATTCGGCCGCGACGCGATGCCAGATCAGATGCGTCTGCGGATAGCCGTGCAGCAACAACAGCGGCGGGCCGCTGCCGCCCATCACGCCCGCAATCGCGACACCATTGACGTTCAGGCGAAACGGTTTGTAGTCGGTAAACATGTCCATGTGCGCGATAATCGCATGAAATTTCCCGCCGCCCCATTGCCCTGAATCATATTTACTTGCCGTTTTGCCTCCCTCCGCCATGCCCGCCACCACCTCCCGCTTCTGGCTGATCGCCGCCCCTGCCCTGTTCGTATTGATGTGGAGCACGGGCTTCATCGGCTCGCGTTACGGCATCCCCTATGCCGAACCGTTCACGCTCACCGTGCTGCGCATGCTGGTGGTGGCCGCCATCCTCGGCGCCATCGCCTTCGCCACGCGCGCGCCCTGGCCCCGGCGCATGGCCGAGGTTGGCCACATCGCCGTCGCCGGCTTGCTGGTGCACGCCACCTATCTTTCCGGCGTGCTCTACGCCATCAAGCTGCAACTGCCGCTGGGCTTCGTCGCCATGATCGCCGGCCTGCAACCGGTGGTGACGGCGGTGTTCGCGCACTGGCTGCTGAACGAGCGCCTCAATGCGTGCCAGTGGCTGGGCATGGCTCTGGGCCTGGCCGGCGTGGCACTGGTGATCGCCAGCAAATACAGCCTCGGCAGCGGCAACTGGGCGGGACTCG
>DASWEY010000001.1:0-14461 GCA_036394575.1 Usitatibacteraceae bacterium | reverse complement strand
GGTTCTGGATATTGCTGTTGATCTGGAACATCGCGCCTACCCGCCGGTAACCCGATTCGTCGCTGCCGCTCAGGGCCTGGGTCGACAATACCCGGCCACCATTGTTTTCCACAGCGGACTTGGTGGCTTCCTGCAATTCTGCCGATGCCAGCGCCGGTGACGCGCCCCTGAGAAAATATTTCCTGGCGTCGCGGGATTTCAGCAGATCAACTGCCTGCACGATCTGCGGCCGCTGGCGATTGAGAGCGCTGAACGCGGTGAGCTGTCGCTGCATCCTGGCGATTTCATTATCGAAATGCGCGCGTACAAAATAAACCGGCAACGCAATCACGGCGACAGCCGCGACCGATACAGCTGCCAACAGCGCCAGTGCGAATACGCGCCGCGATCGCGGGGTCTTTAACATGCCTACCATGGCTCCAACCCCTGGGTCGTGGCTGGCGGGGTCGGTGTCTTGCTGGGTACAGGCGGACTTGCTGCGGGCGCCGGCTTGATCGCGGAGGTATCGATCGCGGTGGGGGCCGCGACTGGAGTGGCTGCAATTGCGGGTGTTGCAGCGCCAGGTGACATTGAGGGCGCCGGTTGTTTCAGGTCGCTGAGTACCATCCCGGTCGCGGCCGGCATGGCCCTGGCCCTGACCTCGCTGGCGATCTGGAAGCGCTCGGTCCCGATTACGCTGCCACGGGTTGTTTGCGAGCGCTGGGTCGCGTTCTGAAGCAGCTTCGACTGCTCAAACAATTCGATCATTTTCGCCGCCGATGCGGCTTCTCCCGTCGCCTGCACTTCGCTGACGATCGCCCCGCCCTTGCCGGCCGACGATTTCATTTCGAGGTTCTGCAGCCAGGTGGTATCCGGGGACATCCGCGACAGTTCATCGACGATTTCAACAACGGGATAGGCGGCGTATTTCTTGCCGACGGCAAAGTTGTACTCCTGTGCAAGCTGCGTAAATTCGCTTTCGATCCGGCGGGTCGATTCGGCCTCGGCACGAGACTTGTCCACCAGCGGCTGCAGATCGCCAATGAGTTCATGCTTTTGCCAAATCGGCAGCAGCAGGGCAATCGCGGCGAACAACACGATCAGTCCGCCAATGGCCAGATTGATAATCTGCCGCGCCTGCAGGCGTCGCCGCGGCCGCTCGGTCCGCGGCAGGAATTCGAAACGCGGCAATCCAGTATCGCCGGCCAGCGAAATGCTGCGCACGCGCGCTCCATGACCCTGCAGCGCCAGCAACAGCGGATCCAGGTTGGGCCGCGGCACAACGGCCAGCTCTACCCCGATCGAAGCGCTGCCGGCCTGATTGTCCCCGGCGCCCCGTTCGGCAATCGCGGGGCCGCGACTGACCACGCGCGCGTCGAAGTAAACCTGGGCGGCGGTAAAGGGTGTCTGGCGATCCATGTCGAAGCCGACAACCTCGCGCAAATTTTCTTCGGTCGCTTGCGGATAGCTCGTCCGCTTTTGCAGGCACAACGCAGTTGCCAAAACAATGCGCAAATCCAATGCGCGATCGCGCAGGGCTGTCCCCAGCGCCTGGCGTAATGCATCGCCGGAAATTTCTTGCAGATCAATTGGGCTGACGAATGCGGCGCCAGCCTTGCCGTTCGCATCCGCGATGCGCAGCGAATTGGCATCCAGGGCGAGCTCGGTTGTCTCTACCTCTTCCCCCAGATAACGTGTTGTCCACGGCGCCAAGGGCGCAAAAACAGCAGCCAGCTCGCTGGTCCACCAGCGCCAAAACTCGCTCAAACGCAGCCATTGCGCTGTCCGGCTGAAAATGGAATGGGATAGCATGGTTGTCATGGCCGTCATCTTACCTGTCCCGTGGTATCGCTTGCAGCCGGTACATCACCTTCCGCCTTGGGTCCCGCTTTCGCATCAGTCCAGCGGCCGGCGGCAATATCTGCCGGCGGCAGCGTCTCTCGTCCTTCTTTCCATAACAGGAACGTAAAGGGACGCCGCGGATTGCCAAGCGGGCGGGCGACCGCCTCGCGTGTGAAATGCGTCCCGTCCGGCAGGATCGCCTCGGCCTGCACTCTGACTACATAGCCGCTGCCGGCGGACAGGTAGGCCGTGCCTGGCGTGAAATTCGGCAGCGCCGCATTGCCGGCGCGCGCCAGATCGCGCTGCTGCAGATATAGCTCGATCTGTTCATCGTTCACGTTCGGAATGGCGCGCAGTACCTCGCGCGGGGCAATTTGCGCATAAATGCCCGGCTGCCGCGAATAAACGGTAATGAGCGGGGCAATGCGAGCGTACAGGGCCGCGGTCATGCCCAGGACGCAGTTGAGTTCCTCGATGGACTGAAACGGCGCATTCGCCGGCTTGTAAGAAAGCCCGGCAGCAATATATTCGGGTTCTTCAGCGCCATTGAGACGCTTCAGAGTATCCGGATCTTTCCAGTCGGCAATTGCATCGGTCAGTGCAGCAGCCCCGTCGGCACTCAACCCTTGCGACAGGAACAGGCCGCGCAACAACTCCGGATTGGCGGTATTGATGTCGATCCTTGCTGTTTCGTCGGTCATGACAATGCGGATGCTCGCATCCTGGTAATTCAGGGTTTGCGCGGTCCCATCCGCGATCCAGCGGCCTTCGGCATTGGGCGGTCTGGCCAGCTCGAACAGCGCGCGCTGAATGCCGGCGTTTGCCGCCGCTTCCGCGCGTGCCCGGTTCATGGTGTTGGCCACGATATTGATCTCGCTGCGCATGGTAGCGATGAAACTCAAAGCGATCAAAGACAGCAAGGTGATGATCCACAGCACCAGGATCAGGGCGATACCGCGCTGCCGGACGACACGACAGGTGCTCATGGGCGGCGCGGCCCGCATTGTCGCGAAAAGCCGTTTTCCAGGCAACCTGCTTCCTCGCCCAATTGGAGTTGTACGGTCAGCTCCGGCAGCGTACGTTTGCCGACGCCCGCAAAGGTGAAACGGATCAGTTGTGGAATGCGGCGAGGACTGGTCCACGTATTGCTCCACTGCGCAGTGGCCTGATCGCCGTCCGCGCCGAAGTATGAAATCTCGACCCCGCGCAGGCCGCCGATCAGTCGCGTTTCGCGTGCAGCGGGCAGGCTGTCCAATGCGCTCCAGTCACCGGCCTGCAGGTCGAATGCATCGCGCGACAGATACAGGGCCTTGCTGCCCGGCGCGGCAGCGGCGTCCCGGTCGTCGCGCAACTGCAAATGCGCCCACTGCAGCCCCCCATCGCGCGCGCCCGCTTCCAGGCTCAGCGCCGAGACGAAACGTATTTCCTCGCGGCTCCCCTCAAAAGCGATTCTGGATTCGGCAAGGCCGCGCCAGCGTGCGGCGAACACCTGCGAGAATTCGCGGCGCAGGAAGCTCTGCAAAATGCGCTGGTCCGCCGCCTCGCCGGCGCGGGCATCGCCAGTATCCCAGGCGCGAATGCCGAGACTAAGCGCGGAATACATCATCACCATCATCAGCGCCAGGAGGGTCAGGCCGATCAGGAGTTCCAGCAGGGTGAAGCCGCCATGGTGGCGCCGGTTTGTTGGGGCGATTGGCTGTTGGCGCTTCATTTGCGAGCCGCCATCAGCAGGGTTTTCAGGGTCACGCTGCGTTCACGCCGATCGTCGCCGGTGAAGCCGACGGTCAGCGCCAGATCGTATAGGCGGACGCGCATCTGTGCATCAGGGTCCAGCGGACTCGGCAAGCTGGTGGCGGCGTCTTTCAGCCCGGCATCGACATACGGTTTGACCGACAATTGCCAGCGATAATCGTCGTCAAATGTGCCGTGGCTATCGCCTTCCCGGGCTTCTTCCTCGACGCCGATGGTCGCCAGCTTGGACTCCGCCATCATGGTGGCGCGCGCATAGCGATCGGCCAGCGAAGCGCCGTTCACCCCCCGTGAAAACAGCTGCATCAGCACGCCCATGGCCAGGGCCAGCAGGGTGAACGCCACCAGAATCTCGAGCAAGGAGAATCCGCGCGCCCTGTTTATGCCTTGCGGCGAATGTCTAGCCACCGCCGGCTCCGCCCAGTTCGATGACGCTCACGCGCCCGGTCAGCCAGTCAACGGTTACGCCGAACTCGCGCCCGCCCGCGCCGACCGTGATCCGGCCGCCATTGGACGAGCCATCCGGATAAAAGCGAATCGCACCCGTCTTGTCGGAGACCAGATCCGTCTGCGCCGTATACAGCTTCAAATCGATTTTGTCGTTGAGCTTGTGGACGCGGGCGTCGCCGGGTACCGTAAATTCGCGCGCCTGGAGATCGATGCTCAGCAGGGATTCGCGGCGGCTGTTGATGGCGGTGTCGCGGGCGATACGCAGGCCGGTGGCAACAGCACGCACATTCGATTTCAACTCCGGTCCGGAGACGCCGCCAAACACCATCTTGGGCAACAGGAGGTAGGCCAAGCCGATCAGCGTAATGACCACCGCCAGTTCCATCAGCGTAAAGCCACGCTCCCGCTTGCCGGCGTTCCTGCGCGGATTACTGCCAGCTATTGATATCTTTGTTGACACCTTCCCCGCCTTCTTTGCCGTCGCTGCCCAGGGAAATGATTTCAAAAGCGCGATTCTCATTGCCGGGCGAGCGATAAATCATCTCGTTGTTCCAAGGGTCCTTGATCGAGTCGGCATTCTTGACATAGGGGCCGTTCCAGTTGCTGACACCAGCCGGCGCCTGTAGCAAGGCCTTGAGGCCCTCGGCCGAGGTGGGGTAGCGTCCCGTCTCCAGTTTGTATAAATCGAGCTGCGCGGAAAGTTCGGCAATGCGGCTCCTGGCGATGCCGGCCTTGGCCTTGTCACCCTGGCCGAAGATGCGGTTGCCGGCCCAGGCCACGATCAGGCCGATAATGGTGATGACGATGATGATTTCGATCAGCGAGAAACCGCGCTCGCGCATCCTGTGAAGATTCATACGTATGCCCACTCCGGAAATTTCAGAAAGGTAAATCCATCAAATCAAACATGGCCACCAGGATCGACATGATGATGCCGCCGATCAACAAGGCCAGTCCGACAATCATGACCGGCTCAAGCAGCGCCATGGCCCGTTTGACGGCAGCCGCGACTTCGCGGTCATATACGTCTGCCACCTGAAACAGCATGCCCTCAAGCTGGCCGGTTTCTTCGCCGACGCTGATCATTTGTACGGCCAGTTTCGGGAACACATTGGTTTCCAGCATGGGTTTGGCCATGCCACGGCCCTCTTTCAGCTCGCGCGAAACTACCTCCACTGCATCGCGAAACACCGCATTGCCCAACGTGTCCTTGAGGATGGACAGCCCGGTCAGCAGCGGTACACCATTTTGCAGCAAGGTGCCCAGCGAGCGGGAAAATCGCGCCATTTCCACCCGAGCCACCAGGCCGCCGACCAGGGGCCAGCGCAGAAATTTTGCATCCCAGTGGGCGCGCGAAACTGGGTTGATCAGCGAGCAGCGCAGCAGCCATAGCACCACCAGCAGCGCGGCGACAATCAGCGGCCAGTAGTGGCGCAGGAACAAGCCGGTGGTCAACACCATATCGGTGGCCAGAGGCAGCGTCTTGCCTGACTGGTCAAAAATCTGCTTGAACTGCGGCACCACGAACACCACCAGAATCAACACCGAGGAAGTGGCCACCAGCAACAGGATGGTGGGATAGATCAGCGCCGAGACCACATTGTCTTTCAGCTCCTTGGCACGCTCCAGATAATCCGCCAGCCGTACCAGCACGCTGCCGAGGGCACCGCCGGCTTCCCCGGCGCGCACCATATTGATATAGAAACGGGAAAAAACCTCGCGATGCTGATCGAGCGCTTTCGAGAGGGCATTGCCGCCACGCACCTCGTTGCGGATCGCCGTCAGCAATTGTGCGGTGCGAAGGCTCTCGGCAAGCCCGATCAGTATTTCCAGGCTGCGGTCCAGCGGCAGCCCGGCCTTCAGCAGGGTGGCGAGTTCGCGCGTGATGAGCGCAAGCTCGGTCGGACCGATGGGGCGGGGACCGAACAGGGCAGGGGTTGTAGAACTTGATGATGCGGCAGTAACGTCGGTGCCGGCGCCGACTTCAACGGCGCGAATCGGGATCAGGCCCAGTGACTGCAAATGCGCCACCACGCTCGATTGCGAGGCACTTTCCAGTACGCCCTCCTCGACGCTGCCGTCCGGCGTGACCGCCTTGTATCGGAACAGTGGCATGACTCAGGCCCCGCGCTGTGTGCGCAAAATGCCCGGGCAGCGGGCAATAAATACGCAGGCCTCAATCTTCACGCGTCACCCGCAATACTTCTTCGATGGTGGTGACGCCACGCACCGCTTTCTTCAAGCCGTTTTCGTACATGGTCTCCATGCCGCCGGCAATGGCCGCGGTACGTAATTCCGAAGAAATGGCATGGCGCATGATCAGGCTACGCAGGGCATCGCTCATCGGCAAGACTTCCATGATCGATTCGCGGCCAAAATAGCCAGTGTGAGCGCAGTGCTCGCAGCCCTTGGCGTGATGCAAGGTCACTGCTTCGCCTGCCAGCGCCAACCGCCGCAAGCCCATTTGCGCGACCACTTCATCGACCGGACGATAAGGTTCCTTGCAATGCGTGCACAGCACGCGCACCAGACGCTGTGCCTGGATGCCGATCACCGTCGAGGTCAGCAGATAATCTTCCACGCCCATATCGAGCAGGCGATTGATGGTCGAGGCGGCATCATTGGTATGCACGGTGGACAGCACCAGGTGACCGGTGAGCGCGGACTGCACCGCGATCTGCGCGGTTTCAAGATCGCGCACTTCGCCGATCATGATCACATCCGGGTCCTGGCGCACAATCGAGCGCAGCGCATTGGCGAAGGTGAGATTGATCTGCGGCTTGACTTGTATTTGATTGATGCCCGGCATCTGGTATTCCACCGGATCTTCAACCGTGAGAATCTTTACATCGGGTTGGTTGAGGCGATCCAGCGCCGTGTACAAGGTGGTGGTTTTGCCGCTGCCGGTGGGGCCGGTCACCAGGATGATGCCATGCGGCTGGCCGAGGATATCGGTAAAGACTTTCAGGTTGGCGTCGTCAAAACCCAGCGCATGAAAATCCAGCGCCACACCGCCCTTGTCAAGAATACGCATCACTACTGATTCGCCGTGCATGGTCGGCACCGTCGACACGCGCAGATCGACTTCCTTGCCCTGGATGCGCAACTTGATGCGCCCATCCTGCGGCAGGCGGCGCTCGGCGATATCCAGGCTGGCCATGATCTTGATGCGTGAAATTACCGCCGCCGATAACCGCCGTGGCGGCGACTCGGTTTCGTGCAGCACGCCATCGACGCGGTAGCGCAAGATCAGGCGATTCTCGAAAGGTTCTATGTGGATATCGGAAGCGCGGCGCTCCAGCGCGTGATTGATCACCAGGTTGACCAGGCGGATGACTGGCGCTTCCGAGGCCAGGTCTTTCAGGTGCTCGATATCGCCGAACTCCTGCTCCTCGTCGCGCGCGGAAAAAATGTTCTCGACAATTTGCCCCATCGATGATTTTCCGCTACCGTAAAGGCGTTCATATAAATCATCAAAATCGTTCAGGGCAAGCAGTTTCGCGTTGACGCGCTTACGCGTGGCGGCGCCAAAGGCCTGCACGGTGAATGTATCTGCCGGATCGGTCATCGCCAGCACGATTTCGTCTTCGCTTTCCGTCAACGGGATGGCGCGCGATTCACGAATGAAGCGCGGCGAGATGACTTCTTCCAATACGGGAAGCTCCGGGAATTCGCTGGCCTGCACGATCGTCCAGCCGCGCTGATGGGCAAGTGCTTCGGTCAAATCGCGGCTCGAGACCATGCCGAGGCGCGTCAAGATGGCGCCGATTTTTTCCGCAGCGGCGGAATCAGCGCGTGAGGCTTCTTGCACCTTCAAGGCGCGATCGAGGTTGGCGCTGTCCACCTTGCCGCGGGCAAGGAGGATTTCGCCAAGCATTTTTTGCCGATCATCCAAAGACATGTTTATTGATCTACCAGGTGGTGCGAGTCAGAAAGCCAAGTTGTTAATCTCTAAAGATAGCATGGGGCACTGCCATTCGCGCCGACGCAATTCCTACTGCGATCAATCGCCTATTGCTGTCAATACCTTTCCGACTTTTCCCACGCGTGCAGGTAGGTTTCGCAAAAAGATTTGTAGCAAATTTTCCACAACCCCCCAAAATTCCTTGCGTATCAATTTAACAATTCGTTACTTTCGCCATTGGTGGAAAAGTGTGATCGAAACACGAATCGCTCTTCTGCACAAAAAACTTCAAAAACGGCGGCAATTGGGAGAAGCATATGGGAAGCACGCATAGCAGGTTTGGTGGGCGTTTTAATTCAGCGATATTACTGTCAGCGCCCCGACTTCGAAGTGTGCTTAATTCCATCTTGGCAAACTCCAAAAAATTACTTTGTATTGCGGCCGGAGCTGTCCTGGCGATTTCGGCTGGCGTCTCATTTGCGCAAGTGGGGACTGCCGGGAGCGGCAGCGTAAGTCCCTCCGGCGCGTTCACCTACAGCATTCCGGTGCGCTTGCCGCCGGGAACCGCTGGAGTGCAGCCATCGATTGCACTCTCCTATAACAGTCAAGGCGGAAACGGTAATGCAGGGGTTGGATGGACCCTTGGTGGTGTGTCCTCCATTAGTCGCTGCGCTTCCAGCCCGGCAACAGATGCGGGCGTTCGCGGTAACGTGAACCTGGACGCAAACGACAAGCTGTGCCTTGACGGCCAGCGCTTAATTGTTCAGTCGGGAACTTATGGCCAGCCCAACGCCGTTTATGTAACTGAAATTTTTAACGGTAGTCGCATTACCCAAATTGGATCGACACCAACATTAGGTTGGCGCACGCCTTCAGCCAGCTACACCAATTACCCAACTTCATTGACGTTTGCAACGGCTTCAGCAGGAAGCGGCACGCCAATCTCAAGCCAGGGCGTTCAAAAAACCACCTACGCGACGTCGGCAAGCGATATCGAATTTAGGGTTGAAACAAAAGCTGGCGAATTGATGGAATATGCTCGTGCCGATCTTTACAGTGGTGGCTCAACTCAGCCAACGGCAATGTGGCTTTTGGTCCGCGTGCTGGATTCGCACGGGAACTATTGGACAATCGACTACGCGCGCGATAACGCCAATAACAATTACATGACGTCTGCAATCAATTACACCGGCAATGCGGTAACAGGACTGGCTCCATACAACAAGGTTGAATTCGTTTATGAAACCAGGTCCGATGTTGGCATCGGTTATGTCGGTGGTCTGAGACTTGCGAGCAATAAGCGGCTGACTACCGTTCGCACATGGGCAAGCCCAAGTGGCGGCACGACACAGCAGGCGGTTACCGAATATCGGCTGAGCTATACAGCGAGCCCGGCGACACAGCGCTCGGTACTGCAGAGTGTCCAGGAATTTGGCAAGGATGGTGCTGGAAACTGGATCGGCCTGAACCCTATCACCTTCGCCCCCAATACTCCGGCCGCGGATTTCAGTGCCTTCAATGGCAGCGGCACCGGGAATTGGACCGGCCCCGGCGTGGCGGCGATGCATGTGGTGACAGGTGATTTCAACGGGGATGGGAGGACCGATTTCGCCGCGTGGACATCGGTTGGTGACCAGTGGCAGATTTGCCAATCTACCGGCAGCGGATTTACGTGCAGCTACTGGAATGGCCCGGGCGTTGATGCTCCGAACGTCATAACCGGCGATTTCAATGGCGACGGCAAGACAGACTTTGCAGCCTACACCGGCAGCAATGGTTTATGGCAAATCTGTCTGGCTGGCGACACAAATTTTATTTGCAGCAACTGGGCGGGTCCGGGCGTTACCCGAGATCATGTCGTTTCAGGTGATTTCAATGGTGATGGACGAACCGATTTTGCCGCCTATACCAGTAATGGCGACTTATGGCAGATTTGCCAATCTACGGGCAGCAATTTTTCCTGCAGCTATTGGAACGGCATTGCCGGAACAGCGTTTACATATCGAACCGTTCATGGTGTCACGGTCCCGGCTGTCATTTCTGCCGATTTCAATGGTGACGGAAAAATGGACTTGGCGGCCTACACCGGCGCAAACGGCATTTGGACGATTTGTCTTGCGGGTGAAACCAATTTCAGCTGCAGCAACTGGACGGGGCCGGGTGTCAACCGGGATCAGGTCGCGATCGGTGATTTCAATGGTGATGGCAAAGCCGACTTACTTGCTTACACCGGCAACAGTGATATATGGCAGGTCTGCCAATCCACTGGAAGCAATTTCGCTTGCAGTTATTGGAATGGGCCGGCAAATCACCCGGCGAGCGATCTCGTCTCCGGCGATTTCAACGGCGACGGCAAGACTGATATTGCCGTGTGGGCCGGGTCAAGCAATGGCGACCTGTGGATAGTTTGCCTGGCCGGCAGTGTGAACTTCAACTGCTACAACAGCCATGGTTTCACCTTGACACCGCCAGATATCGTTCTCGGTGACTTTAACGGGGATGGAACCCAAGATATGGCGGGCTACACCGGCGCCAACGGAGTATGGGATATACGCATGGCACCGGTGAATTCTCCCGATTTGCTTGCCAGTGTCACGACAAGTCTGGGCATGAAGTCGGACATCAATTATGCGCCTTTGAGTAGTGCGGCCGGCGCAGGACGCTATTCCCGCGAATACTCGCTGGCGTATCCGCGAGTGGTATTGACGCCAAACATACCGGCCGTTTTGACGATCACCTCCGATAATGCTGTTGGCGGACGGAATGCTGTCAACTACTGGTATGCGAATGCAGTGTATTCCCACGACGGCCGTAGCTCCCAGGGTTTTGGCTGGCAACAGTCGCAAGATGCGATCACCGGGCTTGTCAATAGAACCTGGTTTGCTACGGACTGGCCGTATACCGGATCGCCGCAGACCGTAATGAGCTGGACCAATGCGGGCAGCAAGTTATCGCGCAGCGATGTCACCTATGGATCGTTCCAGGTCACCAATTCGGCTGCGCTATGTTCGGGCGCTTGTACCGGCGGTCTGGCTTGCATGGTCTACAGTGCCAGTTCATTGTCCAAGACTTGGGACCTGGATGGCTCGGCGTTACCCCAATCCCGAAGCACTACCTCGAATGTCGATTGCTACGGCAATCCCGGCACCATCACCAGCGAAATCCTGACCGGCTCGCCGTGGAACGAAAGCGTTTTCGATGCGGCCGTCAACCCAGGCGCGGCCACCGGCTACAGCAAGACCACCACGAATGAATACGTCAACGACCCCGGTGCGAACTGGTGGATCGGGCGGCTCAAGAAAAGTGTGGTTACCAGCAACAAGCCTGCGAACTAAGGGGAGATGACGATGAACAATCCAATTTCCCTGTCGGTCGTCTATTGCAAGCATGTTGCATGCTCGGCATTCGCCGTATTGCTGGGGCTTGCGTTACTCTTGGCGCAGTCCGCTGCCTTTGCCACCCCTCCACCTTGCGATGGGACTGAAAACTATACGCAAGTGATTACCGTCACTTCGCCAGCGAACAATACCGTATTTGCGAGCGGCACGACTTCAGCAACGGTCACGTTTACCTACTCGGGTTATTCCTCGTATTTGGGGGCGACCTGGGCGCTCACCAGTAACGGTACAACAAGCCAAACCGGGACAGTAGCAAGCACAACGCAATCTTTTACGATAAGCGGACTTGGCGCAGCAAATTACTCCCTCGACATCACCCCTAAAAACGGCACGCTCGGTGCCGGATGTACCGTCGCAAAGACGGATGGCATTGTCGCTTTCTCCATTGCCGCTTCCGCTCCGCCCAACGCTGCACAATTCATTTCGCAGTCAGTTCCCTCTTCAATGGTCACGGGCCAGGTATATCCGGTTTCCGTGACCATGAAAAACACGGGAACCAATACTTGGACTTCCGCCGCGGCATATTCCCTGGGTTCGCAGAACCCAATCAGTAACTCGACTTGGGGAGCGAATCGATTCGCCTTGCCAGCGTCAGTTGCGCCGGGTGCGACGGCGACGATCAGTATCAATGTTACCGCGCCGACCCCCGGCAGTTATAACTTCCAATCACAGATGGTGCAGGACGGTGTGGCCTGGTTTGGCGACTATTCCACAAATGTCGTTGTGGCCGTTGCAAAGCAGAATCAGACAATCAGCTTTGGTACACTCGCCAATAAATTGAGCAGTGATGCGCCATTTGCGGTAAGTGCCACGGTCTCTTCCGGGCTTGGTATCAGCTTCAGTTCGTTGACGACCCCTGTTTGCACCGTTTCAGGTACTACCATTACCCTGGTTAGCGTAGGTAGTTGCAGCATTGCAGCCGATCAGGCGGGAAATGCCACCTACAACGCGGCGCCACAGGTAGTGCAATCTTTTACGGTTGCCCCGCCGCCGCCGACGGTCAGCTTGACTACGCAATCGTTGGCACCGATCGCGCCGGCGCGCATCAAATTCAACGCTATCGGCAGCGCCGGCGTCGTGAAACTTGAGTTCATTGCAAACAACTCGGTCATCTTTACGAAGACGACTGCATCGAGTTATACCTATATGTGGGAAGGCCTTGGTGCCGGTGCTTACAATCTGCAGGTGCGCGCCACCGATAGCTATAACGCCACGGTTACCAGTCCGGTACAAACTATTACCATTGCTGCCGCCCCCACGCTGCCCGCCGGCAACACCGGCGAGACGCGCACCAGCATCTTCGACTACGACCCCGTCACCGGGGTGCTCATCAAGGAAGTGATCGAGCCCAATAACCCCGATATGTGCCTGGTCACGGTCTATACCCAGGAGAGCTACGGCAATGTCGCCACCAAGACCACGCGCAACTGCAACGGCAGCGGCCCGATCCTGTCCGGCGCTTATGCCGAAGGCGCGGCCCCAGCGCCGGGAGCAGATTCCGTATTCACGGCACGCAGCGGCGCCACCGTTTATGACAACCGTGGCCAGTTCCCCACCACAGTCACCAATGCGCTGAACCAGTCCGAGACCCATATCTACGATGCCCGCTTCGGCACCCGCTTAAGTCTCACCGGGCCGAACGGCCTGACCACCACTTGGGTCTATGACGGTTATGGCCGCACCGTGCAGGAGAACCGCGCCGACGGCACCTACAGCACCACCGGCTACCCCAATCCCGCCGGCAGCACCTCCGGCGCACCCTGCACCGGCTACGGGCAATGGACCTATAACCAGACCACCATCTGTTACCAAATCACCAGCATCAGCTACAGTTCCACCGGCGCCCAGATCGGCCAGCCCGTCTACACCTATCTCGACCAGGCCAACCGCAAGCTCTTCTCCACGCGTATCAATTTCGCCAACACCGACTGGATCGACGACGGTCTGACGTACTACGATGCACTCGGTCGCGTCGATAAGACCTTCCGCCCCTACGAGCGCAATACCTGGCCGGCCAAGAACGCCGTTCTGGCCATCAAGAACTACTACGACGTTCTCGGCCGCGTTACCGAGGCGCATGACTTCTTCACCGGCAGCGATACCTTGGTCAAGAGCGCCAGCTACAGTGCCCTCGTCACCCAGACCACGGTCTATACCGGCAACCAATCCCCGCAGACCACCATCGCCACCAAGAACGTCGCCGGCCAGACCGCCCTGGTGGAAGACCCCGCCGGCGGCCGCATCCGCTATGCCTACGATGCCAACAGCAATCTGATCGGCACCGACGCCAACGGCATCCTCAATACCGTCAGCTACGACCTGCGCGGCCGCAAGACCGGCATGGCCGATGCCGATATGGGCAGCTGGTCATACAACTACAACGCCCTCGGCGAGCTGATCCGCCAGGTCGATGCCCTGAGCCAGACCACCACCCTGCAGTACGACGTCCTCGGCCGCATGACCCGGCGTACCGAGGGGGGGCTTGACAGCAAATGGGAGTTCGACGCCAACCGCAGCGAATGTGCAAGCTCGGCCGCCAATAACAAGGTAGTGGGCAAGTTGACGGCCGCCTTTACCCTGATGGCCGATGGGGTCACCGCCAACAGCACGCGTATTTCCTGCTACGACAGTCTCGGCCGCAGCAGCCGCGAACTGACCACCCTGACCTCGGGCGGCACCGTATTTACCAGCGGCATCACCTACGACACCGCCGGCCGCGTAGATACCTCCACCTACCCCGCCGGCCCCAGCAATCCCGCAGGCTTTGCGGTGCGCAATGTCTACAACGCCCAGGGCTACCCCTCGCAGCTGGTGCGCGTATCTACCAGTGCGGTGCTGTGGCAAGGCAATGGCGTGGACGCCTTCGGCCACATCACCAATGAGACCATGGGCAACGGCCTGGTCACGCAGCGGACCTATGATGACCGCGGCCGCTCGATGCTGGTTACCACCGGCACCACCCAGACGGTCAACACCGCCAGCGCCCTGCAATACAACGGCGCCACCTACAACAATATCGACCAAGTGCTGCAACGCAACTGGGTCAATGCCGGCGCCACCATCAGCGAGACCTACACCTACGACGATCTGAATCAGATCACGGCGGTGGCCTCCAGCCTCGGCGGGCTGGCCAACAAGA